>NZ_QNRY01000031.1 GCF_003315515.1 Brenneria salicis ATCC 15712 = DSM 30166 | reverse complement strand
TCTGCACTAAAATTTCTTTTTTTCATTGGAGCACCTGTGTTGTTCTGAGGTGAGCATATCACCTCTGTTCAGGTGGCCAAATTCAGTATTCCACTACACCTGGATACCCAAGAAGTTTATGACTGATCTACTGTCCGATACCAAATTTACAGATAATCATATAATCTCCTGAGCACACAATGACACCTTCTATATGTGGGCTAAATGGTTTTTTTCAAGTCGCTGCAGCGTGTCGCGTGGCTTTTATACAGCGTTTCCCCTGCTGACCATCATACTCAGAGTATGGTTTAAATCTGGCGAAGAAACAGTCTGGTGCATAGAATCTCGCTTAGCGAAAACGAGCAGCATGCTGATAGAAGAGGAGAGTACGGATGGCAACGTTATCAATCGCCGCCAATGTTTACGGGGTTGTTCAGGGCGTGGGCTTTCGTTACAGTACGCAGCGCCGCGCCATTGAACTCGGTGTCAACGGTTATGTCCGCAATAACGATGACGGGAGTGTGGAGGTCGTCGCTTGTGGTGAGCAGCGAGAGGTTGAACAATTGATTGACTGGTTGAAGAATGGTGGTCCGCGCAGCGCCAGTGTGGAAAAAGTACTGATCGAACCACGCGGGATAACCGATTACGATGGTTTTAAAATTCACTATTAGCGGTCAGATACATTTGACTGGTTTTGGCAAGCCCGCAATCTTGGTCGCTTGTTTCGCTGGCCCCTTCGGGAACAGACGATACAGATAACGACTATTGCCTTTCTCCTCGCCATACGTTTGCACCATCGCTTTAACCAGCATACGGATTGCTGGTGAAGTGTTGAACTCCAGATAGAATACCCGAACGAAACGTACCACTTCCCAATGTGCATCAGTAAGTTGAATGCCCTCTTGCTCAGCCAACCGCAACGCCAGCGTTTCATTCCAGTCAGCGCTGTCCATCAGATATCCCTGGGCATCGGTTTCAATGATACGGCCTGCAAACTCCAAAATAATTCCCCGGATGTAATACGATTGTACCGAAGTTTAGCAAAGTTTTTTCAGGCCAAGAACCTTTGGTTTGGACGAAAAAAAGCTCCAACAGTGTGGAGCTTTTTGAATTTACAACACTAAGGCGAATTAATCGTTACGCACAATGCCCAGGATACTTAACAGGCTGACAAAGATATTGTAGATCGAAACATACAGGCTAACGGTCGCGCGAATATAGTTGGTTTCGCCGCCGTGGATGATGTTACTGGTTTCCCAGAGGATCGCACCCGCTGAGAACAGGATGAACAGGGCGCTGATTGCCAGATGCAAGGCCGGGATTTGCAGGAACAGATTAGCAATGACCGCCACAATCAATACGACAAAACCTGCCATCAGCATACCGGACAGGAAAGACATGTCTTTGCGGGTGGTCAAAACATATGTTGAACAGCAGAAGAATACCAAAGCTGTGCCGCCCAGAGCCAACATCACGATATCACCTGCGCCAGATGAGATCAGCGTGCTTAAGATGGGACCAAGCGTATATCCCATAAAACCCGTCAACGCAAACGCGGCCAGAATGCCAGCCGGACTATTAGCCAGTTTATGGGTCAGGAACATCAAACCATAAAAACCCACCAGCATTAACAGTAAGCCGGGAGCCGGTAAATTAAGTACGGTGCTTGCGGTTGCGGTGACAGCGGAGAAGCCGAGAGTCAGCGACAACAAAAAATAGGTGTTACGCAACACTTTATGTGTGCTGAGTAGGGAGTTTTCACGTGTAGAAGAAACAACAATACGATCCATATAAGCGACTCTCTCTTTAAGGGTGCCATTATTCAATAGCAAAGAATAAATAGTTACAGATCGTTATTAAAGACGTTTTACCCTTCTTTACGCTATAAATCGCTAAATTTATGAGCGTTATGGCGATTTTACATGCGTTTGATACCAGGTAGATGATTTTTCAGGCGATTAAACGCAATGATACTTTACAACGTCTGGCACTCTGTTTATAGTGCGCCTCATTACGGAGGAGTGGCCGAGTGGTTGAAGGCACCGGTCTTGAAAACCGGCGACGCGAAAGCGTTCTAGAGTTCGAATCTCTACTCCTCCGCCAACAAATTCAACGGGTTAGCTTAGGCTAGCCCGTTTTCTTTTTGGTGGCTTGGCGTTACGTTGATCTTTTCCCAGAAAACCGTGCCAGCTAAATTAGAATTTTCGGTTCGTCTTTTTCTTCAAAAAACAATCCGTCATGCAGAAAACCCGTTTTACTTAGGAACAAATCGCTTTTGCCCTTAAACACTGGACGAAAACGACCTAACCATCTCCCGATTGATATCAGGAAATCAGCCCGCTACCGCAGCATCAGGCTGTGTTGTTCAAGATGTTCAGCCTGATGGATGTAGGCAGTACGGAGATTGCTCTTATCCATATGGCACATTTTGTATTTATAATGGACGTATAACCTGCACTTCATGCTGAAAAACGTAAGGATCGGATAAAAGGCAAAACTTATTATCTTCACGGTAGGTCACGGCGATATGATAATCCTCACCGGCAAAAGCCTTAACTGCATCAATGTCAGTCCAGTAAGTTGCAAGGAAAAAATGCTCCCAGTCCCCCTGAGTTACACGTTTGACAAAAGCGCCCTGGTTACCTTTGATATCTTGTGAATGCTTGACACCCGTTAATTGAAGATGAATTGCAAAGCTTTCCGCATGCTCCAGCGGCACACACCCGTGCCATGTTCTTACTATCATTGTCCGGCTCCGGTCATAATAGAACCAATAAATTAACCGAATGAAATAATAACAGGAAGATGTTGTCTCTGTCAGGCGCCGGCTATGAAACGCTTGATGTGCTGGTGTCCGCTGGCAAACCGCATTGGCATACACTCTTATTAGATGTGGTAAAAAAGGTATCTGCTGATGAATAAACTATCTATTTTTATTATATGCTGTCTGTATAAGGATAATGAAAGTGTATCTCATTGATGAAGCTATTGTTTTTAATTTAAATAACATAAAATAAATTAAATAACAAAGTCGTCCTGAGTTTTATGGACGATCAGTTGCAGTAAAGTACGATATCTGTCCAAAGTGATGGCATCTGTTTCGGTATCAATCCTATGGAGCAACTTTGAAATTATTGCTTTATTTGTCACTGCATCACCGCACTGGATTATTTCATCAACAATATGACCCAGCATTGTAATATCATTCATTTGATTTTCCGTATTCAAATAGTCTGATATTAGTTTATCGGCTTCTGACTGAAATGTGTTTTCATGCATAAATAATCCTCCAGGGTGAACATTTATTACCTTGGCTGGCATCTGACTCTAAGAACCACCGGAAAAAGGCAAGCCCAAAAGCGGCGAGCCTGTGATGAGATGATTAAATTAACTTTAGCGTATATCGGGTATAACCCCAAATATTTTTAAAGTTAAATTTTTTTAAGAAAAAATAATTGGTGAGTGATAAAAATAAAATGCAGGTTCAATAAATATATTATTGTTTTTTAACAAAATTTCGCTAATATTCTTGATTATACAGCCAGTCTTATTCAATTCTAGAGATTGGTAAATATTATGGTTTGGATATGGTTCAATAAATATAACTTAACATTTGTTATTTCATAAAAACCAGCATGAACGCTTAAATAATGTTTTTGCACGATAAGTGTTGCCCAACCGCTCATATCGTTTGATAAAGGGTTGAATCAATTATTTTATAACAAACCTGGCGGAGGAAATTGTTTTCGTATATGGCGGCAGCTTCAAAAATAAAACGTTTTATCAGCATGATGTGGTTCACGGTACAGAAACCATCGGCGGCCTGATCAAAATTATCGGCGTAAAACGACGCAGGAAATCCTTGCTACGTGGGACGTGTGTTGACGACAATGTGAAGGGATTGACGCGGTTTGGTTTTCAACGGCTGGGAGAAGCGCGGTTTATTCTATGAAAGGAAATTCACAAAGGTGAACAAGATCATATTTCTTATACATAAGGCAAGCTACGCTTTTTATATGAAGGGCCATAGTGAGGGGTTGCCATGTATAGCGCTATTTTAGTTCCCGTTGATATTACCGAAGAACAGTTAACCCAAAACGCACTTACCCATGCGGTAAGGTTAGCGAAAATGTCCAACGCTACTATTCATCTTTTTCATGCTCTTCCAGATGCATCCGCTTTTTTATCTGCCTATTCTTTCGGGATGAAGGAATTTGAGAATGAAGCTGTCGTCAAGGCTAACGATAAGCTGAAAGCGTTGGCAAAAAGCATTGATCTTCCGGCATCTCGCGTATCATTCAGTGTGAGTTTCGGCACACCACGAGATGAAGCTTTGCAATTGGCGGAAGAATTAAATGCTGATCTTATCGTGATAGGATCGCGCCGGCCTGACGTAAAAACGTATTTGCTTGGCTCAAATGCAGCTGCAATTGTGCGACATGCGAAAACGTCGGTATTAGTGATCCGTTAGTACGCAATCGGCTTGTTCAGATTGCTGAGCAAGCCGAAGTACTGCTATCTCAGTTGACTATCTTTACTGCCTCGCCGATTATAGCCGCTGTTTTGCGTCTGTTTTTTATCATATTGTTCCTGACATTGAATGCAATAGCGAACTCCCGGCAACGCATTACGCCGTGCCTCAGGGATCAGCGCACCGCATTCTTCACAGCAGCGGGCGCTTTTACCGTGATTTAACTGGCTACGTGCACGGGCGATTGCATCTTCTATCGTCGCATCAATTTGCTCCTGAACGGAACCATCACCTGACCAGCCACTCGCCATGATTATCTCCTCAGCGTCGCGTACCTCTATTCTCAGTATTGGGGAGATTTTAAGCGATTCAAGCGGACGTCTTAGTTTTTTGCAGGACAGAAAAAACGACCTTCCTTTCCTGGTAACCCTTAGAAAATAGAGAAGAGCAACACAACAGGAAAACTTAATGGCCACGTCAGCCCGATCAACAACGCGGCGAGTAATCGCATGGACCAGGATTTGTCTCTGCTTAGCAGTAAAGTCACCAGCATCGAAATCGCAAAACCGATGAAGTAAACAAGCTTAATGATTTCCCACACAGAGGAATGTGGCACGGATATTTCCTTTTGTATTTAACGCTCCCGCATTCTATGCTGTTAATATTCCATGATCAATTTTTTAACGCTGTGAATTCATAGATAATAATATGCAAAAAAAGATTTTGGATCCGCCACCGGGTTAAAGTTTGATGAATGAGATAGTTGTCACATAATTATCTGTTACAGAAATATTAATTTTTTGTTTCAGTATGGACTTTATTTAAAGACTGTTATAGTTTGATGCTTTATCACACGAGAAAGGGAATAAAATGAGTGAGATATCTAGCCTGTCGTTGAAAATCCCAATGGATCTGAAAGAGCAGATTAGAGTCGCCGCTCTTGAGAATAATGTCTCCATTAGTGCTGAAGTCTGTGCGCGACTACTCAAAAGCTTTGATGACAGCAATACTGCATCTATGCTTTCGGTGGAGTCTGTCGATAATCAGAGCACCGAAGAAGTGTCCGAGTCACCACTAACACAGAAAGAAATAAAAAGAATCAGAGAGTTACTGAAAATTAGGTCAAAGCATTCTTCAAAGAAAAAATAATTCATTATTGTGCGGCATGCTACGAGTCTGCTCTCACTCAGGCTGATAGCGTGCTATTTAGTATAACAAAAATCATTTTTTTGCGATATAGATCAATAAGGTTTCGTTTTTTTTGCCGATAAACGCTAATCATTGGATTAGTGGGAGGCAATTATATTTATGGGAACACTGAAAGAAACCTTGGTTTTCAGGCAAGATAATAATGTGGGTTCCCATCGGTATGAGATCTATAAGAATGACAGTAAAGGCGGTTTTTTTGCTGTTATCTACATGCAAAAAAATATTATTGCTGATGGTTCTTTTTTTATTACCTGGGTAATTGAAAATTCACATTATGATCTTAGATCACATTATATTCCCAATGCCAGAAAGGAATGCGAGTCTCACTGGAAAGAAAATTACCTTGTGATGAGATCATTATAAAATTAAATATATAATAGAAAGATAATTTTACTTTTTTCAAGGCCGGCATTATTAATGATGTCGGTTCGTTATTATGATAAATAGCACAGAAATAAATTTTATAAATTATTTCAATTTTCACCGATTCAAATTTTTATTCCAACAACCACGAATAACCCCATTTATCTAATAAATAGGTAAATTATCTATAATTGATCGATTAAATTGATATGTAGGTTAAATTTTTAAAATAAATAAATATAAAGAATAGCGATTCTGTGCCGATACCCCTCTCGGTGTATAAAGAAGTTGGTGGGTTCTCTATTTCTTTACCAGCATGATTAATTAATATTTATCACTAAACTTTACTGATAGGCTTTTATGATCTGCGTTGAGCGCTTTGTTTAAGCCTTGAGTTGTATTTATGCTATTTATCAGTTATTTAGAGTTGATGAATGCTTTTTTTTCGCCGTTGGCGACGATATTTAATGATATTGTCTCCTGGCGTTTAATTATGCTTATCACCAAATTTAATACATGCCAAGCCCAGTATTCAGGGGTTTTTAATATAAAAAGTACATTGAAATTATATATAGGCACTGACCAATAATGGCATCTCATCCGGTTTCTGCAATCAATGATGTGTGCGGGTTTTGGTGCGGATAGATAAGGATGAATAAAGGAGATTGATATGAGTTTATCCAACTGGCGTATAGGGTATCGACTGGGGGCAGGTTTTTCTTTTTTGCTATTGATGCTGCTGATAGTCGGCGGTATTACGATTTCTAAATTGACTGATTTTCAGAATAAAATGGATAGCATCGTTTCTCAAAGTTATCAGCTGACGCAGAAGGGTAATCAGCTTATTGATGAGTTGAACCGTTTTCTCAACAATCAGCAATTGCTTTTATTGCTCAAATCTCAAACAGAGATCAATCAGCAATTGGCATTGACCAAAGAGAGTTCATCCATAATATCCGGACTGATGAATGACCTGCAAAAATCGGTCAGTGATGAGAAGTCGCTCGTGATTTTGCAGAATATCGCGGAGATACGGCGTGAATTTCTTGGTTCAACAAATAAACTCACCACCTTTATCCTGGCTGGAAACACCGACGAGGCATTGGCGGAATACTTCAATATTACCCGCATGAGCCAGCAAAGATATATAGAGAAGGTCACTGAGTTTATCGATGTGCAGGATGACAACATGGGCATCGCCGCACAAGACGTGGCGGCCAGCTACCATGAGACATTAATTCTGCTGACTATCATTATTATCACCAGTGTGATTATAGGCTTGATCATCGCCACTCTGATTACCCGCAGCGTGACACATCCTATAAAAGAAGCGTTGGTGGTGGCGGAAAATGTGGCGCAAGGCGATTTGACGTCAGAAATTCGTATCAACCGTAAAGATGAAACCGGCATGCTGTTGACGGCATTGCATCATATGAACATCAGCCTGCGGCAGATTGTCAGCCAGGTCAGAGATGGCGCTGAAACCATTTCGAGTGCGGCGTCACAGATTGCGGCGGGTAATCAGGATCTTTCCGCCAGAACGGAGGAGCAGGCGAGTTCTCTGGAGGAAACCGCATCGTCAATGGAGCAATTGACGTCCACCATCAAAAATACGGCTGATAATACCGTTCAGGCTACCTCGCTGGCTGCGAGCACATCAGAAACAGTGCAAAAAAGCGGCGATATGATGTCCAGAGTGACGCAAGAAATGCGCGGCATCAGAGACTCCTCGCAGCGGATGTCGGAAATTATCGGCGTGATTGACGGTATCGCTTTTCAAACCAATATTCTGGCGTTGAATGCCGCTGTGGAAGCGGCCCGTGCGGGTGAGCAGGGCCGAGGGTTTGCGGTCGTCGCCAGCGAAGTCCGAGCGCTGGCGCAACGCAGCGCGACAGCAGCCAAAGAAATCAAAGAGCTAATCGATGATTCTTTTCAAAAGGTTCAGGCCGGTATGGGGCTGGTGGAGGAGACTGGCGTCACAATGAATTCTCTGGTGACAAATGTGCAGGGGGTCAACGACATCATTAGTGAGATAGCTCAGGCTAGCCGCGAGCAAAGTGATGGCATTAATCAAATTAATCTGGCGGTCGGACAGATCGACACTACTACCCAGCAGAATGCGGCTTTGGTCGAAGAGTCCGCGGCTGCTGCGCTCTCGTTGCAGGATCAGGCGCATAACCTGACCCAGACAGTCAGTCTTTTCAAACTCGGCTCAGCTTTCACTGGCCCGGCTAGCGGTCAAAAACCACAAACATCGGTCCTGCTTGCCGCCAAAAGTACGGCGAATACAGGCGAGAAAGAGAAGAAAATCGGGGAGCCGGCAGACTGGACTTCGTTCTAATCCGTTTAACGTAAATTTGCCAAACCGCCATGGAAGCATTCAATGGCGGTTTTTTCTTATCCACCAATTTTTTAAAAACGCGGAACAACAAAATCAATCATCATGCGGGGATTAAATATGGATTAAGACTTTTCCCATACGGTGTCTGAAAAAAGAATTTTCAGATTGTTCGGACCGCCGTTATTTTACTGACAAATACTGACGAAGAACCGCTGAAGCGGTGTATCATCCGCGATGACAAGCGTTTGAGCGGATTGTCTGTCAGATGTTATTCTTAATGAAGACGGCAATAGGGAATATTCGTTTTCTATTTTTCTGTCTGAAGTGCGCTTTTTTAGGTGTTCTGGTTGTTTTAACGCTGACCTATTATGATGAACCAAGTTGTCGGAAAGCTAACTTATCCTTTAATATGGATTTTAGTTGATTGAAGCACACGTATAGGGGGAGTTGTGCTGGTTAATAAATCTGGAGTTAAACAGCGGGTTGTCAGCCTTCGCTGGCTTTCAGCGATGGTTATGTTGTCTTTAAGCGCAACACCGGCTTGGGCATTTTCTATTGACGATGTTGCAAAAGAGGCAGAAAAGCTGGCGGCTAAGAGTTTTGAAGCGCCGAAAAGTAATCTTCCGGCGCAATTTCGGGATATGAAATTTGCGGATTATCAGCAGATTCTTTTCAACAACGAAAAATCATACTGGAACACGTTACAGACGCCATTCAAACTTCAGTTCTACCATCAGGGTATGTATTTCGATACGCCGGTCAAAATTAATGAGGTGACGGCGACGACAGTCAAGGAGATTAAATATTCAACAGATTATTTTAATTTCGGCTCTGTCAAACATGATCCTGAAACGGTGAAGAACCTTGGCTTCGCTGGCTTCAAAATTCTTTATCCCATCAACAAAGCGGATAAGGACGATGAAATCGTCAGTATGCTGGGCGCGAGCTATTTTCGGGTGGTCGGGAAAGGCCAGATTTATGGGTTGTCCGCGCGTGGTCTGGCTATCGATACGGCGTTGCCTTCCGGTGAGGAGTTTCCTCGCTTCCGTGAGTTCTGGATTGAGCGTCCGAAACCGAATGACAAACATCTGGTGATTTTCGCTCTACTGGATTCGCCGCGTGCGACGGGCGCATACCGCTTCATTGTCTATCCGGGAAGCGATAGTGTGGTCGATGTCCAGTCCAAAGTCTTCTTGCGTGACAATGTCGGCAAGCTGGGTGTGGCTCCGCTGACCAGTATGTTCCTGTTTGGGCCGAATCAGCCTTCCCCTACGCTCAACTATCGTCCGGCGCTGCATGACTCTAATGGCCTGTCGATCCATGCCGGTAATGGCGAATGGATTTGGCGTCCGTTGAACAACCCCAGACACTTGTCTGTTAGCACCTATGCGGTGGAAAATCCTAAAGGGTTCGGTCTGCTGCAACGTGGCCGTGATTTCTCCGCTTACGAAGATCTGGATGATCGTTATGATTTGCGCCCAAGCGGATGGATCGAGCCGAGAGGCGAATGGGGCAAAGGTAAAGTCGAACTGGTAGAGATTCCGACGGCTGATGAAACCAACGATAATATCGTTGCGTTCTGGACGCCGGATGTGTTGCCTGAAACCGGTAAACCGCTGGAAATGCGTTATCGCCTGCATTTCACCCTTAATGAAGACCAGTTGCACTCGCCGGAAATCGCCTATGTTCAGCAAACCCGTCGCTCTACCGGGGATGTGAAGCAGTCGAATCTGATCCGTCAACCCGATGGTTCCATCGCTTTCCTGGTGGATTTTGTCGGTCCGCAGATGAAGGAGATGGATGAGACGACGCCTGTCACTTCTCAGGTCAGCATCGGCGACAATGGTGAAATTGTTGAGAACAGCGTTCGTTATAACCCGGTGACTAAGGGGTGGCGTCTGACATTGCGTCTACGCGTGAAAGACAATAAGCAGCCAACAGAAATGAGGGCGGCGCTGGTTAATGGTGAAACGACATTGACTGAAACCTGGAGCTATCAGCTACCTGCTAATGAATAAGTCAACTTCTCATCTCGGTTATATTGAAAAATTGCCCCTGTCTGCCGAGCAGACAGGGGTTCTGCATGAAAAGCTCGCGCCATCAGATAAGAACGAACAGTCTGTATTGCATCAGGTTTTGTCCGAAGGCAAACAGGTTAATATTCATTCAGAAGATGATGCGGCGCTGAAATCGGTTAAGACCCGGCTGGAAATGGCCTGGCCGGATGGATTAAACGGCGGTAAGCAACTGGGTAAAGACAGGGAAGGGCGGACAGCATTGAAGGCCATGCCGACAATTACCCGCTCTTCCATGTTTCCTGATATCTGGCGAACTAATCCGTTAGTGCGATGGTGGGAAAGTCTGCTGGGGCGCTCAGCACCGCCTCGTCGTCATTCCAGTCCGGAAGAACGAATTGCTGAAAATCGCTGGCGTATGGTCGGTACGATGCGCCGCTATGTCCTGTTGATCCTGACGCTTTTCCAGACGGCGATTGCCACGTGGTACATGAAGACTATTCTGCCTTATCAGGGTTGGGCGCTGATTGACCCGTTCGAAATGGCCGGGCAGCCTTTGACGCGTTCACTGATGCAGATCCTTCCCTATGTTCTGCAAAGCGGCATTCTGGTTCTGTTCGCTGTATTGTTCTGTTGGGTTTCCGCCGGGTTCTGGACGGCACTGATGGGCTTTTTGCAACTGTTAATCGGACGCGACAAATACAGCATTTCATCGACCACGGTGGGGGATGAACCACTCAACCCGGATCATCGCACCGCCTTGATCATGCCTATCTGCAATGAGGATGTAGAGCGCGTGTTCGCGGGGTTGCGAGCTACATATGAATCCGTGGAAGCGACCGGCATGCTTGAGCACTTCGATATCTATGTGCTGAGCGACAGCGACGACCCGGATACGTGTATTGCGGAACAAAAAGCCTGGATGGAGCTTTGCTGCGATGTCGGCGGCGCGGGGCGTATTTTTTACCGCCGCCGCCGTCGCCGTGTGAAACGTAAGAGTGGCAACATTGATGACTTCTGCCGTCGTTGGGGCAATCAATACAGCTACATGGTAATCCTCGACGCCGATAGTGTCATGAGCGGCGAATGTCTGACATCACTCGTCCGACTGATGGAAGCAAACCCGAACGCAGGGATTATACAGTCTTCGCCGAAAGCGTCAGGCATGGATACTCTCTATGCGCGTTGCCAGCAGTTCGCCACCCGTGTTTACGGGCCGCTGTTCACCGCCGGACTGCATTTCTGGCAATTGGGTGAATCCCATTATTGGGGACATAACGCCATCATCCGGGTGAAGCCGTTTATTGAACATTGTGCGCTGGCCCCGTTGCCAGGCGAAGGTTCATTTGCCGGCGCTATCCTTTCACACGACTTCGTTGAAGCGGCGCTGATGCGTCGTGCGGGGTGGGGAGTCTGGATTGCGTATGATCTGCCGGGAAGCTATGAAGAGTTGCCGCCGAATCTGCTGGACGAATTGAAGCGCGACCGCCGTTGGTGTCATGGTAACCTCATGAACTTCCGTCTTTTTCTGGTCAAAGGGATGCATCCGGTACACCGTGCCGTATTCCTCACCGGGGTGATGTCTTATCTGTCAGCGCCGTTATGGTTCATGTTCCTGATGTTATCGACGGCTTTGCAGGTGGTGCATACCTTGATGGAACCGCAATACTTCCTGCAACCAAGACAGCTATTTCCCGTCTGGCCGCAATGGAGACCGGAACTCGCCATCGCACTATTCTCAACAACGCTGGTGCTGTTGTTTCTGCCAAAATTGTTAAGTGTGATTTTGATTTGCGCGAAAGGCGCGAAAGCTTATGGCGGCGTGTTCCGTTTATTCGTTTCGTTGTTGATGGAAATGCTGTTTTCGGTGCTTCTGGCGCCAGTCAGAATGCTGTTCCATACCGTTTTTGTGGTTAGCGCGTTCCTTGGCTGGTCTGTCCAATGGAAATCGCCGCAACGTGATGACGACGCCACCCCCTGGGGAGAGGCCTTTGTCCGTCACGGCTCCCAGTTGGCGTTGGGGCTGGTTTGGGCTATCGGTATGGCGTGGCTGGATCTGCGTTTCCTGTGGTGGCTTGCGCCGATCGTATTCTCATTGATCCTGTCGCCGTTTGTCTCGGTTTACTCTAGCCGTGCCTCGTTGGGGCTTGTTTGTAAACGTGCCAAATTATTGCTGATCCCGGAAGAATACGAACCGCCGCGTGAGCTTGTCGCAACGGATAGATATTGCCAGTTGAATCGCCAACGTAAACTGGAAAACGGTTTCATGCAGGCGGTGTTTGATCCTTCCATCAATGCGCTTGCCAGCGCGATGGCAACCGCGCGTCATCGTTTTAGTCAGGCGATTGATGAGGTGCGTGAGCAGCGTGTTCGTGATGCGCTGAGTCGCAAACCCGAAGACGTCGATAACAAGCAGCGTTTGGCGCTGCTCAGCGATCCGGTGATGATTTCCCGTCTGCATTACCATGTATGGCAGCAGCCTGAAGAGTATGCGGCATGGTCTGACGATTATCGGAAACTCTCGGCTCCTTTGATCAAAGCCTGATATTTCCTCAAACGATAGATAAAAAGCAACGGCTTTGGCTGTTGCTTTTTTTTACTTGTCTTTTTTATTCTCCCGGCAATTCAACTCTGGATGTGCGGCGTTGCAGGCTGCGCCAGGAGTAGATGACATTAATGAAAACGATTAGCGCCGTCACGATAAATACCGCACGGAAGCCATAATTAGCTGAAATGACCGAGCCGATGATCGGCCCGGTGACATTACCTACGTCGCGAAATGACTGGTTATAGCTGAATATTCGTCCGGCAACCTGATGAGAAGAGTGATAAATCAACAGCGTTTGCACCGCCGGCAGCAATGCGCCGTCTGCTGCGCCCAATAAAAACCGCAGTATGCCCAGTTGCCAGGGCGTTTGAACAAATGCCATGGGAATAAGCAGCAGAACAGACAGAATCAGCATGGCGATGAGAATACGTTCCGGGCCTATTTTATCACCCAATCTGCCGAGTCTGGGGGCGCTGAGCAGCGCTGACACGCCGGGGATCGCGGCGATCATGCCGCTGATAAAAGCCAGATTCTGCGTGGTGCCAGCCAGATCGCGAACAAACAGCGTGAGAATGGGCGCGACCGAACCCGTCGCGACCTGGATAATCAGCGTCGTGATGAATAGGCTTAAAATCAGTCTGGGATTCTTCAGGGACGTCATCACCTGACGCCCGCTGAGCATGTCTTTTTTACGTACTGCGGTAAAACGTTCCTGCACGAATAACCACGTAATCAGAAAACAGATAAACAGTACGCTGGCGGTGATGAAAAAAACGGGACGTAACCCGTAGGTGTCCGCCAGATAGCCGCCGATCAGCGGGCCGATTAATGCGCCGCTCACCGCGCCGGTCGATAGCGTTCCCAATGCCCATCCACTCTTATTGCGCGGCACCTGCGTGGCGATCAAGGCATTTGCATTGGGAACAAAACCACCCAAAATGCCAAGCACTGCCCGCAAGAACAGAAACTGCCAGATGTTTTGGGCTAATCCCATCAGGATCATGACGATACACATCCCCAGCGCTGAACGTAGCAGCATCAGTTTGCGGCCTTTGCGATCGGCAAGCCGTCCCCAGAAGGGCGCGGCGATAGCGGAAAAGAGAAATGTGATACTGAAAACAAGCCCCGACCATATGTTTAGCGCACTATGGCCCGTGATACCGAGTTGTTCGACATAGAGGGGGAGGAATGGCATGACAAGGCTGAATGCAACACCGGTAAAAAAGCAACCCAGCCAAGTGACATAAAGGTTACGCTTCCAATCAATCGGTTCCGTTTCTGGCGTCATAATTTTCCGGGCATGTTATTGCTATTTTTGGATGAAGGGCGAGCGGCAAAGCGAAAATATTTACATAGCAGGCAATGGATTTAGTATGAACCGCTTACCGGATATCGGCAAGGCGATCGTACCAGTTTAGCAAAAATGCTTTAATTTTTCAGGCAGATGACGCTCAGGTGCAGCACCCTCCACGCCGTTGTCGTGGAGGGATGGCGGGACGATTAATAGAGTGAGGGCTCACCTGTCGGACGCGTTTTAAAACGACGGTGCAACCACATGTATTGGTCGGGCGCCAGCATAATATTTTGTTCAACGATTTTGTTCATCCATGCTGCGGCCACGGTTTCGTTTTCCACCGGAATATCCAATTCCGCTGGTTGGATCAGTAATTCGTATCCGCGCCCATTCGGTAAACGCCGGGGAACAAAAGGCACAATAGCCGGACGCGCTGCTTTGGCCAGCATATAGCTTCCTACTGTGGTCGCCGCTTTATCCACCGCAAACAGGGGAACGAATACGCTGCTGCGCGGGCCATAGTCATGATCCGGCGCGTACCAGATGATTTCCCCTTGTTTCAGCGCCCGAATCATCCCTTTCAGATCTTTACGATCCAGCATGGTTTTATTCGACCGCAGTCGGCCCCAGGTTTGGAGCCAATCAATCAATTTATTATCGTTGGGGCGATAGACACCGATACCCGCGTTTTTCATGCCGAAGATACGCGCGCCCAGTTCCAGCGTCAGAAAATGCAGACCGATCAGCAGAATGCCGCGATTTTGTTCCCGCAGCGGCTGCATATGCTCAAAACCCTTGATGCTGAACCAACGTTCAATACGCCAGTCTGGCCAGAACCAGGCCATACCGGTTTCAAGCAGGCCCATCCCGACGGCCTCGAAATTCTTTTTGACCAACTCATGGCGTTCCGCCAGTGGCATGTCGGGGAAGCAAAGTTCAATATTCCGGGTGGTAATTTCAACACGCCGTGGCAGCAAACGCATGGATAGCCGCCCCAGTCGGGTGCCTAACCAATACAGCAAGGGATAAGGCAATAGCACGACGAGATAAAGCATGCCGATACCCAGCCAGGTTACCCAGTAACGCGGGTGCAACAGTGAACGATTAAAATAAGGGATTTGTGTCATGGCCTTAGTATCAACATTTTGGTGCGTATCAGCACACATACCGTTAAAAAGAATGAATATATCCGCCATCTTTCAGGTCTGGGCTACCTTTTCATCCCGTCACACCGTTGAGTATGAGACAAGGGAACGAGCAGCCGATTTCGGCGCCTTGAAATCTGTTGGCTATAAAGTTTTACCCAGCAGGGTAAAGTATTGCGGCAGTTTCATAAGAAAACAAATTGGCAACGTGTTTCAGCCTGATTTTTATACAAAAAATGGAGCAAACGTAATGATATCATCTCCTGATGCGGTTTTTTAACCTTTGGTGGTGTTACGGAAGGATAGAACCGGCAACCCATCAGGATTGCCGATCATGCATCACTGCTTAAATATATTTTTGGCATAACGAGGTTCACTACGCCAGTATTGCGGCGGCGCACTGACTTGAGCACCTAGCCTGACTGCCGCGTGCCACGGCCAGCGCGGGTTGAACAGTATGGCGCGAGCCAACCCTACAGCATCGGCCTCGCCCGTTGCGACAATGGCTTCAGCCTGTTCAGGTTCGGTGATCAATCCGACGGCAATCGTAGTAATGCCGACTTCCTGTTTGATTCGCTGGGCGTAAGGCACCTGATAGTTTGGCGCCGGGTGAATCTCCTGTTTTGCAGACATTCCGCCGCTGGAGACATGAATAAAATCGCATCCTAATTCATGCAACGCTTTACTGAGTTCAAGGGATTGCGCTAAATCCCAGCCACCGTCGACGCCGTCTGTTGCTGAGATTCGCACACCCACCGCTTTATGAGCAGGGAAGACGTCACGAACCGCCCGGTAAACTTCCAGCAGCAAACGCTGACGGTTCTGCAATAAGCCGCCGTATTCGTCCGTGCGCTGATTGGCCAATGGAGACAGGAACTGATGTAGTAAATATCCATGAGCAGCGTGAAGTTCTATCAAATCAAAACCGAGACGATCCGCGCGCCTGGCCGATTCAACAAAAGCAGTGATCAATTCACGAATCTGCTGCTGCGACATTGCGAGCGGCGCATCGTCAGTTTCATTGTAGGGGATGGCGGAGGGCGCCACCGTCTGCCAGCCGCCTTGCCCTGCGCGCAGAAATGCGCGATTGCCCCACGGAACGTCCGTTGACGCTTTGCGGCCAGCATGCGCCAGTTGTATGCCCAATGGCATGTCAGAGTAGCGCTTTACTGCCTGGATCACTGGCGCGAGCGCCTGTTCAGTCACGTCATCCCATAATCCCAGATCTTTGGGCGAGATGCGGCCTTCCGGTGCGACCGACGTTGCTTCTATGATGAGTAGCCCCGCGCCGGAATGCGAAAGGTTTCCCAGGTGCATGGTATGCCACGCGGTTGCTTTGCCTTCATCCGCTGAGTATTGGCACATTGGCGCAATGATGATTCGGTTCGGTAGCGTGAGTTTACCAAGCGAAACGGGAGAGAATAGCTGACTCATAGTGACGACCTTAGATTGTGATTTACTCATTAGATTTGGAGAACACACTCCAGATTAACAGTATGGCGTCCTGCGTATAATGCGATAACTATTTCATACTCTCTCTACAATTGCACACACTGACAGCCGTCACGTGATCAGGTATGATGCGGGCGCTTTTGTCCGCCAGAGAGAATCCAGGCGGCTAAAAGCACTCATTTACCTCAATGCAGACAGGAAAAGTACACCATGCCAGTGTTACATAACCGGGTTTCCAATGAGGAACTGAAAGCGCGTATGCTTGCGGAAACCGAGCCGCGCACCACAGTTTCTTTTTATAAATATTTTACGATTGATGAGCCGCAAGCATTTCGCGACCGTCTGTATATTCAATTTGAGCAGTTACAGGTCTTTGGCCGCGTTTACATTGCGTCTGAAGGTATCAATGCGCAAATCAGTGTTCCCAGTAATCAGTTTGAGGCATTTAAATCGACGCTGTTCAATATGCATCCTGCTCTTGATCAAATTCGGCTGAATATTGCGCTGGACGATGATGGTAAATCATTCTGGGTATTGCGCATGAAGGTGCGCAATCGCATTGTGGCGGATGGTATTGACGACCCCACCTTTAACCCGGCTAAGGTGGGCCAGTATCTGCAAGCTGAGCAGGTCAACGCAATGGCGGAGGACCCGAACACGCTATTCGTTGATATGCGTAATCACTATGAGTACGAAGTCGGGCATTTTGAAAATGCGCTGGAAGTTCCCTCCGATACGTTTCGTGAACAATTGCCTATGGCGGTAGAAATGCTCAATGAAGCGCGTGACAAAAATATCGTCATGTATTGCACCGGAGGCATTCGTTGCGAGAAGGCGAGTGCCTATATGCTGCATCATGGTTTTAAAAATGTTTATCATGTTGAAGGCGGTATTATTGAGTACGCACGTCAGGCGAAAGCAAAAGGGTTGCCGTTGAAGTTTATGGGTAAAAACTTTGTTTTTGATGAGCGTATGGGAGAGCGTATTTCTGATGATGTGATAGCCCATTGTCATCAGTGCGGCGCGCCCAGCGACAGTCACACCAACTGCTGTAACCAAGGTTGTCATTTGCTGTTTATTCAGTGTCCGTCATGTGCTGAAAAATATCATGGATGTTGTAGTCTAAACTGTCAGGAAGAGATGAAGCTTCCAATGGAAGAACAGCGGGTAAGGCGTAGCGGACGTGAAAACGGGATGAAGGCCTTTAATAAATCGAAAGGATTATTGAAGTCGGCTTTGCATTATTCCCGGACCATCATCCGATGAGTAGATGAAGCCTGTTTGAAACAAGCCCTTTATTATAAAAGGGCTTGTCGGGTATTTCGGTTGCTACGGAAAACTTATTTCTGACGAACACCTTCGACAGAAATAATCAATTCCACTTCCTGTGATGCGGGACCCAGATCAGTGGTAATGTTGAAGTCTTTCAGCTTGATGGTGCCTTCAGCTTCAAAACCGGCACGATAACCGCCCCAGGGATCATCACCTTGGCCCATCAGTTTCGCTTCCAGTTTCACTGGTTTGGTGACGCCATTCAGCGTCAGATTACCCGTGATATCAAACTCATCATCACCGTCTTTTTTCACTTCAGTAGATGTAAAGGTTGCTTGCGGATATTTGGTTACATTCAAGAAATCCGCACTGCGGATATGCTTGTCACGCTCTGCGTGATTGGTATCGACACTATTGGTATTGATGGTGACATTCACTTTATCTGCCGCAGGGTTCTTTTCATCAAAAGTGAAAGAACCATCGAAATCATTAAAACCGCCATAAATCCAGCTATAGCCGAGATGTTTGATGCGAAATTGAACAAACGCATGCTGGCCTTCTTTATCCAATTTGTACTCAGCGGCCAGTGCGGAACTGGCGGAAGCAAGTAAAGAAAAGGCTGTCAGGCCCAATAATGTTTTCTTCAGCATTGTTTTTTCTCCATAAATCCAGAAAGTTAAGAGATGTTGCGACCCAACATCCGTTTCAACGTGGTGTCACCATCAATAAAATGGTGCTTTAATGCGGCTAACCCGTGCAGGACTGAGAGAATAACCACCGCCCAGGCAAGATAAAGATGCACGGTGCCTGCGATATCGGCTTGATCCGTCAAACCGCTTAATGTGGCTGGTATAGAAAACCAGCCAAACACTGAAACAGGTTGCCCTTCGGCAGTCGAGATCAGATAGCCGCTGATTAAAATGCCCAGCAGTACAACATACAAGGCAATATGCGCTAGCGTGGCGCTGATGCGTGTAAGCGTGGAATAGCTGTTTAACGGCGCGGGCGGCGGCGAGATGAAACGCCAGACGAGGCGAAAGATGATCAACGCAAACAGGAGAACGCCGATACTTTTATGAATTTCCGGCGCCCGATGGTACCAATCGTTATAGTATCCCAGTGTTACCATCCACAACCCTAACGCAAACATGCCATAGATAGTGAGTGCGGATATCCAGTGAAGAAGAATGCTGACATGCCCGTAGCGGGACGAGGTATTACGCCAAAGCATGGTGATAGCTCCTTGTTACATAGATAACATGATCAACGTGGAAAAAATTAAACATGAAAAAAAACAAATGCAAAATAAAATTTCAAAAAAACACATTATTGTAACTTTCAGCAAAAATTTTGAATTTAAATTCGAGCCTCATTCAATGCAATCAACATAGATGATAAGGGTATTACGTATTTATCAGTAAACGTTTCAATACAGACAAGGCAGATCATAGTATCTCAGCATTAAATTCTCCACTTCATCATTTGTTTATTCGTTGAATAATGATGCAGTCCGTGATTATTTATTATGCAGCGTTGAGCAAAATTATGGTGGTGTGATTTTAGGATATGGCGCTTTGTATTAAAAATAACAACACCGCCAATGAAAGCGGTGTTGTCATTATAGCTAGGTGATGAGATAAATCTGTACTCAAAATTACAAGCGAAATCAACAGCTAATGTTTACGGTAGTCACTGGACTGACAATCCGTGGATTCAATCTTCGCAATGCCAGCTTCAAGAATGTATATCAATTGTCTGGCCACATCTGTTGTTAACCATAGCGTGCGGTCAACTTGCGCTTCGTCAGGTGCTTGATCCGAGGTGGACAAGTAGTGTAAACGGATCATCATGGCATCATAACTGTCAACGGTGCTGATGTCCCAACCTACAAGAGGATGTGTCTGAATAACTTCATTTTTTCTATCCATAATTACCCCTTATTGACTAGTTACTAACATGAGTGACAAACGAGGTTTAGGCGGCTCTTTATTTACCAGAGCAACTTAAGTATATCCTTGCTTATTTAATTTATGGAAAATAGTTTCAATTTTTTTGCAAAAAAATACTAACATAAATTAAAACGCATGAGACTAATATCCATTTACTCCAAATGATAGGCAAGCAGAAAAGGATGAAAAAACTACTCGGTATTTAAACCTGCATTTTTTTCTAATGTAGCGGCAAAGCGGGCAAGATGTTTTTTCATCGCTGGATCACGGTTTTCGTTTTGTGATTCCAGCTTCAGATTGTGAATCATCAGCTGATTTGATTTTTCATCAAGACAGAGAACCAGAGACGAAAAAGCAATCTCCAGAACGTCAATTTTTCGCTGTTGTTCAGCGATTAACTCCAGCAGCTCCCCAAATGTCATTGCTTCTTCAGGCTTTTCTACTGTCATAATCGGTATCCTCCGTTATCACATCATCATGACACCACTGTAAATTACTGAACATAATTTATCATTCATACGCAGTTTTCAACAGATGGAACATCGCGCTGGTGACTAAAGCATAGGGCGAAATCGCGGAAACCTTATGTGGAGACATACATATTCAGTTTTTTCTTAATCATTCCGACATAAACCAATCATCGGCACTTTCCCAGGTTTCTTGCAGGATTTCAGAAATACGATCTTTATCCTCTTTGCTTGCTCCCATGATAGACAGATTATTGGCGCCGTCATAGCGAACCAGAATCGGGGTATCGGGATAATGTTTGTGGATGCGCTGCTCCAGTTCATGCTGAAGCGCTTCTATTGCGCCCGCGGGTAAAGGGGACGACTTTGACAGGGTGATTTCTACATGCATGATTGCCTCCGTTTTTAACTGTTTATTTATACAGTTATCGCTAAGGGTTCGCAAGGTGTGCAGGAAAAATTTAGCCCATCATCCTGAGGATGATGGGGAGTGCGATTAGCGAACCGACCAGTTCAGGCTTTGTCCGGCCAGGAAAGGAATCAATGATTCACTTCCCATGGAGATTTCCTGCGGAAAAGTCATCGGCTTGCGGTAAAGCTCGATCCAGTCTTGATTGACCGGTAAACCATAGAAACGTGGGCCGTTCAGGGAGCAGAAGGCTTCAAGCTTGCTCAACGCATCCATTTCATCGAACACGGTTGCGTAGGCGCTTAACGCAGCCTGGGCGTTAAAGACCCCTGCGCAGCCGCAACTGGATTCTTTTCTGTGTCTGGCATGCGGCGCCGAGTCTGTGCCGAGGAACAGCCGTTCGCAATCACTGGCTACGGCTTCACGCAAGGCCCGCTGGTGGATATCTCTTTTGAGGATCGGCAGACAATAAAGGTGTGGATGTATTCCGCCAACTAACATGTGGTTACGGTTGAACATCAAATGTTGAGGTGTAATGGTCGCTGCAAGATATTGGTTACCAGAGACAACATATTGTGCTGCTTCTTTGGTCGTAATGTGCTCAAGGACGATTTTCAGTTCCGGGAATTGCTGCCGTAACGGTTCCAGAATCGATTCAATAAATCTGGCTTCACGATCGAAAATATCAACTGACGGCTCTGTCACTTCGCCGTGGATCAGTAGCGGCATGCCGATCGCCTGCATCTTTTCCAGAACAGACGCGATATGGGTAATGTTTGTGACGCCATGGCTGGAGTTGGTGGTGGCATTGGCCGGGTATAGCTTGGCTGCGGTGAATACGCCTTGCTCAAAGCCGTTTACGATCTCAGCGACATCCAGTGAGTCCGTTAAATAACAGGTCATCAAGGGCTGAAAATTGTCGCCTTCCGGGATCGCCGCAAGAATGCGTTCTCGATAGGCTATAGCGCTTGCTACGCTGGTGACGGGCGGCGTCAAATTGGGCATGACGATAGCACGACCGAAAAAGCGACTGGTATAGGGCAGAACCGCTTTCAGCATCTGATCGTCACGTAAGTGAATGTGCCAATCGTCAGGGCGGCGAATTTTTAGCATAGTTGGCAGTGCGGTCATGGAATAACGCTCCGGCGGTCAGTAAAAACATCATCTGTCCGTTGAATGTGGGACTGAAACGGCGGGGAATAAGAATAAGCCCAATGCGTGGTGAATGCATCCATTTGTTGATGACTGCTTGAAATTAAGTCGCAATTGTCCTCTCATGGAAAGATCTTTTAATCAACACTTAACGTAAGGGTTAGCATGGAAATTCGTATCGTTGCTAGTTTGCAGGCGAAAGCTGAATTTTTAGATGATGTCGCCGCGGTGGTAAAAAGGGTGGTCGAACCCAGCCGTCAGGAGCCAGGCAACTTACAGTATGATCTTCACGAAGAGATCGACACTCCTGGATCTTTGGTTTTTTTCGAACGCTGGAAGAGCCAGGCGATGCTGGATAAGCATGAACAAAGCGCGCATTTTAAACGCCTGATCGCCGAACTGGACGGTAAAACGGAAGGGATGGAGATAAAGTTGCTTAAGTCTCTGGGATAACCGGAGTAGGGATAAAAAACACCCGCCAAACGGCGGGTGTTGTGTTTGGCAATAAAGCAAATAGAATTTTATTCGCTGATCGCGGTTGGTTTGGTTGCAGGGGCCGTTGCCTTGTTAACCGCGGCATGTCCACCTGCGGAGCCTTTTCCGGCAAACTGATACTCAGGACGAACCCAATCGCTATGACGAGCAGGTTCCGGCTGATAATCCGGTGCCGGCGCTTTAGTCATGGGGGCTGTCGCAAGATGTTTGTAAGCCGGTTTTTCAACGCCAGCGTATGCCGATGCTATTTCCGGTTGAGCGGTAACGATAACAGGCTGCGCTGCGTGTTTCGCCGCAACCTGAGCAATGCCGTCATCAGCCGCCGGTTCTTCTGGCGGGTTGCTGACTTCTGCCGTTTGCTCTTCCGGTATCGCGGCCGTGGCTTCCTTTGCGGCAGTGGAAACGTCTGCAACGGTATCGACGAGATCCTGCACAATAGATTCGTGCTCAATCACTTCAGGTTCCACTACGGTGGTTTCTGCAGCCGCTGATTCTAAGGCAGGTTTTTCTGCTGACTCAACAGCCGTAACCGTTTGAATATTCACGGCGTGTGTGGTGCTCTCTTCAGGTTCCTGAAATATTTCAGGGACTTGTTCAGTCGTGATCGCTTGCTCTTGCTCGACAATTTCAGTGGCGACCGCTACGCTGGAAGCGGTGTCGATAATTGTCTGAATGGGAGCATTTTGCACGGCGCTTTCAGAGATCGGCGCGACATCATCGACAATGACCGGCAGAAGTGGCGTGGTTAGCGCCGCCATTTCACTCTCTTGCGAAGCTGAAGCGGTATGAGTCTGCGCGACAGGGTAGTTTACCCACACTTTCCCAGACGCCATTTCCGGCGATGAGGCCGCATATTCCAATGGCATCGGTGATTGTGTCGGGTAACGCTCGTCGCGATAACGACGACGGCGTTGTCCGCTGACGCGTAAATGACGCGGTGAACGACGCGAACGACGCGGCATACCGCCATTCTCCGCATTGACACGGTTGGTCTCCGCCGATTGATCATTATCGGTTTCGATATTATCTGCCGCGTTAATGGGTTCAACAGCCGGTTTGACCGACGCAGGGACAGCCTCCACAGCGACGGCAGGTATCGTATCGACGGCATTCAGTTCGCTTTCGGATTGGACGCGAATTTTTTGCGTCAACTGACGACGTTGACGGCGTTGCATAACCGGAGCGGGTTTTTCCTGTTCGTCGCTGTTGTCATCCGTCTCGGCAACGCTCACATTCTGCGCTTTGATTTCCTGCTGTGGCTGACGTTTGTCATCCTGACGACGGCGCTGACGTTCTACACGTGGTTCACGACGAGGCGGCTCATCCGACGAGACTTTTTCATCGCCAATAACCGGTTCCTCAGCAATGTTCTCCGGGGCCGGACGTTTGTTGCGGCGCTGCTCTTCACGTTGTTCACGATTATCGCGAGGACCACGATCGCGACGATTATTACCTTGACGACGAGAAGGACGACGCTCCTGACGTTGGCCTTCGCCTGGGGTGGCGGATGCTGACTTTTGCTCGTCAGTCGCGACGGTTGCTTCAGCCGCGCTTTCGGCGGCAAAAATACCTTTCAGCGCGCCAAGAACACGGCTGATGAAGCCAGTTTGCACCGCTGTGGTTGAGGTCGCCGTCGGAACGGCTTTCGCCGCCTCCGATGCGCGATCTTCTGCAACCGCAGGCATATCCGGCATGGTAAAGGTTGCCAGCGCCGGTTGTTCCGGCAGCTTGCGCTCAACAGTCTGTTCTTCCTGCAATTGTTGCGCTTCGGTTTCCAGTCGCTGTGGCAACAGGTAGCTGAGCGTCGTTTTTTCTTCGCCTTTACGGACGCGCACCACTGAGTAGTGCGGTGTCTGCATGCCATCGTGTGGAACGATAATGGCGCGAACGCCGCCTTGACGTTTCTCTATCGCATTAACGGCGTCACGTTTCTCGTTCAACAGATAGGAAGCGATAGGCACGGGAACGATGGCGTGAACTTCTTTGGTGTTCTCTTTCAGCGCTTCTTCTTCGATCAGACGCAGAATAGACAACGAGAGCGATTCATTATCACGCACGGTCCCGGTGCCGCTGCAACGAGGGCAAACGTGATGGCTTGACTCGCCCAACGACGGACTCAAGCGTTGACGAGACATTTCCAGTAAACCGAAACGTGAAATGCGGCCAATCTGAATACGAGCGCGATCCTGACGCACCGAATCACGCAAACGGTTCTCAACTTCACGCTGGTGGCGTACCGGCGTCATGTCGATAAAGTCGATGACGATTAGTCCGCCCAGATCGCGTAAACGCAAGTGGCGGGCAATTTCATCAGCGGCTTCCAGATTGGTATTGAAGGCCGTTTCTTCAATATCGCCACCGCGGGTGGCGCGGGCGGAGTTGATATCGATGGCCGTCAGCGCTTCGGTGGTATCAATGACGATAGAGCCGCCGGATGGCAGACGCACTTCGCGCTGGAAAGCCGATTCGATCTGTGATTCGATTTGATAATGGCTGAACAGGGGAATTTCACCGCTGTACAGTTTGATTTTGCTGCTGAAATCGGGACGACCAAGCGCGGAAATGTGCTCTTTGGCCAGATCGAGAATTTTGGGGTTGTCGATCAGGATTTCACCGATATCAGGGCGCAGATAATCGCGGAAGGCGCGTACAATGACGTTGCTTTCCTGGTGTATCAGGAACGGCGCAGGGCGTCCTTCCGCCGCTTTTTTGATGGCTTCCCAATGTTTCAGACGGAAAGCCAAATCCCATTGCAGCGCTTCGGCGGATTTGCCCACGCCAGCGGTGCGAACAATCAATCCCATACCGTCCGGCAACTGCAATGAACCTAAGGCTTCTTTCAGTTCCGTGCGGTCATCGCCTTCGATCCGGCGAGAAATTCCGCCGGCGCGGGGGTTGTTCGGCATCAGCACCAAATAGCTGCCGGCCAGACTGATAAACGTTGTCAGTGCTGCGCCTTTATTGCCTCGCTCTTCCTTATCAACCTGAACAATGACTTCCTGACCTTCGCGCAAGACATCTTTGATGTTGGGTCGGCCATGAGAAGCGTAGTTGTTGGGAAAATATTCGCGAGCGATTTCTTTGAGAGGGAGAAAACCATGTCTTTCAGCGCCATAATCAACAAAAGCGGCTTCAAGGCTGGGTTCAATACGCGTGATTTTACCTTTGTAGATATTTGCTTTCTTTTGCTCATGACCGGGACTTTCGATATCCAGATCATACAGCCGTTGACCATCAACCAAGGCAACACGCAACTCTTCTTGCTGAGTTGCGTTAATCAACATTCTCTTCATCTTTAACTTACTCGTTATTTTTACTTGCATTATTGATAGAGCTGCGGACAAAAGACCCGCATGACCGGAATGAACCGATGGCCTCGTGGCTTATCGCAGGGACGTCAACCTCCCGGTTGTCGCCTGCATAGAGACGCATGTTTCGGTAGCCTGTGTTTCCTGATGGAAAACAGCGCATTTACTGAGGGAACAGCTTCTGAATAATGTCGCCAGATCTGATTCCATTGGCCGGCCAAGCTGCAACCCGCAGCCCGCTAACTGCTTGATTACACATTACGTCTTACGCCATTGCTGCGTGTTTGTGTTATCAGGCAAACTTAATAATTCCGCAATTTCCCTTGTTTTAATGGAAATCAGCACGGAAAACGCAAAAGCATTATTCCATTGCTGACACTGTTATAGCAAGGTGACTTTGCCTGTCAGTATCAAGATAGTTGTGCTGTCATCACTCAAACTGATAGTGGTTGCGACTAAAATCAGCCAAACCTGTTGGTGCAACAATTATCTTCATAAGTCAGACACACAGTTAAGCACAGAAAAAGAAGTGGCGCTATCTGGCGGCTCTATTTAGAATCGCGCATCATGAAAACAGACAATCCTTCAGTACAATTTGTGACGATTTCCGCTGATGAGGCGGGACAGCGCATTGATAACTTTTTGCATACCCGGTTAAAAGGCGTGCCGAAAAGTATGGTTTACCGTATCTTGCGAAAAGGCGAGGTAAGGGTAAATAAAAAGCGGATAAAGCCAGAATATAAATTGCTGGCTGGGGATGAAATCCGCATTCCGCCGGTCAGACAAGCGGAACGTGATGAAACGCCGGTTTCCGCCAGCCTCGGCAAAGTCGCGGCGCTGGCCGATTGCATCATCTATGAAGATGATTATCTGCTGGTGTTAAACAAACCATCCGGTACGGCGGTGCATGGCGGCAGCGGATTGAGCTTCGGCGTGATCGAGGGACTACGGGCGTTACGTCCCGAAGCGCGTTTTCTGGAATTGGTGCATCGCCTCGACCGTGACACATCCGGCGTGCTGCTGGTAGCCAAAAAGCGTTCGGCGCTGCGTTCGTTACATGAGCAATTGCGTCTCAAGGGGATGCAGAAGGATTATCTGGCGCTGGTTCGCGGACAGTGGCAGTCGCACTGTAAAGTGGTGCAGGTGCCACTGCTGAAAAACATTCTTCAAAGCGGCGAGCGTATTGTGCGTGTAAATAGCGAAGGCAAGCCGTCTGAAACGCGCTTCAAGGTGGAAGAGCGCTTTGATGATTTGGCGACATTGGTTCGCGCCAGCCCGATAACCGGTCGGACTCATCAGATCCGCGTGCATACGCAATATGCCGGACACCCCATCGCGTTTGACGATCGTTATGGCGAGCGGGAATTCGATCGGCAACTGGCGGGGACGGGGCTGAAACGTCTCTTCCTGCATGCGCAGGCGTTACGTTTTTCGCACCCTGAAACCGGGGAGACGCTCAGAATTGAAGCGCCGCTGGATGAACAGTTGCGTCGCTGTCTGCAAGTATTGCGTAAAACAAAAACGTAATCTCTCAATCCTGTCGGCTTCCCCTGGCGAAGGCTGGCCGACGAGTTAGTCTCTGGACAGCGGGTTCACCCCTTCCTTTTTCAACATCGCGGTCAGCGCTATCAACGGTAAGCCGATCAGTGTATTGGGATCTCGTCCCGATAAGCGATCGAACAACGCGATGCCCAATCCTTCGCTTTTAAAACTGCCGGCACAGTTCCAGGGCTGTTCTTTTTCCAGATAGCCGTCAATTTCATCATCCGTCAGTGTCCTGAAATGAACATCGAACGGTTCAACCACGCTTTGCATACGTTGTTGCGCACTGTTGAAAAGCGCTAATCCGGTAAAAAAAGAGATGCATTGACCGCTTGCCCGTTGTAATTGGCGCACAGTATTGGATTTATTGTGCGGCTTGCCGGTAATCTTATCCCCCAGCACACACCTGATCGGAGCCGATAATGAGATGGTTGGGATAGCGCGCGGCTAATGCGTTGGCTTTGCTTTGCGCTAGTCGTGCCACTAACGCCCTCGCATCTTCGCCGGGGTACGGGGTTTCATTAATTTCCGATGCGGCGCAGATAAAAGGAACACCCAGCTTTTCCAGCAGCATTTTTCGATAAGGTGAGGTGGAAGCGAGAACGATCTGATGCATAATTTTTTTATAAACCGTAGCGTAATGATGAAAGGCATTTTAAACTATGCGCCGCTCTGGAAGCGAATATTGGTGAAAGGTCGTGCTTCACCGCCTTTTTCTTTGACTCTATGTCGTTACGACGTTAATATGCGCGCCCTATGCAAAAGGTAAAATTACCCTTAACCGTTGATGCGGTTCGCACTGCTCAAAAGCGTTTGGATTATGTTGGTATCTATACGTCTGAACAAGTAATGCGCGTGGCTGCGTCAGTGGTGAGTGTGGACAGTGATGTTCAGGCTTCTTTGTCTTTCCATATTGATAATCAGCGCCTGGCGGTGATTGACGGTAGTGCGGATGTGACGGTGACATTAATGTGCCAACGCTGCGGAAAGCCATTTGAGCATCAGGTTCATGCGACATTTTGTTTTAGCCCGGTCATCAATGATGAACAGGCCGAAGCTTTATCGGAAGTGTATGAACCGATCGACGTTGATGAGTTTGGCGAAGTCGATCTGCTGGCAATGATTGAAGATGAAATCATCCTGACATTGCCTATCGCCCCGGTACATGATTCTGAACACTGTGAAGTGTCCGAAGCGGACATGGTGTTCGGCAAGCTGCCTGAAGAGGCGGAGAAGCCGAATCCGTTTGCCGTATTAGCCAGTTTAAAGCGTAAGTAATTAAGGAGTAAGGTCCATGGCCGTACAACAAAACAAACCTAGCCGTTCCAAACGTGGTATGCGTCGTGCTCACGATGCGCTGACCACTTCTTCTGCATCCGTAGATAAAGTTTCCGGCGAAACTCACCTGCGTCACCACATCACGGCGGACGGTTACTACCGCGGTCGCAAGGTTATTGCCAAGTAATTCTTGCGAATTATTAGCAAGGCAATACCTTGACACGCCTAACTCTGGCGTTAGATGCGATGGGCGGGGACTTCGGTCCCCGCGTAACAGTGCCTGCTGCATTGCAGGCGCTGGCTTCTAATCCTGCTCTCAGTCTGTTATTAGTTGGCGATCCCGCTGCGATTACGCCATTACTTGCCAAAGTCGATTCTGAACGATTATCCCGGTTAGAGATTATTCCGGCCGAATCGGTTATTGCCAGTGATGCAAGACCGTCGCAGGCTATCCGTGCCAGTCGCGGAACCTCGATGCGTATCGCACTTGAACTGATTAAAGACGGAAGAGCGCAAGCTTGCGTCAGTGCGGGCAATACCGGCGCGCTGATGGGGCTGGCGAAGCTTTTGATTAAGCCTATTGAGGGAATTGAGCGCCCGGCGTTGGTTTCCATTTTGCCTCATCAGCGGCATGGCAAAACAGTGGTGCTGGATCTGGGCGCCAATGTGGACTGCGACAGCACGATGTTGGTTCAGTTTGCCGTGATGGGCTCAGTGATGGCGGAAGTCGTGCTGGATCTGGACAATCCGCGGGTTGCTTTGCTGAATATTGGTGAAGAAGAGAGTAAAGGTCTCAGTAACATCCGCGATGCGGCAAGCCAATTGAGAAATACGCCGTCGATTAACTACATAGGTTATCTTGAAGGCAATGAATTGTTGACAGGAAAGACGGATGTCATGGTTTGTGACGGTTTTGTCGGTAATGTTACCTTGAAGACCATGGAAGGCGTGGTAAGGATGTTTCTATCGCTGCTGAAATCCTCTTCTTCCGGTACTGAGCATAAGTCAAAACAGTCCTGGTGGTTGAAGTGGTTGGGCCGTTTGTTACAAAAACGATTGTCAAAGCGTTTCGGTCATTTGAATCCTGACCAATATAATGGCGCATGTCTGTTAGGATTGCGGGGAACTGTAATCAAAAGCCATGGCGCAGCGAATCAGAGAGCGTTTGCCGTTGCCATTGAACAGGCAATGCAGACGGTACGGCGGCAACTGCCAGAGCGAATTGCCGCCCGTCTAGAAGCTGTATTACCCAAGAGTGACTGAGCGTACATGTATACAAAAATAATCGGAACGGGAAGTTATTTGCCTGAGCAAATCAGGACGAACGCTGATTTAGAAAAGATGGTGGAGACGTCTGACGAATGGATCGTGACGCGTACCGGCATTCGTGAACGACGCATTGCCGCGCCAGATGAAAATGTCGCGACCATGGGATGCCATGCTGCGAAAAACGCGCTGGACATGGCGGGCATTGATAAGTCGAAAGTCGGTTTACTGATCGTTGCGACGACGTCGTCAAACCATGCATTCCCAAGCTCAGCCTGTCAGATCCAGCAATTGCTCGATATAAAAGATACGATCGCCTTTGATCTGGCCGCGGCCTGCGCCGGTTTTACCTATGCCTTAAGCGTTGCCGATCAATATATCAAAAACGGCGCGGTGGATTATGCTTTGGTTATCGGTTCCGATACCTTATCCCGCACGCTGGATCCTGAAGATCGCGGTACGCTCATTCTGTTTGGCGATGGCGCCGGCGCCGTCGTGTTGGCAGCATCGGAGCAACCGGGCATTCTGTCGACTCATCTGCACGCGGATGGTCGCTACGGCGAATTGCTGACATTGCCGCATCAGGATCGTCACCATCGCGAGACGCCAGCCTATCTGACCATGGCGGGCAATGAAGTCTTTAAAGTTGCAGTGACGGAACTGGCGCACATCGTTGAGGAAACGTTACAGGCTGCTCAGTTGGAGAAAAGCGAATTAGATTGGTTGGTTCCGCATCAGGCAAATTTGCGTATTATCAACGCGACGGCGAAAAAATTAGGAATGGGGATGGATAAAGTGGTGGTGACGCTGGATCGTCACGGCAACACGTCCGCGGCCTCTGTACCCTCCGCATTGGATGAAGCGGTGCGCGACGGGCGTATCAAGCCTGGACAACTGGTATTGCTCGAAGCCTTTGGCGGCGGCTTTACCTGGGGTTCCGCACTGATTCGTTTTTGATTAAACAGGATTTTTATATGACGCAATTTGCAATGGTTTTTCCGGGGCAGGGATCTCAAACTGTCGGTATGCTGGCTGAATTGGCCGCGGACTATCCGGTGGTTGCCGAAACTTTTGCTCAGGCTTCCGACGCGTTGGGTTATGACCTGTGGCAGCTTACCCAACAAGGGCCTGCTGAGGAATTAAATAAAACCTGGCAGACCCAGCCTGCGTTATTGGCTTCCTCAGTGGCGATCTGGCGTGTCTGGCGGCAGCAGGGCGGTAAACTGCCTGCGCTGATGTCAGGTCACAGTCTGGGCGAGTATTCAGCACTGGTTTGCGCGGGCGTGCTGGATTTCCAACAGGCTGTCCGCCTGGTTGAATTGCGTGGCAAATTTATGCAGGAAGCGGTGCCGGAAGGCACGGGCGCCATGTATGCGATCATCGGTCTGGATAATGAGGCGATCGTCAAAGCGTGCGAAGCGTCCGCGCAGGGACAGGTAGTGTCACCCGTAAACTTCAACTCGCCGGGACAGGTTGTTATCGCCGGCGACAAAGAAGCGGTAGAGCGTGCCGGCGCTGCTTGTAAAGCGGCGGGGGCCAAACGCGCCTTGCCGTTGCCCGTCAGCGTACCGTCTCACTGTGCTTTGATGGAGTCCGCGGCGCAAAGATTGGCTGCGGCGCTTGAGTCCATCGAATTCCAGCCTCCTTCGATTCCTGTGGTCAATAATGTTGACGCGCGTATTGAAACGACGCCGGAAGCGATCCGCAGCGCACTGGTGCGCCAACTCTACAGCCCGGTCCGCTGGACCGAGTGTGTCGAGTTAATGGCGTCAGAAGGCGTCGAGTCATTGCTGGAAGTGGGGCCTGGCAAAGTTCTTACCGGGTTGACGAAACGAATCATCGATACCCTGACAGCCGCTGCGGTGAATGATCCTGCCTCGTTGTCAGCGGCACTTGAAAAATAAGGACGGAGAAAGCAATGAGTTTTGAGGGAAAAGTTGCGCTGGTTACTGGAGCAAGCCGAGGCATAGGCCGTGCGATTGCTGAAACATTGGTTGCCAGGGGCGCAAAAGTCATTGGGACCGCAACCAGCGAAAAAGGGGCTGAAGCCATCAGCGCCTGGCTGGGTGAGAAGGGTAAAGGTTTTGTGCTGAATGTCGCGGATGCGACGTCAGTCGAGAATGTATTAGCGGATATTCGCGCTGAATTCGGTGAAATCGACATTTTGATCAATAACGCCGGAATTACACGCGATAACCTGTTGATGCGCATGAAAGATGACGAATGGCAGGATATTCTGGATACGAATCTGACATCCGTGTTCCGACTGTCCAAAGCTGTCATGCGCGCTATGATGAAAAAACGTTTTGGCCGCATTATTACTATCGGTTCCGTTGTTGGCTCGATGGGGAATGCGGGACAGGCAAACTACGCGGCGGCGAAGGCTGGGCTGATTGGTTTCAGCAAATCTCTCTCTCGTGAAGTGGCCTCGCGTGGCATTACAGTAAACGTTGTCGCGCCGGGTTTTATTGAAACTGATATGACTCAGACGTTGACAGAAGAACAGCGTGCAGGCATTTTGAGCCAGGTTCCAGCCAACCGGCTTGGCGATGCTAAAGAAATAGCCAGTGCTGTGGTATTTTTAGCCTCTGACGAGGCGGGTTACATTACCGGCGAGACATTGCATGTCAATGGCGGCCTGTATATGATCTAAAAAGTACGAAACTATTTGCGTTATTTGCGGTGATGACCGCAAAATAGCACAAAATCGTGGTTCGACCAGCCGGGATTTTGTTGCATCTTTTTCAACATTTTATACACTACGAAAACCTTCGCGAAAGCGAGTTTTGATAGGAAATTTAAGAGTATGAGCACTATCGAAGAACGCGTTAAGAAAATCATCGTTGAACAGCTTGGTGTTAAGCAGGAAGAAGTCGTAAACAATGCTTCTTTCGTTGACGACCTCGGCGCTGATTCTCTTGACACTGTTGAGCTTGTAATGGCCCTGGAAGAAGAATTTGATACTGAAATTCCAGACGAAGAAGCCGAAAAAATCACGACTGTTCAGGCAGCCATCGATTTCATTCAGGCTAACCAGCAGTAAGCGAACATCTCTAGGCGGTCATTCGACCGCCTAAGTTTTTTGTCCCGCAGTGTAATTTTTTCCCTCCCTGGAGGACAAGCGTGTCTAAGCGTCGAGTTGTTGTGACCGGACTGGGCATGTTATCTCCTGTCGGCAATACAGTTGAGTCTACCTGGAGTGCTCTTCTTGCCGGTCAGAGTGGTATCAGCCTGATGGACCATTTCGATACTAGTGCCTACGCAACGCGTTTTGCCGGCTTAGTAAAAGGTTTTAACTATGAGGAATTCATTTCGCGTAAAGAAGCACGCAAGATGGATGCCTTTATACAATACGGGATCGTGGCGGGTATTCAGGCCATGAAAGATTCCGGTATTGAAGTAACGCAAGAGAACGCATCGCGTATCGGTGCCGCGATTGGCTCAGGCATCGGTGGCCTGGGTTTGATTGAAGAGAACCATAGCTCGCTGGTGAACGGCGGGCCACGTAAAATCAGTCCATTCTTCGTGCCTTCCACCATCGTCAATATGGTGGCCGGGCATCTCACCATTATGTACGGTTTGCGTGGACCCAGTATCTCTATCGCCACGGCTTGCACGTCTGGTGTGCATAACATCGGTCATGCCGCCCGTATCATCGCTTATAACGATGCGGATATCATGGTGGCGGGGGGCGCGGAAAAAGCCAGTACGCCATTGGGCGTGGGTGGCTTTGGCGCCGCGCGCGCGTTGTCAACCCGCAACGATAACCCGCAGGCGGCAAGCCGACCGTGGGATAAAGACCGTGATGGTTTCGTGCTGGGTGATGGCGCCGGTATGCTGGTGCTGGAAGAGTATGAGCACGCCAAAAGACGCGGCGCTAAAATCTATGCGGAACTGGTCGGTTTTGGTATGAGCAGCGATGCCTACCATATGACGTCTCCGCCGGAAAATGGCGCAGGCGCAGCGCTGGCGATGGAAAATGCGTTGCTTGACGCGGGGATCGCAACCTCTCAGATTGGTTATATCAACGCGCATGGCACCTCTACGCCTGCGGGTGATAAAGCTGAAACGCAAGCCGTCAAGTCGGTGTTTGGTGCGGATGCCAGGCGTGTATTGGTCAGTTCGACGAAATCGATGACCGGTCACCTGCTGGGAGCGGCAGGCGCAATTGAGTCGATCTTCAGTATTCTTGCGCTGCGGGATCAGGCGGTACCGCCTACGATCAATCTGGATAATCCAGATGAAGGTTGCGATCTTGATTTTGTGCCTCATGAAGCACGTCAGGTCAGCAATATGGAATATACGCTGTGTAACTCCTTTGGTTTCGGTGGAACAAACGGTTCTCTGGTATTCCGTAAGGTTTGAGCATCGTTATCCCGTTAAAAAAACCCGGTTTCCGGGTTTTTTTGTCGCCTGGCAACCCCTCTGCGGGTCAACGCTGCGCGTTTGTTGGTCCGTCTAAAATCGGATATGGCTGCTTGTCGGGTGCTTTGGTTTACTGGCAATCTAATGGCTTTTGGCTGAAAGGGAGTAAGGCATGCGTTGGATAAATGGTCAGCGGCAGGAAATGTTGCCGGTTTCAGACCGTGCTACTCAGTACGGCGATGGCTGCTTTACCACGGCCAGAGTTGACGAGGGGCGGATTATCTGGCTTGAACGTCATATCGTGCGCCTGCAACACGCGGCTGAACGTCTGATGTTGCCGCCTGTTGACCGGACGCTGCTGAGCGCGGAAATGATACAGGCCGCGCAGGGATGTCGGCAAGGCGTGGTAAAAGTCATGCTGACGCGAGGTCAGGGGGGCAGAGGATACGGTGCTCAGGGTTGTACGCAGCCGACGCGTATTGTTATGCAGGCTGACTATCCCGCGCATTATGTCCGCTGGCGTGAGCAGGGCATTCGTTTGAACCTGAGTCCTGTCGCGTTGGCAAAAAATCCACTGCTGGCCGGCATCAAGCATCTTAATCGGCTGGAACAGGTTTTAATTCGACTGCATCTTGAGGGGACATCCGCCGATGAGACGCTGGTGCTTGACACTTCCGGCGCTCTGGTGGAGTGCTGTGCGGCCAATTTATTCTGGCGTAAGGGAAATCAGGTTTATACGCCGGATTTATCCTATGCCGGAGTCGATGGCGTAGCCCGACAGCATATTCTTTCGCTGCTGGCCGTCGCTGATTTTGAGGTACACATTGTCACTGAACCGTTGAGCGCACTCGAAGAGGCTGATGAGGTTTTAGTCTGTAACGCATTAATGCCCGTTATCCCCGTAAACCAGGCGCACGTCTGGTGTTATCGCTCCAGAGATCTCTACCGGTTTCTGAGCCCTAACTGTTAGACGATGGTTGATTTATGAAGAGAAAGAAGATTGGTGTACTGATAGTCGCTTTGCTGCTGTTGGCGAGTCTGCTTCTGTGGCAGAAACTTCAGCGGTTTGCCGGTTCGCCACTCGCGATTGAACAAGAAACGATTTTTACGCTGCCAGCGGGGACGGGGCGTGAAGGGTTGGAAACGTTATTGCTGGATCAGAAAATCATAACCGAAGGAACCTTCTTTCCCTGGTTGCTGCGTACCGAGCCAGAACTGGCAAAGTTTAAGGCCGGAACATACCGCTTTACCATCGGTATGACCGTCCGTGAGATGCTGGCGTTGTTAGCCAGCGGTAAAGAAGCTCAGTTTTCTATTCGGTTTGCTGAAGGGTCACGACTGAGAGATTGGCTCGAAACCTTGCGTCAATCGCCCTATATTAAACATGAACTGCATGATAAAAGCATGCAGGAAGTGGCGATTGATCTTGGTATAAAAGATACACCCAACCCGGAAGGATGGTTTTACCCGGATACGTATCTGTATACGGCGAACACTACCGATCGGGCACTGTTGCAACGTGCTCACCAGCGGATGAAGAACACTATCGATGAAGTATGGCAGGGTAAAGAAGACGGCTTGCCTTACAAAACGCCGGATGAGTTACTTACTATGGCCTCGATCATTGAGAAAGAAACGGCGGTCAGCGAAGAGCGCCCTCAGGTGGCCTCGGTTTTTGTTAACCGTCTGCGCATCGGCATGCGTTTACAAACCGATCCAACGGTTATTTATGGCATGGGAGAGGCGTACACAGGAACGATTACCCGTAAGGCGCTGGATACGCCAACGCCTTACAATACGTATATCATCTCCGGTCTACCGCCAACGCCGATTGCCATGCCAGGCAGAGCGTCGCTGGAAGCCGCCGCGCATCCGGCTAAAACGTCATATCTCTATTTTGTGGCCGATGGCAAAGGCGGGCATCGTTTCACCACTAACCTTGCCGATCATAACCGTGCTGTGAGGGTATATCGCTCAGCGCTAAAGGAACGGGATGAACAGTAAATTTATTGTTATTGAAGGTTTGGAAGGCGCAGGGAAAACCACCGCCCGCGAGATTGTTGTCGAAACGTTGCGGACATACGGTATACAGGACGTTATTTTCACGCGTGAGCCTGGCGGTACGCCGCTGGCCGAGAAGTTGCGGGAATTGATCAAGCAAGGCATGGCGGATGAAAAGGTGACGGACAAAGCAGAAGTGCTGATGTTGTACGCCGCCAGAGTGCAATTGGTCGATAACGTCATCAAGCCTGCGTTAGCCAACGGTCAGTGGGTGATTGGCGATCGACACGATCTCTCTTCGCAGGCTTATCAGGGCGGAGGACGCGGCATTGATCCGCAGTTGTTGCTGTCATTGCGCGATACCGTGCTGGGCGACTTTCGGCCAGATCTGACGCTTTATCTTGATTTGCCGCCCGCCATCGGGCTGCAACGGGCGCGGGCGCGTGGGGAACTGGATCGCATCGAACAGGAGTCGTTGGCGTTCTTTGAACGTACACGCGCCCGCTATCAGGCGTTGGCCACGCAAGAGCCTGATATCGTCACCATCGATGCTTCTCAACCGCTGGAAAACGTCAGTGCGGCTATTCAGGCAACCTTGCGGGAATGGCTGCAACAGCAGGGGTTACCTCAACAGCCCGTCGCGCTTTCTCAGGATTGTGACTAATGGATTGGTATCCGTGGCTTAACGCGCCTTACCGTCAGTTGATCGCGCAATATCAGGCGGGAAGAGGACATCACGCCATTTTGCTGCATGGGCTGACCGGCATGGGCGGTGACTCGTTGGTCTATGCGTTGAGTCGCTGGCTGATGTGTCAACATCCCGCCGGCGTGAAAAGCTGCGGCAAGTGTCACGCCTGTGATTTGATGATCGCGGGGACACACCCTGACTGGTATACGCTCAGCCCGGAAAAAGGGAAGCAGAGTCTGGGCGTTGATGCCGTGCGTGACGTGTTGGATAAACTTTATCAGCATTCACGACAAGGCGGCGCTAAAGTGATTTGGCTGCCTTCTGCCGAACTTTTGACCGAAGCTGCGGCCAATGCGTTGCTGAAGACATTGGAAGAACCGCCGCAAAGCACCTATTTTCTGTTTGGCTGCCGCGAACCATCGCGTCTATTGGCGACGATGCGCAGCCGTTGTCTGTATCAGTATCTGGCGGTGCCAGACGAAACCCAGAGCGTGCTATGGTTGAACTCGCGTCATAGCAACGACACGCAAGCGATACGCACCGCGTTAAGGTTGCAGGCGGGCGCGCCGCTGGCCGCCGAGTCGCTGTTGCGACCGGAGCGCTGGAAACAACGTGGCGCGTTGTGTCAGGGGCTGCTTGGCTCGCTTGTTTCACACGATATGCTCTCACTAATTTCCCTGCTAAATCATGATGATGTCGATGAACGTATTCATTGGTTGAGTTCATTGCTGCTGGATGCGATAAAATGGCAGCAAGGCGCGGGTGAACATCGGGTTAATCAGGATCAGGCAATACTGGTTGAACGTTTAGCGCATGAATCCGCCAACGCCCAATTACAGTATGAACTGCGCCAATGGTTGGTTTGCCGACAAAAGTTATTGACGGTGACCGGTGTTAACCGTGAACTGCTGTTGACGGAACGGCTGCTTGATGCTGAACAAAGCCTGTCCGCCACGGTTCAGCGACATTTTCATCCATTCTCTGCTTAATCAATTTTGAGTAAATACCATGTTGTTAGTTGATTCCCACTGCCACCTTGACGGACTGGATTATCAGTCGTTACATAAAGACGTGTCTGACGTGCTTGAGAAGGCGAAAAGCCGCGAGGTCGGTTTCATTCTGGCGGTAGCGACGACGTTGCCGGGTTTCCGCGCCATGACGGAACAGATCGGCATGCGGGATAACGTGGCGTTTTCCTGCGGTGTCCATCCTTTGAATCAGGATGAACCCTATGACTATGCCGAACTGCGTCAGTTGGCTGCTTCCAGCCTGGTGGTGGCGATGGGAGAAACGGGGCTGGATTACTATTATCAGCAGGAAACCAAAGCGCAGCAGCAGGCGTCTTTTCGCGAGCACATTCGTATAGGCAATGATTTGCATAAGCCTGTTATCGTCCATACCCGTGCGGCGCGGGAAGATACTCTCGCCATTCTGAAGGAAGAACAGGCAGAGAAGTGCGGCGGCGTGTTGCATTGCTTTACCGAAGATCTGGCTACGGCCAGAACGCTGCTGGATATGGGGTTCTATATTTCCTTTTCCGGTATTATCACGTTCCGCACTGCGGAAGCACTGCGTGAAGTTGCGCGCTACGTGCCGTTGGAGCGCATGCTGATTGAAACCGATTCCCCCTGGTTGGCGCCGGTTCCTTACCGCGGACAGGAAAATCAGCCTGCCTATGTTCGTGATGTAGCGGAATATTTAGCCGTGCTGAAAGGGACGACGCTGGAAACGCTGGCGGCTGTCACGACAGATAACTTTTACCGGCTGTTCCACATCGATCCCGCACGGTTGACCATCACGCGATAGTGGTCGAAAATAACAAACTTTTTTTATCTGTGTAATTAATCATGATTCATAGCGATCATGTTCTGGTGTTTTCTCGTCAGAATTGACTATTTTTTAGCTAAATATCACAAATAAGCTTAATTTATGCGCTGTTTTGACCGGTCTACTCATGGAAACGTGATAGCAATCAAACATTGTGCATGCTATTTATTTTACTCTGCGTAAAAATTAAAGGGAGCTAAGACACCCCAAGATGCAAAGGATTTTTTCCTCCCCTTTGCCGATATGCAGTATCAGCAGTAAAGCACTATTACTCAGGAGTACACTCAATTATGTTTAAGAATGCATTCGCAAACCTACAGAAAGTAGGTAAGTCGTTAATGCTGCCCGTTTCCGTATTGCCTATCGCAGGTATTCTGCTGGGCGTCGGCGCGGCCAATTTTAGCTGGTTACCCGCGGTGGTATCCCATGTTATGGCGGAGGCGGGTGGGTCCGTTTTCGCCAATATGCCGTTAATCTTCGCTATCGGCGTTGCTCTGGGATTTACCAATAATGATGGTGTTTCCGCACTGGCGGCGGTCGTTGCCTACGGCATTATGGTGAAGACTATGGCGGTGGTTGCGCCTCTGGTGCTGCACTTGCCGGCGGCTGAGATTGAAGCTCAGCGCCTGGCGGATACCGGCATACTGGGCGGGATTATCGCCGGTTCTATCGCTGCGTATATGTTTAACCGCTTTTATCGCATTAAATTGCCGGAATATCTCGGCTTCTTCGCGGGCAAGCGCTTTGTGCCGATTATTTCGGGCTTGTTCGCCATTGTACTCGGTATCGCGTTGTCCTTTATTTGGCCGCCGGTCGGTCGCGCTATCCAGACATTCTCCCAATGGGGCGCGTATCAGAACCCGGTGCTGGCATTCGGTCTGTATGGACTGGTAGAACGTTCTTTGGTGCCTTTTGGCCTGCATCATATCTGGAACGTGCCTTTCCAGATGCAGATTGGCGAGTTCACCAACGCGGCCGGTCAGGTATTCCACGGTGATATTCCGCGTTACATGGCGGGTGACCCGACGGCGGGCAAACTGTCAGGCGGCTTTCTGTTCAAAATGTACGGTCTGCCGGCGGCGGCTATTGCTATCTGGCACTCCGCCAAACCGGAAAACCGCGCTAAAGTCGGCGGTATCATGATCTCCGCGGCATTGACCGCGTTCCTGACCGGTATTACCGAGCCTATCGAGTTCTCTTTCCTGTTCGTGGCGCCGATCCTGTATGTCATCCACGCGATCCTTGCTGGCCTGGCTTTCCCGATCTGTATCCTGTTGGGCATGCGCGACGGCACAAGTTTCTCGCATGGCTTGATCGACTTCGTCGTGTTGAGCGGCAACGGCAGCAAGTTGTGGCTGTTCCCTATCGTCGGGCTGGGCTATGCGTTGATTTACTACACGATTTTCCGTGTATTGATCGTCAAGCTGAACCTGAAAACCCCTGGTCGTGAAGATTCGTCTTCGGAGCAGACCGCTCAGAATAGCTCGGAGATGGCGGCGGCGCTGGTCAGCGCTTTCGGTGGTAAAGACAACATCACCAATCTGGATGCGTGCATCACACGTCTGCGGGTTAGCGTGGATGATGTATCGAAAGTCGATCAGGCTGGTTTGAAACAACTGGGCGCTGCCGGGGTGGTGATCGCCGGTTCCGGGGTTCAGGCCATTTTTGGTACGAAATCCGATAACCTGAAAACCGACATGGATGATTACATTCGTCAACACTGATCGGTTATTGGGAAATATCAGGGGCGCAAGCCCCTTTTTTCATGGTTGCCGTCAGCACGCCCTCGCAGCCAGTGGATTGACCATCTACGAGGGAATAGCATCCCGCCGGGAGGGAACGCGAAATTAGCGCGCGTCAGACCTGTCGTATTTTAATCATCCGCGTCAGAAATAGACGAAGAAGGTTGAAAGAAATGGAATATGTCACTCATACTGCCTATACGACTTTGATCTGCGTTTGTTTAAAAAGGAAATCAATCATGGCTGAAGAAACCATTTTTAGTAAAATCATCCGCCGGGAAATTCCTGCCGATATCGTTTATCAGGACGAATTGGTAACCGCCTTTCGTGATATTGTGCCACGCACGCCCACCCATATTCTGATCGTTCCTAATGTATTCATTCCGACCGTCAATGAAGCCAGCGCTGAACACGAAGCCGCGCTGGGACGCATGATCACCGTCGCCGGAAAAATTGCCCGTCAGGAAGGCATTGCGGATGAAGGCTATCGTCTGATTATCAACTGCAACCGCCACGGCGGGCAGGAAGTCTATCATATTCATATGCACCTGCTGGGAGGTCATCCATTGGGGCCTTTGCTGGCTGACTAATGGAGTTTGCGATGCGTAATACCATGATGCGGTGTTTGTCGCTGCTGTTGATGGCGGGCGTACTTTTGGCGTGCAGCACGCCAAAAGTGCTGACGATCAATGAACGGCAAACGTTGGTAATGGATGCGCCGCTGTTATCAGCCGGAGTTACGGCCGATGCGCCTTCTCTTGGTCTGGAAAACGGTAAACGCCGAACGTCATCTGTGGTCAGCAACGATGCGCAACAGCCTGTCACTGTGCATTACCGTTTCTATTGGTATGATGACAATGGGTTGGATATCTTGCCGTATGACGATGTACAAACGCTTGTGCTCCCGCCTCAGACGGAAATAACAATTTCTTCAACGCGCAGCAATCCTGATGTGCGTCAGATCCGCCTTCATCTATTTTTATAATGGTGTGTTGAGAGAGGAAACATGAAAAAGTATCTAGGGGTAGCGCTGGCCGTGTTGGTATTGACGGGGTGTCCGAGTCGTCCGCCGGAGCCTGTTGAACCGCCCGCGACCATTGAGCCCGTCGAACCGCCTGCTCCGGCGACGCCGCCGCCGGGCGAGCAAGTTCCGTCTCCGCCAAAAATTCAGACATTAAACTGGGAAGCCAGCATCGACCCGCTGGTTGCGCAAATGTTGAAAGCCGATGGCGTGACGCAAGGCAGTATCCTGTTGCTGGATAGCGTGAAAAACAACACCAATGGATCGCTGCAAACGGCAAAAGCCAATAGCGCGTTGTATAACGCCTTGTCGTCCGACAACACCTTCACGCTGGTGCCGCGTGAACAGTTGGCGGTGGCGAAGCAGACGCTGGGATTATCCGTGGATGACAGTTTAGGTTCGCGTAGCAAGGCCGTTGGGTTGGCGCGTTATGTCGGCGCGCAATATGTGTTGTACAGCGACGTGAGCGGCGACGTGAAGTCGCCGACCATCGATATGCAGTTGATGCTGGTGCAGACGGGCGAAATTATCTGGTCGGGCAATGAAAGCATTCAACAGTAAACCGCAGCTTACTGAACTTGTGCGGCACTATTTTCCGGCGGTTGATACCGCCGGTTTTCATTTCGAACCTATCAGCGGCCTCAGCAGTGAAAGCTGGCGTATCTCCGGGCCGGATATCGAATGGTTGGCGCGTCCGCAATCGGCATGGGGCCGGCAGACCGGCACCGATCGTCAGCGCGAGTTTCATCTGTTGCGCCGGATGAGCGCCGTTGGATTAGCGCCGCGTCCGCTACTTTGGCGATGCGACTGGTTGCTCATTGAATGGGTGCCAGGGCGTATCGCCACGGCGGACGAATTTGCCGACTTGCTGGTCAATGGCACGCTGGCGGGCGTATTATCCCGAATTCATCAGCAGCCGTGCAGCGGTTACCCGTTGGATCTCAGAGCGCTGTTCGCCCGACACTGGCAACAGATGGATGCGCGGCGCCGCTCGCCAGCGTTGCTGCGTCTGCACCAGCATTTCCAACGTTCGTCCTGGCCGACGCCATTGGCTTATGCGCCGTTGCACCTGGATGTTCATGCTGAAAATCTGTTGGTAACCGAACCGGGTATCATGCTTATCGATTGGGAATATGCTTCGGACGGAGATATCGCTTTTGAGATGGCGTTCATCTTTCGTGCGAATCAGATGGACATCCCCGCGCAACTTGATTTTTTAGCGGCATATCAGCGGCATCGCCCTGGATTGTCTACCAGACGGCTTTATCGGCATGTTATGCAGTGGTTGCCCTGGGTCGATTATTTGGTCTTGATGTGGTTCGAAGTCCGCTGGCGGCAAACGCGGCAGGACAGATTTTTGCGGGCGCTCCCAGCCTTGCGCCGGCAACTGGGGCTAAATTGAATCCCAAGCCGGGCAATGATAAGGGGCGTTTTTTGATTGGCGTAATTAAACAGCAAAGAATGAGGTTGGTGTGGGTCCGGTAATGTTAGATGTTGCCAGCTATCAGCTGGATGCGGAAGATCGCGAAGTATTGGCGCATCCGCTGGTCGGCGGCGTGATTTTATTTACCCGCAATTTTCATGATGCGGAACAATTGCGTGAACTGGTGCGGCAGATCCGTGCCGCCGCGCGTACGCGTCTGGTGGTGTCGGTCGATCAGGAGGGCGGACGTGTTCAGCGTTTTCGCGACGGGTTTACCCGTTTACCGGCTGCGCAGGCGTTTGCCGCGTTGAATACGGAAACCGAAGCGCAACGGCTGGCGCAAGAAGCGGGTTGGCTGATGGCGGCAGAGATGATTACGATGGATATCGATATCAGTTTCGCTCCGGTGCTGGATATTGGTCACCAGAGTGCGGCCATTGGCGAGCGTTCCTTCCATGCCGAACCGCAAACGGCGCTGATGATGGCGCAACGTTTTATTCGTGGTATGCATAGCGCGGGAATGAAAGTGACGGGCAAGCATTTTCCCGGTCACGGCGCAGTGAGCGCGGATTCTCATAAGGAAACGCCGCACGATCCTCGCCCGCTGGAGACGATCCGTGCGCACGATATGTTTATTTTCAGCCAGTTGATTGAGCAACAGCAACTGGACGCCATCATGCCCGCTCATGTGATTTATACCGCCGCCGATCCGCGTCCGGCCAGCGGCTCAGCGTTCTGGTTAAAACAGGTATTGCGTCAGGAGCTCAATTTCAATGGCGTTATTTTTTCCGACGATCTGTCAATGGAAGGCGCGGCGGTGATGGGGAGTTACCCCGAACGCGCTCAGGCTTCGCTGGATGCGGGATGCGACATGATTCTGGTTTGCAATAACCGGAATGGCGCAGTCAGCGTGCTGGATAATCTGTCCCCGGTCAAAGCGGAGCGGTTATCCAATTTATATCATCAGGGAAAGTATTCCCGCAGGCAGTTGCTGGATTCGCCACGCTGGAAGCTGGCGAATCAGACGCTGACGGCGCTCAGCGAACGCTGGCAAGCGTATAAATCTGCCTGATTACGTTAACAAGGCTACACTTTATGCGCGGGTGTTAGCCACGGCGTGTGCGTAAACAGTGGTGAGGATAGCGATGATTATCTATTTACATGGTTTTGACTCAAACAGCCCCGGTAACCACGAAAAAGTGTTACAGCTACAGTTTATCGATGAGGATGTTCAGTTGCTCAGCTACAGCACGTTGCATCCGCGTCATGATATGCAGCACCTGTTGAAACAGGTGGATAAAATGATTCAGCATGCCAACGATGAACGTCCACTGATATGCGGGGTAGGGCTTGGCGGTTTTTGGGCTGAACGGGTGGGGTTTCTGTGTGATATCCGGCAGGTGATATTCAATCCCAACCTGTTTCCGCAGGAAAACATGATCGGCAAAATCGATCGCCCGGAAGAGTATCTGGATATCGCCACCAAGTGCGTGGCGAATTTCCGTGAGAAGAACCGAGATCGTTGTCTGGTGGTGCTGTCGCGTCAGGATGAAATGCTGGATAGCCAGCGTAGCGCGCAGGTGTTGGGTAACTACTATGAAATCGTCTGGGATGAGGTTCAGTCACATAAATTCAAAAGCATTTCACCACACCTGCAACGCATGAAGGCGTTTAAGACGCTGGGGTGATGACTTGAATCAGTACCCTGTCTTTTTGCTGCAACAGGAGAAAGCATCATCCGGGCTTTCTCTCCCGCACCGTGGTTTGCCTGACGCCAGCCCATTTTTTTGCTGTGCATAATCGGCTAATCGACTGAAAAGCTGATAGGTTTCAGCTTGCTCCTGAAAATAAATTGATATATATCAATTTTGGTATGACCAAATGACCTGCCGTGATATTCTTTCCGCAGATACCAAGTTTAACTTACGCGAACCCTATGTAATATAAGGATATTATTCCTTTACCCTTTATTAACTATCGGTTCACATTTTAGGGGGTCATTTTGACATCACCAACCAAAAAAATCGTTATTGTCGGCGGGGGAGCCGGCGGACTAGAACTGGCGACCAGCCTGGGTCACAAGTTAGGCCGCAAGAAAAAAGCGGAAGTGACGCTGGTTGATCGTAACCATAGCCATTTGTGGAAACCGTTGCTGCACGAAGTGGCAACCGGATCGCTGGATGACGATATGGATGCGCTGAGCTATCTGGCACATGCCCGCCATCACTTCTTCCAGTTCCAACTTGGCATGTTGACGGATATCGATCGCGAGCAGAAGAACATTCAACTGGCGGAAATCTGTGACGAGCAGGGTGAATTGCTGGTGGCCGCCCGAAAAATTCCTTACGACATTCTGGTGATCGCGTTAGGCAGTACCTCGAACGACTTTGGTACGCCGGGGGTAAAAGATCACTGTATCTTCCTGGATAACCCCAAACAGGCCAGGCGTTTCCACAACGAAATGTTGAATCTGTTCCTGAAATTCACCGCCAGGACAGATGAAAAAGAGCAGGTGAATATCACCATCGTCGGTGGTGGCGCGACCGGCGTCGAACTGTCCGCTGAATTGCATAACGCGGTGAAGCAGCTACACAGCTACGGTTTTGATGGGCTGGGTAAGGAAACGCTGAATGTGACGCTGGTTGAAGCCGGTGAGCGCATCTTGCCTGCGTTGCCAGCACGTATTTCAGCAGCGGCGCATCAGGAACTGACGAATATCGGCGTTCGTGTTCTCACCAAAACCATGGTGACCAGCGCCGAGGCTGGCGGTCTGAATACCAAAGACGGCGAGTTTATTGAAGCTGACCTGATGGTATGGGCCGCCGGGATTAAAGCACCGGATGCAATGAAAGAAATTGCCGGTCTGGAAACCAACCGCATCAACCAGCTAGTGGTTGAACCGACATTGCAGACCACCCGCGATCCTGATATTTTCGCCATTGGCGACTGTGCTTCCTGCCCGCAGGAAGGCGGCGGTTTTGTACCGCCGCGTGCGCAGGCCGCGCACCAGATGGCCTCGCGCTGCCATAGCAATATCGTGGCGCTGTTGAACGGGCAGGCGCTGAAGCCATATGTGTATAAAGACCACGGCTCGCTGGTATCGCTGTCCAAGTTCAGTACAGTAGGGAGCTTGATGGGTAACCTGATGCGTGGTTCGGTGATGGTGGAAGGACGCATAGCGCGTTTTGTTTACATTTCCTTATACCGTATGCATCAGATTGCGCTGCATGGTTATGTGAAGACCGGCCTGATGATGCTGGTTGGCGGCATTAACCGGGTGATCCGGCCGCGTCTTAAACTGCACTAATTCTCTGATATCGCAGCACCGGGCCAGCGTTTATCGAGTGTCCTTCAATGTCTGTCCTGTCGTTCAAGACAGGACAGACGGTTGTCCCTTCGTTTTTCCTCAGAATAAAATAGCGCTTATTACCTATTCACGTTAAGACAATTCTCAAATGATGGTTTTATGTTACGAAAGTGACATTTTTGGTTAATTAGTCTTATTGCGAGGTTAATAAACATTGTGCAGACTCTCCACTGTTTACAGACGGCGTTGCGCGCACGCCGCAAATCCTGAATGACATCATTTGGGAGGCGCCATCGGTTCCATCGCTTATCACGCGAGGCGTAATAAAGATAAAGCATCGTTATTACGGGATTGTGGATGGGGAATGCGCGGAAATATATTCGGGAGGTATCCTGTGAACAAATCAATGTTAGCGGGTGTAGGTATCGGTGTGGCTGCGGCATTGGGTGTGGCAGCCGTGGCGAGTATGGATGTTTTCTCATCTAAACCGCAGTATGCGCAGGTACTGACGGCAACACCAATTAAAGAAACGGTGAAAACGCCTCGCCAGGAATGTCGTAACGTCTCAGTAACGCATCGTCGTCCTGTTCAGGATGAAAATAAGATTGCAGGGTCTGTTCTGGGGGCGGTTGCGGGGGGCGTACTGGGGCACCAATTCGGCGGTGGGCGCGGTAAAGATGTGGCGACGGTTGCGGGCGCTTTAGCGGGCGGTTATGCCGGTAACCGTGTTCAAGGCAGTATGCAGGACAATGATACGTATACCACCACGCAGCAACGTTGCCAGACGGTATACGATAAATCGCAGAAAGTGCTGGGCTATGACGTGACTTATAAAATTGGCGACCAGCAGGGCAAAATCCGCATGGATCGCGATCCTGGAACACAGATTCCCGTGGATAGAAACGGTCAGTTGATTTTGAATCAACAGAGTTAACACCCGGTACGGCTTTTCTCTATGCCGCCCAGATAGCATTGTTATCAGGGCGGCGTTTTCTTTTATCACGCGCTTGTCACGCGATACCTGCCTGAAACCATGTCGTCGCCTACAGGATACGATCGTTCGGTGCTTTGAACAGCGCTTTCATCTCATCCGACATAGTAAAATTCATGTTAATGTTTTTGGGCGGGATCGGCTGAGTAAACCAGCGCTGATACCATTTTTCCGCTTCGCCAGACATTTGCGCATCGGCGATAGTCTCATCCATCAGCTTCTTAAAGACAGGATCGTTCTTGCGCAACATACAGCCATAGGCTTCGTTGGATTGCGGCGTCCCCACGATTTCCCATTGATCGGGTTTCTTCGCCTTGGCGCGTTCACCAGCCAGTAATGGATCATCCATGTAAAAGGCTACCGCCCGTCCGCTTTCCAGCGTGCGGAAGGCGTCGCTGTGATCCTTGGACGAAATGATGCGCATCTTCATGTTGTTTCTATCATTCAACTGGTTGAGCAGAATTTCGTTGGTGGTGCCGGAAGTCGTGGTGACGGGTTTTCCTGACAGATCCTGAAAGTCTTTGATGCCGCTGCCTTTTTTAACCAGCAACTTTCCGCCGACGATAAAGATGGAGTTGGAGAAAGCTACCTGCTGCTGACGTTCCGCATTGTTGGTGGTGGAGCCGCATTCAAAATCAATCGTGCCGTTTTGCAGCAGAGGAATCCGCGCCTGGGAGGTGATTGGCACCATTTTTACCGTCAGGTTGGGCATAGCCAGTTGTTTTTTTACCGCCTCGACAATCGCATTCGAGTATTCCTGGGAGTAACCGACGACCTTTTGGTTATTATCATAGTAGGAGAAGGGAACGGAGGATTCACGGTGTCCGACGACGATGGTTCCGGTATCCTTGATTTTTTTGAGCGTATCGGTCTGCATTATCCCTGTTTTGGCGTTGGCGTTGGCGTCTGCGGCATAGGCCGTATTGGAAGCTATCCCGATCAGCAGTAATGGAACCAGTGTTTGTACTTTCATTATGTACTCCATTGTTATGTGGGAATGTCGCATAAGAACGATTTCTCAGGCGCGTTTCCCAGTCCCTTAGTCTAAATAACTGCGCCTATTACCGCTCCACTTTTGTTAGTCCAGGTTTGTTGCCTGGGAAAGGTGATGCGGTTTTAATAAATTGTCTGACATTTTT
>NZ_QNRY01000030.1 GCF_003315515.1 Brenneria salicis ATCC 15712 = DSM 30166 | reverse complement strand
AGAATCCGAAGTTTCGTGTTATTTATCAGCCGGTTTACTCGCCCTGGGTAAATCATGTTGAACGGCTGTGGCAGGCGCTGCACGAAACGATAACCGGAAACCACCAGTGCCGCTCAATGTGGCAGTTACTGAAAAAAGGGCGTCACTTTATGAATACTGTCAGCCCATTCCCCGGTGGGAATCATGGGTTGGTAAAAATGTAGCGATATTAGGATCAGTTATTTAGAACCCGGCCTCCGCTCACAGTGATAATAACCCATGATTACTGTGGTATTTATCGTATTTGTTTTAGCCACAGGTCTGCTAATGTTGCGCTGAGGCGAAACGTCAATAGTCTGACGATTAACGTGCTTCTTGAGTACAAAAGAGCGCTGCTTCCGATGATTTTTCCAGGCCATAATGGACACAATTAAGCATTCAATAAAGTCAGGGAAGTGAGCGACTCACTTATGCCCTTAATTCTACCATCTGCGCCAATTTCCGCCGGACTTCCCCGGTGGTAATCGTCGCCATTTGCTGATTTTCGGACAGTTCCGCCACCTGATTTAATCCGTATCCCCCAATTAATCCCGGATCGGTTGGGCCGTACAAGGTGAGGTTCGGACGATCCAGCGCCGCGGTTAAGTGGCTCAGACCCGTATCGACGGATACGACGGCTTTCGCGCCGGCCAGCACATCCGCGACCTGTTGCAGGGTCAGGCGCGGCAATACCTCGACATGGGAAAAACCTTCCGCCAGACGCAACGCCCGCTGATGTTCGTGCGCTGCTCCCCACGGAAGTTTGATCTTGAGTCCGCTGGGCTGCAACAGAGAAATCAGTTCGCGCCAGTGTGATTCCGGCCAATGCTTTTCATTGCGGGTGGTGGCGTGCAGAAAAACCAGATATTGATTGGCGTCCGCAGGTAACTGGGAAAGAAAACGCGCCGCAATCGCGTAATCGCCACGTTCGGTCGGTTTTTTATAATGCAGGCTGGCGGCGAAGAGTTCCCGCACCCGTTCGACCGCGTGCAGCTGGCGGCTGACGTTGTGACGATAGTTATAGAACCAGCTTGCCAGGGGTTCACGGGCGCTTTTGTAGTCCAGACCGTGCTTTTTCCCGCGAGCAAGTCGCTTTATCAGGGCGGCGCTTTTAATCAGCCCTTGAGCGTCGATTACCGCATCATAGCTATATTCACGTAGTTGTTGTTTGAAATGCGCGCGTTCACGACGTGTTGACGGGCTAAACCAGCTTTTTCGCCAGCGCCGGATAGCAACCGGGATGACACGAGACACCGCCGGGTGCCAACCGGGGATCTGGGCAAACCCTTCTTCCACCACCCAGTCAAACTGGATGCCGGGAATGGTGAGCATCGCGTCCGTCAAGGCCGGTAATGTATGAAGCACGTCTCCCATGGAAGATGTTTTGACGATCAACACCCTCATGCACGTTCTCCCGGCGTCGGCAGGTATGTTTCCAGCGCGGTGAGAACGCGTTCGGGCTGAATATCGATAAGGCTTTGATGGTATCCCTGTTCCGCATCTCCCTTGCGCACGCGGTGATAACCGCTAATCAGGCGAATAACTTGCGCCTGATCCGATAAAGGAGGGGTAAAGTCCGGGCTGCTTGGTCCGTAAAGCACAACTAATGGACGATGGAGCGCGGCGGCGACATGCATCAATCCTGAATCATTGCTGACCACCGCGTGGCAGGCGGCAATGAGTACGACCGCCTGTTCCAGTGAGGTTTGTCCGGCCAGATTAGCGCAATATTGCCGCGCCTCTTCCGTCAGCGCCTGAAGGATATCGTCACCCGCGGGACGATCTTTGGCTGAGCCGAACAAGGCGACCTGATAACCTCTTTCGATCAGCGATTGCGCGAGTGCGGCATAGTGATAATGCGGCCAGCGTTTGGCAGGGCCGAATTCCGCGCCAGGGCAAAAGCCAATCAGCGGGCGGACATCAGACAGGTGGAAAGTTGACGTCATGTTGCTGATTTCCGCCTGATTCACCTGTAGTTGCGGCCATAATAAAGGTTGCGGCAAATCCTGCGCGCTATGGATACGGCGGCGGTCATAGGCCAGAGCGACATAACGTTGCACCATCAGCGGGAACGCGGTTTTGTCGAGTACCCGCAGATCATTGAGCAGACCGTAACGCATTTCGCCGCGCCACCCGACACGATGCGGGATATGGGCGAAAAAAGGCACCAGCGCGGATTTAAACGAGTTGGGCAATACATAAGCGCGATCGTAGTGCGCATCACGCAGCGAGAGACCAAGGCGGCGGCGTTCGCCTAGCGCCAGCGTGCCGTGTCCCAGCGGCATTGCCAGCGCCTGATTGACTTCCGGCATGCGGGCCAGCAGCGGACGACACCAGGCCGGCGCCATTACATCAATGACCGCTTCTGGATGTTCAGCCTTTAGCGTGCGATAAAAGCTGTGCGACATCATCATATCGCCTACCCATGAAGGGCCGATGACCAAAATTTTCATACCGCTTATCTGTTCCTTGTCCGATTAAACGGTGCGGTTCAACCAGGCCATATATTCAGCAACACCTTCGGCAACGGTTTTAAACGGCTTGTCATAGCCTGCTGCACGGAGATTGGTCAGGTCTGCCTGAGTATAAGCCTGATAGCGTCCTTTCAGTTTTTCCGGGAATTCGATGTATTCCACACTGCCTTTTTTATGAAAGGCCAAGGTCGCATCGGCAACGGCCTGGAAAGATTCCGCGCGGCCAGTACCGCAGTTGAAAATACCAGAGACGCCGTTTTGCCAGAACCACAGATTGACCGCGGCGACATCGCCGACATAGATAAAATCACGTTTGAAGTTTTCGCTGCCGGAGAACAATTTGGGATTTTCACCTTGATTAATCTGCTTATTCAGATGAAACGCGACGCTCGCCATACTGCCTTTATGACCTTCGCGCGGGCCGTAAACGTTGAAGTAACGGAAGCCGCAGATTTGTGATTCCGCATGCGGCAGAAGTTCACGCACATATTGATCGAACAGGAACTTGGAATAGCCATAGACGTTCAGCGGCTGCTCGTACTGACGCGCTTCGATAAAGTTGTTGTTACGGCCGCCATAGGTCGCGGCGGAAGAGGCGTACAGGAAGGGAATGCTGCGATCGAGGCAGTAGTGCAGGACATCTTTCGAGTATTGATAGTTGTTGTCCATCATATACTTGCCATCCCACTCGGTGGTGGAGGAACAGGCGCCTTCATGGAACACGGCATCGATATCCCCCAGATCATCGCCTGCGACGATACTGGCGATAAAATCTTCTTTATCCATGTAATCGGCGATGTCCAGATCCGCCAGATTGATGAATTTCGTGCCGTCTTTCAGGTTATCCACCACCAAAATATCCCGATGGCCAAGGTCATTCAGCGTTTTTACGATATTGCTGCCGATGAAACCGGCACCGCCAGTAACGATAATCATGGGATCTACCCTTGTTAATCTTGCTGGTGAGGCACCACGCCCCACTCATGTCTATGACCGCTATAATAGCATTTCATTTTGCGGCAAGCAGCCTGGTGTTGCGTTATCCCCGCATTCTGTGTCTGCGCTCGCATCAGACACTGTTCGGCGAACCATGACACCTCTTTTTGCACCGTTTTACCGCTCGGTTTCAGGCGCGTCCGGCGTCACCCAGGTCTGCCAACGACGTTTGATGAACGTCACCGCGGCGCTTTCGCGGATACTGCTGCTGACCAGTTTGAAAATGACATCATTCTTCACCGGCTCCGGCGGTTGTTTCGCCAGACATTGTGGTACGCCCCGGAACGGTTTACGCGGTTTAACCGGCTTCGGCGTCTCTGACGGAGGCACCGGCGCATAATATTGGGTTGGTTCGTTCAGCAACTGGCTGGGGCGCACCAAAACGATATCTGACGCCAGCGTCGGCAGCATCTGTTGCAACACCTTGATAGTGGCGGGATGCGGGTGGCCAATGGCGATGGCGGAACCGCTGCGCCTGGCCATCTGCACGGCGCGGTTGAACTGGTTGCGAATATCAGCTTCATTTTGCGTGTCATCCAGAAACACTCTGCGCTTGATGACTTTGACGCCGGTTCCGGCGGCAGCTTGACTGGCTTTGCTGCTGCCGATCGTCATGCTGTCGAGAAAATAGAGCTCATAGGCGCTCAGCGCCTGCATCACTTTCTGCATACCCGGCAGGCTGGCGGTCATCGCGCTGCCCATATGGTTATTCAACCCTACCGCGTGAGGCACATTGTTGACCGACTGGCGGATAATGCGCCGGATCTCTTCGCTGCTCATATCCGGGCGCAGCGTGTCGCGCTCCAGCGGCTGTTTGCTCATGGGCGCCATAGGCAGATGGATCAGAACTTCGCGCCCCTGATTGTGCGCTTTGGCGGCCATTTCCCTGGCATAGGGCGCATTGGGCAAGACGGCGATCGAAATGGCTGTCGGCATCGCCAGAACCTGATTTTCATTATGGGGACGATAACCGAAGTCATCGATAACGATAGCGAGCTTCCCGGCGAGTGCGAAGGGCGCGAATATCAGCAGGCCAAGCGCGTAAAGATATTTAGATATTGAATAAGACAAGACTACCTTCCCAGCCAAGGTTGTGGATTAACCGCCTGACCCTGGCGGCGAATTTCAAAGTAAAGCGCGGGCTGGCTTTGCCCGCCACTGGTGCCGACGAGGGCAATGGGCTGACCGGCTTTCACCTGGGCGCCAACGGAGACCAGTGCGCTTTGATTGTAACCGTATAAGCTCATATCGCCTTTACCATGCTGGACGACCACCACCAGACCATAGCCTTGCAGCCAGTCGGCCATCAGGACGGTGCCGTCGGCGATGGCTTTGACTTCCGTGCCTTCCGGCGCGGTGATCACCAGCCCTTTCCAGCGTAGTTCGCCTTGCAGCGGTTCGCCAAAGCGATGTTCGATACCGCCGCGCACCGGCCAGACGGCCTGTCCTGACGGACGACCAAGACCGCCGGTGCGCGCCATCAGCGAGCGCTCATTTTCCGTGGGTTTGTAGCTGCCGCCGCTGCGTTTGGCTTGCTCCGCTTTCTCCCGCACTTTTGCGGCTTCGCGGGCTTCGCGTTCGGCTCGCGCTTTCGCTTCGCGTTCCGCGCGGGCGATTTGATTGCGCAGACGCGCTTCATTCTGACGCAGTTCCGTCAGTTGTTGCTGATCTTTTTCCAGCGAGCTTTCGAGCGTTGAGAGGGTTTTCTTCCGTTCGGAACGGGCTTGTTCCAGCGCCTGTTGCTGTTGTTGCCGATCGTTCAACAGCGTTTTTTGTTGCGTCTGTTTTTGTTCCAGCAGCGTGCGTTGACTGGCAAGCTCGGCGCTCGTTTGCTGCAACTCGGCGATGGATTTCTGGCGCGCCTCGTTCAGATAGCCGAAATAGGCCAGAATGCGCTCGCTGCGTTGGCTTTCCTCGCTGCTCAGAATCAGTTGCAAGGCGCTGTGTTGCCCCTGACGGAACGCCGCGTCAAGCTGGCGGGAAAGGGTGCGCTGTTGTTCGTTCTGCTGCGTCAGTAATCGGGATATGGAGGTGTTTAGTGCGCTCAGTTCTTTGTCTAATGCGGACAGGGTATTGCGCGTTTCATGCAATTGGCGGCTGGATTGCGCGATGGACTGTTCCTGTTTTTTCAACTGCTGAAGCAAGGCGCCGCGCTGTTTTTGTTGTACTTGAACGCGTTTTTCCTTCTCGGCGATATCCTGCTGCAACGTTTTCAACTGTTGCTGATTATCCGCACCCTGGCTGACGCCGGGCAATAACAAAACGCCGACGCAAAGGGCGCAGGCGCATCGGGTGAACAGCTTATGTAACTCCGGTGAACGGCGACGGGCGTTACATGCCACTCTTGACTGAACGGATAACGCTTTTTTACTCATAACGACGGATTATTCCACGATGAACAGCGGCTTGCCAGTTGTCTCTTGCCGGATTTCTATTTCCAAGCGTGACTATGGTGGCACGGAATTGGCGCGACAGGTGCATCAATAATAGATAAATGGGAACGGATACGCATAGAATGGTTGAATTACATCATTGGCGCAGTGATTTTTACGTATTGCGCCGCAGATTCAGTACGCTATCTTGGCTTACTGGCTGTAATTGCCGTATCACGCAGGTATACTCAGGAACCTTATATTTTATCGCTTAACTGATTTGGGAGTCGTTACACCCCATGCAAGAGATTATGTCATTTATCAGCAGGAACCCTATATTGAGCGTGGCCTGGGTTGCTCTGCTGATTGCCGTTATTGTGCTTACTGTGAAGAGTAAACTGTCTAAGGTGAAAGATGTGGTTCGCAGTGAAGCGATCCAATTGATCAATAAAGAAGACGCCGTGGTTGTTGATATCCGCAATCGTGACGACTATCGCCGTGGTCATATCGCCAACGCGTTTAACCTGTTACCTAACGACATTAAAAATGGCGGCGTAGGCGAGTTGGATAAACACAAATCCCAGCCGGTTATCGTGGTTTGCGCCAACGGGTTATCCTCGCGCGACGCGGCGAACAATCTGTTGAAAGCCGGGTTTGAACGGGTCGTGGTACTGAAAGACGGTCTGGCGGGCTGGAGCGGCGAAAACCTGCCTTTAGTTCGTGGAAAGTAAGTAAAAGGCCAGCGGCGAAACCGCATGCGCCGTAAATTTTCGCCGCATGATCCTTTGGGCTGGCTGTCGCGCTAAGATAATGTAATGTGCGGGCGTCTGTTCCTCCAGTGACGATGGAACACGTCAGGGAAATCTAACAAAAGGTATGAGTTAACATGTCTGAACAAAACAACACTGAAATGTCTTTCCAAATCCAACGTATTTATACCAAGGATATTTCTTTTGAAGCGCCGAACGCGCCTCAGGTGTTCCAGCAAGAGTGGCAACCTGAAGTTAAACTGGATTTGGATACCGCTTCCAGCCAACTGGCGGAAGATATCTATGAAGTGGTGTTGCGCGTGACGGTAACGGCTTCTCTGGGTGAGGAAACGGCGTTTCTGTGCGAAGTTCAGCAGGGAGGTATTTTTACCGTTGGCGGTATCGAAGGTACTCAACTGGCGCACTGCCTGGGCGCATATTGCCCGAATATCCTGTTTCCTTATGCGCGTGAGTGTATTACCAGTCTGGTATCCCGCGGTACATTCCCGCAACTGAACCTGGCGCCGGTAAACTTTGATGCGCTGTTCATGAACTATTTGCAGCAGCAGGCCGACGGCGAAGGCGCTGCAACGCATCAGGATGCCTGATGAACGTGTCTGACGCTTCCATGACAGTCATCGGCGCCGGTTCCTACGGCACCGCGCTGGCCATTACGCTGGCGCGCAACGGTCATCGCGTGGTGCTCTGGGGACACGACCCCAGGCACGTTCAGGCGTTGCAAGCCGCTCGCTGCAATCAGGCATTCCTGCCAGATGTCTCTTTTCCCCATTCGCTGGAACTGGAAACCGATCTGGCGCACGCTTTGACCGCAAGCAGAAATGTGCTGGTGGTGGTGCCCAGTCATGTGTTTGGCGACGTGTTGCGTCAGATCAAACCTCATTTGCGTGCGGATGCCCGAATCGTCTGGGCGACCAAAGGGCTGGAGGCGGAAACCGGACGTTTGCTCCAGGATGTGGCGCGTGAAGCATTAGGCGAGCAAATTCCTCTGGCAGTGGTATCCGGCCCGACGTTTGCCAAAGAACTGGCGGCAGGTTTACCAACGGCGATTGCTCTGGCGGCAACGGACAGTGATTTTGCCGACGATCTCCAGCACCTGCTGCACTGTGGTAAAAGTTTCCGCGTATATAGCAACCCTGATTTTATCGGCGTACAGCTTGGCGGCGCGGTGAAAAACGTGATTGCTATTGGTGCGGGCATGTCTGACGGCATGGGGTTTGGCGCTAATGCGCGCACTGCATTGATCACGCGCGGCCTGGCGGAGATGACCCGGCTGGGCGTTGCTCTGGGCGCCGAAGCTGCCACCTTCATGGGGATGGCGGGACTGGGCGATCTGGTCCTGACTTGTACGGATAATCAGTCTCGCAACCGGCGGTTCGGCATGATGTTGGGGCAGGGCATGGATGTGCAGGCGGCGCAGGATAAGATTGGTCAGGTTGTGGAAGGATACCGTAACACCAAGGAAGTGCTGGCGTTAGCGCAGCGTAATGGCGTTGAAATGCCGATTACCGAACAGCTTTGGCAAGTGCTGTATTGCGGCAAGGATGCGCGTGAAGCCGCGTTAAGTCTGTTGGGACGCACGCGTAAAGATGAAAGCGCCCGATTATAAGCATCTCGTTTTCTACCGGGCTTCCTGATTCAGGGGGCTTCATCGTATCTTTTATTTTTTGTATACGAATGGTATTGGCGATAATCATTTTGTAATAGCGAAAATAGTGTTGCGATGCGTGGTACTGCGGAGAGTAAGGCAATGTCGACAGAAGAACTGGAACTGGTCTGGAAAAATATCAAGGCTGAAGCGCGTAGTCTGGCGGACTGCGAACCTATGCTGGCCAGTTTTTTTCATGCCACATTGCTAAAGCATGAGAATCTGGGCAGCGCGTTAAGCTATATGCTGGCTAACAAACTGGCGAACCCGATTATGCCGGCGATAGCCATTCGTGAGGTTGTCGAAGAGGCTTACCATGCCGATCCACAGATGATTATTTCCGCCGCCCGTGATATCCGTGCGGTATGCCTGCGCGATCCGGCGGTGGATAAATACTCTACTCCATTGCTGTATCTGAAAGGATTTCATGCGTTACAGGCTTATCGTATCGGACACTGGCTCTGGTTACAGGATCGCAAAGCGTTAGCAATCTATTTTCAGAATCAGATTTCAGTCTCTTTTGGCGTTGATATCCACCCTGCCGCCACCATTGGTTATGGGATCATGCTCGATCATGCCACTGGCATCGTGATCGGGGAAACGGCGGTCGTTGAGAATGATGTTTCCATCCTCCAGTCCGTTACCCTGGGCGGTACGGGCAAAACCAGCGGCGATCGTCATCCTAAGATTCGTGAAGGCGTGATGATCGGCGCTGGCGCCAAGATTTTGGGAAATATTGAAGTAGGGTGCGGCGCCAAGATTGGCGCGGGGTCGGTGGTGTTGCAATCGGTGCCGCCACATACCACGGCTGCTGGTGTGCCTGCCCGAATTGTGGGGCGGCCAGAAACCGAAAAACCCGCGATGGATATGGATCAGTATTTCAATGGCGTTAATCGCGGTTTTGAATACGGTGATGGTATTTAGTTGCTATTCATTTCGGCTTTTTATTTATCCAACCATCTGACTTTCAGATGGTTTTTTGTTATTTCAGATGAGAAATTTCTGAAACCTCCCTTCTGGCTTAAATTTATTTAACACCTGTTGTCAATAGCAGATACATAATAACGGCTTTATGGTCGTCTCATCTGTGCAGGCCGAAAAATTTGAGCTATATAATTCTGGTGTTTGTAAGTTATCCAGCAATTTAAAGAAGCAGGAAAGTGGTAAACGGATGAATCCCGATGGGATGATTAGATTAGTAAATTATTCGAGAGAAAATGGCTGACATCGCGGCAATTTGAAAGCCTGAATCGATAATGATATTAGTGGCAGAGAGTCTTATATGTATTTAAAACGTCTTTTAATTACCTTGCATTTGGCGGCGTTATCTGGCATGCCGTTAGCCGTTCATGCTGCGGGGAATTCCTCAGATCTGGATAACAATGGCAGTGCGGCGAACACCGATAATACCGCTGCGACGAGCCATGATGAAAGCTGGTGGCAGAGGAGTAAAAATAACTTATCTAAAACGTGGTCGGCATCGCCCAATCATGATATCTACATTCCCGCGATCACCTGGCATAATCGCTGGACTTACGATAAAGAAAAGACGGATGAGTATAATGAACGTCCGTGGGGAGCGGGTTACGGCGTTTCTCGTCAGGATGAAGACCGCGACTGGCATTCACTCTATATTATGGCGTTTAAGGATTCCCATAATAAATGGGAGCCTATTGGCGGCTATGGTTTTGAGAAACGCTGGCGGCCTGCCCGCGATCAGGATTTCCAATTGGGATTAGGGTTCACCGCTGGCGTGACGATGCGCGATAACTGGAATTATATTCCTATCCCGGTTTTATTACCTTTAGCATCAGTTAGTTATAAAAATTTATCTTTCCAGGCCACTTATATTCCCGGCACCTATAATAATGGTAACGTCTTTTTTGCCTGGTTCAGATGGCAAATTTAATCGACATATATACCGATCTTTTGAAGAGTGATTCGATAAAACCCCTGCCAGAATTATCTGGCAGGGGTTTTATTTTTGATGTGGTGTACCACTTGAACGGTTATTCGTCGGCTATTTACGCCTTCTGCCAGCTATCCTCGGTGTTACTGTTCGTTTGTTATTTATACGGATGTAAACTTATTTGTTTGAAATCTACTCACTATTCTCCATTACAATAAAGGCACTTTTTTATTGAGCGGATTTCACTGTGACATTACTTGTTATTACCACCATCTTATGGGCTTTTTCATTCAGTCTGATTGGGGAATATCTTGCCGGTCAGGTGGATAGCTGGTTTTCGGTATTGATGCGTGTTGGGCTGGCGGCGTTGGTTTTCTTGCCATTCCTACGCTGGCGCAGCTATTCGCCGCGTGTCCTTTTCCTGTATCTGCTGGTGGGCGCGTGTCAGTTAGGGATCATGTATCTGTTTGTTTTCCAGGCTTATCTGTATTTGACTGTGCCTGAGTTTTTGCTTTTTACGGTCATGACGCCACTGTATGTCACGTTGATTTACGATCTGCTGCGACGTGAGCGGCTACGTTGGGGATATGTCTTTAGCGCGTTATTGGCGGTGCTGGGGGCGGCCGTGATCCGCTATGACGAGATTAGTCCTCATTTTGTCTGGGGCCTGATTCTGGTGCAGGCGGCGAATATCTTTTTTGCGATCGGACAGGTGGGTTACAAGCGCCTGATGGAAGTACATCCGATGCCGCAACATACTGCGTTTTCCTGGTTTTATTTGGGCGCGTTGGCGGTTTCAGTCATCGCCTGGTTGCTGTTCGGTAACCCCGATAAACTCCCCACGACATCATTGCAATGGGGGGTTTTGGTCTGGTTGGGCGTCGCGGCCTCAGGGCTGGGATATTTCATGTGGAACTACGGCGCCACCCAGGTTGATGCCGGAACGCTGGGGATCATGAATAATTTCCATGTGCCCGCGGCGCTCCTCGTCAATCTGGCTATCTGGCAGGAAAAACCCCATTGGCCGAGTTTTATCATTGGCGCACTGATTATTATGTCCTCGCTATGGGTGCACCGGCGTTGGGTCTTGACGCGTTCCGTACAAACGGCAAGTGTTCGCAAGCGTGCTGACGTGCCAAACGAATAAAGGCTTCAAGCACCGGCTGGCGCTGTTCTCCGTCCCTGACGGCGGCGTACAGCCGGCTCCAGAGTCCTTCGCCCAACGTTTTGGTGACAATCAATCCCTGACGTTCAAAACTTTCCACCACCCAGTGCGGTAGTGCGGCGATGCCCATCCGCGCAGCTACCATTTGAATCAACAGTAACGTGTTGTCCACGCTTTTTAAGGTTGGGCTGATAGCCGCCGGTTGTAAAAAATGACGCCACACATCCAGCCGTTGGCGTTGTACCGGGTAAATCATCAGCGTTTCAGCGCTAAGATCGTCAGGTTCGATTTTTGTTTTTTCCACCAGCGGGTGATCGGGCGCCAGCACCAGCCGTACCTCAAAATCAAACAACGGCGAGTAATGCAATCCGCTGCGAGGCATGATGTCCGAAGTCATGACCAGATCCAGTTCGCCCTGCTGCAACGCGGGCTGAGGATCAAACGTCACGCCGGATTTGAAGTCCATGACCACCTGCGGCCAGCTTTGCTGGAACGCATCCAGCGCCGGCGTCAGCCACTGAATACAGCTATGACACTCAATCGCCAGGCGCAGCGTGGTCTGGTGCGGCTCATGGCAGGCCTGCAATGCCTGCTGGATTTGCGGCAACACCTGTTCAGCCAACTGCAACAGAATCTCACCCTGTGGCGTAAAGCGCAGCGGCTGACTTTTTCGAACAAATAGCCTGAATCCAAGACGTTGTTCCAGATCGCTGAACTGGTGGGACAGCGCCGACTGAGTCTGATGGAGTGAGGCGGCGGCGGCGGCTAACGATCCCGTATTGCGCAGCGCTTGCAGTGTTCGCAGGTGTTTAAATTCGATCATGAGAGTCCTTCACAGTGACGGTGAATAAATTGCGCTTGTGCTCAATACACTACCTGCAGATTATGGATGTGTAAACATCTGGATGGCTAAATGAGGATTTAATGATGGCGATTTTGAATCACACACTGGGTTTTCCGCGTGTAGGATTACGACGTGAATTGAAAAAAGCGCAGGAAAGCTACTGGGCAGGCAACGCCACACAACAAGAATTGCTGACGGTTGGACGCGAATTACGTGCGCGTCATTGGCAACAACAGAAGGATGCGGGCGTTGATCTGCTGCCGGTGGGTGATTTTGCCTGGTACGATCATGTGCTGACCACCAGCCTGTTGTTGGGTAACGTGCCTGCGCGTCACCAGAATGCCGATGGTTCCGTCGATCTGGATACGCTATTCCGTATTGCCCGCGGACGTGCGCCAACGGGGGAGCCTGCGGCGGCGGCGGAGATGACCAAGTGGTTCAATACCAACTACCACTACATGGTGCCTGAGTTTACCAAAGGGCAGCGCTTTACGCTGACCTGGACCCAGTTGCTGGCCGAAGTAGACGAGGCGCTGGCGCTGGGGCATAAAGTGAAACCCGTTTTACTGGGGCCGGTCACCTATCTGTGGCTGGGGAAAGTAAAAGGCGAGCAGTTCGATCGCCTGTCATTGCTGCGGGACATCCTGCCGGTGTATCAGCAGGTGCTGGACGAACTGGCTAAACGCGATATCGAGTGGGTACAGATTGATGAGCCTGCGCTGGTGCTGGAGTTGCCGTCAGAATGGCTGGCTGCGTTCAAGCCGGCGTATGAGGCGTTGCAGGGACGGACAAAACTGCTGCTGACCACCTATTTCGACAGCATCGGGCAGAATCTGGATACCATCAAGACGCTGCCGGTTCAGGGGCTGCATGTCGATCTGGTTCACGGTAAAGATGATGCGGCGCAATTACATGCGCAATTGCCCGCCGACTGGCTTCTGTCGCTGGGGGTGATCAACGGGCGCAATGTCTGGCGCGCCGATCTGAGTAGCTGGTTTGAGCGGCTGCAACCGCTGGCGGACAAGCGTAAGTTGTGGCTGGGCAGTTCATGTTCGCTGCTGCATAGCCCGATTGATCTCAGTGTGGAAACGCGTCTGGATGATGAAGTGAAAAGCTGGTTTGCGTTTGCTGTCCAGAAATGTGCGGAATTGTCGCTGTTGTCTCAGGCGCTGAATAACGGTAACGGGCAGGCGCTGGAAGCGTACAGTGCGCCGATTCGTGCTCGTCGCACCTCCACGCGGGTTAACAATGCCGCTGTTGCACAGCGTCTGGCGGCCATTACCCCGCAGGACAGTCAGCGTCAGCAGCCGTATCCGCTGCGTGCCAAAGCCCAGCGTGAGCGCTTCAATCTACCCGCGTGGCCAACCACCACCATCGGCTCTTTCCCGCAAACCACGGAAATTCGCGGCCTGCGTCTGGACTTCAAACAAGGTCGGCTGGACGGCAACAATTACCGTACCGGTATCGCCGAACACATTAAGCAGGCGGTGGCGGAGCAGGAACGCCTGGGGCTGGACGTACTGGTGCATGGTGAAGCCGAGCGTAATGACATGGTGGAATACTTCGGCGAACATCTGGATGGTTTTATCTTTACCCAGAACGGCTGGGTACAGAGTTATGGCTCTCGTTGCGTGAAACCACCGGTGATTATTGGCGATGTCAGCCGTCCGCAAGCCATCACGGTTGAATGGGCTAAGTATGCGCAGTCGCTGACGGATAAGCCGATGAAAGGCATGCTGACCGGCCCGGTGACGATCCTCTGTTGGTCTTTCCCGCGCGAAGATGTGACGCGTGAAACCATCGCCAGGCAAATCGCGCTGGCATTACGGGATGAAGTGGCCGATCTGGAAAACGCGGGTATCGGTATTATTCAGATCGATGAACCGGCGCTGCGTGAAGGTCTGCCGCTGCATCGCTCCGACTGGGATGCGTATCTGACGTGGGCGGTGGACGCGTTCCGCCTCAATGCGGCGGTGGCGCGGGACGCTACTCAGATTCATACTCACATGTGTTATTGCGAGTTCAATGACATCATGGATTCCGTTGCGGCGTTGGATGCGGATGTGATTACCATCGAAACCTCTCGTTCCGATATGGAGTTGCTGGAATCGTTTGAAGAGTTTGAATATCCAAACGAAATCGGCCCAGGCGTGTACGATATCCATTCGCCGAACGTACCGAGCGTGGAGTGGATGGAGGCATTGTTGCTGAAAGCCGCGCAACGCATTCCCGCCGAACGTCTGTGGGTTAACCCGGATTGTGGTCTGAAAACCCGTGGCTGGCCGGAAACGCGGCAGGCGCTGGCGAACATGGTGCAGGCGGCGCAGCGTTTGCGTGCGGCACAGGCTTCATGATGGGCGGTGAAGTGGTGAAGTAAAAGTCATAGGTAAGGGAGGCGAGCGCCTCCCTGTTGCTATTCAGCCTGTCTAAACCACGCCAGCCTTCGCTCGCCAGCCGTCTTGCGTGGCTTCGGCATGATGGGGTTAACCGTTTTTATGCGTGTTTAATTGTGATCTCTATCGCGTTTTTTATGTATTCTGTTTCTTGTTTCTTTTTTATGGGTGATGGTTGTCACTAAAAACGCATTGATGATGCGCTAGAGTCTTGCTTATCGCAGATCTTTTTCTGCCTGCCGTTCTGATGTGCCACCCTATTGCATAATTAAAAATTTTCACAGCCAATGTTTTGCATGAAAACGCAATGTTGAAAAGCGATTTGTCGCTTCTGACCACTCAACTAATTGCCTGGAGGCGGTTATGTCTAAATCTGATGTTTTCCATCTCGGTTTAACAAAAAATGATTTACAAGGCGCTACGCTGGCGATTGTTCCCGGCGATCCTGAACGTGTTGAAAATATAGCCCGCCTGATGGATAACCCGGTATATCTGGCATCACACCGTGAATTCACCACCTGGCGCGCAGAGTTGGATGGGAAGCGGGTGATTATCTGCTCGACCGGTATTGGCGGCCCGTCAACGTCGATCGCGGTGGAAGAACTGGCTCAGCTTGGAATTCGGACGTTCCTGCGCGTCGGCACCACCGGCGCGATTCAGGAGGGCATTAATGTGGGCGATGTACTGGTGACCACCGCGGCTGTGCGTCTCGACGGCGCCAGTCTGCATTTCGCGCCGATGGCGTTCCCGGCGGTCGCTGATTTTACCTGTACGACGGCGCTGGTCGAGGCGGCGAAGGCGGCGAACGTCACGCTGCACATTGGCGTGACCGCATCATCCGATACATTCTATCCGGGTCAAGAGCGCTATGATACGTTCTCTGGCCGCGTCGTGCGCCGTTTTCGCGGTTCGATGGAAGAGTGGCAAAGCATGGGCGTACTGAACTATGAAATGGAGTCCGCCACGTTGCTGACCATGTGCGCCAGTCAGGGGCTGAAAGCCGGGATGATCGCGGGTGTGATTGTTAACCGCACCCAGCAGGAAATTCCTGATGTGGCGACAATGAAACAGGCCGAGTCCACCGTTATCCAGGTGTTGCTGGATGCCACCCGCCGATTGCTCGCCGCCGGGTAAACGCTTAAGGAGATATATGACCGAACCAACGTTGCTTCATCCTTCCTTATTACCGCTGGACGGCGGCATCAATTTCCGCGATATGGGCGGGAACCGCGCTGCCGACGGGCGGCTTATCCGCCACGGTAAACTGTTTCGCGCAGGCTCGCTGGATTTGCTGAGTCCTGCCGATTGCGAATACCTTGCCAGCGTACCGGTTTATCACGTTATTGATTATCGGGATGAGGAAGAAATCGCCGTCAAACCCGATGTATTGTGGTCTGGCGCGAACTACCATGCGTTCCCGGCCAATCCACTGCGTCATGAAGTCACGGCGAATCTGGACTCATTGGGATCGGATGTGCTGGCGGCGTTTGATTCACGGGCATTTATGCTGGAGCTCTACCGCCGTTTGCCGTTTAATAATTCAGCTTACCGCCAATTGGCGGCGTTGCTGTTGCAGCCGGATGAGGGCGCGCTGGTGCAGCATTGCGCCGTGGGTAAAGATCGCACCGGAATAGGTTCTGCGCTGGTAATGTTCGCGCTGGGCGCGGATGAGCAAACGGTGGTGGAAGACTATCTGTTAACCGATACCACGCTGGCGTCGTTCCGTCAGCAACTGATGACACACCTGGCGCAGACGCTGAATGAAAAAGCGCTGCGGCAGTTCTCTTATGTGCTGTCGGTGCAGGAAGAGTTTATCGTGACGGCGTTGCAGGCCATCAAGGAGCGTCATGGTTCCGTCAATGTCTGGCTTGAAGCCGAGTACGGGCTGGATGACCAGACTCGTCAGCGCTTGCAGGATAAATATCTGGTTTGATTCCCGCCAAACTTACGCATTAAAAGGCCGGTCGCATGGACCGGCCTTTGTCAGTGATGTATCGGTAATGTCAGCGCCACAGGCGGTGGTTAGCCGGTATTGCGCATACCGGCGGCGACGCCCGCAATGGTGACCATCAACGCCAGTTCCACCTCAGGACTTGGTTGTTCCTGCTGGCGCGAACGATGCAGCAGTTCGGCCTGCAGCACGTTCAGCGGATCGGTATAGACGTTACGCAAGGCGATGGATTCCGCAATCCACGGCAAGTCTTCCATCAGGTGATCGTCATTGGCTATCGTCAGCACTACGTTGATATCGGCGGCCAGTTGCTCGCGCAATTGTTTGCCCAACGGCCACAGCTTTTTGTCAACAAGACGTTGATCATAGTATTCCGCCAGCCACAGGTCGGCTTTGGCAAACACCATCTCCAACATTCCGATACGGGTGGAGAAGAACGGCCAGTCGCGGCACATGGATTCCAGTTGCTCCTGCTGGCCATCGTCCACCACTTTTTGCAACGCGGCGCCCGCGCCAAGCCACGCGGGTAGCATCAAACGGTTCTGCGTCCAGGCAAAGATCCACGGAATGGCGCGCAGGCTTTCCACCCCTCCGCTGGGGCGGCGTTTCGCCGGACGGGAACCCAGCGGCAATTTACCCAATTCCAACTCCGGGGTGGCGGAGCGGAAATAAGGCACGAAATCCGGGTTCTCACGCACATAGCCGCGATACATATCGCAGGACACGCGAGAGAGCTCATCCATCAACGCCCGCCATTCCTGCCTGGGTTCAGGCGGCGGTAACAGATTGGCTTCCAGAATGGCGCCGGTGTACAACGCCAGGCTGCTGATTGTGACTTCGGGCAGACCATATTTGAAGCGGATCATTTCACCCTGTTCGGTAACGCGCAGACCGCCTTTCAGACTTCCCGGCGGTTGAGACAGCAAGGCGGCGTGCGCGGGCGCACCACCGCGGCCTATAGAACCTCCGCGGCCGTGGAACAACGTCAACGCAATGCCCGCTTTCTCACAGGTTTTGATCAGCGCGTCCTGCGCGCGGTATTGCGCCCATGACGCCGCCATCACGCCGGCGTCTTTCGCCGAGTCGGAATAGCCAATCATGACCATCTGTTTGCCCTGGATAAAACCGCGATACCAGTCGATGTTCAGCAACTGGGTCATGACCTCATCCGCGTTGTTCAGGTCATCCAGGGTTTCAAACAGCGGCGCAACCGGCAAAGCAAACGGACATCTGGCTTCTTTGAGCAGCAGATGAACCGCCAGCACGTCAGACGGGGTGCGCGCCATCGAGATCACATAAGCCGCAATCGATCCCTGCGGGGCTTTGGCGATAACGCGGCAGGTATCGAGCACTTCTTTGGTATCCGCGCTGGGTTCCCAGTCGCGGGGAAATAATGGACGCTTGGAGCTTAATTCGCGGATCAGGAAGGCTTGCTTATCGGATTCAGACCAGCTTTCGTAGTCGCCGAGACCCAGATAACGGGTCACTTCGGCCAGCGCGTCGGTGTGGCGGGTACTTTCCTGACGGACATCAATGCGCACCAGCGGCACGCCGAAACAGCGCACTCGACGCAATGTGTCCAGCAACTGGCCGTCGGCGATGATGCCCATGCCGCAGGCATGCAGCGATTGATAGCAAGCATGCAGCGGTTCCCAGAGTTGCTCGTTGCTGACCAGCAGATCTTTCGGCGCCAGCAACTGTTCGCCTTTAAGACGGGATTCCAGATAGCTCAGCGTATTATTGAGTTGGGCACGCAGTGATTTCATGATGGCGCGGTACGTTTCCTGCACCGCATCGCCGCCAGCCAGCTTGCGCAATTCCGGCGTACATTCGGACATCGACAGTTCCGATACCAGGAACTGGATATCTTGCAGAAACAGGTCGGCGGCTTTCCAGCGGCTGAGCAATAACACATGCCGGGTGACTTCGGCGGTAACGTTCGGATTACCGTCGCGGTCGCCCCCCATCCAGGAGGTGAAACGCACCGGCACCGCTTCAACAGGCAGGCGATAACCGAAGGATTTCTCCAGCAACTCGTCCAGTTCGCGCAGAAAAGCCGTCACCCCTTCCCACAAACTGTTTTCAACCACGGCAAAGCCCCACTTCGCTTCTTCTACCGGGGTAGGCCGTATTTTGCGAATTTCGTCGGTGTGCCAGGACTGGGCAATCAACTGCCGCAGACGACGCATGATCCGGTCACGCTCGTAACCGGCCAGATCGTCATGATCAAGCTGTTTAAGGCAGGTATTCACTTCAACCAGTTTGTGGATCAACGTCCGGCGGGTGATCTCGGTGGGGTGCGCCGTCAGCACCAACTCGATGGAAAGCGATTCGACGGCATCACGAATAGCCTGTTCTGTGAGATTTTCATTTGCTTTTAAACGCTCAAAGGCTTTGCCAAGTAATTCCGGGTTACTGGCTGCCTCGCCATGAGGGGAAATCGTATGATATTGCTCAGCGGTATTAGTCAGATTAAGAAACTGGCTAAATGCACGGGCAACCGGCAACAGTTCATCGTTGGACAGATTCTGTAGTGTGTCCAGCAGTGCCTGACGATGTTTCTCGCTGCCTGCTCTGGAGGATTTTGACAACTTGCGGATTGTTTCTACTTTATCAAGAATGTTTTCGCCCAACGCCTCTTTGATGGTATCGCCAAGCAGCTTGCCGAGCATACTGACGTTACTTCGCATTGCGGAATATTTTTCGTTCATTTTACCCTGGCCCATCCTTCTACTTTTGTAAGTTTGTTTCACTTGACAGATATTCTGCGCTCCTTTCATCTAGCCACGACCAGCCTGATTCGTCAATTGACGATTCTTTGTTCTCGTTATTCTTTCTATCTGCATTGAGATGGAAACGATAATTTGTGAAATTTAATTACAAACGGAAAGAGATTATCTTTGCTTATCAAAATGGGAAGATAAAACGTCTCGAATCGAATGATGCGTGTAGCTTTCGCAAGGCTTATCATTAAGGTTTAAACCGTATTTAAAAATGAGCGTATACGGCGTCATTCGCCAATTCCTAATGAGTTTCATGGTTTTTCAGGAACTACGGCAAAGCTTGCTTTACTCACTAGGGCAGTACAGGTTTTGAGTTGAGAATAGCAGGCAATTGATAATGAAAATTCGTGATTCCAACACCACGTTTAATCCTTCGACCCTTCCCGAACCGGCCCCGGAGAGCCGGGCAGGTAAGGAGACAAAACGAAGCGATGCGGAGAAAGCCTCCACGTCTGACGTGCGTGACAAGGCGGGGACGCTTCCCCGCCCCACCCACCGTCCTTCTCTCTGGTCGCATATCGTTGAACAGTCATATCACCCTGCTGCGTCATCCTCGCGCGACGTCGGACGCCCTTCCCGCATGCATAGGGCGGAAACCTCGTCCAGGCGGTCGGACGAGGTCAACGTCAACAAACGCTATCGTTCGCAACCGCGCTCAGCAGGAGCGAGAGTGGATGAAAAATTGCGTCAGGCGCTGCTGTACAGAGAAAACCGGCTACGGCCCGAGGAGAGGAAAACGCTTCAGGCTCAGCGCAATGCGCAATATCTCGCGCTGGAACAGCGCTCAGACGGCGGTTTCCCTGAGCGTTGTCTTGAGATGGCAAGGAATAATGTGCTCGCCTTGCACAATGGTGCTGATAAGGCGCTGATCTTTCTGCAAGCGTCGTTCGATGGCCCGACCAACGTTCACTGGCTTACGCGTTATTTGCTCAAACTGGCGCTTTCTCCCGCAGACGCCCAGGATCGTGTCGTTCAAAAACGGATCCAGGATTGTGCAGGACTGGCTGCGCACTATTTCGTGGTGCATCACGGTTGGTTTAAAGAGGCTACGATGCAAAGTTATGCCGCGATAGCTAACCGCCTCAGCAAATTTCGCGATAATGGGGCTTGTCTGGCGGCAATAGAGCGTATCGCGATCGATACAGTGCACGGCCATAATCTTCACGGCGTCGATATGAAAACAGGGATATTGCTTGCCGGCGCGTTTGCCAAATGCGACAGAAGCGACTTTTGCTGTGAGGGCGTGTTAAGGATCGCCCGGCATTTGCTGGCGCGTTTTCCATCCATATTTACCATTAAGAATGTTTCCATGTTATTGAATTCGCTTAGTAAATGGACAAAAAACCAACAAGTGGAAGATGTCGCCTGCGCCCTCACTGAAAAGATGCTGAGAGATCCGCGTTTGCAGTTAAAGCAGAGAATAGATGCCTTTGAGATACCCAGCTATTTGCTGTCTTTCAGCAAATGGCCGCAGCGTAGCATAATGAAAGAGGCGGCCATCGATCTGAGCGAAGTGATCACCACTAATCCCGCGCGCCGACTGAAAATGGATGCCGTCGGGGTGAGCAAGTCTCTGGTTGCGTTGAGCAAGTGGGCCGGGGAGCGATGGGCGAAAGACGCGACGCTCGCTCTGGCGGGAGACATCGTCTCAAATCGCGTATTGCAGCGACGGATGAACGCGCAGGATATGAGCAATTCCCTGAATGCCTTAAGTAAATATGCCGATGAACCACTGGCGGAGAAGACGGCGCACGCACTGGCGGACAGAATTGCCCGGGAGCGGCGATTATGCGGCGAAATGAATAGTCAGGCCGTCGCCATTATCCTGAATGCCGCCAGCAAGTGGCATGAGAAGTCATGGGCGGTTCAGGTGGCGCTTGTTCTGGCGGACCGGGTGGTTTCTGATCAGGTCCTGCGCCAGAAAATGGATACCAACCAGGTGGCAATGTCGTTGAATGCGCTCAGCAAGTGGCCGCAAGAGCCATTGCTCCAGGAAGCGGTATTTGCCCTGGCGGATAGGGCGGCTAAGGATCATCGGCTGCAAATGGAAATGGATGCGCTGGGGGTGGCAATATTCCTGAATGCGTTGAGCAAATGTCTCAATAAGGAACGCGCCTGGGAAATGGCTTTCGTTTTTGCGGACAGGATTGTTGCCGATCGCCGGCTGCGGGAGGATCTGGATGCCGGAAACGTAAGCGATATTTTGAACGCCATGAGCAAATGGGTCGGGAAATCGCTGGCCGGGGACGTCGTTTTCATTCTGGCGGACAAAATAGCGGAGGATGAAGGGCTGCGGTTGAGAATCGATGCGGTGTCGGTGGCGAATGCGCTGAACGGTTTTTCTAAGTGGAGTGAATCGCCGCGAGTATGGGACGCCGCGTGCTTATTGGCTGACAAGGTCGCCTCGGATCAGACGTTGCGGTTTAAGATGCGGTTTATCGAGGTGGGCAGCACCCTGAACGCCTTGAGCAAATGGCCGGAAAAACGGCAGATGCGTGAAGCGGCGGTGGCGATGGCGGACAGAGTCGCCTCGGATCGCCGGTTACAACAGCAGATGGATGCCCGGAGCTTAGCCATTATTCTGAATGCGTTCAGCAAGTGGCCTAAGGAAAAATCGCTCGGCAAGGCCGTTGAGGCTTTGGCGGAAAAAGTGTCTGTAGATCATCAACTGTGTTGGCAGATGAGCTCGCAAGGGGTGTCTAATTGTCTGAACGCATTCAGTAAATGGCCCGAAAATCGACAGGTGCAAAAGGCGGTTTTTGTGCTGGCGGAACGTGTGATAGCGGACAAGAAACTACTACAGGACGCTGACGTCGAGCATATATCCAATATCTTGAATGCGTTCAGTAAATGGCCTGGCAATAAGAAGCTCAAAGACGCCATGCTCGTGATAGCGCAACAGGTGGTGGAGGATGAGGCGTTGCGACAGTCATTAAGCTCCCTGGGAATGAGTAATTTATTCAACGCGTTGAGCAAATGGCAGGAAGAACCGTTGGCTGAGCGCGCCAGCCTTGCCCTGATGGAAAGGCTGGTGACGGATGAGACGTTAAGGCATTCCCTGACGCCTATTGGCCTTTGCACCACATTGAGCGCTTTGAGCAAATGCAATCAGCATAGTCTGGCCAGGGAAGCGGGCGCGATGTTGATGGGACAACTGGGAACGCGGGGTTATGCCTGGCGGGATTATGATCTCAGAGGGATGTGCCAGATCGCTAATGCTGTGGCTCGTTTGTCCGGTAACGATGAACAAGATATCGCGGAGGGCAGAATATTGCTGGAGGGGCTTTCCGCCTATCTGGAACTGCATCCTGAATGTTTCGCCGATGCTGATTTACCTGGCGTCGGCATTTTGTTCAAAGCCTACGGCAAGATGCATATACCGCGAGCTCTCCGACCTCTTGCCGGACCCGCACTGGAGCGGGTACAGGCTCTAATCCACCAGGATCAACTGCGCGATAACCCGCTTGAAACCGTGGCGACGCTTTCTCTGGGGCTGTTGCCTGTGGCCCGCAGCCCGGAATTGCAGCGCCATCGCGTTCAGGCGGTGAAGATGCTGGAAATGATGCAGCCCATCGTTGCGCGCAAAGTTGACGCCTATCTGCGCCTGGAGAATACGCAATCGGATCTTGGCGGCCTGGATTTGCGGGATAACGGGGAAGCGTGCGGCACCCGCTCCCCGGCGCTCAGCTTTTATCAGGTGCTCAAAACCTACAATGTGGTGGCCCGGCAGTGGAATATGCGCAATATCGAAGGCGAGCGTAGCGACATCAAGACACGGCAGGCGGAGCTAAAACATTGGGTAAAAGACCTGCTGGAACGGACGCAACAGGTGATCAATGCGGATCTGCAGGAGAATAGCTGGAACCTTATCGCCCAGATCGAAGCGAACGATGAAATCTATGAGGCGCTGGATTTGCGTCTGCTCAAGGATGCGGCGACCATCGTGGCGCGTCATCCGCCCATCACCTTCGACCTGCCGCAGACCATGAGCCAGATGCGCACGCCGCCCGGTCAGATCAAGCCGCCCCCGTCCGGCGCAGGCGCCACGAAACACTTTATCGTCGATATCCGGGGAAAGGAGGTCAAAGCGCCGCAACCGGATGATGACCCGCCGGACAACTACTCTTTTTATACGCGCCTGACCGGACAGCCGCTGGTGGAGGTTCAACTGCCCGGCGAGCTCAGTAGTTTCATGCTGGCGCGTACCTTTCAATATCAGGATGACCTCTGGCGTTTTGATATCTTCGGCGGTAGCAGATTGAAGAAAGGGCGTCAGAATACGGTCAAGGATATCCTTGCCGGATCGCATGCTGGAAAATCATTATTGCCCGCGATCCGATACGCCGATACCGTGCCGAACAGCGATTTTATGCGCTTTATTGAAAAGATCTCCCCGCAGCGCGAGGACTGGTCGCGCATACAGCGCGCCCTGTTGGAGATGGTGCCGCCGGATCATGTCGTCGAAGGCACGCTGCGTCTTGGATGGTGCGCGGACGTACCGGGGCCGCAGCATCCTTTTAAGTTGACCAGTCCCTCTGGCGAGCGGCTGGCTTTGTGTCCGAATGACGGTTGCGGGTTTTTGCGCTGGGAGGTGGCGCGGCGGATCCCGGTGGTCAGCGCGTATATCGACGCCTGGGAAGCATCGCGCGCCGGGCATGCCAGTGAGGAGCAAATCGGGCTGTTAAAAGGGCAGGATGCGGGACAAAACAGCATCCCGCCCCAGGCGCTGATGCACTACCCGCGCAGCGAAAGCGTGCAGGCCGAGGCGCATACGGTGTTACAGCGGCGGCTGGCCGAATTACGGGCGATAAAAGCGGGCCCGGATTCAGACGAGGCGAAATCACAAGGCGCGGTCTCCCCGGACAGCGTGGATCGTCTGACCCTTTATCGGATGACCATCAGCGGCGGCTATCAGGGCCGACGGCTGCGCGCCGTACCGTCGGCCGATGACCGGCTCTACCTGCCGACAGTGCCGCTGCCGGGGTTTCAGCGTCCAGAGGGCGACCTGTTGCTGGGCAAGCCGCCTTATGACAAGGAATACCTGTTGCCGTTCGCTGCCGAAAAGGTGGCCACGCCCGCGAGCGAAGACCCAACCGCCCGTTTTCTGGATCAGTGCTTTGCCATCCAGTACAGCTACAGCGGCGTCGACGAGTATTCCGGCGAGGATGCCGATATGCTGCACAGTAAAGGCATGCTGATTATTCCCCCGCCAGGCCACTGGTCGCCCGCGCATGCCGATCAGGATATGGTCTGTTCGCGGGAAGACCTGAAGATATGGTCGCGCTGGAAGCACGGACGCGATCGCAATAAGCTGCCGGAACAGATGCTCAGCACGGGCAGCCTGAGAGTCAAGGATGTTCTGGTGCCGGGCCGATTGGCGGGTTTGCCGATAGCGGAACTGCGCAAGCGTAATATGGACACCGATGGCGATGATGCCTTTATCTATGCCGGGTATCCGCAACTGGCCGCGCATATCCGGGAGGTGATGGACGACCGGGCGCGGCGGCGCGGGGTGGAAAAATCCTTTAAGCCGCCCAAAACCGCGACTGCGGCGATTGATGAACAGGGGCGCTATCATACCGGTCGCGCCCTGGAGATCCTCAATGATCAACGCGGCGGCAAATTGATTGGCGCGGCCAGCCAAGCGGCCAACCGCTTTCTGGCGCAGCCGGATGAACTACGTGAAAAAATGGCGCGCAAAATGATGTTCGGCATCTATGACGGCGTAGAGCGCAGCCTGCGCAACGGTTTGCGCCAATGGCTGGACGGCGACCCTGACGCGCCGCCGCTGGCGGCGTTGTGTACGCAGAGCGACGCGGCGATTGGCCGGGCGCATCAGTCGGAGGCGCGGGAGGTCGCCGCGCTGTTGCATCATCTGACTCAACAACTGGCGTCGCCTGACGCACAGACGACAGCGCCCATGATGTCCGATGCCGTCGCTGAGGCGAATCCCAAACTGGCGGCTGCTTATGCGAAAGCGCCGGATACCGCAGGACGCATCCACGCCGTGTTGGATAACTATCCGGTTTGTCGGCTGTCTCACGAACAGTTTCCCGACGGTCAGCCGGGGCTGGTGCCGGGCGAACCGGAACTGACCATCCGTAACCTGTTTACGCTGGCGGTGAAAGTCGGCACCGATGCGCTGAAATCAGATACCGGTACGGCGCTGTTCAGTAAGATTCTGGATAATTGCGTTCAAACGGAACGCCACTTTCCCGAGAGGATACGCGAGGTTCCTTATACCAAGCAGACGGCGCGAATGATGCAGGAAGGGCGTTTTAATCCTGAACAGGCCAAAACCGCGCTGGTCGGGATGCCCACGCTGGCGGCGGCGGTAATGGAAGATGCCGTGGACTCATTACAGAAAGTGGGGTTGCTCCACGCTCCGCCCACGTTGATGGAGCGTACCCAGTCACTGTCGCCGCAGGCGTTGAAAGAGGCGGCCCAGGCATTAAACAGCCAGGCACGGCAGGCGCAGCAGCGCATCACCAATCTGTTGCAGCGGCTACTGCCCGCTCAGGCGCAGTTGGCAGGGCTCAACCACAGCATAAAATCCGTGGGATCGATAGAGGAAAAACTCAGGTATCTGGTCGGTAAAAAGCAACTGGATTTGCCGCAGGCGGTTTCCCAATTCAACGATGCGCTGCGTTACAGTGTGGTGATGCCGTGTGAATCTTTTACCGAGTCATACCTCAAGCTGCTTGCGGCATTGGACGCCGAAGGTCATACGCTGCTCCAGCGGACGAATTATTTTACGAAACCGTATATTCCGTTCCGCTCGATTAATGCGATCCTGCGAGGCGGCGCCGGCGAACCGAGTTGGGAAATTCAGTTTCATACGGAAGAAACCTTCATGCTTAAGGAGCGCTACCACGACAGCTACAAGGATGAACAACGGCTTAAACGTGAAGGCATGTTGCCCGGCGGGTTGCAAGAGGCCCGGCAAGCGTTTCGCCAGGTGCAGGTTCCGCCCGGATGTCTGGACATTGACGACTTGCAGCAGGCCGGCGGCGCGGAGAGCGTCAGGACGCCAGCGCCGCGTTCGTTTTCCGGCGTGTCCATGCCCTTGCTGCGTCAGGCCGAAGTGGTGCTGGAGCAGGCGCGAGAGCTCGAACGCCACATATCCCCCAGACTACAACAGCTATTACAAGAACATGATGGGCAGTTGCGTCAGGACAGGCAGGGCAACTGGCGCCATTTTATTTTCAAGAAACCTGGCTCTATCGCCCGCAAATTAGCCGACCGCCAGCAAGGTGATTCCGTGCGCCCTGACATGGTGCGCGACGCGCTCAGGTACGAGGTAATTCTGGCGCCGGAAAAATTCGCCGACAAAGCGAAAGCCATCGTCGATGGACTCAGACGTAGTGGCCTCGAAATGGCGGCGGTGCGCAACGGTTTTCTGGAGGCGGATACCACTTACGCGGGCGTTAACGTCAAATTGCGCGATACTAAAGCGCCGCCGGGAGAGGGCTATTTTGAGGTGCAGTTTCATACCCGTGAAAGCCTGAGAGCTAAAATTGATACGCACAGAGATTATGAAGCTCACCGGAAGCTGCCGGAAAACCGGTCGGCCACCGATACAGATGAAATGTGGTCGGATATAGAGGAGAAACGGGAAAATCAGTTGAGAAAAATGCGCCAGATCGCGGCTGGCGTCCCGTTGCCGGACGGTATCGAAAAATTGACGGCATTTAAGCATTATGCCGATAACTAAGCGGAAACTGACCGGCGTTTTCGCCAACCTTAGCGGCAGAAATGCCGGACCAACTGGGCGATCAGATTGCGGGTCGGCGTAATAAAGGCGGTATCGATATATTCGTCCGGCTGGTGCGCCTGATCGATAGAGCCTGGCCCCAGCACCAGCGTTGGGCACAGTTCCTGAAGAAAAGGCGCTTCGGTACAGTAATTCACCACCTCGGTTTTTATTCCCAGCAATTTTTCCACCACCGATACTAAGCGATGGTCGATTGGGCATTCATAACCGGGGATAGGCGGATGCAGTTCACTGATGGTCAAACGGCCAGGCCAACGCTGGCTTACCGGCACCAGCGTTTCCGCCAGCAGGCCGTTAAGATCATTAAGCTTCAGCCCCGGCAGCGGGCGAATATCCATATGCAGTTCACAGCAGGCGCAGATACGGTTGGCGGCATCTCCGCCATGAATATGCCCCAGATTCATGGTGGGATAAGGAATATTGAACGCTGCGTTGTGGTAGCGATCCTGTAGCGTGTTGCGCAGCACTAGCAGATGTGCGATCGCTTCATGCATCAGTTCAATGGCGTTGACGCCGCGCGATGGATCGCTGGAATGGCCGGACTGCCCTTGAATACGGATCGCGCTGGACATGTGGCCCTTGTGGGCGCGCACCGGCTGTAACGAGGTCGGCTCGCCAATAATGGCGCAGTCCGGGCGGATGTGTGTGGATTGAGAGAAGTATTTGGCGCCCGCCATCGTAGTTTCTTCATCGGCGGTGGCAAGAATATACAGCGGTCTGGTCAGTTTTGTCGCATCAATGTCGCGCAGCGTGTCGAGAATGAAGGCGAAAAACCCTTTCATATCAGCGGCGCCCAAGCCGTAAAGCTTATTATCCTGTTCGGTCAGCGTGAAGGGATCGCGCGTCCAGCGTCCGTCATCAAAAGGCACCGTATCCGTATGTCCGGCCAGCAGCAAACCGCCTTTACCTTCACCAATTCGCGCCAGCATATTAAATTTATGCTGTGTGCCGGGGACGGGTTGCACCTCGACGTGAAAGCCTAAATCGCCAAACCAGCCCGCCAACAGGTTGATTAATGCCTGATTACTTTGATCGAGCGCGCTGTCGGTGGCGCTGATGGACGGAGTCGCGATCAACGCCCGGTATAGCTCAATAAAAGGGGGTAAATTCATTTTCACTGTTGACAGCCTCTGGTTAGGATAGTATCAATATTCATGCATTTATTTTGAATAAAAATACAATAATGCTAAGTGAAAGGAAACCCTAAGACACCGGTGGCGAGGAATTCATCGCTTTGCTTAGCTTCTCGGCTCAACAGCGTGTTTACGTTGGTGAGCCCGGTTACCTGTTCCATAGATAAATTAAGAAGGTATACGGATCTCATGCTGAATACGTTGATTGTCGGCGCCAGTGGTTACACCGGCGCTGAACTTGCACTTTACCTGAACCGTCACCCACAGATGAACATAACCGCTTTGGCGGTTTCAGCGCAAAGTGTTGATGCCGGAAAATTAATTTCCGATTTGCATCCACAGCTGAAAGGCATTATCGATTTACCGGTACAACCGTTGACCAATGTTGCCGAAGCCGCCAAAGGCGTTGATGTAGTGTTTCTGGCGACGGATCATAAAGTCAGTCATGATTTAGCGCCTGAATTTCTGGCGGCTGGCTGCGCTGTTTTTGATTTATCCGGCGCCTACCGCGTTCAGGATGCCGATTTCTATACCCGCTACTATGGATTTGAGCATCAACATGCGGACTGGCTGGCGCAGGCCGTCTACGGTTTGGCCGAATGGCGAGCCGAAAGCATTAAACACGCGCAACTGATTGCTGTGCCGGGCTGCTATCCAACCGCCGCGCAGTTGGCATTGAAACCGTTGGTGGAGGGACAGTTGCTGAATCCGGCGCAATGGCCGGTGATCAACGCAGTCAGCGGCGTGAGCGGCGCGGGGCGTAAAGCCTCCCTCACCAGCAGTTTCTGCGAGGTCAGCCTGCAACCTTACGGCATTTTCAACCACCGCCATGCGCCTGAGATTTCAACCCACCTGGGCACGTCGGTCATTTTTACGCCACATCTCGGTAATTTCGCTCGCGGAATACTGGAAACCATCACCTGTCGCTTGCAGCCGGGAGTGACGCGGCAGGATATCGCCGAGGCTTATCATAACGCCTATCACGATAAACCGCTGGTGCGGCTTTATGATAAAGGTGTTCCGGCATTGAAATCCGTCGTCGGTCTGCCATTCTGCGACATTGGTTTTTCTGTGGATGGCGAACATCTGATCATCGTCGCCACGGAGGATAACCTACTGAAAGGCGCGGCTGCTCAGGCGGTGCAATGCCTGAATATTCGTTTTGGTTTCCCGGAAACCCAGTCTTTACTCTGATTAAACATTCATCACTCTGAGGCGTGAAAGCATAATGAATCCGTTAATTATCAAACTCGGTGGCGTTTTACTGGATAGCGAAGAGGCGCTGGAACGCCTGTTCACCGCATTGGTTACCTATCGTCAGGCGCACCAGCGGCCCTTGTTAATTGTGCATGGCGGTGGATGTCTGGTTGACGATCTGATGAAAAAACTGTCGTTGCCTGTCGTGAAGAAGAACGGCCTGCGTGTCACACCCGCCGATCAGATTGATATCATTACCGGCGCGCTGGCCGGTTCCGCCAATAAAACGCTCTTGTCCTGGGCGAAAAAACACGCTATTAACGCGGTCGGCTTATGCCTGGCGGACGGCGGCAGCACCCGCGTCACGCAGTTGGATGAGGCGCTGGGTTTTGTCGGCAAAGCGCAGGCGGGTTCTCCGGCGCTGTTGAATACCCTGCTGTCCGCGGGTTATTTGCCGATCGTCAGTTCGATTGGGATCACCGAGGAAGGTGACCTGATGAATGTGAATGCGGATCAGGCCGCAACCGCGCTGGCGGCGACGCTGGGGGCGGATTTAATCCTGCTGTCTGATGTCAGCGGCATTCTGGATGGAAAAGGCCAGCGCATTGCCGAAATGACTGCGCAAAAAGCGGAACAACTGATCGCGCAAGGCATCATCACCGATGGCATGATTGTGAAGGTCAACGCCGCGCTGGACGCCGCGCGGACGCTGGGGCGTCCGGTGGATATCGCCAGTTGGCGTCATGCGGAGCAACTACCGGCGCTGTTCAACGGCGTTGCCATCGGTACGCGTATTTTAGCGTAAGCTGTTTCTGGGTATGGCATGATGCCATACCTGCATTTATTTGAATTCCGGGAGTAATGGTTATGGCTTTGTGGGGCGGGCGGTTCAGTCAGGCGGCAGATCAACGGTTTAAACAGTTCAATGACTCACTGCGGTTTGATTACCGTCTGGCGGAGCAGGACATCATCGGCTCGATTGGCTGGTCGAAAGCGTTGGTGACGGTCAATGTGCTCAGCGGGCAGGAGCAACAGCAACTGGAGCAGGCATTGAATGTGCTGTTGGTTGAGGTGCGGGCGGACCCGGAAATGATCCTGCAAAGCGAAGCGGAAGATATCCATAGCTGGGTTGAACAGCGTCTGATTGAAAAAGTCGGCGATCTGGGCAAGAAGCTGCACACGGGACGCAGCCGTAACGATCAGGTCGCAACGGATCTGAAGTTGTGGTGTAAAACGCAGGTCGCCGAACTGCTGTCGGCGGCGCGTCAGTTGCGTCAGGCGCTGGTCGCCACGGCGCAAGACAATCAGGATGCGGTGATGCCGGGTTATACCCATCTGCAACGCGCCCAACCGGTGACGTTTGCCCACTGGTGTCTGGCTTACCACGAAATGCTGGTGCGCGATGAAAGCCGTCTGGAAGATACGTTGAAGCGTCTGGACGTCAGTCCGCTGGGTTGCGGCGCGTTGGCCGGCACCGCCTATCCGATTGATCGCGAACAACTGGCGGGTTGGCTGGGATTTGCCTCGGCGACCCGCAACAGTCTGGATACGGTATCCGATCGTGATCATGTGCTGGAACTTCTGTCTGACGCGTCAATCGGCATGGTGCATTTATCGCGTTTCGCCGAAGATCTGATTTTCTTCAACAGCGGCGAAGCGGCGTTCATTGAGCTTTCAGACCGTGTGACGTCCGGTTCATCGCTGATGCCGCAGAAGAAAAACCCGGATGCGCTGGAGTTGATCCGCGGCAAATGCGGCCGTGTTCAGGGCGCGTTAACCGGGATGATGATGACGCTGAAAGGCTTGCCGCTGGCTTATAACAAGGACATGCAGGAAGACAAGGAAGGCCTGTTCGATGCGTTGGATACCTGGCATGACTGCCTGATGATGGCGGCGCTGGTGTTGGAAGGGATTCAGGTGAAACGTCCGCGCTGTCAGGAAGCGGCGCAGCAGGGTTACGCCAATGCCACGGAACTGGCTGACTATCTGGTCGCAAAAGGCGTGCCGTTCCGCGAAGCGCACCATATTGTCGGCGAGGCGGTGGTCGACGCCATTCGTCAGGGCAAAGCGTTGGAAGCGTTGCCGCTGGCTGACTTGCAGAAATTCAGTGCGGTTATCGCGGATGATGTCTATCCGATCCTGTCGCTGCAATCCTGTCTGGACAAACGTGCCGCGCAGGGCGGTGTTTCACCGCAGCAGGTGGCGAAAGCGATCAGTGATGCGCAACAGCGTCTGGGCTGATTAATACCGACCTTCATTAGACCGTCGATCCCTACTCTCAGGCCGGTAATGTACCGGCCTGAGAAGTTTCATGATTACCTTGAATGCTGCTCGCATTTTTTCCGCTTTTTTCATCGAATTTCATGCCAAAGCGCCCCGTAGCCCGAATTGCCTCTGGACATCCATACAGTATCATTTTACTTTGACGCATAGTGACAGGCGCAGCGGAGGCATGGTGGATATCAATATACTTTATGGGCTGGGCGGCGGCGGCATAGGCTTGCTGGCGGGGTGGCTGATTGCCAGCCTGATGCAGCAACAGCGATTGTCCCGTCATGATACCGAACAACGTCTGCTGGAGCAGACGCTACAGCAGACGCAGACATTGCTGGCGGAAAGCCAACTGGCTTTGCAACAGGATGAACAACGTCTGCGGCAAAATGAGCTGGAATTACGCAACGTCCACGCCCAGTTGTCGGCCAGCCATGAAAGGTTGCAGCAGTTGGGACAACTGCGTGACGAATGCAGCCAGTTAAATCAGGAACTGCGCACGCTGCGGGAGATTAACCGCGCCCAGGAAGCCGAACTACGGGAAGTCACCATCCGGCTTGAAGAAACCCGCATGGCGGCGGAAGAAAAGCAGCGGTTGTTGGTGAATAGCGAACAGCGCCTGACGACCCAGTTTGAGAATCTGGCTAACCGGATTTTCGAACACAGCGGGCGCAGAGTGGACGAGCAGAACAAACAGAGTCTGGATCGCCTGCTTATGCCATTGCGCGAGCAGCTTGATGGTTTTCGCCGTCAGGTTCAGGACAGTTTTGGCGCGGAAGCCCGTGAGCGGCATACGCTGGCGCATGAGATCCGCAATCTGCAACAGTTGAATGCTCAGATGGCGCGTGAGGCCATCAACCTGACCAAAGCGCTGAAAGGGGACAATAAAACGCAGGGCAATTGGGGCGAGGTGGTATTGAGCCGCGTGCTGGAAGCCTCTGGCCTGCGCGAAGGGTATGAATATCAGACTCAGGTCAGTGTACAGACCGGTACCAACAGCCGTATGCAGCCGGACGTTATCGTGCGTTTGCCTCAGGGCAAAGATGTGGTCATCGACGCCAAAATGTCGCTGGTGGCCTATGAGCGCTACTTCAACAGCGAGGATGAGATGGCGCGTCAGGCGGCGCTAAATGAGCATCTGCTTTCCGTTCGCAATCACATCCGCATGTTGGGCAGTAAAGATTATCAGCAATTGCCGGGGCTGCGCTCGCTGGACTATGTCCTGATGTTTATTCCCGTTGAACCGGCTTTTCTGGTGGCGATCGACAGGCAGCCTGAGTTGATCAGCGAAGCGCTAAAGCACAATATTATGCTGGTAAGCCCGACGACATTGCTGGTCGCGCTGCGCACCATCAATAACCTGTGGCGTTATGAGCAGCAGAGCCGTAATGCGCAGCAGATCGCGGAACGGGCGTCGCGGTTGTACGATAAACTGCGTTTATTTGTGGGTGATATGGAAACATTGGGGCAAAGCCTCGATAAAGCGCAAGGCAGTTATCGTCAGGCAATGAATAAACTTTCGTCCGGGCGTGGTAATCTCATTGGTCAGGCGGAAGGTTTCCGTCATCTGGGCGTGGAGATCAAACGTTCCATCAGCCCTTCCCTGGCGGAACAGGCAACGGCGCGGCGCTTTCCGGCGGGACGGACGTAGAGGATCTGCCTGCAAAAGTCGATATGAAAGAAGACTGAACGGTGCGATTGAACAGAGCGCGTGCGGGTTTTTGATCTGTCGTCTTGATCATCCCTCACCGATAAGCATTAGGCGGTAGGCTTTTTATACGGGTCTGTTACACTCTTCCCATCAATCAGGTAGACCCGACATTTGACTGAATAGTAGGCGGATAAAATGGCTAATGAGCAGGAGAAAACAACAGACTTTGGTTTTCGTACTGTCGCCAGGGATGAAAAAGAGGTCATGGTGGCTGACGTTTTTCATTCTGTAGCAGCAAAATACGATCTGATGAATGACCTGATGTCTTTCGGTATTCATCGTATCTGGAAACGTTTCACTATCGAGTGCAGCGGCGTGCGGCGCGGTCAGCGTGTATTGGACGTCGCTGGCGGAACGGGCGATCTGACGGCGAAATTCTCCCGTCTTGTCGGCGATGAAGGTGAAGTGGTGTTGGCCGATATTAATGCGTCAATGTTGAAAGTGGGGCGCGAGAAACTACGCAACAAAGGTATTATAAATAATATCAGCTATGTACAGGCCAATGCGGAAGAGTTGCCTTTCCCTGACGATTTCTTCGACTGCATCACCATCTCTTTTGGCTTACGTAACGTAACAGACAAAAACAAAGCGCTGCGTTCCATGTACCGCGTACTGAAGCCGGGAGGACGTCTGCTGGTGCTGGAGTTCTCTAAACCAACGCTGAAGCCGCTAAGCAAGGTCTACGACCTCTATTCGTTCCATGTTCTGCCGCGGATCGGTGAAATGGTGGCCAGCGATGCCGGTAGCTACCGTTATCTGGCGGAATCCATTCGTATGCATCCCGATCAGGAAACGCTGAAGGGAATGATGAACGACGCCGGTTTTGACAATGTGAATTATTACAATCTTACCGGCGGGATTGTTGCGCTACACCGTGGCTTTAAATTCTGATTGGAAACGCCAATGCTGATAACGTCTGTCTTGACCGCCTCGCTGGAAACGGCGCTGAATCAGTTGCTGTTTCGCGATCGCAGCATGAAAGCGGCGCGTCAGCGTCTACAGGGAAAAAACCTGCAAATCGAGTTGGCTGAACTGGATGCGCCTTTGGTGCTGATCTTCAATGAGCAGCATCTTGATGTGATAAGTCAATGGGGAGAACCGGCTGACTGCCAGCTTAAGACCCGTTTATCCGTCCTGATGAAACTGCGTGATCGCCAGCATCTGTCCGCTCTGATGCGCAGCGGCGATCTGGTGATCGAAGGCGATATTCAGGTGGCGCAGCAGTTTATCGGCCTGCTTGATTTAGCCGAGTTTGATCCCGCGGAATGGCTTGCTCCCTATCTTGGCGACATTGTCGCTCAGGGCCTGAGCCAGACGGCGCAAAAGACACTGCGTTTATTCGGCCAAACCCTGTGCCGAACGCAACGGGCATTATCAGAGACGCTCACGGAAGAGTGGCGTTTAGCGCCGGGTAAACTTGAAAATGCCTGGCTTCATGATGAAATTGCCGTTCTGGAGAAATCAGCCGAACGGTTGTCCGAACGGCTGGCGAAGTTGGAGACCCTACGATGATGCCTGGTGAGCTGATTCGCCTTTACAGCATCGTTCGCGTTTTGCTGAGCTACGGTCTGGATGAACTGATCCCCAAAATGCGTTTGACGATCCCCCTGCGTTTGGGACGCCGTATGTTGTTCTGGTTGCCGAACCAACATCGCAACATGCCATTGGGAGAACGCCTGCGGTTGGCGTTGCAGGAACTGGGCCCGGTCTGGATCAAATTCGGTCAGATGATGTCGACGCGACGCGATCTGTTTCCGCCTGCCATCGCTGATCAACTGGCTATGCTGCAAGATCGTGTCGAGCCCTTTGACGGCAAACTGGCGCGCCAGCAAATTGAGCTTTCGTTAGGGGGGCGGCTGGAAGGTTGGTTCGATGATTTTGACATCAAACCGCTGGCCTCGGCCTCAATTGCCCAAGTGCATACCGCACGTCTGAAAAGTACGGGAAAAGACATTGTCATCAAGGTGATTCGTCCCGATATTTTACCGATCATCAAGGCCGATATGTGTCTTATGAAGAGGCTGGCGGGCTGGTTGCCAAGGCTTATGCCCGACGGACGACGTCTTCGCCCGCGGGAAGTGGTGCAGGAATATGAAAAATCCCTGCTTGATGAGTTGAATCTGCTGCGTGAAGCGGCGAATGCGATTCAACTGAGACGCAATTTTGAAGCAAGCCCGATGCTATATATTCCAGAAGTATACTCGGATTATTGCAGCGAGAGCGTGTTGGTCATGGAGCGTATTTATGGTATTCCGGTTTCGGATATTGCTGCGCTGCAAGCCAACGGAACGAATATGCAGCTTCTGGCGGAGCGCGGCGTACAGGTTTTCTTCACCCAGGTATTCCGCGACAGTTTCTTTCATGCGGATATGCACCCCGGCAATATCTTTATCAATCACCAACATCCCGAGGACCCGCAGTATATCGGGATTGACTGCGGTATCGTCGGTTCGTTGAACAAAGAAGATAAGCGTTATCTGGCAGAGAACTTTATCGCCTTCTTCAATCGTGATTATCGCAAAGTCGCCGAGTTGCATGTGGATTCCGGCTGGGTGCCTGCGGATACCAACGTTGAAGATTTTGAATTTGCTATTCGCACTGTCTGTGAGCCTATTTTTGAAAAGCCGTTAGCGGAAATTTCATTCGGACATGTATTATTGAATCTGTTTAATACGGCGCGTCGTTTTAACATGGAAGTCCAGCCGCAATTGGTGCTGTTGCAGAAAACCCTGCTCTATATCGAAGGCATCGGGCGACAACTCTATCCCCAGCTTGATCTGTGGAAGACGGCGAAACCGTTTTTGGAAACCTGGCTGAAAGAGCAGGTTGGATTACCGGCGATGGTTCGTGCCTTAAAAGAAAAAGCGCCGTTTTGGGCGGAGAAACTTCCCGAAATCCCGGAATTATTTTATGACGGCTTGCGCCAGCATAAGATGCTGAAACAGAGTGTCGATAAGCTTGCCTACGAATTACGGGCTCAGCATGTTCGTCAGGGACAGTCCCGTTATCTGTTGGGTATTGGCGCAACGTTGCTGATCAGTGGTACGGTGTTACTGGTAAGCCATGTTGAAGCCAATATCGTTCCTTCGGGATTGATGGCTGCGGGAATTGTCGCCTGGATTATTGGCTGGCGTCGAACTCGTTGAAACAGATCATGATGCATAGCAGGATTACCTTATAGAATGATGGTAATTTTTATGACCCCCTTTTTTGCAAGAGGTAAACGATATGGGCGGCATTAGTATTTGGAACTTGTTGATTATCGCGGTGATCGTCGTATTGCTTTTTGGCACCAACAAGTTGAGAACGCTGGGTTCCGATCTGGGCGCCTCAATCAAAGGTTTTAAAAAAGCGATGAGTGATGATAAGCCGTCTGGCAGTGCGGATAAGACGGAGCAAGATGCGGATTTTGCGACCAAGTCTATCGCGGAAGAACAGCCGGAAACGAAGCAAGACGACGCCAAGAGTCAGCATAAAGAGCAGGTATAATCGGTGTTTGATATCGGGTTTGGCGAACTGTTGCTGGTTATGGTGATCGGCCTGGTGGTGCTTGGGCCTGAACGATTACCGGTCGCAGTAAGAACGGTGGCTAGCTGGATTAGAACGCTGCGTTCGCTGGCGTCCACGGTTCAGAATGAGTTGTCGCAGGAATTGAAATTGCAGGAGTTGCAGGAAAGCCTGAAGAAGGTGGAAAAAGCTAGTCTGCGAAATTTGTCGCCGGAATTGAAAGCGTCCATGGATGAACTCAAAGAAGCGGCGGAAACAATGAAGCGCAGTTATTCAACATCACCGACCGATGAGGATCCGTCGACAAATCAGCCGCTGAATGATCCTGAAGCGATTCATGACGGCGTGGTTGAGGTTGAAAAAACGCCATCATCAACGTCGGAAGAGCATATTCCGCACAGCAGCCAGGTTGCCGCAGATCTGGTTACACCGACCAAACCCAAATCTGAACAGTCTCCAGCTGTTTCTCTCCACCAAACAAGTGATGATCGTTAGTTTATGGCTGCTGAAGATACTCAACCGCTGATTAGCCACCTGATCGAACTGCGTAAACGGTTACTGAACAGTATTATTTGCATACTGGCAGTGTTCCTGTGCCTGGTATATTTCGCTAACGACATTTATCAGATGGTTTCCGCTCCGCTGATTAAGCAGCTTCCGGTCGGGGCTAGCATGATTGCCACCGATGTCGCATCGCCTTTTTTCACGCCCATCAAACTGACGATGATCGTATCGGTATTTGTCTCCGCGCCGCTGGTGTTGTATCAGGTCTGGGCATTCGTTGCCCCGGCGTTATACAAACATGAACGCCGTCTGATGATGCCGTTGCTGGTTTCCAGTAGTCTGCTGTTCTACGCGGGTATGGCGTTCGCCTACTTTGTGATTTTCCCGCTGGCGTTTGGCTTCTTTGCGAAAACCGCCCCGGAAGGAGTGCTGATTGCGACAGACATCAACAACTATCTCGACTTCGTCATGGCGTTGTTTATGGCCTTTGGCGTATCGTTTGAAGTGCCCATCGCCATTGTCTTGCTATGCTGGAGCGGAGTGATTACTCCGGAGGATCTGAAAAAGAAACGCCCTTATATTCTGGTCGGAGCGTTTGTCGTCGGCATGTTATTGACGCCGCCGGATGTGTTTTCTCAGACGCTATTGGCGATCCCGATGTATCTGTTGTTTGAAATCGGCGTATTTTTCGCCCGGTTTTATGTGGGGAAAGGTCGTCAGACGGAAACCGAAGAACCTTCGCCGTAACGTGATTGTTCCTGTATGCGGATGTGGTAACGAAAATGGCCTCTCTTTGAGAGGCTTTGTTTGTCAGGGTAGCGGCAATAGACGGATAACCAGTTCATGTTTGATATCGGCGTCAATTTAACCAGTTCTCAGTTTGCGAAAGATCGGGAACAGGTCGTCGCTCGCGCAAAGCAGGCTGGCGTCGGCGGCATGCTGATTACCGGAACAAATATTGCGGAAAGCCATCAGGCATTGATACTGGCGGAGCAATATCCGGCTTGCTGCTGGTCGACGGCGGGCGTCCATCCTCATGATGCCAGCCATTGGGATGGCGCCGCCGCCGAGCAGATTTATCGTCTGGCGCAATCGGATGCCGTGGTCGCCATCGGTGAATGTGGTCTCGATTTCAATCGCAATTTCTCGACGCCCGCCCAACAGGAGCAGGCTTTCCGCGACCAGTTAGCGTTAGCGGCCGAGCTCGCTTTACCCGTTTTCCTGCATTGTCGCGATGCGCATACCCGTTTTATCGCCTTGCTGACCCCCTGGCTGAAAAAACTCCCCGCTGCGATCGTGCATTGTTTTACCGGCAATCGCGCTGAGTTGGATGAATGCCTCGCTGCGGGATTAATGGTGGGTATTACCGGTTGGGTCTGCGATGAGCGTCGGGGCCTTGAATTGCGTGCGCTGCTAAAACATATTCCAGAAGATTGGTTGTTATTGGAAACCGATGCGCCTTATTTGTTACCCCGGGATTTAAGTCCTAAACCTGCACCCCGCCGTAACGAGCCCTGTTTTCTGCCGCATATTATCCGCCAGGTCGCCAGTTGGCGCGGAGAAGATGCCATATGGCTGGGCCAGAAAACAGATGAAAATGCTCGCCGGGTTTTCCGGCTGGCTTGATTCAGGAGAATAATTATATGAGCAATGTTTTTCCCGGCACCTTTCCTGGTCGGCGTATGCGCCGTATCCGTCGCTATGATTTCAGTCGTCGCCTTGTTGCTGAACATCAACTGACGGTCAATGACCTGATTTACCCGATGTTTGTCATGGAGGGTACGAATCAGCGGCAGGAAGTATCCTCCATGCCGGGGGTTTTCAGAATGTCGATGGATGTGCTGCAAAAAGAGGCGGAGGCGATTGCTAAACTGGGGATCCCTGTTTTGTCGCTGTTTCCGGTTATTGAGGCGGATAAAAAATCGTTACATGCCGAAGAAGCCTATAACCCGGATGGTCTGGTACAACGGGCGGTTCGCGCACTTAAGGACGCAGTGCCGGAGTTGGGCTTGCTGACGGATGTGGCGCTCGATCCGTATACCACCCACGGGCAGGATGGCATCATTGATGACACCGGTTATGTGACGAACGATATCACCAAAGAGATTCTGGTCAGACAAGCGTTATCCCATGCAGAGGCCGGGGCTGAAATTGTTGCGCCCAGCGATATGATGGACGGACGGATCGGCGCAGTCCGTGAGGCGCTGGAAGCGCAGAACCTGATCAATACCCAGATTATGGCGTATTCGGCCAAATATGCTTCCTGTTACTACGGTCCGTTTCGGGATGCCATTGGTTCGGCGGGACATCTGAAAGGCGGCAATAAAAAAACCTATCAAATGGACCCTGCTAACAGTGATGAGGCCTTGCAGGAGATTGCCTTGGATCTTCAGGAAGGGGCGGATATGGTGATGGTCAAACCCGGTATGCCTTATCTGGATGTGGTGACGCGGGTGAAGGCGTCGTTTGGCGTGCCGACGTTCGCCTATCAGGTTTCCGGCGAGTATGCGATGCATATGGCGGCCATCCAGAATGGCTGGCTACAGGAACAGCCTGTCGTTATGGAATCGTTGCTGTGTTTTAAACGGGCGGGAGCGGATGGGGTCTTGACCTACTTTGCCAAGCGTGTCGCACAGTGGCTGCACGATCAGCATTTACAGCGCTGATCGGGCGGCGCCATGTCAGAGCGGCTTGCTGTCGCTCTGACGAGATTACATTTTCTGAAACTGCCGATTATCAATACTTTGCCGAACCTGTTTGTTCAGAAAATTCAACAACAGCATCGAACGGGCTTCACCATCGGGTTCGGTATAGATTGCTTGCAGGCCGCTGAAAATGCCGTCGGTAATCAACACTTCATCACCCGGTTGCGGGGTCTGAGGATCGGTAATTCCTTGCGTTGGATGTAATAACAGATCGTCTATCACCTGCTGAGGGATGATGGCTGGCACATTGCCGAAGCGCACGAAATTACTGACGCCACGGGTGGCGCTGATTGTGGTGGTGTGGATTCGCTCAGGATCGAATTCGACAAACAGATAGTTCGGAAAGAGCGGTTCGCAAACCTCGGTACGTTTACCACGCACAATTTTATCCAGTGTGATCATGGGGCTCATGCAGGCCACATCCTGGCGTTCAAGATGCTTTTTCGCCCGAAGCAGTTGACCACGTTTACAATATAGTAAGTACCAGACTTCCATAATTTCACAGACCCATGATTATGACAGGCAAGCATAACAAAAGCGGAGCCGGATAAAAAATTTTTAACATGGTTTTGCCTTCCTGATGGGGATGTCCTGGGGACTCGCTATAAATAGCCGCACGAAGAAGCGACAGGCTTAACAAGAAACTTTATAATGGTCGCCTCGACAGACTGCCCCGATGATCAGCATGAAATACCGTGACTTACGCGAATTCCTCTCGTTGCTGGAAGAGAGGGGTGAATTGAAACGAATTAGCCAGCCCATTGATCCCTATCTTGAAATGACGGAAATTGCCGACCGTACCTTGCGTGCGGAGGGGCCAGCATTGTTGTTTGAAAACCCGAAGGGTTATGACATGCCGGTGCTGTGCAATTTATTTGGCACGCCGAAGCGTGTCGCGCTCGGTATGGGGCAGGAAGATGTCAATGCCTTGCGCGAAGTCGGAAAATTGCTGGCATTTTTGAAAGAGCCCGAGCCACCAAAAGGATTTCGTGATCTGGTGGATAAAATGCCGAAGTTCCGGCAGGTGTTGAACATGCCGACCAAGCGATTATCGTCCGCGCCATGTCAGGAACAAGTGTGGCAAGGCGATGATGTTGATTTGCATCGAATACCTGTAATGCAGTGCTGGCCGGAGGATGCGGCGCCGCTCATTACCTGGGGGCTGACTGTCACGCGCGGGCCGAATAAAGAGCGCCAGAATCTGGGGATTTACCGCCAGCAACTGCTGGGGAAAAACAAGCTGATTATGCGGTGGTTATCGCATCGCGGCGGGGCGCTGGACTTTCAGGAATGGTGTCAGGAAAATCCCGGACAGCGTTTTCCGGTTTCTGTCGCGTTGGGTGCTGATCCAGCGACAATTTTGGCGGCGGTAACCCCTGTCCCGGATACGTTATCCGAGTATGCTTTTGCCGGTTTATTGCGCGGCCATAAAACAGAAGTCGTGCAATGCTTGTCTAATGATCTGGAAGTGCCCGCCAGTACGGAAATCGTTCTGGAAGGCTATATTGAAGCGGGTGAAATGGCACCGGAAGGGCCGTATGGCGATCATACCGGTTACTACAATGAGGTCGATAATTTCCCGGTGTTTACGGTCACCCACATTACCCAGCGGAGTGACGCGATTTATCATTCCACTTATACGGGGCGACCGCCCGATGAACCGGCGGTATTGGGCGTGGCGCTGAACGAAGTCTTTGTTCCCATTCTGCAAAAGCAGTTTCCTGAAATTGTCGATTTTTATTTGCCCCCGGAGGGTTGCTCTTATCGTCTGGCGGTAGTTACCATGAAGAAGCAGTACGCCGGTCATGCGAAACGCGTCATGATGGGCGTCTGGTCTTTTTTACGGCAGTTTATGTACACGAAGTTTGTTATTGTCTGTGACGATGACATTAACGCCCGTGACTGGAAAGATGTGATCTGGGCGATCACCACACGTATGGATCCGGCACGCGACACCGTAATCGTGGAAAATACACCAATCGACTATCTGGATTTCGCCTCGCCGGTTTCCGGTTTAGGTTCCAAAATGGGACTGGACGCCACCAATAAATGGCCGGGCGAAACACAGCGCGAGTGGGGACATCCGATCAAAAAAGATCCACAGGTATGCGCCCGTATTGATGCCATATGGGACGAGCTTGCTATTTTTAATGACAGAGAACCCCGGCGTTAAGTGGTTATTGCTCTGTTCTCAGTTTTGCTTTTATGACCCTACAGAGGGAATGCATGACAACATTGAGCTGTAAAGTTACCTTGGTAGAGGCCATAACCGACACGGTTTATCGCGTTCGCTTATTACCTGAGGCGCCTTTTTCTTTTCGTGCAGGTCAGTATCTGGTGGTGGTGATGGACGATCGCGATAAGCGTCCTTTCTCATTGGCGTCAACGCCAATGGATCAGAATTTCATCGAGTTACACATTGGCGCGTCCGAACTGAATCTGTATGCGATGGCGGTGATGGAACGCATTCTTAAAGAGAAAGTTCTGACGGTGGATATCCCGCATGGTGAAGCCTGGCTACGGGAAGACAGCCAGCGTCCGTTGGTGTTGATTGCCGGCGGAACCGGTTTTTCATATGCCCGCTCTATTCTGCTGACGGCACTGGCGCAGCAGCCTGAACGCCCTGTTTCGATTTACTGGGGGGGAAGGGAAAGCAAGCATCTCTATGACCTTGGCGAACTGGAAAAACTGACGCAGCAATATCCTAATTTGCAGGTTATTCCGGTGGTCGAGCAGCCTGAAGAGGGTTGGCGTGGACGAACCGGTACGGTGTTAAGCGCGGTGTTGCAGGATTACGGCTCATTAGCCGATCAGGATATTTATATTGCTGGTCGTTTTGAAATGGCGAAAATCGCACGGGAGCGTTTCTGCAATGAACGCGGTGCGCTTGCCGCCCACATGTTCAGCGATGCCTTTTCGTTTATCTAAACCTATTACCATAATCTGTGAATATAAAAACCCTGCTTGTCATCAACGGGGTTTTTATGTCGACGAACTCAGGGGCGTTCAAAAACCGTCGCGATGCCTTGTCCCAATCCAATGCACATAGTTGCCACGCCAAACTGGACATCCCGGCGTTCCATAAGGTTGATAAGCGTGGTCGATATGCGGGTGCCTGAACAACCCAACGGGTGACCGAGTGCAATGGCGCCGCCGTTGAGGTTGACTTTCTCATCCAGTCGTTCCAGCAGGCCGAGATCTTTGATACACGCCAGGGTTTGGGCGGCGAAAGCTTCATTAAGCTCAAAAAGCCCAATATCCGACAGGCTCAGTCCTGCGCGCTTCAATGCCAGATGAGTGGCGGGGACGGGACCATATCCCATAATCGACGGATCGCAACCGACCACGGCCATTGATCGGATCCGTGCTCGCGCCTTTAACCCCAGGGAAGCGGCGCGTGATTCGCTCATGATCAACATGGCGGAGGCGCCATCGGCAAGGGCGGACGAACTACCGGCGGTCACGGTGCCGTTGACGTGATCAAAGGCTGGTTTTAAGGCGGTCAGGCTGGCTACGCTGGTTTCCGGGCGAATGACTTCGTCGTAGTCGAAACGCTGTAACACACCGTCGGCGTCATGGCCGGAGGTTGGTATGATTTCATGGTGAAAAGCGCCCGATTTGGTCGCGTGATCGGCTTTCTGATGGGAGCGTGCGGCAAATTGATCTTGCATTTGCCGGCTGATATTGTGCATGCGCGCCAGCATTTCGGCGGTCAACCCCATCATGCCGGCGGCTTTGGCGGTGGTTCGGCCCAGCCCAGGGTGGAAATCCACACCATGATTCATGGGAACATGTCCCATATGTTCAACACCGCCAATCAGACAGGCATGAGCATCGCCGACCATGATGGCGCGAGCCGCATCATGCAGCGCCTGCATGGATGAGCCACATAGCCGATTCACGGTAGTGGCAGGGACGCTCGTCGGAATTTCCGCCAGTAATGCCGCATTACGGGCAATGTTGAAACCCTGCTCAAGGGTTTGTTGCACGCATCCCCAATAAATATCATCAATGCTGGCGGCTTCAAGCGCTGGGTTACGGCTCAGCAGGCTACGCATCAGATGGGCAGACAAGTCTTCGGCCCGTATCTGACGGAACGCACCGCCTTTAGCGCGTCCCATCGGGGTGCGTATGGCATCAACAACCACTACATTTTCCATATTGTTTTCCCTCATGCCGGTTGCCCGTGAGAAACGTTCGCGTGCGGTGCGACGGGTGGGTAAAAACTTTCATTACCGTGGGCTTTTTGCCTCAGGCCGTCAGGAACCTGATAGAGTGGTCCAAGCGATGATAATTGCTGTGCCATTTCCAGATACCGGGCGCTGCCTAGCGTATCCAGATAGCGGCAGGCACCGCCGTGGAATCGCGGGAAGCCGAGGCCATACACCAGCGCCATATCAGCTTCTGCCGGACTCGCAACAATGCCTTCCTCCAGGCAACGCGCCACTTCGTTAATCATGGGGATCATCATCCGGGCGATAATCGCTTCCGCGCTGAAATTCTTTCCTGGCAGGCTGACTGAAGACAGTAAATGCTCGGTGGTATCGTCCCGCTCTTTACGTGGTTTTCCTTTATGGTCGGTTTGATAGCGGTAGAAACCCCGACCGTTTTTCTGACCAAAACGCTGATTATCGAACAACACGTCAATGGCATCCCGATAATCTTTTGCCATGCGTTGCGGGAACCCTTGAGACATCACGGCCTGCGCATGATGGGCTGTGTCAATGCCGACCACATCCAACAGGTAGGCCGGACCCATCGGCCAACCGAACTGCTGCTCCATAACGTTATCAATTGCATAAAAATCCGCGCCGTCGCGCATCAGCAAACTGAATGCGGCGAAGTAGGGGAACAGCACGCGATTAACAAAGAAGCCGGGACAATCGTTGACGACAATGGGGATTTTTCCCATTTTGCTGGCGTAAGCCACCACACGGGCAGTGGTTTTTTCATCGGTTTGCGGGCCACGAATAATCTCCACCAACGGCATACGGTGAACCGGGTTAAAGAAGTGCATACCGCAAAAGTTTTGCGGCCGTTTTAAAGACGCCGCCAACAGTGCAATGGGAATGGTTGATGTGTTGGAAGCCAGCACGGTATGTGGCGTGACGTGAGATTCGGTTTCGGCCAGTACGCCGGCCTTTACTGTTGGATTTTCGACAACGGCTTCAACCACTAGATCCATGCGCTCAAAACCGGCGTAATCCAGCGTCGGATGAATATTGGCGAGTATCTGCGCCATTTTTATCCCATCCAGCTTGCCGCGTTCCAATTGTTTATTCAGCAGCTTCGCCGCTTCGTTCATGCCAAGGGCGAGCGGTTTGTCATTGATGTCTTTCATGCGGATCGGGATGCCTTTGTACGCCGACTGATAGGCAATTCCACCGCCCATAATCCCAGCGCCCAGTACAGCGGCCCGCTCCGGCGGCGACGGATGGCCGACAAGTTTTTTTGCTTTCGCTTTTACATATTGATCGTTAAGGAAAATACCAACCAGCGCACGAGCGGCGTCTGAGCGGGCCAACGGCACAAAGTTTTGCGTTTCAAGCCGCAGCGCCGCATCGCGCGTCATGGATGCCGCGGCTTCGATGGTCTTCACGGCTGTCATGGGGGCGGGGTAATGTTTGCCAGCGGTTTGCAATACCGTGGCCTTCGCAGTAGCGAAACTCATGCTCGCTTCAATCCTACTCAGCTTCAATGCTTCCAGTTTGGGGCGTCGACAGGCTTGCCAGTCGAGATCCCCCTTAATTGCCTGCTTCAATATTTTTATTGCGGCCGAGTGAAGTTTTTCCTCTGCGACAACCGCCTGCACCAAACCTATCTTTAACGCCTCATCTGCACCGATATCTTTGCCTGCGACGATTATTTCCAGCGCACTGTCCGCTCCCAGCAGGCGTGGCAGACGTACCGTGCCGCCGAAACCCGGCATAATGCCCAACCGAGTTTCGGGCAAACCGATGCGTAAATCGACGGCGGCAAGGCGAAAATCGGTCGCCAGTACACATTCACAACCACCGCCCAGAGCATAACCATTAATGGCGGACAGCGTGGGTATCGGTAAATCTTCCAGACGATTAAAAATACGGTTCGCGAAGGTTAACCACTCATGAAGTTTATCGGCGGGGGCGGCGAACAGAGAGAGGAATTCTGTAATGTCCGCACCGACAATAAATGCGGGCATGTCTGAACGTAATAACAATCCTTGTAGTGATGTTTGCTGTGCCAGAACATCAAGCGCTCTGCCCAGGCTGGCAACGGTGCGGGTATCTAACTTATTAACGGAGCCTGGGGCGGCAAAGACCAACTCGGCGATGCCATCTTCAAGCCAATTAAGGTAGAGGGTTTCACCTTGATAAAGCATGTTCATCTCCAGAGACAGGGGTAAACTCTGGTACGACCAGATGATTGAATTGTGATTATAATGTTAATTTTTTGCAAACGAGAGATTGATTTTTTGCCGGTTAGATCACAAAGCAGCAGAAACTGTCGTTGAGACGCGGCTGTGTTAAAATAGAAAGATCGTGTTGTGACGAACAGGGATCTACATGGAAAAACTGGCTTCTTTATATCACCATCATCTGGCGACGTTGCAGCAGCGCACACAGGCCGTTCTGGAACGGCATCGGCTTGATGCGTTGTTAATTCATTCTGGTGAGTGCTTGACCGTATTTCTGGACGATCACGACTACCCCTTTAAGGTCAATCCGCAGTTTAAAGCCTGGGTTCCGGTGACACAGGTCCCCCATTGCTGGCTATGGGTGGATGGGGTCAATCCGCCCAAATTGTGGTTCTATTCGCCGATCGATTACTGGCATAACGTCGCTCCCATACCAGACAGTTTCTGGACCAACGACATCGAGATCTCGGTTTTACGTCATGCCGACGATATCGGCACATTGCTCCCGATGCCGCGCCAGCGTGTGGCTTATCTTGGCTGTACCCCACAGCGTGCGCTGGATTTAGGTATACAGGCGGAAAACATCAATCCGCAGGGTGTGCTGGATTATCTGCACTATCACCGCGCTTATAAAACCGACTATGAACTGGTCTGCATGCGGGAAGCGCAGAAAACCGCGGTGGTCGGGCATCGTGCCGCACATGAAGCCTTTCTGTCCGGTATGAGCGAATTTGATATCAATTTGGCCTACCTGACGGCGACCGGTCATCGCGATACCGATGTGCCTTATAGCAACATTATCGCGTTGAATGAGCATGCCGCAGTATTGCATTACACCCAACTGGAGCATCAGGTTCCATCGGAAGTGCGCAGTTTTCTGATTGATGCGGGCGCGGAATATAATGGCTATGCGGCTGATTTGACGCGCACGTATTCTTCCCTGAGCGATAATGCGTTTGCCGCGCTGGTCAAAGATCTGAATCAGGAACAGATCAGTCTGATCGATACCATTCAGGGTGGCGTTCGCTATACCGATTACCACCTGCAAATGCATCAACGTATTGCGAATTTGTTGAAATCACATCAGTTGATTCAGGGGATCAGCGCCGAAGCGATTGTGGAAAACGGACTGACCGCGCCTTTCTTTCCACATGGATTAGGCCATGCATTAGGGCTACAGGTCCATGATGTCGCAGGTTTTATGCAGGATGATCGCGGCACTTGTCTGGCGGCGCCTTCTCAACATCCTTATTTGCGTTGTACCCGGATTCTTGAACCGGGCATGGTATTGACTATCGAACCCGGCATTTACTTCATCGAGTCGTTACTTGAACCCTGGCGTTCCGGCGCATTCAGCCAGCATTTCGACTGGCAGAGGATCGATGCGTTGAAACCGTTTGGCGGCATCCGCATTGAAGATAATATTGTCATTCATGAAAAGCGTGTTGAGAACATGACTCGCGATCAGAATCTGGCCTGATGCAGTGTTATTCGATCCCCCTTGAGACAGTAAGTTTCACGGAGGAAATCAAAAAAAGCCGTTTTATTACCATGCTGGCGCCTACGCAAGGGACAGATGCCGCAAAAGCCTTTATTCAGCAGGTAAAGGAATGGCATCCCGCAGCGGGTCATCATTGCTGGGCATTTGTGGCAGGCGCCCCGGATGATTCTCAGCAACTAGGCTTTTCTGATGATGGCGAACCTTCAGGAACCGCGGGCAAGCCGATGCTGGCGCAACTGATGGGAAGCGGTGTCGGCGAAATTACTGCGGTCGTCGTTCGTTACTATGGTGGAATACAACTGGGTACTGGCGGGCTGGTGAAAGCCTATGGCGGTGGTGTTCAACAGGCTTTGAGGTTGATGCCGCAGCAAGAGAAAGTGTTACAGAAAGAATATGATTTACGATGTGACTATGCGCTACTGGCTCAGGTCGAGGTGCTGATATATCAACTCGGCGGACAAATCCTGCATAGTGAATACGGTGCGGAGGTGGCACTGCGTTTGTCTATTCCTGTTCACGGGGAAGAGGACGCGGCGGTGAGATTGCGCGATCTGAGTCGTGGTTCGTTGCATTTATTGCCAATTTCACAATAATCCCAGCGCAGTTTTATGAATCACTAAGGAATTTTTGCAATGCATTTGCGTGCCATAACCCGAATTGTAGGCCTGCTGGTTATCCTTTTTTCCGGGACAATGTTTATCCCCGGACTGGTGGCCTTAATCTACCGTGATGGCGCTGGTCGGGCTTTCATCCAGACATTTTTTGTCGCACTGGCTATCGGGATAATGCTTTGGCTGCCTAACCGCAAGCAACGCCATGAGTTGAAATCGCGGGAAGGATTCCTGATAGTGGTCCTGTTCTGGACCGTGCTCGGTAGTGTCGGGGCATTGCCTTTCCTATTTGCCGAACATCCGAATCTTGGTTTTACGGATGCTTTTTTCGAGTCTTTTTCCGGTCTGACCACGACAGGGGCGACCACGCTGGTGGGGTTGGATTCACTGCCCAAGGCAATACTCTTCTATCGGCAGATGCTGCAATGGTTCGGCGGTATGGGGATCATCGTCCTGGCGGTCGCCATTCTGCCTATTCTGGGCGTGGGTGGTATGCAGCTTTATCGCGCAGAAATGCCGGGGCCGCTGAAAGACAACAAGATGCGACCGAGAATTGCTGATACGGCGAAAACGCTATGGTTAATCTATTTGTTGCTTACTGTTGCCTGTGCCCTCGCGCTGTGGCTGGCTGGAATGCCGGTTTTTGACGCAATCGGTCACAGCTTCTCAACGGTATCGGTAGGTGGTTTTTCTACTCATGACGCGAGCATCGGCTATTTTAACAGTCCGACGATTAATACCATTATTGTCATCTTCTTATTGATATCTGGTTGTAACTTTGGTTTGCACTTTGCCGCATTAAGCGGGCGCAGCCTGCGGGTTTATTGGCGCGATCCCGAATTTAGGATGTTCATTTTTGTCCAGATGTCCCTGGTGACGGTATGTACTGTCGTACTGTGGTTTCACAATGTCTATGCCAGCACTATGCAAACGCTGAATCAGGCGTTTTTCCAGGTTGTCTCTATGGCGACGACGGCAGGTTTTATGACCGACAGTGTTGCTTCATGGCCTTTATTTTTGCCGGTACTGCTCCTATGTTCAGCTTTTATTGGTGGTTGTGCTGGCTCGACCGGCGGGGGATTGAAGGTTATTCGTATTCTGCTGCTTTTTCTGCAAGGTTCACGTGAATTGAAACGACTGGTGCACCCCAATGCGGTTTACACGATAAAATTGGGCCATCGAGCCTTGCCCGAACGGATACTTGAAGCCGTATGGGGATTTTTTTCCGCCTATGCGCTGGTTTTTATCGTCAGTATGTTGGCTGTTATTGCGACAGGTGTTGATGATTTTTCCGCGTTTACCGCTGTCGCGGCAACGTTAAATAATTTGGGGCCTGGTCTGGGTGTCGTCGCGGACAACTTCACTTCCATGAATGATGCCGCGAAGTGGATTTTAATCCTGACCATGCTGTTCGGCCGTTTGGAAGTGTTTACTCTTTTAGTTTTATTCACGCCGACATTCTGGCGTGAATGAAGTGGCAAAGGAATAGCGAAATGAAAGCGTTGATTTTGTTTTCGAGTAAAGATGGACAAACAAGAGCGATCGCCTCTTATATTGCCAACATCTTAAAAGAAGGGCTGGAGTGTGATGTCATTAGCTTACTTAGTGCGCATGATCTTGATTTGACGAAATACGATCGTATTCTGATCGGCGCTTCTGTGCGATATGGTCGGTTTCATCCTGCGGTTGATCAGTTCATTCTCCATAACCTTGCATATTTACAATACATACCCAGCGCTTTTTTCTCAGTCAATCTTACTGCCCGCAAACCAGAGAAACGTTCAATTCAAACGAACGCTTATACGCGTAAATTCCTGTTGAACTCTCCCTGGCAGCCGGACTTGTGCGGTGTTTTTGCGGGAGCGCTGCGTTATCCGCGTTATCGCTGGTTTGATCGTGTAATGATTCAACTCATTATGCGGATGACCGGAGGAGAAACGGATAGCAGTAAAGAAATTGAATATACAGATTGGCAGCAGGTAGCGCGATTCGCGCAGGCGTTCGGGCAATTGACGGCGAAAAAGTCCTCATAACGCCGTCTTTACCAGCGGGTTGCCGAAAAAAAACGCACTCGATCATTTTTTTGCATTTAGCGCTTGTCAGCGGCGGATAAGTGCCTGTAATGCGCCACCACTGACCCGGCGACAGCGGCTTGCGCGGTTGTGAGGTGAGTGGGGAGTCGGGGAATAATCACTTGACTCTGAAAGAGGAAAGCGTAATATACGCCACCTCGCGTTAGTGGCTAAGGCCAGTACGCACTGCTCTTTAACAATTGAATCAGACAATCTG
>NZ_QNRY01000029.1 GCF_003315515.1 Brenneria salicis ATCC 15712 = DSM 30166 | reverse complement strand
TTTTATGGATGGTTTTCTGCATCCGACGTCGTTCGGTACGGGGTATTGGTGCTATGATCGGCATCGCTCAGTCCGGTTGGTGATTTGTGATTTTTAGCGATTGATCAGATCGCTCAACTCGGACTGAGTTCCCTCAAAGTGATCTACTATTTGGAACAGCTATTTAGGTGTGGAATATAATTATTTGGCAAATCTTTTGCATGCTAGGGATGTGCCTATTCTAAAATCCGCCGTGGGCGATGTCGCAATGGACGCCCTACAGGTTGCAGATGCCGAAGCGGGCATCAAGAAATTTATTCCGGCTTTTAATTACACCTCGGTGCTTGGCGTAATTAAAGATAAGGCAGAGATGAAGCGTCGCTTTACAACTGCTACAGTTGGGTATGACAAGATCCACTTTTCCGTATTTATAAGGAAGTACACGGTTCCGCCAATGGGGAGCAGGATAGCATCCTCCAAAAATTCGTGAATGAGTCCTTTCATATCGAGAATGAGTATGTGATGCAGCTAAATCCCCACAAGTTTGACAATGTGCCAGAGTATGTCCTCATAGAATGCGATAGGGTCATTTTGGCGTCCTAAGCCTATCACTCGCTTGCGGAAGATGGCATGGTATTAATCATGGTATTTGATATGCGTCTTGACGTATCTAGTTGAATTTATTAAATTTATTAGCTAAAAATATAAGTGATCTCTCCTCTTGAAACACCTCTGCCTGATGGTGGTAAATGAGACTAAGCCCGCGTAAATGCGGGTTTTTGCGTCTTTATTGGATGCTGTCGGGCAAACAAAAATCCGGGAATGAAAACATTTCCAGATTTTTTTATACCTATTTCTCAGGTTTTTGATCGGTTAGGTATTGCGGAGCAGACCTTATTTTTTGATAGAAAATCATGCCGCCATGATGTAACTCATCATAATTTAAAACGACACCATCGGCGCTACTTCAATGTGATCTGATTTAACGCCAAACAAAGCATTTCTTTATCGGACGTTTTCAGATTATGCCGTTGCATTGTCTGGATTGATGAACAGTAATCGACTTTAACGCCGCGTTTGTTTTTTAGTTCATCGGCGATTTGCCGGATAGTGGCGTCACTCAGCGCGCTAATCCGTTGCCGGATATCCGCCAAATCCCGCGGTTTCCAGTTTTTTTCCGGCACGGATAGCCAGTCGGCGCGATAGCGATATTGAATGGTTTTCGCCACGCTGATTTGTGCAATCATAAAATTCCTGACGGATTCCCCTTCCAGGCCCAAAGACTCTGTCTCAACCAATGATTTTTCAATCACCTTACGCTCCTGGGGCAAATCCTCGATAGGCAAATGATTTTCAGCCTTATAACCAGCGACATCTTTCATATAATCCAAACGCTGATCAATCAGTTGCGCTATTTTCTCATTCTTGCCGGCCTGGGCGGTTAATGCCCAAAAAGAGAATACCGCCCAGCATAAAATATGAGGTTTAAGTAAATACTGAAGATAATGAGATAAATGGCTATCACCCTTAATCATAAATCCCTCTTTTAGTGGATCGATATTGACTGAACATTGTTTTAAATATACCCATGATAATTCCAGTCGTAAGTGTGCGATAAATCATCACCTGTCAATCGCTAAAATCGCCATAAACGCCTCACGCGGGATTTCCCGTTTTGAAAACCCGATATTGTGTTTCTTATTTTCGCGTTGCTTGCGAATGAGCCGTTGTTTCTGCGATACGCTGCCCTGAAATCCTTGCGCCAGCGCGGTTTTACGCAACGGCGGGATATCTTCCCGCGCGATAAAGCGGTTTTCCACTTTTGCCTGTACCGGCACCGGATACAGCTTGCGTGGGATGACGTATTTAAGTGTTTTAACGATTTCGGACGCTCGCGTCCAGGCTTTTTGTCTGGCGATGATAAAAGAAAAGGCATCCACCAGTTGGTTATCGAGATAAATATCGCAGCGCACCAGATCGGCGCGGCGATACCCTGAGAACTCGTAATCGAGCGTGGCGTAGCCCTGGGTAAGAGATTTCAGCGTATCAAAAAAGCCAAAAACCATCTCATTAAGCGGGATCTCCCAGGTCAGACGCACGGCGCCGCCGTCCAGATAATGCATATCCACAAACTCGCCGCGCCGGGAGGCGCAAAACTCCATCATAGCGCCGACATACGTATCCGGCGTATGAATGGTGCTGACCACATAAGGTTCTTCGACGTAATTCAGCACGTCTTCACCCGGAAAATGAGCCGGATTATCGACGCTCAGGCATTGGCCGTTATGTAACCAGACGCGATATTCAACGCTCGGTGCGGTGGCAATCACCGAGATGCCGTATTCCCGTTTCAGGCGCTCACGGACAATATCCATGTGCAGCATACCCAGAAAACCACAGCGGAAGCCCGCGCCCAGCGATGCGGAGACTTCCGGCTCAATGTGCAGCGCCGCATCATTAAGAGACAGTTTATCCATGGCGTTGCGCAATCCTTTAAGATCGTCATCGGCATCGGGATAGAGCCCGGAAAACACCATCGGCTTCATCTCCTGATAGCGGGAAACTGCTTCGGTTGCGGGATTGGCCGCCAGCGTCAGGGTATCGCCAACCCGGATCGCGCCTGCATCTTTAATCCCGGCTGCGATATAACCCACTTCTCCGGTATCCAGTTTTTTACACGGCTGGCGCTCAGGCAGGAAAGCCCCGGTTTCAGTGACCTCAAAGCGAAAACCGGATGACATGAAACAGAGGGGATCGCCGATGTTGATGCTGCCGTCCACAATACGCACATGCATGATGGCGCCGTGATAAGGATCGTAATGGGAGTCAAAGACCAACGCCCTGAGTGGGTCATGCGATTCGCCGCGCGGAGAGGGGAAATGCCGGGCGATGAATGCGAGCACGGCGGCCACGCCTTCACCGGTTTTGGCCGATACCGACAACACCGTGCTGATATCCAGTGCGGGAATGTCGGCCAGTTGCCGCATCACGTTATCGATATCGGCTTGCGGACTATCAATTTTGTTCAGGACCGGCAGTATGGTTAGCCCATGTTGTCGCGCCAGATTGAGATTGGCGATGGTCTGGGCCTGAACGCCTTGCGTGGCATCAATCAGCAATATCGCCCCTTCACAAGCGGCCAGGCTGCGTGAAACTTCCGCCGAAAAATCAACGTGTCCCGGCGTATCCACCAGATTGAATTGATACTGTCGGCCCTCATCGCTCTGATAACGCATGCGCACTGTTTGCAGCTTGATGGTGATGCCGCGTTCACGCTCAATATCCATTGAGTCGAGCAGCAGTTCCCGCATGTCCCGCTGGGCCACGGTAGAGGTTAACTCAATAAAACGATCGGCAAGCGTGGATTTACCGTGGTCGATATGGGCGATAATGCAAAAATTACGAATGGAGGAAAATGACATGGAAATGGCCTTTTACATCACTGTTCCGCTTATCAACCAGTACTGGCAATCGAGCGGACAAGAGAAATCACACTGAATATTCAGTGAACGAAAAATCAAAAAGATGTAAAAGTAGGTAGCCGGGGTGGATGATAACGCATTCCATTTTCGATATGCAAGCTTGTGCGCACGACATCCCGATTTTCTTGCGGCGACGGTTTCTCCGCGCATTTGATGTCGTTAATGTTCATGTTAAATGTCTTTTCAGTGGATCAATGGCCTATGACGTACCTAAAAGTGCTGAGTCTTGGTTTTCTCTGTGTGTTGCTTTTGTCGTTTTGGCAGAGTTGGGCGCATTCAACCGGTAATGGAGAGACATTGAGTGGTCAAGGCTGGTGGTCGTCACGGCGCGATTCAGCCGGGATCGCGCCGGATCCGATGCGGTCGCGCAGTACCGCCATCGTTCAGGTTTATGCCGCGCCAACCTATGGCTGGCGCGGTCTGGTCGCGGTTCATCCGTGGATTATTTTCAAGAACGCCGGGGAAATGCAATATCGCCGTTACGAGGTGGTCAGTTGGGGCAGCGATGACGTGGTGCGTCTTAACCGCTCGCTTCCTGACGGATTCTGGTACGGCGCGACGCCAAAGCTTCTGGTGGAACATCGCGGCGCGCAGGCGCAAGCCATGATCCCGCAGATCGAAGCCGCGATTAAAAGTTATCCCTGGCCGCAAACCTATCGGGCCTGGCCGGGGCCGAATAGCAATACCTTTATCGCGCATATCGGCAGGGAAGTGCCGCAATTGAAACTGGACTTGCCCGCCAACGCCATCGGTAAAGATTACCGACCGTTGACGCGTCCGATTGGTTTACCGCCGTCGGGCCGAGGGCTACAGATATCGCTGCTGGGGGTTCTCGGCATGACCATTGGCGTGGAAGAAGGCTTTGAGGCTAATATTCTGGGCGTCAATCTGGGGGTGGATGTCAATCCCCCAGCGTTGCGCTTGCCGTTTATTGGCCGACTCGGTTATGACAATAATGCGGAAGAGAATGCGAAACAGAATACCGTCTTTCAGCCATAACGAGTGCTGGAGGACGGTATTTTCAATCAATTACAGGGGCGATAAAGAATTACTTTTGCCGGGCGATGACGTCAGAGAGTGTCTTCATTTTCATTACGCACATCGCGTCGCCCTTAAAACTCAGCATCAATATCGACAATAGAAATCAATTTGTGGTTAACAAACTCTTTGATGCCTAATCCGATGAGCTCACGTCCATAGCCCGAACGCCGAACGCCGCCGAAGGGCAGGTCGGCTTTCACCCGCGTCGGATGGTTGATGTACACCATCCCCGTTGAGATGCGTTTCGCAACTTCCGCGCCGTGCGCCGTATCGCGTGTGAATACGGAACCACCAAGGCCGAAAGGCGAGTCGTTGGCAATGAAGACCGCGTCATCTTCATCTTTGGCGCGGAAGATCATGGAAACCGGGCCGAAAAACTCCATGTGATAAGCCGGGTTATCGGGGGTGATATCCGTCAGGATCGTCGGTTGAACGAAAGCGCCCTGCTGCGGTACTGCCGGGCCGACTTCCACCGCCACCGCGCCGTGAGAAACGGCCAACTGGATTTTTTCTTTGACTTCTTCAACGGCATCCTGCGAAGAAAGCGGGGCGAGGGTGGTGTTTTCATCAAACGGGTCGCCAGCGCGCAGTGCGGCAACGCCCTTTGTATAGCGTTCAAGAAATTCGTCGTATACCTCGTCAACGATGATCATGCGTTTGGAGGAGACGCAAACCTGACCGCCATTCCAGTGGCGGCCAAACACGGCCCATTTAACCGTTTTTTCCAAATCGGCGTCAGCCAGAACGACAAACGCATCGGCGCCGCCTAATTCCAACGTCGATTTCTTCAGCGCTTTCGCCGCTTGTTGCGCCACCATTGCCCCGGCGCCTTCCGAACCAGTTAACGCGACGCCCTGTACCCGCGGATCGTTCAGAATCATCTCGATGTGCTGGCGGTTGGCGTACAGGTTGGTGAATGCGCCATCCGGCAAGCCCGCGTCTTTCATCAGTTGTTCAAAACGGGCGGCGCTTTGCGGAACGTTTGATGCGTGTTTCAGGAGCATGGTATTACCCGCGGAAAGTTGCGGCGCAATAATGCGCGCAATCTGATAGTACGGGAAGTTCCAGGGTTCGATAGCCAGCAGCACGCCCAGGGGTTCATGAACCACCTGCGCCGTCGCTTTTCTTGGGTTGGCGACCGGCAGCGTTTCAGGTTCCAGTAAGCGTTCCGCATTATGCACATAGTACTCGAAGATTTGGGCGGACAATTCGACCTCCGCACGTGCTTCGCCAATTAGTTTTCCCATTTCCAGCGTCAGCAAACGTGCGAACTCCTCCTGATTCTGACGCAACAGATCGGCCGCTTTTTGCAATATCGCGCCGCGCGTTGAGAACGATTCCTCTTTCCATTTCAGAAAGGCGTTATGTGCTTTCGTGATGGCTTCAGTGACTTGAGCGTCAGTGGCGTCTGGGAAGGTTTTAATAACTTCGCCCGTATACGGATTGGTTGTTGCATATCCCACTGTAAACCTCCTGAAAATACGATGTGCAAAAGTATGATGCTTACCTGAATCTCAGCGAGTGTTCCGTTCGTGCTGTGCGATGGGACGGAACCTGCCGAAAATTCATGCTTTTAGGTGACATACATACCAGTAAATTTCGAGATGCCGTCAGTGCGCATAATCACTCGAAGGATGATAAGTATAGGTAAGGCTTCTTATAATTTCCTCATCAAACTTATACTATGCTTAGTAAGAAAAAATACAAGATTGGCCACCATGCGATACACTTGGTGAAACGGTGATGAAAAAAACGCAAGGTATTTAGGTTATTTCGAGAACAGTTAACATATTACGATTGCCGTTCATCGCGCGCTTATATACTCTTTGATCTGTACAAGTTGCGCTGATGGCGGCTAATTTATTGTATTACAATGAGTTATCAATGACTCGGGGTGTCCGCAAGGGCTGAGAAATACCCGTATTACCTGAACTGGATAATGCCAGCGGAGGGAAGTCACGGTATGCCAACCGGTTGCCGCCTTCTTGATCGCCGGTTGGGAGAATGATGAATACTCGACCTGTCTCTTTATCTGCCGCCGCCGCGGCAGCCTCTCTGGTGCAATTTCATGCGCTTTCTCCATTGGTACACTGTCTGACCAACGATGTGGTGCAGTCGTTTACCGCGAATGTCTTGCTGGCGTTAAACGCCTCGCCCGCGATGGTGGTCGATCCTGGCGAAGCCGCCCAGTTCAGTGCGCTGGCGGATGCATTGTTGATTAACGTGGGAACGCTGGATCGGGCGCGGGCGCAAGCTATGCGGGCTGCGGTTTGCAGCGCGAATCAGGCCGGTACGCCTTGGGCGCTTGATCCTGTCGCCGTCGGCGGACTGACGTTGCGCACGGAATTTGCTCACGAACTGCTGGCCTTGAAACCAGCCGCGATCCGTGCAAACGCCTCGGAGATCATGGCGCTATCCGGTTTGGATGTACGGGGGCGGGGCGTGGACAGTACCGACGACTCGTTACGTGCGCTGCCTGCCGCCCGTGTTCTGGCGCGTCGTCTGTCAACGATTGTCGCGGTGACGGGCGAAGTGGATTATGTTACTGATGGCGAAAGGGATTTTTCAATTAACGGTGGCGATAAAATCATGACTCGTGTCGTCGGAACCGGCTGCGCCTTGTCTGCTGTGGTGGCGGGATTTTGTGCGCTGGACGGCGATCGGTTGCAACATGTGGCGACGGCTTGTTATGTCATGTCGCTGGCGGGGGCTCAGGCGGCGTCGCAGGCGCAGGGGCCGGGCAGTTTTATCCCGGCGTTTCTCGACCGGCTTTACGGACTGCGGGCGGAGGATCTGGCATGAAACGAATTAACGCGCTCACCATCGCCGGTACTGATCCCAGCGGCGGCGCGGGCATTCAGGCGGATTTAAAAACTTTTTCCGCGTTAGGCGCTTATGGCGCGACGGTTATTACCGCGCTGGTGGCGCAGAACACGCGGGGCGTACAGTCAATCTACCGGATTGAACCCGGCTTTGTCGCCGCGCAACTGGACTCGGTGCTGAGCGATGTCCGCATCGATAGCGTCAAAATCGGCATGCTGGCGCAGACGGATATTGTCGAGGTTGTTGCCGAACGTCTGCGTCATTACCAACCGCCCTTCGTGGTGCTGGATACGGTGATGCTGGCGAAAAGCGGCGATCCGCTGCTTTCGTCCGGTGCAGTGGCGTCGTTGCGCCAGTTATTGTTGCCGCATGTGTCATTGATTACGCCGAACCTGCCGGAAGCCGCCGTCTTGCTCGATTGTTCGCCTGCCGTCAGCGAACAGGAGATGATTGAACAAGGCGAAGCATTGCTGGCAATGGGATGTCGGGCGGTATTGATGAAAGGAGGGCACCTGCATGAAGAGGAAAGCCCGGACTGGCTGTTCAGCCGACAAGCGCCACCTCTGCGTTTTACTTCAGTGCGGGTGAATACCCGACATACGCACGGCACCGGGTGTACACTCTCCGCCGCGCTTGCCGCATTACGGCCACGGCATTCGTCCTGGGTCGATACCGTGAGGGAAGCCAAAGCGTATCTGCAACAGGCATTGCAACAGGCTGATTCGCTGGAAGTCGGGCAGGGCATCGGGCCGGTACATCATTTTCATCGCTGGTGGTGAATGAACGCCGGCTGGCGTAAATCAATTAAATTAACAGCCAAAACGCATAGACATTGGCAATGGCGCCCGGTAATTTTCAGGATACGCAGGACAGCCCGATGACGGCTGTCATCGGGCTGTCCTGCTGTTGAGGCAATGGAGAGGATGCCCTTGCCAGGCAAGCAAGCGTAACAAGTATAACTTGCCTTTGATGAGTTAATGGTATGACGTGAGGAAATGGATATGGCAGGTTCGGCTCGCAGCGTTCTGGCTGCAAAAGTGCTGCAAACGGTACTGAATATCGGGCTTTTGGCGCTGGCGCTGATATTGGTGATTTTTTTGGTGAAGGAAACAATACATCTGGGCAAGGTGCTCTTGATCAGCAGCGAAAAGGATTCTTCTTATCAGTTGATAGAAGGCATCGTCATCTACTTTCTCTACTTTGAGTTTATTGCGCTGATCGTCAAGTATTTCCAGTCCGGCTATCACTTTCCACTGCGCTATTTTATTTACATCGGCATCACCGCGATTATCCGGTTGATTATTGTCGATCACAAAAACCCGTGGGATACGCTGGTGTATGCGGCTGCTATTTTACTGCTGGTGGTTACGCTTTATCTGGCGAATAGCAACCGCTTGAAGCGGGAATAGCGGCTATCCAAGCAACGCGCATTGCGGTGGCAGGCGACACCGAATTGCGGCGGGCAGCACTTCGATGTGGAAACGTTTTGCCTTGAGCGGTTCACCGTCCAGATTGAATGTCATCTCGTCTGGCGCGATGATTTCCAGCCAGGGCAAGGTCGCGGAGATCATGTTCTGGTTTTCACTGCCGGTGAACCACGCCTGAAGCATATTGGGCAACAACTCCTGTGCGGAAAGTACGCTGAGTTCCAGAAATCCGTCGTTGATCAACGCATCCGGGCAGAGCATCTGCCCGCCGCCCGCCTGACGACCATTTCCCACGGCAACCACCAGCGTATCGCCTGACCAGCTAAAATCCGGGCCGCGGATTTCACAGCGCTCCGATTGCAGCATATCCATGCGGAACAACGCATGCAGCACATAAGACGCGCCGCCTAACGCCGATTTCATTCTGGCGGGCGTTTCGCGGGTGATCCGCGTGGCGAATCCGCCGGTCGCCATGTTGATGAAATAGTGCTCGTCATTCACTCTCGCCATATCGATCGCCGTTGGCCGGCCTTTGATGGCCAGCGTCAACGCGTGGTCCAGTTCAATGGGGATCTGGCTGCTGGCGGCGAAATCATTGGCGGTTCCCAATGGAATAATGCCGAGGCAAGGCCGTTTCCCTTCCGATTGTCTGGCAAGCGCGGCGGCGACTTCATTAATGGTGCCATCGCCGCCCGCGGCAATCACATTATCGGCTTTCAGACGGACGGCTTCTTCCACATAGCGTTGCGCGTCGCCAAATTCCCAGGTTACACGGACATCCAGATGATAACCGTCCTGACGAAATGCCTTGATTGCTGCGCGAAGTTCCTCGTTGTCAGCACTTTTTCCATTCAGGATCAGTAAGGTAACCGGACGTTTATCCATAGCATTCTCCATATCAAGGCGTTCAGATGAAAGCGGTAGGTTTAAGCCTGCTAAGCATAGTCAGGAAATACCGGCACAGATATCAGAAGAGTCGGTGAATTGTGAATCAGTGTGTTGGGGAGAGAGAATGGAAGCGTCAAAGCAGTGAAAAAGAAAAAGCCCGCTCAAGGGAGATTGAGCGGGCCAAGGAGGTGGTTCCTAGTAGTATCACTACGCTTATTTTTCGTTCTAAATTTTCTCAGCAACGCCATAGTACCCAGAAGGCTTGGCAATTGATGTGATCTGATTCTAATATTTATCCAAAACCCTGCTTTTTGTAGTTATATCCGTTTTTTCGCCCGATCGCCATCAACTGATCGTCCTCAACAATCCGGCGCGGCGGCAAGCTATTTCGCGTTGGGATTGCGCGTAGTGGTGCCAGGCAAATTACGCAGCAGCAACGCATAATCCAGCGTAATGTCATCAGGAACCGGCAAATAGACGATATGGCCGTTGCCTGGCGCGATATCCGCCGCCTGTCCCTTGGCATTTTGCATGGCTTCAATGGTAAACTGAATATTGCCGTTGGGCGTCATCATTTCCACACTGTCGCCGCAGGAGAATTTGTTTTTTACCGCGACTTCCGCCAGTCCGTCGCGGCGAACCCCGGTAAATTCCCCCACGAACTGCTGGCGATCGGAGACAGAATAACCGTAATCGTAATTCTGATAATCCTCATGCACATGGCGGCGCAGGAAGCCTTCGGTATAGCCGCGGTGAGCCAGACCTTCCAGGGTTTGCAACAACGTCGGATCGAAGGGTTTTCCCGCGGCGGCGTCATCAATCGCCAGCCGGTACACCTGAGCGGTACGGGCGCAGTAGTAGAACGATTTGGTGCGGCCTTCAATCTTCAGCGAATGCACCTGCATTTGCGTCAGTCGTTCGACGTGCTGAATGGCGCGTAAATCGCGGGAGTTCATGATGTAGGTGCCGTGCTCGTCTTCAAACGCGCTCATGTACTCGCCGGAACGCTGGTTTTCTTCCAGCATAAAGACTTTGTCCGTCGGCGCGCCGATACCCAGCGTCGGTGCGGCGTTTTTCACCGCAATCGGTTCATGCTGGTGCACGATATTGCCGACGTCGTCCTCTTTCCCTTCCTGTACGTTATATTCCCAACGGCAAGCGTTGGTGCAGGTGCCTTGATTGGGATCGCGCTTATTGATGTAGCCAGATAGCAGGCAACGCCCGGAATAGGCCATACATAAGGCGCCGTGGACGAAGATCTCCAGTTCCATCTCCGGCACGTTTTTGCGGATTTCCTCGATCTCTTCCAGCGACAATTCGCGGGATAAAATTACGCGGCTCAGTCCCATTTGCTGCCAGAATTTCACGGTAGCCCAGTTCACCGCGTTGGCTTGCACGGAAAGATGGATCGGCATCTGCGGAAAGTTTTCCCGTACCAGCATAATCAGGCCTGGATCGGACATGATCAACGCGTCCGGCCCCATTTCAATCACTGGTTGCAGGTCGCGCAGGAAGGTTTTCAGCTTGGCGTTATGGGGAGCAATGTTGACGACGACGTAGAATTTCTTACCCAGATCATGCGCTTCCGCAATGGCTTGCGCCAACGTCTGGTGGTTGAATTCATTGTTGCGCACGCGCAGGCTGTAACGGGGTTGACCGGCATAAATCGCATCCGCGCCATAGGCAAAGGCGTAGCGCATATTTTTCAGCGTACCGGCCGGAGAAAGTAATTCCGGTTTGAACATGGAGGTCTCTCAATTCTGATCACAAGTCAGGCTGCTCCCGATGGGAACAGTAAAGGCGGGGATTCTAGCGCTAATGCGGAAAAAATGCAGCAGAGGGCCTGCGAAAAGTGGGCCTATTGTTTGATGTACATCAACGGCGATGGCCCGCAACCGTCACGGCGTCTTGCGGGCGTGATGATCATTAGCGGCTGGCGACAGTGGATTCGCCCAGCGCATTTCGATCGTGCGGACGATACAAATCCGTTTCCGGGCCGGCAGGCACAATCTGGGTGGGGTTGAGCCAGGCAATGCCATAGTAACCGGCTTTGATGTGGCCGATATTGACCGTTTCCGCAACGCCCGGCCATTGATATAACTCGCGCAGGTAGTTCGACAAATGCGGGTAATCTTCGATACGACGCAGGTTGCATTTGAAAGCGCCGTGGTAGGCGACATCAAAACGGATCAAGGTAACGAACAAACGCCAGTCCGCTTCGGTCAGGGTATTGCCGGCGATGTAGCGGTGGGTCGTCAGACGTTGTTCCAGTTTATCCAGGGTGCTGAACAGGGGGATGATCGCTTGATCATAGCTCGCCTGCGTTTTGGAGAATCCCGTTTTATATACGCCGTTGTTTACATTTTGATAAATCGTTTCATTCCAGCTATCGATCTCGCTACGCAGCGCGGGTGGATAAAAATCCAGATGATTATCCGTCAGGTGGTTAAAAGCGTGGTTCAATATGCGGATAATGTCAGCGGACTCATTATTCACTATCCGGCCTTCAACCCGATCCCATAAGACCGGAACCGAAACTTTCCCGGTATAGTGCGGTTCGCTGGCGCTATAAAGCTGATGCAGAAAACGGATTGGCGCGACGTGTTCGCCAGCGTCCTGCGGGGTAGTGAATTCCCAGCCGTTATCGCCGATATGCGGTTCGGCGATGGAAAGCTGAATGATGTTTTCCAGCCCTTTCAGTTTGCGGAAAATCAGCGTGCGTGATGCCCACGGACAGAGATAAGAGACGAAAAGCTGGTAACGCCCGGATTCCGGCACGATTTCGGTTTGCCGGAATTTTGTTTCCTCGCGATGAAAAGCGCCGTTTTTTATTTCCTCAGCCGCCACATCGCCGTTTACCCATTTACCGTCTACTAAACCTGACATCGTTTCATCCCCAATCTGTTCGTATGCTGTTTATTACTTCAGGCCTGCAAGGTTAACAGCCACAGATAAAGAAAAAATGATAAATTTTTAAATAAGTCCGACAGATTTTTTGACCGTATCCGGCGTGGTCTGGTCAGCGCTTGCGCCCGCCGTTCGCGGTGCGCGGCAAGCGTCGGATTAAACCAACTCGCCAGGCGTCGCTTCCCAGCGATAACCTATGCCATAAACGGTACGAATAAATGAGGTTTCCCCGTCAAGCTGTTCCAGCTTGCGGCGCAGGTTTTTGATGTGACTGTCAATGGTACGATCGGTGACGACCCGGTAGTCGTCATAGAGTTTATCCAGCAATTCCTCACGGGAAAAAACTTTGCCCGGTTCGGTGGATAATGTTTTGAGCAGCCTGAATTCCGCCGGAGTCAAATCAAGATTCTGGCCGAGGTAGCTGGCCTGAAAACCGCTTTTATCGATCCGTAACGCGTTTTTGCCCATCGGTTGTTTGGGTTCGCTTTGCCAGCCGCAACGACGCAGCATTGTTCTGACTCTGACCACTACTTCCCGTGGGCTGAAGGGCTTACAAATGTAGTCATCCGCGCCGATTTCCAGCCCAAGCAGGCGATCGATCTCCTCGCTGCGGGCGGTCACCATAATGATGGGCACGTTGGAGAATTGACGGATGGTGCGGCAGAGAGTCAGGCCATCGCAGCCCGGCAGCATCAGATCCAACAGGATCAGCGCGGGCGGGGTTTGTCGCACCCAGTCAACGACGTCGTCGCCGTTGGTGATCCAATGGGTTTGATAACCAGCAGCCTGAAGATAATCGACCAGGAGTTGCCCAAGCTTTGGCTCATCTTCGACGATCAATACGGGTAAAGGATTAGCGAAAGCCGATTCAGTTGTCATCATACCGGGTTCTGTTGTAACGCATTATTCCGCTGTATGCAGGGGAAGCTCGACAGTAATCAACAGGCCGCCCCATGAGGAGTGCTCAGCATACAGTCGTCCGCCATGCGCCTCAACGATATTATTGCAGATGGCCAGCCCCAGCCCGGAACCGCCGCTGGCTCGATTGCGCGAGCTTTCCGCCCGGTAAAAGCGTTCAAAAATCAGCGTAAGCTGTTCGTCGCTGACGCCGGGGGCGCTGTCCTGCCAACGGAGGTATAGCCGTTTCTGGCGCAGCGTAATCTGTATCGCTAGTTTCCCCTGTTCGTCGGTGTAGCGCAGGCTGTTTTCCAGCAGGTTATTAAACAACTGGCTCAAGCGGTCCGGGTCGCCGAAAACCGTGGCTTGCGCCGGGAAGTCCATCGTTAGTGCAATGCGCTTTTTCTGATAGCGATCGCTGAATGCGGCAACCGCGATGTGCAGCAGTTGCACCACATCCACGGTGACCCGGCGGTAGGCCAGCGCGCCCAGATCGGACAACGAGAGTTGATGAAGATCGTCCACCAGTTTGGTTAACGTCGCCACTTCCGCCTGAAGCGAACTCAATGAACTGGCGTCAGGTTGACGAACGCCATCCTGCAAGGCTTCCAGTTCACCACGCAACACGGCCAGCGGCGTGCGCAATTCGTGGGAAACATCGGCCATGAAATCCCGGCGCGACTGTTCGTTTTTTTCCAATGCGCCGGCAAGCTGATTAAAATCTTGCGCCAGACGGCCAAGTTCATCGTGGCTTGCGGCGGATACGCGCGCGCTGAAATCACCGGCGGCCAAACGGTGTATGCCGTTGACCAGCCGTTTTGCCGGCGCCAGCAGGCCGCGTGAGGTCAACCAGGTGACAATGATCGCCAGCAGTGTCGATAGGGCGACAATCAGCCAACTGGTTCGCTGCTGCTGTTTATCAAAGTTGATATCGGCATTGCGGGTCAGCCGCTCGACGGGGGAGGCAACAACCCAGCCAACCCGATGATTTTGCACCACAATGGGATGCCACATGCCTTCTATGGGGATCGGGGCCTGCGAACCAAACAGTTTGTTTTTGGCGGCATCCAGCACCCAGAGGCGTACCCGCCAGCCTTGCATGCGGTTGTTGGCGTTGTCGTCAGTATTCTGATCCATCGAATGCAGTATTTTAAATACCAGACGCTCGTTATTCCGCAGAAACGACCAGTCTCCGTGTGACTGGTATTGCTCGGCCAGCGCGTCCCGTAGTTGAACCACGCGTTGTTCATTGTCGCGTTTGATGTAATCAATAAACCCGCGTTCGAAACTCACGCGCACGCCCCAGTGCATGGTGATCAACACCAACATGCAGGTGGCGAAAATGGCGAGGAATAGCTTGGCGGTAATTCCAAATTTCATAGCAACCTCACGACCGACGGGGAAGCGTCGATTGTTTGACGCTATCCGGCGGTACACGATGAAAAATCAAGGCTGGCAACGCGATGATGACCACCATGCTGAGATAGGTGTAAAGGAATACGGTTTGGGTTTCGGCGGCGCCCATGCTGATGTGTTGTTGCGAAAATATCCTCAACAAGATCCCGGCCACACTGACGCCCAGACTGGTGGAGATCTGCATGGTCATTGAAAGCAGGCTATTGCCGCCGCTGGTCAGGGAGTCCGGCAGATCTTTCAGCGTCAGCGTGTTCATGCAGGAAAAACGGATCGAATTTATGCAGCCGAGGAAGATCAGCACCACCGGCAGCAGCCACATCCATTGCATTATCGCCACCAGTGCAAACAGCAACGCCGCCAGCGCCAGCAGCAAGGTCGATGCCGTCAGCACCCGGCGATAGCCAAACTGATTGACGATTTGCACCACCACCCGTTTGACGCCCATGCTGCCGAGCACCATCGGGATCATCATTAGCCCGGCATGAAAGGGGGAAAATCCCATCCCCACTTGCAGGAATAACGGCGTCATAAACGGCAGCATGGCGCTGCCGATGCGCGCCAGCAACCCGCCGGTCAAGCCGATGGAAAAGGTCTGGGTATTGAAAAGTCGCAGGTTAAATAAGGCCAGGGGATTGTTGCGGGCGTGCAGCCAATAGCTCAGCAGGGAAATCAACCCGATGGCGATCAACGCAAAAATAGCGATCGGCGATATGCCCAGGCTGCGATTGCCATCCAGCGCCAGCGTCAATGTCGCCATCCCGACAGTGAGCCACAGGAAGCCGCGCATATCAAAACGCGGTGTTTGCATGGTGTAATTCGGCATCAGGAGCCAGGTTGCCAGCGCCCCGGCGATCCCCACCGGCAGATTGATCAGGAAAATCCAGTGCCAACTGGCGTATTCCACCAGAAAGCCGCCGAGGGCTGGTCCCATCAGCGGACCGATCTGGCCGGGAAGGGTCACAAAGGTCATGGCCGCCATATATTGATTGCGCGGCACAATTTTCATTACGGTCAGCCGTCCCACCGGCACCATCATCGCGCCGCCGATGCCTTGAATGACGCGGGAGATCAGCAATTCGTCCAGCGTTTGCGAACGGGCGCACAGCAGCGAGCCCAGCGTAAAAAGCACAATGGCGCAAAAGAGGATATTTTTAACACCGATGCGATCAGCCAGCCAGCCGCTGGCCGGTAACATGACGGCGACGGTCAGCACATAGGAGACAATTACGGAATGCATCCGCAGCGGGCTTTCATTCAGGCTGGCGGCCATTGACGGCAGCGCGGTATTCACAATAGTGGTATCCAGCGTTTGCATGAAAAAGCCGAAGGCGACAATCCAGAGTTGCCAGCGCACCGAAGCAGGAGGGGTGTTCATCGGTCAGGGTTTCCCGGCGGCATGATTCACGTTCGTCAGCATGGGTTTTTTGCTTCTCCTATTTCTCAGCTTATCAAAAAACAGATATACCACCGGCGTGGTGTACAGCGTGAGCAACTGGCTTACCAGCAACCCGCCGACAATGGTGATCCCCAGCGGTTGGCGCAATTCGGCGCCGTCGCCGCTGGTCAGCACCAACGGCAACGCGCCAAACAGCGCGGCGAGCGTGGTCATCATAATCGGCCGGAAACGCAACAGGCTGGCCTGAAAAATGGCGTCTTTGGCGCTGATCCCGCTGGTTCGTTGCGCCGCCAGCGCAAAGTCCACCATCATGATGGCGTTCTTTTTAATGATACCGATCAGCAACATAATGCCAATCAGCGCAATCAGGCTGAACGGCGCGCCGAACCACTCCAGCGCCAGCAGCGCGCCCACGCCCGCGGAAGGCAGGGTGGAGAGAATGGTAAGCGGATGCACGTAACTTTCATACAGCACGCCGAGCACAATATAGACCGTGATGATCGCCGCCAGAATCAACACCAACTGCGCGGATTGCGACTGTTGGAAAGCCTGCGCCGTGCCGGAGAATTGTCCCCGCACGGTGGTCGGCGCGCCCAGCGCGGTCATGGCCCGTTCAACGGCGGTCGTGGCTGCGGAAAGCGTCGTCCCGTCGGATAAGTTGAAGGATAGGGTTGAAGCCGCGGACAAGCCCTGATGGTTCACCGACAGCGGCGCATTGATGGGCTGCCAACGGGCAAAATAAGAGAGCGGGATCGGCTTGCCGTCGTTATTGATGACGAACATGCTATCCAGCGCACTCACATCCTGCGTATAGGCTGCATCGACTTCCATCACCACTTTGTATTGGTTAAGCGGCTGATACATGGTGGAGATCTGACGCTGGCCGAACGCATTGTTCAATAACGCATTGGCGCTGGCGACGCTGATCCCCAGTTGCGCCATGACATCACGATTGTAGGTGAGCGCCATTTCCGCCCCTTTATTCTGTTGATCGGAGTTCACATCGGCCAGTTCAGGCAACTTGCTCAGGGCATCACTGATTTTCGGTTCCCAGAAGCGAAGTTCGCTCACATCATCAGACAGCAAGGTGTACTGGTAGCTGGCGTTCGCCTGGCGTCCACCGATGTGGATATCCTGCACCGGCATTAAAAACAGACTGGCGCCCGCTTCTTTCGACAGCTTAATCCTCAGACGGCTGATGACCTGCTGAGCGCTGACATCACGTTCGGACAGCGGTTTGAGGGAGATAAACATCGATCCGCCGTTGGTGCGCGTTCCGCCGGTAAAGCCGGTCACGTTATCCACGGCGGGATCGTTGCGCACAATGGTCATGAAGTTCTGTAGTTTCACTTTCATCGCCTGAAAGGAAATGCTCTGATCGGCCTGAATAAATCCCATCAGCCGGCCATTATCCTGCTCAGGGAAAAAGGTTTTCGGGATGCTGATATACAGCCAGACATTCAGCGCCATCGTCCCCAGCAACAGCGCCAATACCCAACGGGCATGGTTGAGCACCCACATAAGCGAACGGCCATAGCGTTGTTGCACCGAGGTGATGACGCGGCTGAAACCACGATTACGCGGTTGACTACGCGCAGGCGCGGCGCGCAATAATCGGGCGCACATCATCGGCGTCAGCGTCAGTGAAATCAGCAGCGAAATCATGATCGCCACTGACAGCGTCACGGCAAACTCCCGAAGCAGTCGGCCCGGTAAACCGTCCATCAATAACAGCGGAATGAACACCGCCACCAGCGAAATACTCATCGACATCACGGTGAAACCTACTTCACGCACCCCTTGCAACGAGGCTTGCAGCGGCTTCATGCCCGCTTCAATGTGACGGGAAATATTTTCCAGCACCACAATCGCATCATCCACCACAAAACCGGTGGCGATGGTGAGCGCCATCAGCGACAGGTTATTCAGACTGAACCCGCAGAGATACATGGCGGCGAAGGTGCCGATCAGGGAAACCGGCACCGCCACGGCGGGAATAAAAGTGGCGCGCCAGGAACGCAGAAACACAAACACCACCAGAATGACCAGCGCCACGGCGATGATCAGCGACTGTTCGACCTCGGCGAGCGAAGCGCGGATAGTCGGCGAGCGATCCTGGGCAATATCAAGTTGGATCGCCGCAGGCAGGCTGGCGCGCAGCGTCGGCAACGCGGCACGGATATTATCGACGGTGTTAATGATGTTGGCGTCGGGGGTACGGCGGATCATCACCAGAACGGCGGGTTCGGCGTTCGCCATCCCCGCGTTGCGCGCGTCTTGCACCGCATCTTCCACTGTCGCCACATCGCTCAGCCGTACCGCGGCGCCGTTGCGGTAGTGGATAATCAGCGGCTTATAGGCCGCGGCGCTTTTCAGTTCATCATTGGTCTGTATTTGCCAGCTTTGTTGATGATTGGCGATATTGCCCAACGGCTGGCGCACATTGGCCTGGCTGATGGCCTGACGCACGGCATCCAGCGAAATCCCCTGATTAAACAGCGCCACAGGGTTCAGGGCCACGCGCACCGCCGGCAGGGAACTGCCGCTGATGGAAACATCCCCCACGCCTTCCATCTGGGCAATTTTCTGCGCCAGTTGGGTTGAAGCAAAGTCATAGAGTTGGCCCTGATCATAGGTATCCGACGTCAGCGTCAGGATCATAATCGGCGCATCGGACGGGTTGGCCTTGCGGTAGGTGGGGCGGCTCGCCATGCCGGACGGCAACAGATTCTGAGCGGCATTGATGGCGGCCTGCACATCACGGGCGGCGCCGTTGATATCCCTGTCGAGATTGAATACCAGAATGATGCGTGTGCTGCCGAGTGAACTGGTGGAGGTCATTTCGCTGACGCCGGCAATCCGGCCCAATGCGCGTTCCAGCGGCGTGGCGATCGACGAGGCCATGGTTTCCGGCGACGCGCCCGGCAGCGAAGCGCTGACCGAGATAACCGGAAAATCCACCTGCGGCAAGGGAGCGACCGGCAGCAGCCGAAATCCGATGATGCCGCAAATGGCGATAGCTAGCGTCAGCAGCGTGGTGGCGACGGGCCGGTGAATGAACAGGGCGAAGAACCTCACGCGCTTTCTTCCTCCTGACGAGGTGCGCGGCGAAAACGTTGCGCCAGCCGATCAAACAGCAGATAAATCACCGGTGTGGTAAACAGCGTGAGGATCTGGCTCATGATCAGACCGCCAACCATACAGATCCCCAGCGGTTGGCGTAATTCCGCGCCCACGCCGGTACTCAGCATCAGCGGCAAGGCGCTGAGCAGCGCTGCCAGGGTGGTCATCAGGATGGGACGAAAACGCAACAGACAAGCCTGATAGATGGCGTCATAAGGCGTCATGCCCTGTTCCCGTTCAGCAGCCAGCGCGAAGTCGATCATCATGATGGCGTTCTTTTTCACGATGCCGATCAGCAGAATGATGCCGATTATGGCAATCACATCCAGTTCTCTGCCGGCCATCATCAGCGCCAGCAACGCGCCGACGCCCGCCGTGGGCAACGTGGAAAGGATGGTCACCGGATGAATGAAGCTTTCGTACAATACGCCAAGCACAATGTACATGGCGACCACCGCCGCCACAATCAGCCACACCGTACTGCTCAGCGCGGACTGGAACGCCAGCGTGCTGCCCTGAAAACGGGTGGTGATATCCGTCGGCAGATTCATCTGCTGTTCCGCCAGCGTGATGGCGTTCACCGCCTCATCCAGCGAGTAGTCACTATTCACATTAAAAGAGATGATGGTTGAGGGAAATTGATCGATGCGGTTGATCGCCAGCGGCCCCAGACGCTCCTCAATGGTCGCGATACTACTCAGCGGGATCGCGCCGCCGTCGCTGCTGACTAACCGCACGTCGTTCAGGGCATCCAGCGCGTTGCCGTCAATGGCGGAATGATTGGCGTTATTGTGTTCCAGCACCACGCGATACTGGCTGGCCTGGGTATAAATCGTGGAAATCAGGCGTTGCCCGAACGCGTTATACAGGGCGCTGTCAACCTGCGACATGGTAATTCCCAAACGGCTGGCGCTGTCGCGGTTGACGTTGACATAAGCCACCGGCGCGCGATCCTGCCAGTCGCTACTGACGTCTTCCAGTTGCGGCAACTTTTGCAGTTCCGCCATCAGCTTCGGCACCCACAGGCTCAGTTCCTCCTGCGACATGGCCTGCAAGGTAAACTGATATTGCGTGCGGCTGACCTGCGTATCAATGGTCAAATCCTGCACCGGTTGCAGGTAAAGCTGTATGCCGGGGAGTTGCGCGGTCTGTTGTTGCAGCCGGGTAATGATCTCAGGAATGCGTTCGCCGCGCTCGCTGAGCGGACGCAGGTGGATCTGCAAGCGGCCGCTGTTCAGCGTGGCGTTGGCGCCGTCAACGCCGACAAACGACGACACGCTCTGTACCGCCGGATCTTTCATGATAATCGATGCCACTTGCTGCTGGCGTTCCGCCATATTGCTGAAGGAGACCGATTGCGGCGCTTGCACCGTCCCCTGAATAATGCCGTTGTCCTGCACCGGAAAAAAGCCTTTAGGGATCCACAGATAGAGAAGAATGGTGAGCGCTAAGGTACCCAACGCCACGCTTAACGTTAACCAGCGGTGATTCAATACCTTACGTAACCAGACGCCATAGGCGTTCACCAGCCGGGTAAAGAACTGTTCGCTGGCGCGGGTAAACCGGTTGTGCTGACGCAGTGATCGATGACTAAGCATATGGGCGCACATCATCGGCGTGAGCGTCAGAGATACCACGGCCGAAATTAGGATCGCTACCGCCAGCGTGATGGCGAATTCCCGGAACAGACGGCCAATAATGTCGCCCATAAACAACAACGGGATCAGCACGGCAATCAGCGAGAAGGTCAATGAAATAATGGTAAAGCCGATTTCTCCGGCACCTTTCAACGCCGCATCGCGCGGTTTTTCCCCTTTTTCGATGTAGCGGGCGATGTTTTCAATCACCACGATCGCATCATCCACCACAAAACCGGTGGCGATGGTCAGCGCCATCAGCGTCAGATTGTTGATGGAAAAGCCGAGGAAATACATGGCGGCGAACGTGCCGATCAGCGATAGCGGCACCACGATGCTGGGAATAAGCGTCGCGACCGCATTGCGCAGAAACAGGTAGATCACCATCACCACCAGTGCGATAGCCAGCAATAATTCAAATTGGACGTCTTTAACCGATGCGCGGATGCTGGTGGTGCGATCGGTCAGGGTCGTGACCTCGACCGATTTCGGCAGGCTGGCCGTCAGCCCCGGCAACAGCTTGCGAATGCTGTCGGTGGTGGTGATCACGTTGGCGCCCGGCTGACGCTGAACGTTGATAATGATCGCCTGCTGACGATTGGCCCAGGCCGCCAGATAGGTGTTTTCCGCCGCCTGTTCGATGGTGGCGACGTCGCGTAGGCGCACCGGCGCATCATTGCGCCAGGCGACGATCAGTTGCCGATAATCCTCAACCGATTTCATCTGATCGTTGGCGGACAGCGTGATGGCGCGCGTCGGGCCGTCAAGACTGCCCTTTGCGGAATTGACGTTGGCGGCGGTGATGGCGGTGCGAATCGCTTCGCTGGTCAAACCCTGCGCCGCCAGCGCGGGCGCGTTGAGTTTCACCCGCACGGCGGGACGTTGCCCGCCCGCCAGCGAAACCAGACCGACGCCCGCCACCTGTGAGATTTTCTGCGCGATACGATTATCGACCATGTCCTGAACCTGTGTCATCGGCATGGCGTTGGAGGTGACCGCCAGCGTCATAATCGGCGGGTCGGCCGGGTTCACCTTGCTGTAGGTCGGCGGGTAGGGCAGGTCGTCGGGCAACAGATTGGTGGCCGCATTGATGGCGGCCTGCACATCTTGTTCCGCAATATCCAGCGACAGTTCAAGCTGGAATTGCAACGTGATGACCGACGCGCCGCCCGAACTCTGGGTTGACATCTGTTTCAGCCCGGACATCTGGCCGAACTGACGTTCCAGTGGCGCGGTGATCGCCGAGGTCACCACTTCAGGGCTGGCGCCGGGATAGAGCGTGACCACCTTGATCGTCGGGTAATCCACTTCCGGCAACGCCGCAACCGGCAGCGCACGGTAGCCGATGATCCCCGCCAGCAGGATAGCGATCATCAACAGCGTGGTGGCCACGGGTCGTAGGATAAAGATCCGTGATGGGCCGCCGCCACTGGCTGGCACGCTATCCCGCATCAGGGTTTCTCCCCGCTGGTGGCCGGTCTTTGTATTGTTTGCGCCGCGGGCAGGACATCCACCTTCGCGCCTTCCGTCAGCCGATCGATACCGTCGGTAATCACCTGCACCCCGGCATCCAGACCGGCGGTAATCACGATTTGCTGGCCATATTGAATGCCGGTCGTCACCTGCCGTTTGCTGACTTCCTGCTTATCATTCAGTATCCAGACGAAACGTCCTTCGTTGCCCATCTGCACGGCGGCTACCGGCGCAACCACGGCGTTTTGCAACGTATCGACCTTCATGCGGATGTTAACGAACTGGTTTGGAAACAACGCGTCATCCAAATTTTCAAAACGGGCTTTGAGCTTGATGGTGCCGGTGGCGGCATCGATCTGGTTATCCATACTGAGCAGTCTGCCCTGCGACAGCCGTTTCTGATTGGCGCGATCCCAGGCTTCGACAATCGGCGGCTGGCCGGATTTCTGCGCATTCAGGATGGTGGTGATCTCGTCTTCCGGTACGGTAAACACCACATCGATAGGCTGTGTCTGCGTGATGACCACCAGCCCGTTAGTATCACCGCTGGTGATGTAATTTCCCACATCCACCTGTTTCAGCCCGACCCGGCCACTAATGGGGGCGGTGATCTTGCTGTAAGCCAACTGTAACTCCGCACTGGCGACCGCGCCTTCATCGGCTTTGATTGTGCCTTGTGCTTGTCGAACCTGAGCGAGTTGCGCATCCAGTTCCTGACGCGAGATTAGGTTGCTCTTCACCAGTTGTTGATAGCGGGATAGATCCTGACGGGCGTTAGCCAGCACCGCCTGATCTTTCGCCAATTGCCCCTCAGCCTGAGTCAGTTCGACCTGAAAAGGCCTGGGGTCGATCTCCGCCAGTAAATCACCGGCTTTGACTTGTTGGCCTTCCTGAAAGTGTAGCGCCATCAGTTCACCATTGACCCGGCTGCGGATGGTCACGGTATTGGCGGCGGTCACGGTGCCGAGGCCGGAAAGATAGTAGGGAACGGATGCCGATTGCGTTGATGCCGCCTGTACCGGCGGCAACGCATTCATGCCTCCCCGTCGTCCGCCGCCGGTTTCGCGAGGCTGTTGCGCGCTAGCGCTCTGCCCCGGCGTAGCCTGGATGGGGTTGAAATGACGCCAGAGCAGCAGGGCTGCAATGATGATGGCGGCGACAAGTATCAACAAACGTAAGAGGCGGTTGGCATTCATAGTGATGGATTAATCTCTCCAGATGGCGCTAAGGATCGCGCAGGTCACTGAAACGTTTTCATTTTCGTCAACCAGACGCCTTATCATACTAGTTTAAACAGTTTCTACCGGGAAAAAATGAAGGAAATGTGGAAGATGTGTCAGGGTTTGTCGGATAAAAAAAATCCGGCGGCGCGCATGCCGCCGGATGAAGTGATAAACATGTTTAGCCAGACGGTTACAGCACCAGCCCCGCGATAGCCGCGGACAGGATACTGACCAGCGTCGAGCCATAAACCAGTTTCAGACCAAAGCGGGAAACCACGTTGCCCTGATGTTCATTCAGGCCTTTAATCGCCCCGGCGATAATCCCGATCGATGAGAAGTTGGCGAAGGAAACCAGGAATACCGACAGGATACCTACGCTGCGCGGCGACAGGGAATCAGCCACTTTTTGCAGTTCCAGCATGGCCACGAACTCGTTGGAAACCAGTTTAGTCGCCATAATGCTGCCGACCTGCAAGGCTTCATGGGAAGGGATGCCCATAATCCAGGCAAACGGATAGAAAACGTAACCGAGAATATCCTGGAAGCTCACGCCGAAGATGGCGCTGAACAGGGCGTTGATGGCGGCGATCAAGGCAATAAAGCCAATCAGCATCGCGGCAACGATAACCGCGACTTTGAAACCGGCCAGAATATATTCACCCAGCATTTCAAAAAAGCTCTGACCTTCATGCAGATTGCCTAACTGTAGCTCCGGCTCGTCATCCACGGTGTACGGGTTGATGAGCGACAGCACAATAAAGGTGCTGAACATGTTCAGGATCAGCGCGGCGACCACGAACTTGGCATCGATCATCGACATATAGGCGCCGACGATGGACATGGAAACCGTCGACATGGCGGTGGCGGCCATGGTGTACATCCGTTTTTCAGACATCTTGCCCAGAATGTCTTTGTAAGCAATGAAGTTTTCGGACTGACCAAGGATCAGTGAACTGACGGCGTTAAAGGATTCGAGTTTCCCCATACCATTAACTTTGGACAGCACCGTGCCGATCACACGGATGATGATGGGCAGCACTTTGATGTATTGCAAAATCCCGATTAACGCAGAAATGAAGACGATGGGGCAGAGCACTTTGAAGAAGAACGAAATCAGGTTCTTTTCGCTATTCACCATGTCGCCGAAGACGAAATCCGTCCCTTGACCGGCGAATCCGAGCAGTTTATCGAACAGCGCCGCAACCGCTTTGACCGCGCCCAACCCGATGTTCGAGTAGAGGAAGAAGTAGGCAAGCAGGATTTCAATCACCAGCAGTTGAATAATAAAGCGGATGCGGATGTTTTTACGATCCCGACAGACCAGTAGCGCCAGCGCGCCGACTACAACCAACGCCAAAACGAATTGCGCAATATGGGATAGAGACATGTGTGCTCCAAATATGAGGCAGTCCAAGTTTTCCAGGTCATTCTATGCAACGCTTGCACTAAAAATGAGATGAATAACACAAAAACGCAATTATATAGTGGCAAAGTATCTAAACTAAATGGTGTATCTGGTTATTACTCAGTTTTATCCATTCAATATTTTGATACCACAGATGGAATCCCTCATTTTTGTGATGATGTCGTTGTTTTCACCTGAAGACCGGGTAACGCAGAACTTCGTGCTTTAGCGGTGTCTGCCAGATTGCTGCTGAACCTATTGCGCTTTTATGAGGTTTCCCGCTTTTACTCAATAAGGAGAAATGATTTATGTCAGCTTCTGAATCTGTCCGTGAACTGGGACGCTCCGGGATCAAAGTCCCTTCATTGACCTTCGGGGGAAATGTGTTTGGCTGGACCATCGATCAGCCCACCTCGTTTCGTATTCTTGATGCCTTGTTGGAACATCAGTTGAATTTCATTGATACCGCGGATGTGTATTCTGTCTGGGCGCCAGACAATCAGGGCGGTGAGTCCGAAATCATTATCGGCAATTGGTTGAAAAAGACCGGCCAGCGCGACAAGGTGATTATCGCCACCAAAGTAGGCATGGATATGGGGGATGGTAAAAAAGGGTTGTCCGCACGCTATATTCGCCAGGCGGTGAAAGCGTCGTTGCAGCGGTTGCAGACCGATTATATCGACCTTTATCAGTCTCATGAAGATGATAAAGCGACGCCGCTGGAGGAAACGCTCGCCGCCTTTGACGCGCTGATTAAAGAGGGCAAAGTTCGGGCGATTGGCGCATCAAATTATGCGGCGAACAGGCTGGCGGAAGCGCTGAAAGTCAGCGCGGACAATAATCTGGCGCGTTATGAAACATTGCAACCTGAATACAACCTGTATGACCGCCAAGGCTATGAGGCGGCGCTGGAGCCTCTGGTTCTGGAACACGGACTTGGCGTGATCAGCTACTATTCGCTGGCAAGCGGTTTTCTGTCTGGCAAATACCGCCAGCCGGAGGACGCGGCAAAAAGTGCGCGCGGGCAAAGTGTGGTGGAAAAGTATCTGAATGATCGGGGGCGCACCATCATTGAAGCATTGGAGAGCGTCGCCAACCTGCATCATGTGACGCCGTCACAAGTGGCGTTGGCCTGGCTGATAGCGCGTCCGGGGATGACGGCGCCTATCGTCAGCGCCACGTCACTGGAACAAGTCAAGGAACTGGCGGGGGCGACTCGGCTGCCGCTATCGCCGGAGGATATTGGCCTGCTGAATGACGCCAGCGCATATTGAGCAACCATCACCGCCTCACGGATTGAGGCGGTGGTCGTTAAGGATTGATGCGATGCAGGTGCTTAGCGCGGGACGCTGTCCTCAACGTCAAACCAGTGGGCCAGTTCGCGCCGCAGGTTATCGGATTGTCTGCCAAAGATCGCCTGAACCTGATTGTCGACAATAATGACGCCCAGCGCGCCCAGTTTTTGCAGATGCGCGCTGTTGACCGACCGCAGGTCGTGTACTTCGACCCGCAGACGCGTAATGCAGGCATCCAGACTGACGATATTCTCTTTGCCGCCGAAGGCGCTCACCAACTGTTGCAGGTTTTCTTTATCCACCGGCGAGGTCAACTCTATTTCCGCGATTTGCTTCTTGCCAAGCATTGATTTGAACAGTTTCTTAAAGTCGTGGATTTTTCCCATCGTCGTCACCTTATTGGTTAAGCCGACCACCTCTGAGCGTGATCGGCATTTGCTGAATGGAAACCGTGCGCAACCTGACGGCACAGCGCAGCGCCCGACAGCTTTATTCCCGCCACGAAATATTAGCAGACCGCGATTTTTCCGTGCTTGCGGCAATTTCAGTTTTTGAATCCGCGTCGCAAAGAAATCATGCCCGCAGAGCCGTTTGCTTAAGCGAACCCAGGTTGGACGAAAGATTATTTTTTGTCCGGGGGCGTGCTGACAGAATCGCGGCGAACCAGTGTCGGGCTGAACATATTGGTGGTGTCTTTGCGCGGTTTGCCCTGGGACAAGGCAATCGCCAGTTGCGCCGCGTGTATTGCCATCGCTGCAACCGGGTAATGCACCGTCGTCAAACGCGGACGCAGGTAGCGGGCGACCAGGACATCATCAAACCCCACCACCGACATATCCTGCGGCACGTTGATGCCATTATCACTCAGCACCGATAGCGCGCCAGCCGCCATCGAGTCGTTGTAGCACACTATCGCCGTCATCTCGCCGCCGCGACTGAGCAACACCGTCATCGCCGCTTCGCCGCCCGGTTCATCCGGCGAGGCCCTGGCGATCAGGCGTTCATTCGGTTCAATACCGTGCTCCTGTAGCGCATCGATATAACCTTGAAGACGATCGGAGGCGTCGGAAATCGGGTGATCCGAGCAGAGAAAACCGATTCTCTGATGACCTTGTTGAATCAAATGACGGGTAGACAGCCATGAGCCGTAACGATCATCCAGCGCGACGCAACGGCTTTCATAACCCGGCAGAGTACGGTTGATCAACACCATATCAGGAATATGGTTCATCAACGCCGCCAGTTCCTGATCAGAAATCATCTTGGCATGCACCACCAACCCGGCGCAGCGATGACGAATAAGCTGCTCGATAGCTTTTTTCTCCTGATCGGCGTTGTGATAGCCATTGCCGATAAGCAGAAATTTTCCTGTTGCCTGAGCGATCTGTTCCACGGATTTGACCATAGCGCCGAAGAAAGGATCGGAAACATCCGCGACCACAATACCAAGTGTTTCCGCGCTTTGATGGGCAAGCGCTCTGGCATTGGCGTTGGGATGATACTTTAACTCGGCCATCGCCCGATGCACGGCGGCTCGTGAGGCGCTGCTGGCTTTCGGAGAATTATTGATGACCCGCGAAACCGTTGCAACGGAGACACCAGAAAGACGAGCGACATCCTTTATTGTTGCCATTGAGCGTTCCTGAACGGTGAGATGCGTTGTCGAGTGATATAAAAACAGCGTTTTTTATGTTTTCCATACCTGACGCCAGCGTGTGTCCGACAACGCTAATCCACGTGAACCACTCACCCGGGTAAGCGTGTCCAACCATGTTGGTTAGCCGTGTTGTTGTGTATCAAACCACTGACCTGGGTATACCTAACGCACGGGTTATGAGAAAAACGAATGATTTATACGTATAAATGTACAGGTTTTTTATTGATGTTACCTATTCCTCTTTTTCCCGCGCTATCCAGACGGTACTTATGTGATCGGTATCAACGTTCATGCCCAACTGTCTCTTTCCAAATGCTATTCCGAGGTTTAAATTTAGTGTAATCGGTTACACTAAATTAAAGAGATAATGAGTAATATTCTTTTTTATGCACGCATAATGCAGGAAATATATAAATTTTCAGTGAAATCGATTACAAGATGATATTTAAACGGTGCATCATATCTGATTGACGACTGACCGATATTGCGGATCCGCACAGGGTAAAGTATTGCTTTGAGGAATGATCTTATGCTGTTTGAACCAACCGAACACCCGCATCGCCGCTTTAATCCGCTCAAAGGCGAGTGGGTGCTGGTATCGCCTCATCGAGCCAAACGTCCGTGGCAAGGGCAGCAGGAAGCGCCGGATCGCAGTGCGCTGCCGTCTTACGATCCGCATTGCTACCTGTGCGCCGGTAACCGGCGGATCAGTGGCGATATTAATCCTTCGTATCAGGGCGCCTATGTTTTCACCAATGATTTTTCGGCTTTGCTGGAAGATACCCCGGCGGTGCCCTTAAGCGCTGATCCGTTGTTCCTTATGGAACGCGCCAGAGGTGTCAGCCGTGTGATCTGTTTCTCGCCCGATCACGGTAAAAGTTTGCCGGAGCTTACGCTACCGGCGCTAAGAGAAGTGATCGATACCTGGAGCCAGCAGACGGCGCAATTGGGCGCACGCTATGCATGGGTTCAGGTATTTGAAAATAAAGGCGCGATGATGGGATGTTCCAATCCGCATCCTCATGGACAGGTATGGGCCAACGATTTTTTGCCGAACGAAGCGCAGCGTGAAGATCAGCATCAGCGTGAGTACTTTATTCAATATACTTCACCGCTGCTGTTGGATTATGTTCAGCGCGAACAGACGGCGGGAACGCGTCGGGTGGTGGAAACAGAATATTGGCTGGCGGTTGTTCCTTATTGGGCATGCTGGCCCTTTGAAACCTTGCTGCTGCCCAAATTCACCGTACAGCGGTTGCCGCAATTGAACGATGCTCAGCGCGACGATCTGGCGGTGGCGTTGAAAAAGCTCACTAGCCGTTATGACAATCTGTTTCAGTGCGCCTTCCCCTATTCAATGGGATGGCATGGCGCGCCGTTCAATGGTGATGACAACGCGCACTGGCAATTGCATGCCCATTTTTATCCCCCGTTATTACGTTCCGCCAGCGTGCGCAAGTTTATGGTCGGCTATGAAATGCTGGCGGAGGTGCAACGTGATCTGACGGCGGAGCAGGCTGCCGAGCGGTTGCGTAGCGTAAGCGATATTCATTTTCGTGAGCAAATTTGAGGTCATCGTATGAGCCGAATAGATTCTCTGCGCCAGTCTGCCGAGTCGGTCTTTATTCAGGTGTTTGGTTATGCGCCGGACGCCAATATTCAGGCGCCAGGCCGGGTAAACCTGATTGGCGAGCATACCGACTATAACGACGGTTTTGTTTTGCCCTGCGCTATCGACTATCAGACAGTGATCAGCGCGGCGGTGCGACAAGACAGTATAGTGCGGGTAGTGGCGGTAAACTGCGATAACCAACAGGATCAGTTCGATCTCACGCCTATTATCGAGCATCACCCTGAATACACCTGGGCTGACTATGTGCGGGGAACCGTTAAATCTCTACAGGCGCGCGGGTTGCCGCTCAGCGGTATGGATATGGTGATTACCGGCAATGTGCCGTCAGGGGCGGGGCTGAGTTCTTCCGCCTCGCTGGAGGTCGCGATCGGTCAGACATTCAAGACCCTGAATAATCTTAACGTAAGCCCGTTAGTATTGGCACTGGCGGGGCAGCAGGCAGAAAACGATTTTGTCGGCTGTCGCTGCGGCATCATGGATCAGTACATTTCCGCTCAGGGGCTGGCGGATCATGCGCTGTTGATCGACTGCCGCTCGCTGGAGGGACGCGCGGTACGGATGTTGACTGGCGTGGAGATAGTGATTGTCAATTCCAACGTGCATCGCGGTCTGGTGGACAGCGAGTACAATACGCGGCGTCGGCAGTGCGAAGCGGCGGCGCGTCACTTTGGCGTCAACGCGCTCCGCGATGTTTCATTGTCGCAGTTTGCGGCAGGCGCGGCGGGCCTTGATCCGTTGGTATGCAAGCGAGCCCGGCATGTGATTACGGAAAACCGCCGCACACTGGAAGCCGCCGATGCGTTGGCGCGTCAGGATGCGCGGCGTCTGTTTACCCTGATGGCGGAATCACATGTTTCCATGCGTGATGATTTTGCGATCACGGTGCCGCAGATTGATACGCTGGTTGCGTTGATTCAGGGCTATGTCGGTGGACGCGGCGGCGTCAGAATGACCGGCGGCGGTTTTGGCGGCTGTGTCGTCGCGCTGACCCCGTCAGCGCTGACGGAGGAAGTGATTGAGGTTATTGAACGCGAATACCCGGCCCGTACCGGGTTGACTCCCTCGATATATCGGTGTCAGGCTTCCGGTGGGGCGGGGCCATTAAGTTAAGAATAGGCAGCGCCGTGGCATTGACGTCATACATTGGCGGTCATCAGATGCAAGTCCCTGTGCTTATCATAGAGATGTTTGAGGAAAACGAAAGCATCGCGCATTGAATGTGCGATGCCTTATGCGAGTTTTCAGCACCAGCCAATAATGCGACACATCAGAACACTTACGGTAATAAAAACACTGTCGCCAGCCCCAGAAAAATAAAAAAGCCGCCGGTATCGGTAATCGCCGTAATCATGACGCTGGAACCCACCGCCGGGTCGCGGCCAAGTGCCATTAGCCCCAGCGGGATCAGCACCCCCATCAGCGCCGCCAGCAACAGGTTGAGCAAGATGGCGAACATCATGACGCCGCCCATTGCCATATCGCCATACAGCGCGTAGGTAACCAGCCCCATAACAGAGCCCCATATCAGACCATTGACCAGCGCCACGCCGAGCTCTTTCAACAACAGGTAGGATTTTTTGCCGTGCTCCAACTGATGCAAGGCCAGCGCACGTACAATCATGGTGATGGTCTGGTTACCGGTATTACCGCCCAGGCCGGCGACGATGGGCATCAGCGCCGCCAACGCCACCAGATGTGCCAGCGTATTTTCAAACAGGCCAATGACGCGGGAGGCGATCAGCGCGGTACAGAGATTGATCGCCAACCACGCCCAGCGGTTACGCACCGATTTGTAGATTGGCGCGTACACATCTTCTGAAGGCGTTAACCCGCCCGAACGACGCAGATGGCTGTCATTTTCTTTATTCACCACGTCCACGATATCTTCAACCGTCAGACGTCCCATCAGTTTGCCCTTGCTATCGACCACGGCGGTGGAAATCAGGTTATATCGCTCAAATGCGCCCGCGGCTTCTTCAAGGCTATCTTCGGGCTGGAACATCAGCGGATGGGATTCCATAATCGCCGAAACCGTCGTTTGGGGCGGGTGCAGTAAAATAGCGGCCAGAGAAAGCTCGCCAATCAGCGTATTTTTTCTATCGGTGACGAACAGTTTATCGGTGGTGTCGGGGATGGTTTTACGATAGCGCAGGTAACGCTGAACCGTCGCCAGCGTCACATCGGCACGGATGGTGACGAGTTTGAAATCCATCAGATAGCCGATGCGGTCTTCGTCGTAATTAATCGCTTCCCGTAACTGCGCCCGCTGTCTGGCTTCCAGCGCCGTCAATATTCTCCCCAGCAGATTGCGGGGCAAACGGCGGGACAGTTGCGCCTGCTCATCCACATCCAATGGGCGCACAGCTTTCAGGATTTCTTTATCCCGCATGTCTTCGATCAGGCCGTCAGAAATATTGTCCGACACTTCAATCAACACGCGTCCGCGTTTTTTAATCGGGATGAGCCGCCACAGGGCCAGTCGTTCATCATGCGGTAAGGATTCCAGCAAGTCTGCAAGGTCGGCGGAATGCCATTCGGCAATCAACTGGCAGATTTCGGCTGTTTGATCGAGTATGGCTTTATTTTCTGTTACAGCAAGGCTTTCTTTTTTAGTATCAGTAGGTTGCTGATTGATAATGCTGTCAACCAGCGCCTTGTTATCCAATAACAAAAGAGAGATGCGACGCCGTTGGGCGCTAAGTTTTTTTACTGTCGACATGGGTGATTTCCGCTCTGTCTGGTGGAGTACCTGACCTGATTTTTATTTCCGTCATCCTTTCTTCGACTATTATGCAGCCGTGTAATGGTGAGCGACCCGGTAAATTTTCCGTTCATGAATAAACGTAGCGTAAAATCAGGGAATTAAGAACATCCGCGCGGTATCGAATGCGCCGTCGGTTGTGGTTGGAAATAGCTTGAAATGAAATGTATAAAGGCACGCGAGTAATGCGCGCGGCTATATTCTTATCGGCAAAATGGGCAAATCAGCGAACGGCTTAGCGTTATTCTTTTTTATGGATTAACACATCTGCGGCAGGCGTGAAGGATTGTTCGAAGCGTGGTTGTTGTTTGTCCTGATGATGGACAAATGCGCTGACGGTGGAGTAGGCGAAACGACCTAAAAGAATGATAAAACTGATGAGTAACACGGCACGGGCGATATGTGAACCACTTCGTCGAGGGCGCATTGATATTCGTCGTCTATGGGTAAGCGTGGACATTACCGTTAAATCTCCAGTGGAAGCGAACATTCGCTGTTTGTTATTTATGCACAAGCGCAGGAATAGGTCAATTGTTCGCGTTGAAAAAGATGGAAGCGGTGCGCCGCTTGCACATTGTAAAAAACAATAGCAAAAATTGTCGCCAACAATGCTGCAAAACTGTCTGAAACCAGCATTGTTGGTCTGAATCAAGCGTTTTCTTCCTCAATACTCAGCTTCCAGCCCGTCGCTCCCTGCCAGAACTCCTGTTCCCGTTCCAGATCGAGTTGCGCCAGCGTGTTCTGAGCAAAGAAATCATGCGGGAAGATCAGCGTCCAGTGATTGTCGTCCGTTAGCAGCCTGAGTGTTTTAGGCGTGGTGGTCGCCTGTCGTTGATTGTTCAGCAGCGTCGCCAGACGTAACAGTTGAACCATCGGCAGGTATTGTTTCTTCTTGAAAAGATTCAGGCGCGGCAACTCTTCCAGCTTGATGGCCTTGCGATGCAGACGCACAATTAGCGCCAGCAGGATTTGCTGTTCCTGATTGAAACCGGGCAGATTGGTATATTGCAGAATGTAGGCGGAATGGCGATGCATGCCGCTATGGTTTATGCTCAGCCCGACCTCATGCAGCATGGAAGCCCAGTCCAGAATGGCGGCAAGCTGCGGATGCACCAGATTGGGATTTTGCTGCGCCCATTGGACATACAGTCGCTCAGTGGTTTCTCTCACCCGGCGCGCCTGTTCGCGGTCGATATTATAATGGCTGGCGAGGCTTTGCGCGGTGCGGATGCGAATATCCTGATGGCGGAAACGGCCTTCCATCTCGTACAACACGCCTTCGCGCAGCGCGCCATCGGACAGACGAAGCGCTTTGATGGCCAGCGCGTCGAAGATGCCGCACAGGATCGCCAGACCGGGCACCAGCACCGATTGACGATCTTCCGGCAAACCCGGCAGGCTAAGCGAGTTGAAGTTTTTAAACTTTATAACCTGACTGCGCAGCAGTTCCAGGCTTTCGGGGGTGATCAAGCCATCTTTCTCGCCCATTTCCACCAGAATTTCATGGGTTGCCTTGATCGTGCCGGACGCGCCGAGGGCGTATTGCCAGCCGTAAATACGGTATTCCCAGGCCAGCGTTTCCAATTTTTGCGCGGCGGCCAACCGAGCGCGCCTGAAGTTGGTTTCGCTGATTTCTCCATTAGGGAAGAACTGTTGCGCGAAACTGACACAGCCCATGCGACGGCTTTCAACCAGCATCGGTTCAAAATCTTCACCGATCACCAGTTCGGTGGAACCACCGCCAATGTCGATAACCAGTTTACGACCTTTTTCCGGTTGGGTGTGTTCCACGCCCATAAAAATCAGACGGGCTTCTTCATGGCCTGAAATGATTTCAATCGGGTAGGGGATAATTTCCGCGGCGCGGCGCAGGAACGTCTGCGCATTCGCCGCCTGACGCAAGGCATGCGTCCCGACAATGGAGACATTCTGCGGGGAAAAGCCCTGTAGTCTTTCCGCAAACAACGCCAGACAGTTTAAGCCGCGCGCCATAGCCTCTTCGCTAAGCATATTCTGGCTATCCAGACCATCGGCCAGATGAACGCGTTGTTTTAACCGGCCGAGCACCTGGAGTGCGCCGTTGACCACCCGCGCCACCACCATATGAAAACTGTTGGAACCCAGATCGACGGCGGCAAATTCTTGGGGTTTCGCAACATCTTGATCTTTATTCGTTAATGGCATTATTCAGGCTTATCTCCGGGTTGCTCAAGCGCTTTGATGTAGTCATAGATGACATTTTGCGCACGTACTTTACGTCGGTTACCGCGCAGAACATAGCGATTACTCAACTCTTTATCAATGACGCGGGCTTTGACGGTATCGCTGAACAGAATATCCAGAATGTCCAATACCCGATCTTTCAATATGGGGTCGAGCATTTCCACCGCGACTTCAATACGATAATCTATGTTACGTGTCATCCAGTCGGCGGAAGAGAGATAAACTTTCTTCTCTCCCCCGTTGTGGAAGACATACACGCGGTCATGTTCCAGATAGCGATCGACAATACTGATTACCTGAATATTTTCGCTGATCCCGGGTAAATTCGGGATCAACGAACACATACCCCGCACCAGCAGATTGATCTTCACGCCTATCGAGGAGGCCTGGTACAGTTTTTCAACCAGTCCCTTATCGACAAGATTGTTAACCTTAAGTGTGATCCCGGCGTCGATCCCTGCCTGTGCATGGTTGATCTCTTTATCGATCAATTTATAAAGCTTGTCACGCGAGTTTTGCGGCGAAACCAGCAAGTGTTCAAAGGCCACCGGCCGGTACGGGTTCTCAATGAAGTTGAATACCCGGCGCACCTCGTTGGTGATGCGCTCATCGGCGGTAAGCAACGAGTAGTCGGTGTAAATACGGGCGGTTTTTTCATTGAAATTGCCCGTGCCGATATGGGCGTAACGCATGATGTTTTCTCCCTCGCGGCGCGAGATCAAAAACAGCTTGGCGTGAATTTTCAGTCCGGGTACGGAGAAAATGACGTGAACGCCAGCTTCGGTAAGTTGCTTCGCCCAGTGAATATTCGCTTCTTCATCAAAGCGCGCCTGCAATTCCACCACCACAGTGACTTTCTTGCCATTGTAAGCGGCATGAATCATCGAGTTGATGATGCGGGAATCTTTCGCCACCCGATAGATATTGATTTTTATCGCCAGAACACTGGGATCGAACGAGGCCTGACGCAACAATTCCAGGATGTGCTCAAAAGTATGGTACGGATAATAAAGTAGAATATCCTGTTGCCGGATAGCATCAAAACCATTACGGGAATGGATGAACCTCAAGTGTCGCAACTGCGGCAGCGATTTGTTGACCAGATTGGCGCGGCCCACATTGGGGAACGAAATGAAGTCTTTAAAGTTATGGTAGCGACCGCCGGGTATGACCGAGTCGAAGGAGGAGATCCCCAGTTTTTCCTGCAGGATTGTCACCATGGCGTCGGGCATATCACGCTGATAGACGAATCTCACAGGTTCCGCGGTTAGGCGCTGCTTCAGGCTGGAAGACATCAGCTCCAGCAGGCTGGATTCCATTTCCGTCACCAGATCGTACTCGGCGTCACGCGTCATCTTCATGGAATACGCGTTCAGGGCATCGTAATCAAAAAAGCCTTTAAAAATATCATCCAGACAATAGCGCAGGATGTTGTCGATCAGAATCATGGTTTTACGGCGGCGGGGCGCTTCTGCCGGCAGATTGACAAAACGCGGCACTTTGTCCGACGGAATTTCCAGCAGAGCGTAATTGATCTGATCGCCGCGGATGATTTCGACAGCAAGATAGGTGTAGTCATCCTTGAGGAACTGCACCAGATTGGTGTCGTGCAGAATAAGTATCGGGGTGATATGCGGGCGTAGATATTGCCTGAAATACTCTATCAACCATTCTTGCTGATTGGGGGAAACCTGACGCTCGTTGACCAGGAAAATCTGGTTGCGCGCCATTTCGAGTAATAACTCGTTATAAAGGTTGTCAAAGATCTGGTCTGTTTTCAGGACGCGCGCCTGAATTTTCCCTAACAAGCGGCGCAGATTTCCGTCTGATCCTTGTTCTTCATTAATCAGGATTCGTCTTTTCAGATCGGCAAAACGGACTTTGTAAAACTCATCAAGATTGTTGGAGTAGATGCCAAGAAAGCGCATACGCTCGATCAATGGGTTGCTTTTATCCGCGGCCTCCTGAAGTACGCGTTCATTAAAGGACAACCAACTTAACTCTTTCTCAATGTAGAGTTTGCCCTGACTCATTGTCACTCCATTCAATTAATGTGCTGTGGTCTATCTAATGATGCCTGCCCGGTGGTTTTCAGGTGCGATGAAGATAGCTGTCGGGCCATGTTCTGGTGGTGATGCGCCGTGGCGTCGCCACAGCGACGGCGCATCACCCCTGTAACGCGAATTATTCAGGGTATAACAACATTATGGCTCGTTCATGACCACAAAATCGATACACTTACCATTGTCATATTATGAGGGTAAAGACAACATATGCTACCCGCTTTTTCTACGGAAGCGTGAGAGACGGTTTATTTGGCGATAGTCGCCCAGAGCCGACATTTACCGCCTGGTATCGTCACGGCCCGGTATTTTTCGCCATTTTCATGGGACGGATCAAGATTATTGATACCGTTCATCAATTGTCCGTGCCATTTGAAAAACCGATGATAAAATGCGGACAATTTAATGGCTCAGGCAGACGGCGGATAAGATGAGATTCAGTACCATGAGTGAAGGCGAAATTATTACGGAGCTTTGCCGCAGAATAAAAGACGCCCGCATCCAGCAACGTCTGTCTCAGGTTGATCTCGCTGAACGGGCCGGGTTAGGCATCGCGACCATTAAACGCGCCGAGATGGGAGAATCTATAACGCTCATCAGCCTATTGTGTATTCTGCGTGGTCTTAACCGCTTGCATCAACTGGAAAGTATTTTATTTGATGCGGAGGTAAAATCATTTAACGCTCAGGTCAGCGGTAAGAAAAAACATACGCCGTTGCGTATCCGCAAGAAGGCGGCGGTTTTTCCAGCCCAATCAACCGCTAAGCGTGAAAATGAGGAAAAAACGTCCGCCATTACCGTGGATTGGTATATTGCCGCCGCTGAAAATAATATTATCTGGTCATGGCCGGACAGCGAAAAGAAATAAGTTATCCGGCTTATTCACACAGCACCACTTTAATCGCTAACCCGCCTCGTGATGTTTCGCGATATTTTGCATTCATATCCTTACCGGTTTCGAACATGGTTTCGATCACTTTATCCAGTGAAACCCTCGGTTCGCTGGTGCGGCGCATCGCCATCCTCGCGGCATTAATCGCTTTTACTGAAGCAATGGCGTTACGTTCAATGCACGGCACCTGAACCTGACCGGCGACGGGATCGCAGGTCAACCCCAGATTGTGCTCCATACCGATCTCCGCCGCTATGAACACCTGTTCAGGATTGGCGCCAAGTAACTCGGCCAGCCCTGCCGCCGCCATAGAGCATGCCACGCCAACCTCACCCTGGCACCCCACTTCCGCACCGGAAATCGAGGCATTCATTTTATAGAGCATCCCGATCCCACCGGCAGCCATGAAGTAACGCAGATAGGATTCCTGCGTAACAGGTTGAATATAATGATCATAGTAAGCCAGAACCGCAGGGATAATACCGCAGGCACCGTTGGTCGGCGCGGTGACGACGCGACCGCCGGACGCATTTTCTTCCGCCACGGCCATTGCGAACATATTCACCCAGTCCATCGCATCCATCGGATCATTAGAAAAACGATCATTGATGAACAGCAAACGATGCAGCGCCGAAGCGCGGCGGGGAACGCGTAACGGCCCGGGCAACACACCTTCGGTATTCATGCCGCGATGAATGGCATGCTGCATAATTTTCCAGACATCGGCAAAATACGCCTCAATCGCTTCACGCCCGTGCATGGCGATTTCGTTTTTCATTACAATAGCGGATAAGGAGAGGCAGTTATCGTGACAGTGCCGCAGTAACTTTTGCGCGGAAAAGAACGGATAGGGCGCATTCTCTTCCGTCAGATTGGTTTTGCCAAAATTCTCCTGATCAACGACGAACCCGCCGCCGATGGAATAATAGGTTTTACTGTAAAGCAGTTCCTGATGGCGATAGGCGCGAATGACCATGCCGTTTTCATGCAGCGGCAGGTTTTTCGCTTGAAAACACAACGCGGTTTCCAGCGGGAAACTCACGTCATACTGACCGTCGAGCAGCGGCAGGCGATGGGTTTCCCTGACTCGTTGTATGAACGCGGGAATAGCGTCGATATCAACCCTGTCCGGCTGGTTACCCGCCAGCCCCATGATAATGGCGATATCGGTATGATGACCTTTGCCTGTCAGGGACAGTGAGCCGTAAACATCCGCCTCGATGCGCGTCACCGATGAAATAAGTGCGTTGCTGACCAGATCATCCGTAAACATTTTGCCAGCTTTCATCGGACCTACGGTATGTGAACTGGATGGACCGATACCAATTTTGAAAATATCAAATACGCTGACCATAGCGACTTCCTTAAAAAACGCCGGTCGTTGGCATAACGAACCGGCGTTGAGATGAGAGGATCAGGGCGGTATGGCCTTAGCCAAACAAGCTGTAAATAATCGCGCTGATGGCAATCAGGCCCATGATGGTGACAAAGACGTTGCTGATCTGGCCGCTGTATTTTTTCATCGCCGGGACTTTCTGAATGGCGTACATCGGCATCAGGAACAGCAAGCAGGCGATAATCGGGCCGCCCAGCGTTTCTATCATCCCCAGAATGCTGGGGTTCAGCGTGGCGACTATCCAGGTGGTGATCAGCATGAACAGCGCCGTGATGCGGTTCAGTCTGGCGCCGGAGATGGTTTTGCCTTTGCTGTGCAGCGATTTAACCACCATGCCGTTAAAACCTTCGCCCGCGCCCAGATAGTGTCCCAGAAAAGATTTGGAGATAGCGATGGTGGCGATGATCGGCGCCAGGTAGCCCATGAACGGATTGTCAAAATGGTTGGCCAGATAGGATAGAATGGAGATGTTCTGTGTTTTGGCTTCCATCAGTTCCGTTGGCGACAGGGTCAATACGCAACTGAAGACAAAGAACATGACTGTCAGCACCATCATGAGGTGGCTGTAAGACAGAATGCGTGAACATTTCTGTTCGGCGTCGTCACCGTATTCCTTGCGTTTGGCCACAGCGAAAGAGGAGATGATCGGCGAGTGGTTGAAGGAGAAAACCATCACCGGGATAGCCAGCCACAGTGTCGCCAGCAAACTATTCCCGGTGACATTATTTGCCAGAGAAATATTTTCAAAAACCGAGGTATTCCAATGGGGAATTAAATATAACGCCAGCATCATTAATACGGCAACGAACGGATAAACAAGAACACTCATTGCTTTAACAATCATGGCTTCGCCAAAGCGCACAATGAACATCAAACCCAGGATCAATATTAATGACAGCAGCGCTCTTGGCGGCGAGGGCAAATGTAATTGGTGGGTAATAAAGCTGTCCACCGTATTGGTGATTGCCACACTGTAAACCAGAAGAATCGGATAGATGGCGAAAAAATACAACGAAGTGATTAATTTTCCAGCACCAACGCCGAAATGTTCTTCAACCACTTCGGTAATATCTTCACCACCTTTTTTACCCGATAATACAAATCGACATAAAGCGCGATGAGAATAATATGTCATTGGGAAAGCAATAATCGCCATAATAATTAACGGTATCAGTCCGCCAATACCCGCATTTATCGGCAAAAACAGCACGCCGGCGCCAATGGCCGTACCATAGAGGCCGAGCATCCAGACGGTATCGCTTTTACGCCAGCCTGAAGCCTGCTCTAAAACCTGGCCGCTGTCTTGAATTGTGCTCATGTTGGTTTCTCCTCAGTGAACACTGGATATAAAATTTACAGTATCGGCAAGTTGCCGTTACAGGGATTAAACGTGAACAGGACATATAATTATGTTGATAAGTAAATACTGTTTTCGTGGGTTGCATTCTATATCGTGCCGGCCAGAGAATAATATTGTGGCGATAACAGAAATCAATGGATGCAAATTATTTTAATAGAATCTATCGGGAATTAAAACATCAACAATGATACTTTATTTTAATTATTTTTAAAGGTGCTTTATTGATGCTTTATTTACTGGTTGAATGATAAAAAATAACCAGTAATAAGCGATGTATTAAAATAATGCCGTTATCAATAATAGACCCCAATAGGGCGATGTCACGCTGAATGTCATTTTCCCTTTTGCCGGACAGACGGATAAACCGTCTGTCCGGCGCGATGCGTGCATCAGGTAGAGAGTTTTTCCTGTGCCCAACGCAGACCACTGTGATATTCATCCGTCAACATTGCCGTCAGCGACTGCAAGGTCTGTTGAAGTTGAACGGTATCCTGGGCCGGTAAATTCAGGTGGCCGACTTTCCGCCCCGGACGTACCTCTTTGTCATACCAGTGCAGATGCACCAGCGGCAAAGCGAGCCAGTCGATATTCACCTCGGTGCCGATCAGATTGACCATCACCGACACGGTCCCGACGACTGGCGCGGGCATAGGCAGATCCAGAATAGCGCGCAGATGCAACTCAAACTGGCTGATGGACGCGCCATTTTGCGTCCAGTGGCCGCTATTATGTACACGCGGCGCCAACTCATTGATCAGCAGATGGTTATCCACGATGAAACACTCCATCGCCATCACGCCCACATAGCCTAGTTCGTTCATAATGGCCGACAACATCTGTTCAGCCTGCTGCTGAAGTTGAGGCTGCGGTTGCGACAGAACCACGCTGGCGCGCAGAATGCCGTCCTGATGCAGGTTATGCGTCAGCGGATAGAACACGCATGTCCCTTGCGCGTTGCGCGCGCCAACCAGCGACACCTCGCCGGAGAAGTTAATCCCCTGTTCGACAATGCATGCGCCGTAGCAAGCGGCTGGCAATGTGGTCTGCTCGCCTGCGCGCAACCGCCATTGACCGCGGCCATCGTAACCGCCCACACGACGTTTGACGATGGCCAGTTCACCCAGCCGGGAAAAAATCCGCGGCCACTCTTCCGCGCCGGCGAGTAGCTGCCAGGGCGCCGTCGCCAGATTCAGGGAATCCAGCAACTGTTTTTGAATGAGTCGGTCGGCCAGTCGCGGGAAAATATCACGGTTAACGAAGGCGCTATGGGCAGCCAGTTGATGGGTGAGGGCGGTTTCCGGCCAACGTTCAATCTCGGCGGTAATCACGCTGCTCTGAAACGGTACAGACTCCGGTTCCGCATCCAGACCGACCGGATAAACGGCAATACCTAGCGGTTCGCCCGCCTGACGCAGCATTCTGCCCAGTTGACCATTACCTAATACGCAAACCGGCTTCATGCATCCTCCCTGGGATCAGGATGGGATAGCACTTCATCGGTTTGGCTTTGCCGCCAGTCAGCCAAACGAGCGGCGATCGTCTTGTCATGCAAGGCAAGGATTTGTGCGGCCAGCAGCGCGGCATTGGCGGCGCCCGCTTTCCCGATCGCCAGCGTACCGACGGGAATGCCGCGCGGCATTTGAACAATTGAATACAGGCTGTCAACGCCGCTCAGCGCCGCGCTTTGTACCGGTACGCCCAGCACCGGGATCAGCGTTTTGGCGGCCAGCATCCCCGGCAAGTGCGCCGCGCCGCCAGCGCCGGCGATAATCACATCGAAACCGTTCTGAGCGGCTTGCTCGGCAAAATTGAACAATTTATCGGGGGTACGGTGGGCCGAGACAACTTCAACATGAAAAGGGATGTTCAGTGTGGTGAGAATGTCCGCAGCAAACTGCATGGTGGCCCAGTCACTCTTGGAACCCATGACGATAGCGATTTTAGCCGGAGCAACGTTGGATGACATGCCTGTAAAGCTCCTGTGATTTTACATGATCATGACGCAGAGTAAGGGAACCGCGTCGGCCAGATAGACAGTGCTCTGGCGTTGAGGGCGTAGAGCATACCATGACCTTATGACGAGGAAAACGGTTGCGTCGGCATCAACGTCGGATTATCGCGGCGACAATTCGCTAAATCGATGGGCGCAAAAGAATTAAGGAATGTATCCCATCATAACGGGAAAACGATCAGTTCAAGGCCGTGTTCGGTGACTTTGATCATTGAGCCTTCATGATGCCAGGCGCCCAGCACGACGCGTTGCGCTTCGAGGTTTTTAGTAATGATCGGATGAATGGCCGGACGGTGAGTATGACCGTGGATCATGGTGTTAGCCTGATAATACCGCAGCCGACGAATAACCTCTTCGGGATTCACGTCCATAATCTGCTGTGATTTATGCTGATTGGCATGGCGGCTGGTTGAGCGCATTTTTTCTGCGATGCAGAGCCGAAGACGCAGCGGTAGCAACAGGAAAAGACGCTGTATCAGCGGATTGTGTACCCGACGGCGAAATTTCTGGTAAGCATGATCGTCGGTACACAGCGTGTCGCCGTGTAAAATGAGCACCCGCCGATCATACAGATCGCACACCGTTTCTGTCGGCAACACGATCATCCCGCTTTGCCTGGCAAAGCGCTTGCCGATCAGAAAATCACGGTTGCCGTGTACGAAATAGCAGGGGACGCCGTGCTGATGCAGTTCATACAACGCTTCCGCTACGGTTGTATGCAGCGGCTGCGGATCGTCATCGCCGATCCAGGCATCAAACAGGTCGCCCAGAATATAAAGTGCATCGGCTTTCACGGCCTCATGGCGCAAAAATCGCAGAAAACCGGCGGTGATCGCCGGTTCGTGAAGACTTAAATGCAGATCGGCAATAAACAGAGTCGCCATGAGAGTATGGGATTACTCGTTGACGGTTACGCTGTTGATCACAACATCTTCTTTAGGTACGTCCTGATGCATTCCGCTGCGGCCAGTCGCGACGCCTTTGATTTTATCCACCACGTCCATGCCTTCGGTGACTTCGGCGAATACGCAGTAGCCCCAGCCGTCAGCGCGTTCTGAACGGAAGTTCAGGAAGTCGTTGTCGACGACATTAATAAAGAACTGCGCGGTAGCGGAGTGCGGATCGTTGGTACGCGCCATCGCCAGTGTGCCACGGGCGTTTTTCAGGCCGTTGTTGGCTTCATTCTTAATCGGCGCGTCGGTGTTTTTCTGCGCCATCCCCGGCGCAAAACCACCACCCTGGATCATAAAACCATTGATAACGCGGTGAAATATGGTGTTGTCGTAAAAGCCGTTACGACAGTAATTCAGAAAGTTTTCTACGGTAATCGGCGCTTTATCTGCGAAAGTGTTGATAACGATATCGCCGTGGTTGGTATGCAACGTGATCATAGTAATGAACCCCAGATAGCCGTGGTAATGAGAATAAAGTTCACCGTACACGGTGAGCGATCAAGAGCGCTCTTATAACATAACTGGCTTACTGAGTCAGCAGAGCCTTTGTCTTAAAGGGGGGCGGACAGGGAAGCGCGGAAAGAAAGTGCATGAGCGGAATTCAGCATACAAATAAATCGAACAACTTTCATTTCTTTAGTTGATTTATTTGAACAATAATTTTTTTGTGCCAGATCAATGTATTGACTGAACAACGTGTTCTTTGAGAATGACAGCGATTAATCTGGAATTGATTCGTATTACCCTCGAATAACACTAAATAGATAGGTGGATTATGCTGGACAGTATTAATCGCGTATTAGATAAACCTGATTTCGGAAAACTGCTGCTGCGTTTATCCTTCAGTATTCTGATGTTGCTCCACGGATGGCATAAGGTACACAACGGGATTGGCGGTATTGAAGGCATGCTCGCCGCGGCGGGGATCCCGACGTTTGTTGGATATGGTGTTTATGTGGGGGAAGTGGTTACCCCTGTTTTGATGATTCTGGGTATCCTGACTCGTCCTTCCGCGTTGATTTTCTCTTTCACTATGGTTGTCGCCGCATGGTTGTACCCGGCGGGCTTCACCATGCTGGCGAAAACCGGGGCATGGGCCGTTGAACCCGCGGCGGTTTTCTGCTTTGCTGGTCTGGCCATTGCCTTGCTGGGCAGCGGAAAATACTCGGTGATGTCGAATCCGCGCTGGCGCTGATGTTTAGGCGGTTAGCACGGTAAGGCGTGATGAAAGGTCCGTAGCTTGCGGACCTTTTTGCTATTTATCGAGAAGTCCGCGTTTGTCGTCATCGTCTGCATTTAACTCTGCCTGGCGCGAAAAAAGGGATGAGGTAAATCCCTGTCAATGATCTGTTTGTTGCGGGGCATCGGTCTTGCGATCAGCCTTGCAATAGAATGGGGATCAGGTTTCAATACGCAGTCGGGGTTGCGAAGCCCTTAGCAAATTGACTGTTATTCATGCTGACACAAGCATTCATGCTGACACAACCAATGAGTCACTTATCCTGCGAACACCATGGAATGCCCTGATGCTAAAGATTTTTAATACGCTAAGTCGCCAAAAAGAGGAATTCAAATCTATCCACGCCGGTCAAGTGGGGATGTATGTGTGTGGGATCACGGTTTATGACCTGTGTCATATCGGTCACGGGCGTACTTTTGTGGCGTTTGATGTTGTGGCTCGCTATTTGCGCTATTTGGGTTATTCGCTGAAATATGTGCGCAACATCACTGATATCGACGATAAAATTATCAAACGCGCAGCGGAGAAGGGTGAAACCTGCGAGCAGCTAACCACTAGAATGATCGCGGAAATGCACGCTGATTTTGATGCGCTGAATATTTTGCGTCCAGATGTGGAGCCGCGGGCGACTCACCACATTGCCGAGATTATCGAACTGGTCGAAACGTTGATTGCTCGTCGCCATGCCTATGTAGCCTCGAACGGCGATGTTATGTTCTCAGTGGACACTGCTCCCGGCTATGGCGTGCTGTCCCGTCAGGATCTGAGTCAGCTACAGGCGGGCGCACGGGTTGAGATTACCGAAGTCAAACGTAATCCGATGGATTTTGTTCTGTGGAAAATGTCCAAGCCGGGTGAACCGCATTGGTCTTCTCCGTGGGGAGAAGGACGCCCTGGCTGGCATATCGAGTGTTCCGCCATGAACTGCAAACAGTTGGGCGAACATTTTGATATTCATGGCGGGGGTTCAGACCTGATGTTCCCGCATCATGAAAACGAAATCGCCCAGTCCAGTTGCGCGCACGACGGCCCTTATGTCAACTATTGGATGCATTCCGGCATGGTGATGGTTGACCGGGAAAAAATGTCGAAGTCGTTGAATAACTTCTTCACGGTGCGAGATGTGCTGGCCTATTACGATGCTGAAACGGTGCGCTACTTCCTGATGTCCGGTCATTACCGCAGCCAGTTGAATTACAGCGAAGAGAACCTGAAACAGGCACGCTCGGCGCTGGAACGGTTGTACACGGCGTTGCGCGGTACGGACAGCAGCGTGGAAGCGCAAGGTGACGACGCGTTTGAAGCGCGCTTTCGTGAAGCGATGGACGACGATTTCAATACGCCGGAAGCATACTCCGTGCTGTTTGACATGGCGCGCGATGTCAACCGTCTTAAAACCGAAGATCCGCATGCCGCCAATCAACTGGCATCGGCGCTGCGCAAGCTGGCTAACGTTCTTGGCCTGTTGGGACAAGATCCAGATGTTTTCCTGCAAAGCGGCGCGCCGGCGTATGACGACGAAGTTAAGGAAATTGAAGGGTTGATCAAACAGCGTAAAGACGCCAGAACAGCCAAGGATTGGGCGTTGGCGGATCAGGCTCGTGATCGGTTGAATCAACTAGGCATCATTTTGGAAGACGGCCCGCAGGGAACGACATGGCGACGTAAGTAAGCCGTTATCGCCTTCCAGACCGTAAAAGCCCGCCGGTGAGCGCATCGGCGGGCTTTGTTATCAGGGGATCAGGCGGTGACTTCCACTGCCTCGCCTGCAAATTCAACTTTCTGACCGGCAATAATTTTGCAGCGTTTACGTGTTTCAATCTGTCTGTCAACGGTGACTTCACCAGCCGCGATAACCAGCTTGGCCGTCGCGCCGCTCTCACTCCAGCCCAGTAGTTTCAGTAAATCGCACAGTTTAACGTGCGGATGGTTTTCGAGTTGAAAAATAGTCATAATTTCCTGATTTCTGCTGTTGGGATAGCCTGACGAATTATTCGACGCTATCGTGATATTCTTCGCAAGCCTGCAATGTATTCTGAATCAGCGTGGCGACCGTCATCGGGCCAACGCCGCCCGGCACCGGGCTGATATAAGCGGCTCTTTCCTTTGCGGTTTCATATTCCACATCGCCGACCACTTTGCCGTTCTCCAGGCGGTTAATCCCCACATCCAGCACGATCGCGCCCGGTTTGATCCATTCCCCCGGAATAAATTCCGGCTTGCCGACTGCGACCACCAGCAGATCCGCATTTTCAATGTGATGGCGCAGATTTTTAGTGAAACGGTGCGTCACTGTCGTCGTACAACCCGCCAGCAACAATTCCAGACTCATCGGGCGACCGACAATATTGGAGGCGCCGACCACCACCGCATTCAGGCCAAAAGTTTCAATATTGTAGCGTTCCAGCAGGGTGATGATGCCGCGGGGCGTGCAGGCGCGCAGCAGCGGGGCGCGTTGGCACAGACGCCCAACGTTGTACGGATGGAAACCATCAACGTCCTTATCTGGCGCGATACGCTCAATGACGTTGGTGTTATCAATCCCTTCAGGCAGAGGAAGTTGAACCAGAATACCGTCAATTGTTTGGTCCGCGTTCAGTTTATCGATGAGCGCCAGTAATTCCGGCTCGGTGGTGGTGGCGGGTAAATCATAAGAGCGGGAAATGAAGCCGACTTCTTCGCAAACTTTACGTTTACTGGCAACGTAAATCTGTGAGGCCGGATTCTTACCGACCAGAACAACAGCCAGACCTGGCGCTCGTTTTCCTGCCACCAGACGCTCTTTTACCCGCGCAGCGACTTCGTTTTTGACCTGCTGCGCAATCGTTTTACCATCAATAATCTTTGCTGCCATCTGAGAGTAGATCCATCAGTATTAAGTACATGAGATGATGCTATTTTGTCAGAAGCGGCGCTTGCTGTCAGGCATTGTGTAAACATAAATTGCGTAAACATAAATTATGTAAACATAAATTGTATCATTGAAGCGATTGTCGTCACGATAAAATGATCATGACGTCATCTTATCCGCAGTAACGATGGCGGCAGATATTTCATTCGCGTATTTCCCGCTGGGGTGCTGAATGCATTCAGATGCTTTTAATCATAATTGATACATAACATTATGATTTCCAGTAACAAATATAAATATATCATCTATATTTAATAGGCAGGCTGTTATTGGCAGCCTGATATACCCGTCATCATTCAGGTAGTCGGCGTCGTTGCCGACCACCTGGATTCTGGATTTATTGGATACGACAAGGATCAATAGGCTGGTGAAAACATGGTGTGACAGCGGTTTATAATTCTCGGGGGGAAGAGAAAATGGATGTGGAAACTCGAATGATCGAACTCATCGTTAAATCTGGCGAAACACGTTCCTGCTCTATGGAAGCGCTTCGTTCAGCCCGCAAAGGGGAATGGGAACATGTCGATCAATTGCTGAAAATGGCGGCGACGGCCTTGAATAAGGCTCAGCTTATCCAAACCGGATTTATTGGTAATCATGATAAGGAAAAGACCAATCTCGATCTCATTGTGGTACACGCGCAGGATCATTTAATGAATGCCATGCTGTGCCGTGAACTGGCGGAAGAGATCATTGCACTTAGAAAAGAGGTATGTAGCGTAAAATAACATGAAAAATTTATCTATCAGCAATGCATCTATCAACAATATAAAGCCATTCCGCATAAAGCTGAATGGCTTTGGATTCTGATGGGAGGCAGAGTTTGTCTTCACTGCGGCGGTATTTTTATGACGTCCTTCCGGGATTCAATCCATGTGGCGACAGCTTGTGCATTGATAGGGCGGGAAAAGAGATAACCTTGAAGAACAATCGCAACGGGTTGGTCTGAAAGTAGCTGATGCTGCTCACGGGTTTCAACACCTTCGGCCACCACCGTCAGCTTCAGACTCTGGCCGATACCAATTACCGCCATCACCAGCGCCTGTATACGCGCTTCTTCCCGACATTTATCGATGAAACTGCGATCAATTTTTACCTCGGTCACGGGTAAATTGGCCAGATTCGACAGGCTCGAAAATCCTGTACCGAAATCATCCACCGACAGACCAACCCCAAGTGCGCGTATGGCATTCAACAGCCCCAGCATCTCCGGTGTAAGCGACATTACGGTGTTTTCCGTTATCTCTATCGTCAGGCTTTCACCCGGCAAACCATATTTGCTGAGCAATCCGGCGACGAAATTCGGCAGATCGTGGTTACGGAAATTAAGCGGCGACAGATTGACCGATACCACTGGTATCTGAACGCCAGCTGTGCGCCACTCCGCCATTTGTCGGCAAACCTCGGTTAACGCCCAGCGGCCAATGTTCTCTATTTCGCCAATTTCCTCGGCGAGCGTAATAAACTTACCGGGCGGCACTTCGCCAAATTCAGGATCATGCCAGCGGGCTAATGCCTCCATCCCGTAAAGTTCTTCGCTGTCTGAATTGACCTGGGGCTGATAGTGCAGATATAACGCGCCGCTGGCGATGGCGCGCTTAAGAGCGCCGCCAAGCAACAGGCGATCATTCACTGCCTGATTCATCTCCGGGTTGAAGAACTGGTAGCTACCCTGGCGGCGGCTCTTGGCTTGATACATGGCGCTTTTCGCGTTGCTGAGCAACATGTCGCGATCATGACCGCCATCGGGAGCATGGCTGATGCCGATACTGGTGGACAGATTAAGCAGGTGACCGTCCACTTTCATGGATTGTCCGACAATTTGCTGAAGGCGTTCGGCCATTCGGACAGCGGCGCGAACATCATAATCAGGGCAGACGATAAAAAATATATCGCCTTCCGTATGGCTCAGGAATTCTCTGGGAGAGAGTTGCTGTTGCAGGCGATTGGCGATAGTGACCAGCACCTGATCGCCCGCCATATGGCCCAGCGTATCGTTGATGTCTTTGAAGCGATCCACGCCTAGAGAAAAGAAAGCCAGCGCCTGTGAGGGATTCTGTTTCTGTAGTTCATCAACATGGCGGCGCAGGTATCTGCGATTTGGCAGCCCGGTAAGCATGTCGAACTGTACCAGATGCTCCATCCGCTGGCGGTATTCCTCACGTTCGATGGCCAGCGTACACAGGTAGACGCTGGCATCGGCAATACGTTCCAGCCAGGGGTCCGGTTCGGCGTTGAGCTTAAAATAGAAGGCGAAAGTACCGATGACGCTGTCATTGCGGCTTTTGATCGGGTAGGTCCAGCAGGCGAGAAAACCGTGCGGCAACATCTGATGTTTATAGGGCGCCCAGAGAGGATCGGTGTTGATATCGTATACCATCACCGACTCGCCGCGATGCGCGCATGTGCCGCAACCCGCTACCCCTTCACCGATTTCCACCCCTTCCCAGTTGGGGCCATACTCGGCGGGGAAACTTGGCGCGGCCCAGGGACGAAGCCGCCGCTCGGCAACCCGACATATAGACACCAACACACCCGGTGTGATGGATTCGATTCGCCGACACAAAGAATCTCCCAGTTCTTGAAACGACTGGTTGCTGGTCAGGGCTTCCAGCACATCGCGCTCTAGCGCCCGGATCTCGTGTTCATCGGTAAGGTTGAATTTATGTGCGATATCGAAAACCGAGGCCATATGGCAGATGCGATCGCCAACCTGTACTTTCGACAAAGTAAGGGCCACTCGCCGTTGGCTCCCGTCCTTGCGCGTCAGAGGTATTTCAATGATTGTCCCGCCTAACTGATTGATGCCATTGTTGTCATGAATACTGTCATGAACACCCAACAGATCCAGGGACAGCAACATTGCCACATTCTGCTCCAGCACCTCGACTTGGGCGTAGCCCCAGAGTCGCTCTGCGGCCGGGTTGAAAAATTTTACCTGATTATGCTCGTCGAACAGTACGGTGGGGAAAATTGATTGTTCCAGAGCAAGCCGCAACACTGTATTCAGATCAATGGGTTGGTTTATCATGTTCATGAGTATTTATCCTTTTTTCAACCCTGGGAATCGCATCCGTGGCAGATTTAATGGTGTTCTGTAAATACCATTTTATTATCCGCTATTTTACATCTGTTTTCCCTGGCGACAAAACGTCAGACAGCGTTCAGGTTATCTGCTAATTATCGGTAGTCTTAATATAAAAATTATCGTCCGCCAAAAATAGAAAAGAATGAAAGCGTTTGAATGTGTTATTTGCTTTAACATAATCTAAAAAAATCATTTTGTTAATTATTTTTATTAACAGTAATTATTTCATTAACCACAACGAGTAAAATAACAAGTTACTCAATTTTTAATGATATACTGAGGCTGTAAATTAATAGTAGCGAGAAAAGTATAGTAAATGAAGATGGAATGATACCTAAAACAGTGCGTGATAGGAAACTAAAAATTTTGGGGTTTCTTTTGCTTTTTATTCAAAATATATGCATGAGGGTTGACTTACATTTCATATATATTAACGGTAGCTCGTTGATTAACATTTTATGACTTCACAGGTATTAATATTTTCTACTATTAAAATGTAAAAATATTTTTTCTACTGTTTATCGGATATTGAGATTCGAGCAAAACACTACGCTAAATAACTGATCCTAATATCGCTACATTTTTACCAACCCATGATTCCCACCGGGGAATGGGCTGACAGTATTCATAAAGTGACGCCCTTTTTTCAGTAACTGCCACATTGAGCGGCACTGGTGGTTTCCGGTTATCGTTTCGTGCAGCGCCTGCCACAGCCGTTCAACATGATTTACCCAGGGCGAGTAAACCGGCTGATAAATAACACGAAACTTCGGATTCT
>NZ_QNRY01000028.1 GCF_003315515.1 Brenneria salicis ATCC 15712 = DSM 30166 | reverse complement strand
TGAATGCTATGATCGGCATAACTCAGTCCGGTTGGTGATTTGTTTTGATTTGGCGATTGATCAGATCGCTCAAACCGGATTGAGTTCCCTTCAGTGATCTACTATTAGGCGCAGTTATTTAGTTTACTTGCTGTTTTCTCTATTCTGTTTCAATGGGCCAGATTTAACCAAATTGAATTAAATCCTTCATATCAGACGACAAGGGCTGATATGGTAAACATATTGCTTAAAAACAATACAAACTTGGTCAATGAGGAAGTAGAGAAGATAATAGACTTTCTTATTCTCAATCCCAATAAGATAAGAAAGTTACTTGGTACTGATTCTGAATGCTTTGATGTTCCTATATCTGATCACAATAAACGAGATCATCGATATAATATTCGCCCACTAATAGAAACAAGCAATAGTAATATAATCTGGGGCGCTGCGGCAGCTTATCGAGCTGGGACAATATGGATTGTTCATATTGCAAATGGATATCTTCCTGCCGAGTTTGAATGGAGCCACATTTCACATGAGGTTGGTAAGATAAAAGAGGGCATTGAAAAACAATTAGAAATAACCACTTTTAATATTGTAAAAAGGTTCGCAACCCAAATTGAACTTGGCATCGACTTTAAGAAACGCTTTCCAAAGAAAAAATTTCCTGATGTAGGTGATTTTGATACTTTAGCCTATTTTTCTGATAGCAACACCTGGTTGAATATAGAGTGTAAGTATAATCAGCCCTACTATTGCATTAAAGATATGCGTCGTTTACGAGAGAAAATATTTGGTAGAGGTGATAAAAGAGGACAGATTGGGAAAATAGAAAAAAGAATTAATTTTCTAGCGGAAAATTATAATGATATTCTTACCCTACTAAACTGGAATAACTCCAGAGATAAGCATGACGTCAAATTCATTAATTTGTACATTAGTAGACAAATTTACTGGTGGTTGAGATATCCACCCTATGAAACTAATATTAACTTTGTACAAGTAGATGCGTTAGAATCTTGGTTACAAGAAAATTTATAGCATATTAATTAACATATATTAAATTAAGGTGGTTTGGGAAATAACCACCTTAATATTTATAGAAGACAAAAACATGGAGTCTGTAATTTAATTTACTCATTAAGATTATAGGTTAGGAATAAATCCTTCTTCCCGCAGAACCCTAATCACTCCACGAATAAGATACGAGTTAGAAAACTTTGCCGTATAGGAACGAGCACCTTCTTCCACTGGTTGGAGCAGTCCCCGGTCAATCAATTTACCGAGCTGATAAGTCACCTGAGCTGGTTTCATGTCAGGTAAAGCGGTACGGAGATCACCCGCTTTTATCGTCCCTAGCTCAACAGCGCGTTTAAGAACTTTAGATTCCAACGGGTTTATTAGCCCTCTTTCAGATGAAAAGTCGATCGCCGGATACAGTATTTTTGTACTCAAAAAAGCATGGTTTGTCAGTTGATCGACTTTCTTCAACTCAGATGAAATTCCCGAAAGTACATATAAACACCATTCTTCTAAGCCCCGCTCTGTTCCCTTATCCGCTAACGAAAGCATGGCGTAATAACGCTCACGATCATTACAGAATACCGCTGTCGGATTAAGAACCCGGCCACCTGCCTGAACATTAAAACCATACTTGATCAATAACGCATAAGTCAGCAGTCTGACCGTTCTGCCATTACCGTTGCCAAAGGGGTGTATCCAGCCGAAGCGGTGATGCACCAGCGCAATTTTCATCAGATCATATTTTGGTTTATCGGCACGGTTAATAAAGGCTGTCAGTTCTGACATATAGTCAGGAACATGGATATGATCCGGCGGTAAATGGTCAGACTGAGCGATGCTGACGTTATGCTGCCGATAGGCACCGGGCGTTTTATCACCTTCCTGTTGCAATCCGACAACCGCCAGACTATGTAGCTCGCGGATAAAATATTCCGTTATCTCATCACCATTATTTAGATGCTCGTCGATGAATTCCATCGCAGCTTCAATATTATTGATTTCTTTGAGCTGATCCGTTGAACTCTGTGTTCCTTCAACTTTGCTTTCAACATAGTCGGCAAGCGTGGTGTGGTTTCCCTCAATCCTCGCAGAACCCAGACTCTCCAGCATGTGGAAAACGGCTTTCAACTGCGCAAACAGAATAGGGTGAACATCCGTTTCCAGCTTCAGATGCCGGAGTAACTCCAGTTCCGTCAGCGCATCGACCAAAGGGGAGTCAAAACTGGGGTTCAGGAGCGAGAGTTCAAAGTGATTAAATTGAGCCATGATATGTAGTTATCTCAAATCGAGAATGAGAACATCTCAAAATAATAGCAAAAATACCAATATAATCCATATATTATAAATCACACTTTTTATGATTATCTCAAAAATTAAAAATCCAACATATCAAATCTACGTTTAGGAGATATTCAATACAGAGAGCTGTCGACTGTTGCCTGCATAGGAGATGGAACGACGTTTTTAGCGCCGTTAGCCGCTAAAACACCGATTCATCGTGACAACCATCACAAAAACAAAGCGATTTTTTATGGGGGCTTTCGTGGGGGCGCTGCTTACGATAAATATCAACAAAATAGATAATTAACAGCAAGTTAATCGTGAGCATGATCCCGAGTCCGGGCACCACCATTTCTTTTTTATGCTTTCTTATGAATCCCTATATATCTTAAATTCAATAAGTTGGCGTAAGAACCCTTTCCGATACGTTTTGATTTATCCCTAGGTATCCGGAAAATGTGGGGTCAAATTGCGGGTCATTCAGTTCGATGAATGGAGTGACCCACACATGGCTCTGACCGACAGTAAAATCCGCGCTGCAAAAACCTTGGTAAAATCCTACAAAATCACCGATGCTCACGGCCTGTATCTACTGGTATCCACCAGCGGCTCGCGCCTCTGGTATTTCCGCTACAGCTTCGGCGGCAAGGAATCCCGCCTGGCTTTAGGCGCCTATCCGCAGGTGACGCTGGCGGAGGCCCGTGAAAAGCGCGACGCCGCGCGCAAGCTGCTGGCATCCGGCATCTGCCCTTCCCTGTCCCGTGAATCCGAAAAAACCGCTGTAGACAAAACCCGCACCTTTAAACATATCGCAACCTCGTGGCACACCAGCAGCCTCAGGCTCTGGTCGGCAAGCCACGCGGATAAAATACTTACCTGCCTGAAACGCTATGCGTTCCCTGACATTGGCGAAATGGATATCGCGGAGGTAGAAACCCGGCATCTGGCGCAATTAATCAAAGCCATTGATGACAAGGGCGTCCATGACGTCGCCGGGAGAATGCGCCAGTATCTGACCAAAATCATGCGTCACGCCGTGCAACAGGGCCTAATCAAATACAACCCCGCGTTTGATCTGGGCGGTGTCGTGACGCCGATCGTGGCCCAACATCTTCCCGCTTTGCCGCTGCGACGCTTGCCCGAACTGCTGGAGAATATGGATAATTACAAAGGTCGGGTACTGACCCGTCTGGCGCTCAATCTCAATCTGCACGTCTTTCTGCGCTCAAGCGAGTTGCGCTTCGCCCGCTGGGAAGAGTTCGACCTGAAAGCACGTATCTGGACGGTGCCCGCGCAGCGCGAAGCCGTAAAGGGCGTGAGATTTTCAGAACGTGGCGCAAAGATGAAAGACGAGCATCTGGTGCCGCTATCCAATCAGGCAGTTGCTCTGCTAAAACAGATCAAGGCGCTTAGCGGCGAGTCGGTCTTCGTTTTTCCGGGTGCGCGTGGTCTGGACAAACCTATGAGCGAAAACACCATTAATAAAGCGCTACGCGTAATTGGTTATGACACCAAAACCGAAGTCTGTGGCCACGGGTTCAGAACGATGGCCTGTAGCGCCCTAAACGAGTCAGGGCTATGGTCAAAGGACGCCATTGAGCGACAGATGAGCCATAAGGAGCGCAACGGCGTGCGGGCCGCCTATATCCACAAAGCGGAGCATCTGGAAGCCCGCATGGAGATGATGCAATGGTGGTCGGATTATCTGGACGTGAACCGGGAAGGATATGTTGCACCGTATATTTACGCACGACTGTAGTGATGTAATGGACGCACCATCCAACGTAGCCAGTGCCCTACTTTTCTGTCTACGTTAATTCCGGTAGCAACATCACATCACTACCGCCGAAAAAGTTTGCTGCTTAAATCGGCGCGAGATTCACAATATTGCGCCACTTGGAGGAATGACTTGTAAAGATGGAAGTTGTGACAAAGGCAACGCCGACTGTTAAGAGTGCAATCTTGCAGTAGGTATCTCAACTATCAACTTCGACCGCGCTTCATCAATCGACATGATCGCTAGGATTGTCGAATATTCTGCGACAATTCATCTCGTAACCTGTTCAGAAGATGGTATCTACATTGGCATGTAGAAGCTTGCGCTCGTCTAAATCTCAACAGGGATCAGGATAAAGATCTAATTTATCGTTGTTGGCGCTGAGCATCGGGGGAAGGCCTTGCGGAAGGGTTTCCATGGCCTGGCCGAAAAAGTCGAGGGCACTCTGCGCGAAGACCCGTTATTCGGTCATGTTTTGTCTTCCGGGGTCGGCGTGGCAATCTGATAAAGGTGCTTTGGTCAACCGGCGACGGCCTGTGCCTGCTGGCAAAACGTCTTGAACGGGGCCGTTTTGTCTGGCCGCTGACCCAGGAGGGCAAGGTGTTCCTGACGCAAGCCCAGTTGTCGATGCTCATGGAAGCCATCGACTGGCGGCAACCAAAACGCATTCCGTTTAACCAATCGATATTGTAATCACGCCCCTGCCACACATACCATCCCGGCATGAAACCGAAAAAACACGCCCTGCCCACTGATATGCCTGCAGTGCAGTCCTCCATCGCGTATTTACAGGACGAACTTAACTCGCGTAATGCGGAAATCGACCGCCTGCTGGCACAACTGACGAAACTGCGCCAGCTTTACTTCGGCGGCAGCTCGGAAAAGGCCGACCGGCAAGTTGGCGAAAAAAACGGTGCTCATCTACTGACATTGATGAACCCCTGCTTTAACAGCGTGTTGTTTCTCGTTTTCAGCATCCTGTAGATGTCGAGCGCCAGCTGTTGTGCCATTTTCAACTGGGGCTCTTTTTTGCACATCAGCCTGATGAACCGCGATGTATAGTTTTCTTCCCCTCTGATCATTCGCCAGGGCATCAGCCAACGACTGACCCGCGAGGCTGAGGGTAGACTTCCAGGAGCAGCAACCGAGGCGTTTATTCCCTTACGCCACATGGCAACGGCGTCCCTGACCGTCGTTTCATCGCCGGTAAAGCCAGCAGCCACCATTTCCCGCCATAACTGACTGGCGTTATGGTGGCCACTTTCCCGTTGTTGTTCCAGCCAGACACAGCATGGATCAAAAAGTTCGGGCCTGGGTGGTTTGGTCATATTTCAAGGAACGCCCCGACTGTATCCATCGGCGAACAGTTACGCGGGATAACCCGGTGATGCGGGATATTTCCCGCATCCTTTTTTATGGAGCGAACTCACTTCCATCCAGCGTTTATGCCTCTTTTTACGCCGCTGTTGTTTAATCCGCCCCGGACGCAGCAGTGATGATGACGTGGTTTGAGAACATGAAATGCTCGGTGATGGAAGTCATCTGGTCTTGTTTAAGGGGACGGGGCGGTGGCGTCGGGCGATCAGCGTGAGTGCAACTGAGCCGACGACGGCGATGAGGGCGATGACCGATGCTCCGATGTAGGCGTCCTGAATGCCGGTGGCGATGCCGCTTTCCGGACCAGCTCTGGTAGAGCCGATCGTCATGAGCGTGACGAGCGTCGCCGTGCCGGCGGCGCCGGCGAGCTGCTGCACGGTCGAGAAGGTCGCGCTGCCATGGGAGTAGAGCGCAGCGGGGAGCGGGCTGAGTGCCGAGGTCATCAGCGGAGTGAAGAGGAAGGCCAGGGCGATGTGCATCACGGTGAACATGGCCATCGCCAGCAACGGGGAACCGTCCTGTGCGAGCGTCATCGCGAAGACCATTTGCGACAGGGCGAGCAGGACTGACCCGGGCACGACGAGCGGGCCGGCACCGACTCGGTCGTACAGACGCCCGATGATCGGCGAGAGCACCGCCAGGATGAGGCCGCCTGGCAGTAGCAGCAGGCCCGTGGCGAGCTTGCCGACGCCCAGTTCGTCCTGCAGGTAGAGCGGGAGCACGGTGAGCGTGCCGAACAGGGTCATCGCCACCAGGGCTGTGACGATGATCGCGATCGAGAACTGAGCCGTGCGGAACGTGCGCAGATCCAGCAGCGCGAGGTCGTGGCGGGCGAGACGTCGTTGCCGGACGACGAATACCAGCAGAAAGGCGGCGCCGATGACGAGCGGTATCCAGGGGGCGATGAGCGCCTCCCCGTGTGCGGACTCGCCGATGCTCACTAGTCCGAACACGATGCCGCTGGACGCGAGAGCGGCGAGGACGACCGAGAGTACGTCGATGGGAATGCGGTGCGTCTGGGTCACATTGCGCAGTCGGAAGATGCCCAGTAGGAGCGCCGCCGCCGCGATCGGCAGTACCGTCCAGAACAGGAAGGGCCAGTCCAGCACACTGAGCACCGCCCCCGACACCGGGGGACCAAGCGCGGGTGCGGCCGCGGTCACGATCGAGATCGTGCCCATAATCGAGCCGCGTCGTCGTGCAGGCACCGTGTGCAGCACTGCCGTCATGAGTAGGGGCATCATGACGGCAGCTCCTGCCGCCTGCACGATGCGTCCGGCCAGGAGCATGGCGAAGCCCGAGGACAAGGCGGCAATCAGAGTGCCGATGGTGAACAGCGACATGGCGGTGATGAACAGCTGGCGGACGGTGAAGCGCTGCAGCAGGAAGCCCGAGGTCGGGATCACGATCGCCATCGTGAGCATGTAGGCTGTCGTGAGCCACTGGGCTGTCGCAACAGAGATGCCGAGGTCGTCGATGATGCTCGCCAGAGCCACGTTCATGATAGTCTCGTTGAGCACGACCACGAACGTCGAGACCACCAGGATACCCAGCACGAGCGGCGTGCCAGGTGCGAGGCGGTCGTCGGTGACACGCCCATCAGCCGAGGCGCGCTGCGTTGGGGCGCTCAGATCGCTAATCATTCGCCCACCGCCGTCTCCGATAATTGTTTTTATTTATGCGTGAATATGCGTAAGATTCTATGCAATTTTCCTTCATTTCACCCGTCATTAATCCAACCAAATAGTTCTCATTCTTGTTAGGTTCTATACTAACATCCTTATAATAGTGTTCACTGTTCATGATGAGTACACCTCAAGTCATTAGTATGATTATTGATAACTAACTGACATTTTCAGCGCATTCAATTACTTTTGATAATAAATGATTTCATAATGTTTCACATGGGTGTTCTTACCAAACGGTCGTTGTCACAGCTTTAGATATGGTTTTGTCCCAAAAACAGCACCAAGTTTAGTCACCGTTCGCACTACGTGAAGTCACTTAAAGATAATATTTGTAATTATTTTTAATAAATTTAAATGCTATAAGTGTAATGTCTCACTGGTTTTTGGGGGCTTTCTTCTGTGGAAAATCTTCATCTTTCGTCCACGATAACAACTTGCTAGGCTGAGGTTATTGGAGCGAAATTTATCTTCGGACTGAATCCATGAGGACAAGATAATAAAAAACTCTCAATTAATTCGCTACACATCGCGCACCAACTGCTCCGTCATTTAATACTTGTTTAAACCTGTTCTCTACGGCGCTAAAGCAAGCCTATCTCCACCATCAAATAAAGACAATTTAGAGTTGCAGACAGGTAATTCCTTGCGGTTCCAACCATATTCAGCTTCGCTAAGGCTCTTAGTGAGGCAAGGGCGGCCTGTAATGCAGTTTTATCTTTCACTACCCTAGGCATCAAACGGTTAACGGAATACCTATTGTAGTGTGGATTTTGGCCAACATTTCATCCAAGCATATAGTCTATAACGTAAAACAAAATACTAACGCCATACTTTATCCGAAAATACCGCCTTGATTATGCAGAATACACAGTTTTCATCTTCAGGTATTTTATAAAAAACACCTGGCAGCTTTCAGTTCCTAATCTTGATTAATGTGTATATATTAAAAACAAGCAATCCGTTTATTATTACCTTTTCATTCAGATAAAACTGTTTACTAACATGCCACCCGTCTAACGTAGCGCGGCACAGATACAGTCGAAGCATGCATGTATTTTCTGTCGAAATTCATGAGTGCATTTAATAGTAAACATTATCTTAACGGTTTTATTCGCATGATGACTCACATATCAATAATTTTATTTGCTTAAACACCGCACCATTATTTATCACCAGATCAACTTCTATTTATTTCGTCTATAAATAAATCATCTTTATTTGCCCACGAAAAATTTCAAGCTTTATGTTTTCCAATAGCTATAGCACATCATAGTTCTTTATTTACTCTGCCAAATTTCCATTATATAGAAGGGGAAATATCATGAACCAAAATAGTGGTTATTTTAGTATAGAAAACCAAGTCCCTAACTGGCTAACGATAAAAGAAGCGGTCAAGATATCCGATAGGCTGGCGAGTATAAAAATAACGAGTGCTGACATTTATCGTAATGCGTTAAGCGGAAACATTTTCCTTTCCATCTATTTTCAATCCCCGTTCATATTACGAAAAGTTAAAACATCAAATCATAAAGTTAAACTTCGAACGGTTGAAAACTCGCTTATTAATCGCCTATGTTTTCTTGAAAAAAATTGTTTTATTAATAAAAGAAGATTAACCGTCAGTACCATGGGTAAATACATTTCCCCCGCACAGAGTATAATGGACACAACTTTGGCAGGATACGAATATGTCCTTGTACAACGCTTGCTGGCTCGTTCCTTGAACATTCCATTGCCCGCGACTGGAGCACATGATATCAATTATGGTATTTCAGTCATGCTTTCTGGTAAAATATTTCAGGTATACGAAAAAGTCACATGGCAGGAGAGAATAAAACATCAAATCATGCGACTGCCGGAAAATATCACTCGGGACATTTATGAAAATATAGAATTCCAACGGATGAACAAATATTACCACGGGGGGCATTATTTTCCAGTTCATAACTTACCGCAAGACGCTTGTTTCGTCATTCGATACACCGAATTTGAAAAGTTAATCAACATGCCAATTAAAAGCAGAGTAATTCCAGCATCTTCAACACGGATATCCACACCACTATCGCGCCTGTTCTGGCTTGCCTGTAAACATAATGAGGCCATCAGCCCATTAATCAGGCAACCTTATAAGCTCCTGTCCATCTTTGAACATTGGGCATCAAATGACGGTGTCACCGATCATCTGAGCGGCGACACGCTGAAAACTGCTCTTGAACGCGGTTCGCCCACTTCCGTTTCGGCATCAAATTAAGATGACGTCATCTAATCGATCTAAGAGTCCGTATTAAGGTCTGTGAATTCCGTAATACGGGCTTATCCACTTTCTCTCCGCCCCTCCTCTGTGTTGTCGTGTCATCTCCGGGTTATCCCATTTCTGCACTGGAGGTAGCTATGACATCCCATCAGTTATTACGCCTAAAGCAGGTTGAAGAAAAAACCGGTCTGAAACGCTCGCAAATCTATCTGTATATGAAAAGCGGCATTTTTCCACGCTCAATTAAGATTGGCCCGGTCAGTGTGGCCTGGCTCGAATCTGAGATTGATGAATGGATTAACCTTAAATTGACCAACCGCTGAAAGCGTTTAAGAGGGAATGATTATGAAAAATAATCACGGCGTGCATTTGCCTGTCATTCTGGACCTGCTCAAGACCTTTGCGTTCGAGCCCAGAATCATACGTAATCCCTATTATGATGAGATCTGGACATCCATTAAAAATCGCGTGTTTGACCATCCCCCGAAAATAACCCAATGTTCTGGAGCATCCCATTTGGTTCGTCTGTTATGCCGCCTTCAAGAGAAACAGATAGAGGGGTCGGCATCATGATCCCATCACTGAACTACGCCGTATTAACCGATGCCCTTCACGCGCTGAAGGAAGGCAACATTCGCCACTGCGAAGCGCTGGGTTTCACTTTCGACGAAATGAACGCCCTCAATCAGCTGTCCCTGGATGAGCTGTTTATCATCAGCCGGGCATCAGCGCAGTTTATGGCTGTCACTGTCCATCATGACGCTTTACACCAAATCCTGGCATTGTCGCGTCAGGAGGTTCAGCGCCAGCAACAGATTAACCGGGCCATCGTTCTGGGTGGTTCAATTGCGCTGCTGAACCAATATTTTGGCCTCACCTCCAATGAAGTCTGCATCCGTCGCCGGTTGCTGGGGATCACCATCCCTCATGGCCGGACGCCCATACCAGATGAAGAGACCGATGCCGAGATCTGGCGACGATGGCAGAAACGCCATCCGGGAAATATCGCATCGCTCGACGCGCTGGATGTCATGATGCAGGTAACCGAAGAATTGTCCTCACAAGGGAATGGTCCGTCCCTCACCGCCGTCTTGAACCGTATTACGCTTTGCGAAAAAGAAACTTCGGACAGGAGGACATCCCATGCCGGATGAAATCGATCGCGATCAGGAATTTAATGAACAGCGTCTGGAGGATATGATTGAACAAAACCGTTTCAGACCGACAGCAACGCCATCATTGCCCTACTGCCGCCTGTGCGGTAAGTCCATACCCGATAAACGGCGTCAGACTTTGCCGGGCGTGACAACCTGTATTGAATGCCAGACAGCACTTGAACGCGGTCAACGCTGAGAATACGATGCCTTGCGTGCGGAGCGATATTCTTATCCGCACGCTTTTTATTATCTGCCTAAATCACTATCTATATTTGCATTGATTTAAATACAAATAAATCCGCCAGAATATTTCAGACAACCCCTTCACTCAAGTATTTAATCAAATTCGAACACCGTTAATTCCACACAGTTTTTCTTTTATTTTCCTGTTTGATTTTACTGTTACCCGCCTGAATCAGAAAGCGCACCCTAACCTCGCCATCATTCGCTGGCAGGCCTTATGGACGTTCATTCGTCCGGGCCAGGTATTCGCTCTTTAATAACAGGGGTCGGGCTGTCACGTAACCACAATTCAGGGTGCCGCTGAATGTCCTCGCTGACCCGTTGAAACCGGAATGCAGGATCGGGATGTGATTCATTTATTTATTTAATCCACTGTTGTTTATTCATTCAAGGAAAATAAGATGCGAAAACCCGTCTATCTCGCGTATGTCACTCAGGAAAGCCAACCTGATCTACTGGGTGAAAAAACCACGTACTGGACGAAAGTCGGCGTGGCGTTTGCTCATAACGGCAAACCCGGCCTGAACGTGATGCTGATGCCCGGCATTGCCGTCTCCGGCAAGCTGGTCCTCCTGGAGCCCAGAGACGATAACGATGCATCGCAGGAAATCCAGCCCGGCTAACATCCGAACAGGATCACCCCACATCCCTACGTTTTATTCCTTCACCCGGCATAGCACTTCAAATAGCCGTACGCATTGCCGGACTGACTTTACCGAGGCCACCATGCTTTCCCCCACTGCCTTTCTGGCGGCGGCCATGCAGTGCGCCGCCAGCGTTCATCCGTCCACATCGTTCGATGTCGCGCGCGTCGAATCAGGTTTTAACCCTTACGCCATCGCGGAGATTGTACCCAAGAGTGAAAGAGCGCCCGGTAATAACGGCGTTATTTCTCACCAACCAGATAACAGCGGAAACGCTCTTCGCGTCGTCAACAGGCTGGAGGCACAGGGCCGCCGCTATTCGGTCGGGTTGATGCAAATTACCAGCACTAATTTCCGCCATTACGGCGTGACCGCCGGTGATCTGCTTGACCCCTGCACCAATCTTTCCGTCTTTGAGCGCATCCTCACCGACTGCTACCGGCGCGGCGGCTCCCTAAAACGCGCACTCAGTTGTTACTACTCCGGCAATTTCGATACCGGCCAACAGCAGGAACCCGCCTTTAACCAGTCCAGCTATGTGCAGCGTATCGGCTACGTCGTCCCGTCAACACAGGAAGATAAACCACACCAGGTCGCCGTAAAAGCGGGGCCGGAGATGCGTTATCCCGCCACCGTCCTGCGCGGTGACATGGCCGATACAACCCCGTCGATTCTGACTTCCCTACGCTACCCGAACGCCATTATTCGCGGCGATTTACCCGTCCCTGTTACCCACGAGGAGAAATGACCATGCAAAAACGTCAATACTGGCCTGCGGCCGCGTACCTGTTACCCGCCTCCCGCGTGCTGGCGGCGGACAGCGGATTTGATAAAGCCAGCGATACGCTGAGCAATACCTCCACCGGCCTGCTGGGGCTGGCCGCCGTCACCATCACGCTGGCCACCATGTGGATTGGCTACAAGGTGCTTTTCGACGGCAAGAGTCTTTCTGACATGCGCAACGTCATTATTGGCGCCATCCTGATTGTCGGCGCGTCAGGCTTCGGGGCCTACTGGGCGGCGTAGGAGGAACGAATGACCACGCTGAACAAAGCGCTTACGCGACCTGCCGCCATAATGGGTATTCCCCTCGTGCCGTTCGTTATCGTCAGCGGGACGCTTGTCCTGCTGTCGGTCTATCTCAGCTATTACCTGGCGTTGCTGCTCATACCGGCCTGGATAGAAATGAAGTCCAAAGCACGAACGGATATTCATTATTTCGGTCTGCTCTGGCTGGCGTTTAAAACCCGTGGCCGGTTTGCCACCAACCGGCATTACGGCGCGAACGCTATGCTGGCCAATCGCTATGATGCCGTCGATGTTTCGGAGTTTACGAAAAAGATGAAGTTAAACGAGCGCATCACGCTGGATAAATACATTCCGTATTCCTCTCATATTCACCCCCAGGTGATAAGGAACCGCCATGGCGACCTGGTTGCCACCTGGGAGCTGGCTGGAGTCGTATTTGAATGCGAGGATGAACACCACCTGACATTCCTGGCAACCCATCTCAACAATGTGATTCGTTCGTATGAAGGACTGCCGGTCACCTTCTATATTCACCGCATAAGAGAGCAATACCGGGATGCGTTTGAGGCCCATTCAGGTATTCCCTTTGCGGATGAGGTCTCAGCGCGTTATTACCGGCCAATAAAGGATAAGCCGTTCTGGCGTCACCGGCTGTTTTTCACCGTCTGTTATGCGCCATTCTCGCGGCTGGAGAAAAAGGCCATGAAGAGACAGCCGGTCGGGAAAAGGCACGCCGCGCTGGATGACGCCCTGAAAGCGATGCTGGAGCATCAGGAGGCGCTGACGTCCGCCCTGTCCCGCTATATGGCAACGCCATTAGGGGTTTATGAGGAAAACGGGCGAGTGTATTCCTCGCAACTGGCTTTTTATCACCGTCTGTTAACCGGCAAATGGCAGAAGGTGGCGGTGACCCACTCACCGTTTTACGACACACTCAGCACACCGGATGTCTTCTTTAGCACCGATACCGCCGAGTGCCAGACGGTCGACGGCTCTCGTTTTTTCCGCAGTCTGGAAATCAAAGACTACTCACCCCAAACCCATACCGGTTTACTGGATGCGCTGCTGTATGCCAAAAGCGAGTATGTCCTCACACAATCCTTCACCTGCATGGCGCGGGATGAAGCGCAAAATCACATCCGGTTGGCGGAAAAACGACTGAACTCGGCGGATGATGACGCCATTTCGCAGCGCGAAGAGCTGATTGTATTGCGTGACCTACTCCAATCCGGGCATATCTCGTGTGGGAAATACCACTTTTCCCTGCTGGTCTCCTCAAACAGCGCCGACCGGGTGGTAAAAGACACCAACGCGCTGGCCCAGCCCTTTGCCGACCTCGGTATCATGACGTCCTTGTCCACCCTGTCTTTACCTGCCGCCTATCTGGCGCAGTTGCCGGGGGTGTATACGTTGCGGCCCCGGCTGGTTGCCGTCAGCAGCCAGAACTTTGCCGATATGGCCAGCCTACATAACTTCCATCCTCACAAACGGGACGGCAACCCCTGGGGCGAGGCCATCGCCATCCTGACATCACCGGGCGGCGGCGGTTATTACCTGAACCTGCACGACAGTCAGGCCGGGCGGGATGACTTCAATGAAAAAACGCCGGGCAATACGGCGATTATCGGAAAAACGGGGTCAGGGAAAACCCTGCTGATGACGATGATGCAACAATTGATGCAGAAATACCGCAACCCGGCGACGTTTGCCGTGTCCGCCACGATTAAACGGCTGACCACCGTTTATTTTGACAAGGACCGGGCGGCAGAGATGTCGATACGCCAGATGGGCGGACGTTACTTCCGTATCCGGACCGGCGTCCCCAGCGGGTTTAATCCGTTTTCACTGGCGCCGAGCCGGCGAAACATCAGTTTTATTAAACGGCTGGTGCGGATGCTGTGTCGCCGTAACGGCAAGCCGCTCGATCCACGCGACGAAGAGCGTATCAGTACCGCCGTGGATACCATCATGCTGGACTACCCGCCGGAATACCGCCGTTATGGTATTACCCGACTACTGGAAGTACTGCCGGAGCCGCCGACCAAAGACGCCCGCACCAATGGGCTGCGCATCCGGCTGAAACAGTGGGCGCAGGGTGGCGAATTCGGCTGGGTATTTGATAACGAAGAAGATACCTTCACTATCAGCGATATCGATAATTTTGGTATCGACGGCACAGAATTTCTGGACGACGACGACATCCGTGGCCCCATCACCTTTTACCTGCTGTACCGCGTCACCAGCCTGCTGGATGGACGCCGATTGGTTATGTTCATGGACGAATTCTGGAAATGGCTGGCCGACGTCGAGTTTTCCCGATTCTCGCTCAATATGCTTAAAGTCATCCGCAAGCTCAACGGCATCTTCATCCCCGCCACCCAGTCGCCCGATGAAATCGTTAAGCATCCCATCGCCCCGGCAATCATTGAACAATGCGGCACACAAATTTTCCTCGCCAACCCAAAGGCCAGCCAGGCGGATTACGTGGAAAAAATGAAAGTACCGGAGAGCGTGTATGACATCGTGCGCAATCTTGATCCGGGCGAACATTACATGGTGGTACTAAAAACGCCTCTGCGTGCCGGCGAAACCCGACCGTTTGTGTCGATGGCAAAAATGGACCTGTCGGGCCTCGGCAAAATCACCAAACTGCTGAGCGGGAGTGAAGACAACCTGAAAATATTCGATGCCCTTTATCAGGACGGCATGAAGCACGAGGAATGGAAAGCATCATTTCTTAAACAGGCAATATAACATCCAGACCGGAGAGAAAATCAATGCGTACCCGATATAGCATCCTGGCGTTATCGTTGTTTATTTCCGCTCCGTCGATAAGCGCCGGAATACCGGTTTTCGATGCTGTGCAGAATGCGGAATCCATTACCCAGTGGACTGAAAAACTCAAGCAATGGGAAGAAACCGTGACGCACTATAAAAGCGAGATTAACGCCTATAAGCAGCAATTAGCCACGGCGACGGGCGTACGGGATATTCAGGGTTTTCTCAGCGACGCCAGAAGCCTAAAAACGGATATTGATGCGCTGCGAAAGAATGGCGTTTCGCTGGATGACCTGCTCACGAACCAGAGCGGTGTATATTCCTCTGAACTTCAGAGCCTATATAATAAATATAAATCTTTCGATGCCTGCAATCAGTCCAGCGCGTCACAGAGTTACCTGACCAGCTGCAAACAAATCGTTCTCAATCAGGCGGTGTCCATTGAGAACACCAGCGATGTGGAAAACAGGATCAACAGCACACTCAGCGATATATCAGACTTATCTGACCGCATAACGAACGCTCAGGACACGAAAGAGTCCCAGGACCTGGCTAACGCCGTGGCGGCCAAAAGCGTACAATTAAGTGCGCTGACCAGCCAGTGGGAGATGTCAGTCAGGCAGTCTGAGCAGCGAACAACACTGCTGGAGCAGCAAAGACAGAAAGCCTTTGAGCAGCAGCAATTAACGGCACCGGTTGCTGATCTGAACACTCTATAGGGAGCTTAAACATGTCTAAATCCTTATTAACCTTATTCGTCGCCTCAGGCGTCATCGCATTATCCGGTTGTAAAGAGACAAAGTCCGAAGCCTGGTATAAGCAACATCCGGATGTACGTATACAGTTTATACACAATGCCTCATAGATGGTGAGGCGAGTGATAATTGCGAATTTGCCCACAGGGCCGCCATTATGTACGCGCAAATAGGCAAGCCAGGGATAAAGGAAAAATTCGAAGCACTGTTCCAGCAGGAAGCTAAAAAAATAAAATCTGTTACCGAGTAATATCCCCGCCAGTAAAAACAGGGACTCTTCCCTGTTTTTTATTCCCTGTCTATTTTTATATCAAGCGAGGCATTATGTCCGGTGGTATTTTTGTTGGCATGGACAAAAACATCATGGAAGGACTCAACGCCGTTTTAGAAGGTCAGTCTTCCACCTACGGCTCAATGATAAGCATTATAGTTGTCAGCTCATTCACCTTATTCATCGTTTATCGGGGGTATCAAACACTGGGAGGCAAATTACAGACCCCGGTTGAAGATGTCGTCTGGGATGTGGGCCGAATGTTGCTCATTACCACCTTTGTACTAAATCGCGATAGCTGGCTGGATGCCGTGATTGCTGCTATCGAAGGACTAAAGGATGGCGTAAGCGGCGATGATAATGTCTGGGTCCTGCTCGACACCGTATGGGAGAAGGCGCAGACGCTGGGGCAGACACTGTTTAATCTGGATACCTCCACCTATGTCCAATTGAGCGGGGGCTTCGCCGAAGTGCTGGTATGGGGTGGCGCGATCGTGCTTTTACTCGCCGCAACGTTTGTCAACCTGCTCGCCGAAATCACCCTACTGTTAATGACCACCACTGCACCCCTGTTTATTTTCTGTCTGCTGTACGGTTTCCTGAAACCCATGTTTGATAACTGGCTAAAAACCATTTTTACGGCGATATTGACGATAATGTTCTCTGCCTTATCCATCAGGATCGCCATCAATTACCTGAATAAAATACTGGATGCCGCTATAGCCACATCCAGCAATAGCAATATGGTGACGCTAGCGGCGCAATGTTTGTTGGCCGGGATCGCGTCGGGAGTTGTCGTTTATTTCTCCGCGAAGATTGCCAGTACGCTGAGTGGCGCAGCCGTCCAGGCCACATTACAAGGCGCAGCCATGAACGGCCTGAGCGGGCTGACGAAAAAATCCACTAGTGCAGCCAGACCGGCCATGATGGCCGGAGCCGCAGGGGCCCGACTGGCGATGAAACGGGGTATTAGTGCCGCCAGTGCCACGGGTAAACTCATCGCCGCAGGCACCGGCAAAGCCCTCTCTGCATGGCAAAAACGCGCCGCCGCCATCGAGAATATGAAACGTTTTAATCAGCAGCGTAACCGCTAACTCCTATCTGGATTAAGCCACCACTCAACCTGAAACTTTCTAATAGCAGAGCATGACTAGACCTGACAGGCTGCTCAGGGCGTGAAGCGGACGTTAAAGCTTGGTTCAGGTGCGCCCTTGGCGTCAAATAGGGCCACTTGTTACATGTGTGACTGATTATTAACTTAATAAGTTATTGATTGATCATGAATTTCGCTATCCATAATTTATCGCGTGATTAATTTTTTAACTTCATTCTCGAGAAGTGTTAGCACAATGCAATTTTTTTGAGGTTGAATTGGAATGGAAAATTAAGACCACACAAAGTGGTCATAATTCTCATTAAAGCAGGATTTTAATATGCGAGAAAATCATACAAACAAAGCAATTGTCTGTATCCTGTATTCACATTATGGGAGTTAGCAATTAAATATTTTTTAAGTTGCTCCAGGTTGATATTATCTTCGAAAACACCACAAGTAATCGTTCCTGCAACTTTCCACGCCGGAGTCTGTTCTAATATATCCTCAATTGATGTAAAGTCAGAGCGGCAAACCGCTCGACTTCTCTCAATTTGGCTGATTATTTTATCTAGTTGCCTTTCTTTAGCTGCCTTAATGTTTTCAAGTTCAGGGCATATTGAGCTAAATGCGTAGATCGGAAAATGCTCGTGGTGCCCTATAGTTTGCTTATTTAGAAGAGCTATAAGTTGCGTGTTCGCCTCGTCAACTATTTTAAAATAGTTTTGCATCATCTCAGATTTAGTTTGATATTCGTATCTTACAGTCCTTTCAGAACCGACAGCAATAACCATTTCTTCATTACGCAGCTCGTCAAGATTTTCTGTTATTTTTACCTTTATCTCGCCACCACTTTTTATTGTGTTCCATACCTTTTGTACCTTCCTAATATCCATAGCGGATACAGGCAATACTAAATTAGATATCGCGTCATAAACAGCTTTGTAGTTATCAGTTTTTATTTTATTTATCCTAATTATGGATAGTCCTTCTATGTTAATGTCATGCTCAGATATAGTAGTTGACATGTTCCCTTCAACGTATTCAACAAGAAGAAAATTGTCTTTTATCCGTTTTGCTAAGTCAGTATTCAAATCCACATAAGAAAAAATAGTCTGAAGGAGATATTTAATGTTTTTATCACTAATGCTGTAGCCAAGGAAAATAATAGGATTATGAATAAAAATAGATAATAATTGGGCTCTAATTAATTCGTATTTATTGTCGAAGCTTACATAGTCGTCTAGTGTTATTATAATGTTACTCGGATCACTTACACATCCATGTATTTTATAGACAGAGCCATATGGGTTGCTTAGTAAAATATTATTGCCAATTAGCGGAATGAAATCAAAAAAAACCTCTATGAGTTGGTCATAGTTTGTAGTAATAATAGAGCCTATGTTTTTCCTTGTCTTAATTAAACTGTTAATTTCCGCCTTCATAGAGTCTTTAATCTGAAGTTCTTTTAAAATAGATGTGAGATAGATTTTAAAGCGGCTAAGCTTTTTTCCACTTTTCATGCTATCATAAAATATATTATTTATCGCTTCGAATTTTCCGTGTCGATCTGAGGCTAAAGTGTTATTAAAAACTTCTTCAAGTTTCGTTGCTAAAATATCATAGCGATACTCATCTCCTTCAAGGCTTTCAGCTTTCAGATCGTAGTAGAACTCGGGATTCCCCGTCAAATCAACGGCGATTTTCATCAATAAGTCATCCCAACTAAAGGAATTTTTTAGATATCGAAGGCTAAAGCCAGTGCCAATGAAAAGAACTGGGTGATTTTTGTATTGGCTGACAAACTCTTGAATTTCCATACCACCTCTCAAAGTAGACATTTTATACCTCTATAAAACCAAATAGTTGTGAATAATTCCAACAGTCTTTCAAATTTATCAGTCATATGACCGAGAGAGAGTAGTTAAATCGTCGAGTTAGCATTAAAGTTTCGCTGGTATCAACCAAGTTGCCAGTGATTGCCACATTGAGTAGGGCCAGCTAAATGCTGCTTTGCACCGGCCAGTCGGCGATTACGGCAAGTACGTGGTGAAGGCAATGCTCCGGACCCATACCGCGCAGCTTGCATGCCCCTATCAAACTGGACGACAACGCACTCGCTCACCACCGTGCTTTGAACCGAAGAACAGGCAGCTTTCGTCCTATGCTGACCATCCTTAAAGCTTTTTCGGCGATATTGTTATCGACTTCTACCCAGCCATCCTCGGTAGAGTTCGTCAGTGCAGGCCATTGGCTCAGGGCATAAGCGTACGCCTTCGCAAGCTACGAGTGTCGCAACCGGATTTTCATCTTTTCTCGTAACTTTGTTTAGTACGTGTGGAAAGCATCGTGTATGCGAAAATTATTTATTCTGCAGAGTAACACGCCTGCTTTTGACTCCAAGACATTGACAGCAGGATCTCGGTCGGTTATGAGTGGACAATTGATTGAAGCAACGAATTTTGGACAGACTTGGATTACTGCGAAAACAGTCCGAAACGTTAGCCGTCAGTAAATATAGCTTTCCTAATGAATTTTATTGCTATCTGTGTTTCCAAACCGTTACATGTTTTTTCATTACAGGCTTAGTGGTAAATTTCTCTGCTAAGGGACAGAAAACTTAACATAGTGGCTTTTAAAGATGATCGATTTTTTGACATTTGATGGTCAGACTATACATGTAGGCTCTGGTGCGAAAAAATTCCCCAAATATTTTGACATTGACTCAATGAGCTTGCTGCTGGGCAAAAATGGTTCAGGTAAAACCCATTTACTACTGACGCTGGCGGAAATATTGACTGCTGGAGCTCCAGCAGGGGATCAGGGAAACTGGCAAAAAACGGATTTTTTCGACCGCCTGAGTCAACGGGATGCCCGCAACCCGCCAGAGGGTCTTGGGGTTATATATTATACCCCCTTGCCCTATCGTAGGGCCATCGAGCCACACCCCCATTTTATCAATGCCTCCACTATCTCTGGAAAAAAATTGCGAACCGGGATGTTGGAGCAATATACCCGTATCGCAAAGTCCCTTGGAGAAAAAACTCAATTGGTGGCACGTTTGTCCTATCGTCGCGATCTCTTTGAGCGTGTTATTGCGCCACAGTTACTGACACTGCCCGGCTCACTGACTCATTCGCGGGCGGAGATGCAACGCCAGTATCTTTTGGCGCGTCAACGTGACGAACAGCCAAACAGCAACACGCCAGAAATGCAACAATTCGCGGCTACGGTGGAAAACTGGTTTATCGATATTTTGCGTCAGAAAGGTGGTTCGGCTTATGTGAAATGTGTTCTGGCGACGCTGGAAAAGATGTCGAAATCCATCCGCCATCGCCATTTAGTGGTACTGTCATTTCTGTTGTCAAATCACCTATTCAATTGGGATGAAGCGCCAACACTGCCCGTTGAGAGAAAAATTGACGGCTTAATCGTACGCTTTACTGAGCTTTTAAGTAATTCTCATAATTTGCTTACTTCTCACGCACGCCATAGCACAATCGACACTAGCATCAGGCAAGGTATTGAGTTTGTTATAGATGATTCCCAGCACCTGCTGGCGATAACAAACAGCGAATCTGCTGTCGAACTCTCCTGGACCAACCTGAGTTCAGGATTAATGTCGTTAATGGAGCAATTCTCCCGCATTGATATAGCGCTTGACCGCCTGAAGGCAAAAAAAATGCAATCAGTTTTGGTGCTGATTGATGAAGGAGACACCTACTTACATATGGACTGGCAACGGCAGTTTGTTGAACGGCTCAATGCCTTTCTCGCTGAGGCCAAAAATCGTTGTCAGTTCGATTGTGTACAGGTGGTACTGGCAACACATTCACCGATTATTTCTGGTGATTTTCCTTCTTCAATGGTGCAACGTCTTGGCGACAACTTGTCCACCGATATTAAAACGTTTGGCAATTCAATGGATGCATTGGTACTGGAAGCATTTGACACACCTTCGATCGGTTCCTATGCCGCGCTCAAAGTACAGGCACTCCATAAATCTGTTATGGCCGGTAATTTAAGCCAAGAAGAGAAAAACTTGATAGAAGAAATCGGTGATGCCGGTCTGCGCCGAGCAGTATTAAATAATGTCAGGGCAGGATCATGATTATTGAAATTCCCGATGTTTGGATCAGTGCGGCGAAAAAACATGAACAATATCTCTGCAAAACCATTGCGGCGTATTTTAGAAAGGAATACTTAGCCGGGCCTCCGTGCCTGCTATTACATCAGGTTAAATTATTTGTTCGTCGTAATTTACGAACTATCGTTGCTACGTCTACACGGAACTTTTCGTCAGTCATTGATGATTTCAATCATACTTTTACCACTGATGATACAAAACAAAGTACGCAGCGTGATGAAGCCCTGGGAATGTTAAAAAATATTTTCAACTATGAAAAATTCCGTGATAGCAGAAAAATATGGGGAGCCTATCTCCTATGCGAGTGCTCAGTTTACAAGGTGTGCCCTTACTGCCATCTGCGCACCATTGATACAAATCCTAAAAGTGATGAATTGACAGGTTATCGACCTGATCTTGACCATTACATTTCACAGTCCAATTATCCTTTTCTCGCACTTTCTCTGGGTAACATCATGCCTTCCTGCTCAAAATGCAATGGTCCGCAGATGAAGCATGATACCGATTTCTACAAAGTTCCCCACCTCAATCCGCAGGTGGACAAAGCCGTGCTCAGCTTCAGCCTGCTTCCTGCCAGCGGCAAATCATGGTCACCGGAGTTACGCGCATTACGTGGTAGGAAGAAGGATTATTTGATTCATATTGCAGCACCAGAGGGAAACATAGCAGCCAGCAGGTCGCTCACGACTTTCCAACTGATTCCGCAATATCAAAATCATCTGCATGAGGCCTGGCGCATCGCTAAAAGCATACGCAAAAACCTTTCGTTCGCCAAATCTGTTGGACAAGTCACCGGCCTGAATATTCTCAGCCAGGACCAAGCTGAGGAGATAGAAACTATATTGGGGTTTTCACCTGACAGAGAGGACTTCCGAAATATTCCACTAGGTAAAATGATGCTCGATGTCTGGAATGATGTACAAAGCTGGGAAATATCTAGCTCTAGCCAAGGTCTTAACGCTTTTCCCCCCTAGCGTACTCTTGTGCCAGTTGCAGCATGATGCTGCAACTGGCACAAGGTTGCTGGAGTAGACTAGTTGAAATATGGCAGTCTCGAATGAACGAAAAACGGTCGTCATACGATACTCTCTCGCTAGAGCTTCCGGCTCATCTACGATTAGGCAGTCCGAAAACATTGTTAGGCAAAATATATTTATGGTGCCCTGCAACTGGCTGATTACTACCCACTTAAAACATCAAATCAAATTAAATTAGACGACGAGTTAGCTCTTATCAATGCCAAATACTCGTCTAAGTTAAGTATTCTCAGGAACTATAAAATTCAAAAAGGAGTATTGAGGGTACTTCTTCGATCAGGACATATTCCCCCGACTCAAAGAAATAATAACTAACATAAGAAAAATGCATAAAGTATGCAAAGGTGATTATCCCGCTATCACACACGAACAAATAAACTCCTTGCAATTAACAGACAATCTCACAAAATCCACATTGATAAACATGATCATACCTATACGATCCACGACGATTAACGCGGGTTATGAAATAAGCGATCACGCAATTGTTGTGCCACGTAGCGATAGAAATGATATTCCTGGCAACATTAAATCCGCATTGAGACTGTATGATGAAGATGCATAAAATTATTATTTAATCAGCACAATCACCATTGAAAAGACAAATAAAATCGAGGAGGAATTATGGGACTTCATCATTTTTATGAGAAAGAATTTTCCGAAAAAAAACAAATGAAATATCTATTGAGCTAATTGGCGAATTATATAAAGAGCCCATATTAGAAATCCGATATTTTTCTGACAAAAAACAGCCAAAATAATTATTTCATTTTTTCGGGAAAAGAATGCACATTGAAATTTATAAAATATCGATAAATGTCAATATTATAGGAGTTTAGCATTCGTCCATCAACTGAAAACGGATCTACCCACTTTGTTGAACTATCACAAATCACTTTCACGACATTCGCTTCTTCCTGGAGATTCAAAGGAGTTGGTAATCTGGTTGCGTTAAAATCGATTGGTAACCACACTTCTACATCTAATCTCTTCCCCGCTCATCATATCCGAATTCGTAGCGCGTCGTGGCAATAACACTGACGCCACCACATCCGTTAAATAAAGGGCCTGATATGAAACTCAGCATCGTCTTTCTGATGCTATGCGCGCTTACGGGCTGCGCACAGCATAACTTCATCCTTCCGCCGGTATCCGGCGATCCTAAACCGGTTAATTCCCCGGCCATCATCCAGGAGCTGACAAACCATGCCTGAAACAGAAAAAGTCCTTGCGTCGTCCCGAAATTTTGAAACCGTTATTCTGGAAAAGGATGCGCGTGAAAAAAAGGTTGCCTGGCTGATGGCAGCGGTCGGTTTTATTCTTGCCGCGATGGCAATCGTAGCCCTGATTATCCAGCTGCCGCTAAAAACCACCGACATTGAGTTATGGTCCGTGGATAAACAGACCGGTCGTTATGAATATATGACCCGTATTAAAGAGCGGGATATTTCGACGGAAGACGCCCTTGCGCATTCGTTGGCGGCGCATTACGTCAGACTCCGCGAAGGGTATAACTATTTTTCACTCCAGCGCGATTATGACGATGTGCAGTTATTCAATAGCGACAGCGTGAATAAAGAGTATCTGGACGGATTTAACAGCGACCAGGCACCGGATGTCATTTTCAATAAAGCGGAATATGTCGTGTATATTGACATTATTTCGAACGTCCACGCCTCCGCCACAGCGCCCGACCATCTGGCGACATTACGCATCAGGCGCACCATACGCCGCATTGCGGATAACTCGGTCAAAACGGATGTCTGGAATATTCGCCTGACATACCGCTACCTCCCACGCAAACAACTCACAGACAGCCAGCGCGAAGTGAACCCGATGGGCTTCATCGTCACCAGCTACCAGCGCGATAAAGAACTGAGGACTGAATGATGCTGAAAAATAGTCTGGGCCTTACCCTTATCCTGGCGTCATACGTGGCCTGGGGTGCCGCCATGCCCAGTGGAAGTACCTGGGACAGCCGGATGCAGAACGTCTTTTACAACAGCCAAAACGCCACGGTCGTCAATACCCGCCCCGGCTACGTCACCACGCTGCTGTTCGACGATGATGAGGAGGTTATTGATGCGCAGGCGGGCTTTCCCAAAGGCTGGACGGTGACCCGCAGTGATAACCGGGTGGGCGTCAGCCCGAACCCCATTACCCAGCCGGTGACGGATGCCAGCGGCAATAACGTCAGTCAGGTCTTTCTGCCGACCGCGAAAGACTGGAAGACCAATCTCTTTGTCGTGACGTCAAAACGTGATTATAGCCTGGAGCTGAACGTATTGGATAACGACTCACCCTCCCAGGCATTCGTTATCCGCTATCGCTATCTAGATGAGGCCCGCCGGCAATCAGACGCCGCCAATGCGAGTCGTATGAAAATGCTGCGCGAAACGCAGGAAAAACAGCAGATAGCAGCGGCATTCAAACAGGCCACCTCACCACGCAACTGGCGCTATACCAAACGGGTGGCGGCAGGCTCGGCGTCCATAGCACCGGACTTCACTTACGATGATGGCCGCTTTACCTATATCGGCTTTTCACCGGTCAAAATCCTGCCCTCTCCCTTCCTGATCGTTAATGGTCAAGAGCAGGCGGTCACGCCCCGAATTATCAGCCAGGGCAATTACACCGTGATGGTGGTACGGGCGTTGTCGCCTCGTCTGGTACTGCGCTATGGCAATGCCGTGGTGGGGATTGAAAATGCAGCATACGGGCAAGCCACTGTCGCCAGTGGCGACACCGTGTCACCCGCCGTCACGCTGGAGGCCAAATGACACACCCATCCTTCCCTGAAGCAACGGAAAAAACCACGACAGAACTGGAGTCAGAGGCCCGCGAGCGCGCCCGCTTGGCGATGGCGAGCCCGGAGCAGGAACAACAAACGCCGCCCGGTCAGCCCGAAGTGACCCGCTTTCGAAAATCATCCGGTCGCCGGACGCTGCTGGTCTGCCTGGTTAGCCTGGCCGTACTGATTGCACTGGCACTCGGCGGCGATCGCTTGCTCGGAGCGCTGAAAAAAGGTGACGAAAAGGAAGCCGACGCCGCACCTGCGCCTTCGACCGGCGCGGGACAACATGCACGAACCAACCTCGGCATGGACAGCAATCCGTTCGGTCTGTTCGGACAGAACAAGCCGGAAACGACGGCGGACAAGGGCCAGGCGCAAAACTCCGCGCCATCCTCCCCACCGGCATTGCCCACGTTGAACAAGGCAACGGCGCTGGCTGACGGGCTGAACAACGCCACCGAGGCCGCGCAGCGAGGCAACACGCGAACCACCCGAAACGAACCGCGCGACAATGCGGGAGCGACCGGCAGTCCGACAACCGCCTCCGTTACCCGTGGCAACAATGAAAAGCCTGGGGTGGCTAAGGTCACCGGCGTCAGGCGGCTGAACCTCGATCCTGATCTCTACATCCCGGTTGACCGCTATATCCCCTGCTCAATGATGCGGCGGTTTGTCTCCGATGTGGGCGGCGCGATTTCGTGCCTTATCAGCGAGGATGTCTACAGCGCCAGCAACCATGTAAAACTGATCCCGGCGGGCACCGTCGCCAGGGGCGTATACCGCGCCGGGGCATTACAACACGGACGCAGCCGGATGTTTGTTATCTGGATGGAGTTACGCACGCCTGAGCCCGGCAGCCTGCAAATTCCGCTCACGGATACCGGGGCCACCGGCCCGCTGGGTGAGGCGGGTATTACAGGCTGGATTGATACCCATTTCTGGGCGCGTTTCGGTAATGCCCTGATGCTGAGCACCGTGCAGGATGTGGCTGCGGCAGCGGCGGATTCAGCGCCGGGAAAAGACCGCAACACCGACTATACCGAAAACACCCGCGCCGCCGCGTCGGAAATGGCGAAAACGACGCTGGAGAACAGCATCAATATTCCGCCCACGATGTATCTGAACCAGGGCGACGTTATCAGTATCATGACCGGCACCGATATTGATTTTTCCTCCGTCTATCGGTTGCGCATGAAATAGAGGGGGGATATATGACGACTGAAAACCTGTCTCTTGATTTTATGAAAAACCAGCTGTTCGGTGATTTCCTGCCGCTGGACGGCCTGACGGAAATCGCCATTAACCGTCCCGGCGAGATCCACACCAAAATTCGCGGAAAATGGCAACGGCACGACGCTCCGGTCACCCTGCGTCAGTGCTACGCTTTTGCCAAAGCATTGGCTTCATGGAATGAGGACAACGTGGATGATACGTCGCCCATTCTTTCCGCTACGCTGGGATCCGGCGAGCGTATTCAGGCCGTTATTCCCCCGGCCTGTGAGCGGAATACGGTTTCCATCACGCTGCGTAAACCGTCATTCGAGCAGAAAACGCATCAGTCCTGGATTGATGCCGGTTTTTATAACCGGGTGACAGGTAAGGAGCAGACTGAAAGCAAGGATGATGAACTGGCCCGATATTATACCAGCGGGGATGTCCCGCGCTTTATTGAAAAGGCCGTTGAGTATGGTAGGACAATATTCATTGTGGGGGAAACCGGCTCCGGCAAAACCACCTACATGAAAACGCTGCTGCATTATATTCCTCAACACCTGAGACTCATCACCATTGAAGACAACCCCGAAATCCGATTTTACCACCACACCAATTATGTTCATCTATTTTATCCGGCGGACGCCGGGGATGATGCCATCGTCACACCCGGCAGGCTTATCCGGGCCAATTACCGGATGAACCCGGACCGCATTCTGCTGGCGGAAATTCGAGGCAAGGAAGCGTGGGACGCGCTGAAAATCGTCGGCTCCGGTCATGAAGGTCTTATCACCTCCCTGCACGCGGGCAGCCCGAAAGACTGTATTGAAGGCATTATTGACCGCTGTTTTGAGAACCCTGATTGCCAGAATATCCCCTTTGAGGTGCTGTTACGCAAAGTGCTTAAAAGCGTAGATATTATCGTCAGTATTGATATTCACGGCGATATCCGCCGGATGGGTGATATCTATTACAAATATCTTCACCTGGATAAAATGAAGGAGACCTTCAACTATGCGAACGATTGACCTGTTTTTAATCAGTGCGATGATAGTTATCCTTTCTGGCTGTTCATCCCCACCGGAACCCGTTCAGCCCGAATGGGATAAACCCGGCGTGGAAATGAATACGACACGCCCACAGTGGTCAGAGAACCGGGTTATTTTGCCGTCTCCCACAGTCGATGACCACTGGTCAATAAAAATGGCCTTCAACCCTGACGCGGTTTACCCGCCCGATGTCTGGTATGCCGTTGTCCATTCCAGTCAGATTATTGTTAACGCACCGGATAGTGAACGTTATTTCAGGGCGAAAACCTGGCTACGAAAAAACGGTTACTCCGGCGTCATTACCTTCCTGCCAAAACTGAATAATTGCCTGACCTGTAATACAACAGAAATTGAGTTTTATCGGTAACACCATACACACCCCAGGTTTTCCAGATACCCCCTCCCGACGACCCAACATTCAATAGCGCCTTACCAACCAGAGGTAATCAACATGAAATCGATCATGCTGCCTGCATTTTTTCTCTGTATTGCTCCGTTATTGCCATCCACTGCGATGGCTGCCGATGCCTGTGAAGTCGTTTTATGTATGTACGGTAAAACGACGGGTAATGACGGAGGAAAAGAATGCAGCTCTGCTGAACGTTCTTTCTTTAATATCGTGAAAAAGAACAAACACAGTTTTCTGCCCAGCCATACAGCCGATGCCCGTAAAGCATTTTTGCTCGAATGCGAATCAGCCGATCCGGAATTTATCAGCCAAATCATCAGCAAATTTGGCCGTATGCGCGGTTGATCAATTACCGGCACGTTTGCCGGGTGAGCAGATTATTATACGAGTAACCGGGACCATTACTGGCTGATTTGAATTTAAAGAACTTTCTTCATAGACGGTGAGGCATGAAAAATAAAACCATTACTTTCATAGAACGGCATTGCTTCTTTTCTCGCATCAAGAAAAACAAAATTCATTTCTCTCTCTTTTGCTTCCTTTATCGCAAAGCTCAGCAATAATTTTCCTATACCTGAACCTCTTTGTTTTTCATCAACAACCAGGTCATCAATGTGGAGATGAAAACCACGAGCTAACGTATGTACATGTCTAAATCCCATTACGCCAACAATGTTCTCACCTGAGTATGCAGCAACTAGCTCATAACCGTTAAATATTTGCATTCTAACCCTTCTGATAAATTCTTCTTCTGTCAGGTCCCTCAACTGCGATATTATTTTATAAGCATCAACCCACTCTGTTGGTAAAATTTTCTTTATTTCAATAGACATTGTTCTTCTTCCTCTGGTTTCATTTTCAACATAAAATTTGACAAAGGTAATGACTTGATGATATCGAAATCATAATACATTGGCAATCGACACTGCTTTCAGGAGAGGTTTTTAACTAATATTGAAATGCTCCTATTCAGTTAAATCCCGCTAAGCGATGAAATCAAATCTATATGATTGTTATCTCATTTTATCGAAATCATCATCCAGTTAAGGTGATAACAACAATCACAGATGCGGTTTTTGGGCTGTTAAATTCATGCGCAGAGCATGAATTTAACAGTGGCGTGAGGCGAGTAAATTCAATTTCGAAGAAATTGCTAATTTGCGTCGCCCGAACCCACCGGCGAGCGTTCACCCCCAGGTGAACCGAGCTGGCCGGGGGGAGCCGAATAAATTTTGCCGCCCCAGCGAGCAAAAAGACGCGCCCACGCGTCGGTTTATTTGGGGGGCGTAGCCCCGCACACCGTCGCGGCTAAGTCTCCGGCCAAAAGCCGGTAGCGTGGCGCGACCACCCTCTTTGAAGGCGTTTTCCCATTTTTTCGCTTGGCCGGAACGGACAAAAGAAAAAATAGGCGAAAAACGACGTCTCAAAGGGGGTGGTCGCGCGTAGCGGGCGACGGTGTGCCGCTGTTGACGTTGGGGGTTTTGGTGCGGCGTCCAGCCACGACATTACCCCCATGCGACAGTCCATAAGGGCGTCCAGCCCGCGTGAACTGGCGCACGCCGTTCGGGCCGGGAAGTATAACCTCCCGGCGCATGGTCACAACGCGGCCACCTCACGAGCCCCATGCTTTCGCCCCGCCTTTTCGCCCAACACCGTGGGGCGAATTGATGGGGCGATGCTATGGGTCGAGTTGCTGACGAAGGAGGCATCATGATCTTAAATAAGCTGGCCGTTTCACTGTCGCCGATAGTGAATGGCGCGCTAACCTTCATTGCTTTTATGCAACAGCATCAACTGATGCTGGCGCTATTATCGGGGCTGACAATACCGTTTTTCGCGTCGATGAAAAGCGATGAACGGCAAAAAGCCCCGTTCTGGAAAAAGCTGTTAATCGCTTTTCCCATGCTGTGTTTTCTTTTCGGTACGATGGCCCCGGTTGTTATCTGGATTTTTCAGTGGCTTTATCAGGGCCGTGTTATCGCCAGCATTCCCGTTCTGGCATGGTCGGTACTGATTGCCTTCACCATAGCGGGTTTTATTTTCCATATTCTGCTGCGCAGGACATTAACGCCAGAATTGGACAAAATAAAAAAACGGCTCGTTAAAAAGTCAACGCTTGAGCGGGAATTACGCACCGATGTGCGCACGGTGAAATCGTTACTGCCGGAAACGTTGCATTATGATCCACTGGATTACATCGACTTGAGCAAAGGTATTTTTATCGGGATGGACCGGGATAAACTGCCGATGTACCTCCCGTTAAAAGACTGGCAAAGACAACACGCGGATATTATCGGCACAACCGGTGCCGGTAAGGGGGTGGCTACCGGGATATTACTTTATCAAAGTATCCTGGCCGGTGAAGGCATATTCGTCATGGACCCCAAAGATGATGAATGGGCACCGCACCTTTACCGGAAAGCCTGTGAGGATGCAGGCAAACCCTTTGCCTTAATCGACCTGCGAAAACAGCAATACCAGTTAAACCTGATTGAAGATATTACTCCGGATGAACTGGAAGAGCTTTTTGTCGCCGGTTTTAGTCTGGCGGAAAAAGGGCAAGAATCTGACTTTTACCGCATTGACGACAGAAAGGCGGCGCGCATCGCGGCGCAATTCGTCAGTCACCATCCAGACTCAACCGTCCGTGATATTTATAACGGTGATTACGTTCAGGGTATTGCGGAAAACATCAAAGCCTTTTTCGGTAAGATTGAGGAACTAGCATTATTAAATGCCATCAATGCGCCGACGGGATTTTCACTTAAACAGATCTTTGACGCAGGCGGTTGCTGTTATGTCATTGGCTCCATGCGAAACAGCAAAATCATTACCGCACAGCGAATGCTCCTGGTTCGCCTTTATCAGTTAGCGGAAAGGCGCGACCGGGTAAAAGAAGCCCCCCGTCCCATTGGCATTTTCCTCGACGAGCTGAAATACCATCTGTCAAAACCTGCGCTGGAGGGATTAGGCGCGGCACGGGATAAAGGTGTACACATCATCATGGCGCATCAGTCTGTCGCCGATTTAAAAGACTGCCCGGCAGATTTAAAAGGTGACGCCGTTGTTGGCGCGGTTGTCGAGAATGCCAAGTTCAAACTGGTTTATCGTGTAATGGACCCGGATACGGCTGAATGGGTGGCCAAGATGTCAGGCACCATATTAGTGGATGATGAAGTCCGCAAGGCGAAAACCGATACCGTGCTGACAGAAACCATCGACAATGAACGCACAATCAGACAAGCGGAGCGTTTCTTTATTGACAGCAATATGATCCTGAACCTGCCTGATTTTGTCAGCTTTATATTCACCACCAGAAAACTTCCATCCGCATCGTTGATTTCGCCGATAAAGGTAAAAAAGCGCGCACTAGAGATCTTTTTTGTTTCTCCTGAAATTGCCGCCTCAGCGGCATCGGTAAAAGTCTCGCTGGATTTCAGCGAGGAAGAAAAAACACCCGTACCCACAACAACAACGCCGAATGTCATGGCAACCCGGCCCGATCTTTTCTTCACGGATGAAGACAATAAAGCCACAAAGCCGACGCCTGACGAAGAAGAAAAACTGTCCCTTCTCGATTTTTAGGAGGCCAAATGCTTATCGCCACGCATAGCGAGCGCACCGCACGCAACAGCGAGAAAATAAAAAGACTGCTGAATTTCCTGAAAGAAGAAACCTACAGCGATTTTAAAACGCTGATGCTGCTTTTCGGCTTCAGGGATCACAAATCGCTGTATACGCTGCTGTCAAAAGTCGAGGGCATGGGGTTAATACAAAAGCATGTGCTGGAATCACGGACGATGAAAGTTTCATTGTGGGGAATAACCAGTGACGGGTTGGCCGTCGTTTTGACCCCGGACGATGACCTTTTCCCGACGCGGTTTGAGCCATCAAAAGTTACCGGCTGGACGCTGGAGCATCACCTTGATAATCAGCTGGCCCGGATCATCCTTGAGAAAAAAGGTGCTACCGGATGGATAAACGGCGATCGCACTACCTTCCTCAGCCAGTATCAGGTCAAACACAGACCTGACGGGTTGATAACGCTCCCGGACGGAAAAGTCATCGCGGTGGAAACCGAGCGCCACTTGAAAACCAAAGCCCGTTACCAGTCAATCATTGCCAGCCACCTGCTGGCGCGCACCAACAAATACTGGATTTACGTTTTTTATCTCGTGCCCGACCAACAGAAAAAACGCGCCATTGAACTGCTGTTCGCCAGTATAAAACACGTCATCGTTAACCATCAGCATATCCCGCTGGAAGCCCGTCACCGTCATGTTTTCCGTGTCTATACCCTCGCCGAACTGCACCAACTGGAGCTGCATCACTATGCTTAAGCCAGTGCTTTTGTGCTGTCAGGTTTACCCATACGGTAAGCCTGCCGCGTGGTTGTTTGATGAGTAATTACTTAAGGTATATACTCACAGTATGCGCAAAAGAGGAGCACGACCATGAAACACAGAGTCAGCGTTACCGTGGACAAAGACAATTATCAGGTTCTGAATGCTGCCGGCGTCAATATTTCTGGTCTGGTGAATGAAGTCATCGGCAAGGAAGCCCGTCGCATAAAGGCTGAGGAATGGAAGAAAGAGAACCACGAAGGGATGGAGGAAGTCGCCAGATTTATCGCACAGAATGGCTCTTTCGCCGATGAAAACAGGAACTGGTGATCATGCAATTCACTGTTTATCAGTATAAGCGGGCAAGCCATTACAAAATGTTTGTCGATGTGCAAAGTGATATTGTCGATACGCCAGGGCGGCGAATGGTCATCCCGCTGATAGCATCGCATCACCTGTCTGAAAAAGTGAATAAAACCTTGTTCCCCCTGATCCGCATCGACGGCGAAAATCACCGGCTGATGACAACTGAACTATCAAGCGTTTCCGTTGAGGTCATCGGTGAAATTATCGCGGAAGTAAGCCATTGTGCCGATGAAATCAAAAATGCTATCAATCTCATGTTCTGGGGTGTTTAAACGCCCTTAAAAGGCTTTCACTAAAAGGGCGGTATATCTCCCATCACCAGAAAATACAATAAGCACCTATAATCCGGAATGTGAATGTATGATTAAAGCCGCATTCCTTTGCGGCTTCCTCTATTTTCGTTCAAACCTTCTCCATCAAATAACGATCCGCTTTCGATACCGCGCTGGCGGCTTTGAAAATATAGCGTTTGTCGTTTTTCAATGCTTTCAGCCAGGAAGTGTAGTCCCTCCGGTTTTTAGTACCACCGCCAATGAGGGTCTCCGGCCAGTTTTTGCCTCGCATAGATAACAGGTGGCATATCGCCAAGTGAACTATGCGGGCGTTCCTCGTTATATTCTGAACGCCAATTTTCTGTTAGTTCTCGGACTTCAGATAGTGTCCGGAACAAGTACATATACAGTATTTCTGTCCGCAGCGTTTTGTTGAACCGCTCGATAAATCCGTTTTGCATTGGCCTGCCTGGGTATTGAAAAATGGCCGGGCCACAAAAGCTCGGCCAGCGACATTAGCCTGCAAAACCAACTAGCTAATTGTGCACAACAGAGAAACATGAGTGAGGCTGTATCATTGCAGAGCATGCCTCAATGGTCCCATAACGGTTCCCTATATTGCCAAATCAATATTGTGAGCCACGGGATTCAGCATCGTCAGGTCAATATCGAAGGGCAAGGTGAGTTCGCCATCCGGTTACCGTTCTGGCGGCGCAACCACCAGAACGAGCGTTAGTTTTCCTTTTTTATTTTGCATACATCGGTGAGCATCATCCACAGCGTTCAGCGTGACGCTTTTTATTTTTCTACACCGTTACCGGTTAAGTCTAAAAAAATTTCCTGCCTAAAAGACTGCATTCCTTTGCGGTTTACAATGACCTACACCATTCCCCTATAGCCTTTTATCAAAAAATATTATTGCTCATCGCGGTCAGCAATAATATTTAATTTGGTTATCGCAAATCACTGTATTTATATTGACAAATACAGTAAGAATTGCTGTAATCACGACAATTATTAACACACACTTTATTTATAGCCAAAACATTATTTAAGCAAATGATAATATTTCTTAGCTTAATCATTATTTTTTAACTTGCGTAGGTTTGCCTCTGCACTAATTAATTCTAAAGTTACATTGCGTTGATGATAGTCGCGCCATTCTTTTAATAGAATAGGGTTTGAAATTAGCCCTCGCTGATCAGCATCTTCCGGTTTAGGATTATTTAACGAAATCCCATCAATATCTAGACTACAAGCATATAAAAAGTCATTTAATAGTTTTTCAAACGACGGAGAAAGGTACGATACATGACTATTTTCGTAAGTTAATCTTATTCCAAAGACAGGACATACTTGCTCTACGTTCAATTTTTCACGCTTATAAGCCATGACGGTTTCTTTTACAGCTCGACGAAATGCCATTGATACAATTGTTTTCTGAGAGGCTGGCCTTATACATTGAACCCAGCTGCAATCAGTTGTTGTATTGTCGATCCTATGAATATACAGACAGCGATGGTTATGAAAATCCCTTTCCACTTTAATATGATCGATTCCCACCCCTTTCTTTTCTAAATACTGTGGATGTAGGGTAAATAACAAATTAAAAAAATGCTCATCATCCAGCTTAAGACGCTCACCTGCTTCATATACGTTGATCCTTCTACGAGCCTCCTCTGTAGCACTTGCCTTGGTCTTAAAATGATATGAGCCAAACACTATTGGTTTTGCCATAGAAATCTCCTCAAAGGATTTAAGTTGTTTATTATTTAAAATACTTTTTACTACTCTATACTTAAACATCATGAAATACCATGCTGGTATGCATATGCAGCGAGATCTAGCAAGCTTATATGCGTACTCTGCTTCAGATTTTATCCCTTAGATAGCAATGGACTTTTGATTCTGCACTAACAGCCTTGAAAATATGGCGTTTATCATTTTTCAGTGCTTTCACTCAGGAAGCAATATAGCTTCCATGCTGAACCCCTGTGACAATCCCCAGATCAGCCCTCAGAAAAGCACTTCCTAGTTCGGCCACTAACTCTTCCTCTGGTGGTCAACAATTTTCGGACAAGTGACAAAGAAGGTTGGTGCAAGTTGAAAAGGACTTTATTCAAAATTACCTACATACATCCAATTTACTTGGCATAGTTGATAGAAAGAAAATGATACTAGAATATGCAAAAAACATTGTGGTGATATTAATCACCACAACAAAAATCAATTCCCCTTAGGAGCATCTGTTACAACCTTAACCGTATCTTTGGCTAAACTTTCATAATAAAATTGAGTCAATTGTGATGTTAAAAAATCATCCATTAAAATCTTTATGAACAAATCTTTTGATACTTTTGTATCTAAAGATATCTTTGTGCCATCAGCACTGAATCGGATTCTATTTTTTAAATATGGATAGATCTTACAAAACTCTATTATTTTATTATTCTCAATTTTTGCTTCAATCACCGGTGATGCCTTAGCAATTTTTGTTAGCTTTCTTGCATATTTTACATCTTCTAATAATTCCTTTATGACATCTATGTCAACCAAGATATCCATTTGCTCTATAGCCTTCATACCTATTTTGGCCTCCCTTTTTATAACCTCATGAAAGCCAAACATTTTTTCAACTGATTTCAGATCAATAACATATAACTCTCCTTCAATCTTCATAATTTGAAAGTTTCCACTTACTCGGAAAAAATCGTTTTTTATTTCTTCAAGTCTGGTTTCGGATTTCATTAAAAAGAAACCTGTGCGTGAAAAAATGTTGACCGGTGCCATGGTCTTATAAAGGACGATTTGTTGATCTGCATTTCCTATGCAGATCAACAAAACTCTGATGTTATCAATTAATTGTTTATTAAAATCAAAAACAGGTTCAATTAGCTGACCTAAAGTAGGATGAAGTGAAGTTAGTTCAGCTGGCCATTGAATGTCATAATGATAAATGACATTACCTCTTTCATCTGCGGATGAAAGAGGCAATATATGTAAATCTTGATTATCAATAATATTGTCTTGAATACTATCTAAAAATAGTTGTTTAAGACCATCTTGAGCACTCCCCTCAATATCCATTCGGTAGGGAGTAGAACTATCCTTAAGTATTGCATATACAATTATAGCGATATTATCTTTATTTTTTATATAATAGCTAAGGTTTGAATCTAACCCTTTTTTATCTAAATATTGTGTTGACATATGATATCCTTAATTACCAGAATAATAAACTCTTTCATCAAGCAGGATATAGCTAACCATATCTTCTTCTTTTAACTGACTTCTTGTAATTAAAATTATCCCAGATTTTTCTTTGCCTTCAGAAAATTTTGCATCTAACTTGTAAATATTAAAACCTAACAGTGCTAGTGATGGGTTTGCGTAAAATAAATCTGTTTTAATGTATATAACGCCCATAATAACTAATAGCGCTGCAAGCACGAACACATAACGTTCTTTTTCAAAATCAAATGTAATAAGAGGTATTATATATGTCGCTAAAAAAGTTAAGTGTTCATAATTGATCTTTTCTATTTTTTTTATTTTTAACGGAAGCTCAACACTTCTATTTGTATCATATTTAAATCTTCGATAAGCAATCCCACAGTAAATCAATAGGAAAAGGCAGATAATAGGCACCACATTTGTTTTTATTAAGAGTTCCCATCCAATAAATTTGCACTGAGACGATATACAAACAGGAACTTTCGCTGTAATAAATATAAAAAAAAAATAATATAGCTAGCGATAATATATACAGGTCAATTTTCCTTCTTATTCTTTCTTTTGTTTTCTGCATTTCGGCATTCATAAAGTTCTCCTCAAAGAGAATAATTTACTCTTTTCACTTATCGATGCACCTAATAATTAAAGTACAAGCTAAAACCATTAATGTCGAATTGTATTTCAAATAAAATAATTCACGACGTGGGGACACTTATATGAGCTTTGTTGAATAAATCTAACTTCTGCCAGCTTGCAGGATAAGATCACACATCTTATTGATAAAAAAGAATATTTCGTGACGAAGAAAAAGTTCAGAGTCACCAACTGGAACACCGACAATAAGGCCTTCGCCAATCGCAGTTCCCTCACTTTCTGGCTTGATGAGTCTCCTGGTACGAGAGTGGCACGCCGTCATCACGAAGCCGCCCGTAAAGTTACTCGGACCTCGCCATTTCCACCGTACTGATGATTAAACGCGTATTCCGTCTGACTCTGCGTGCTGCTCAGGGGTTGATTGATTCAGTTTTCTCTCTTATGGATGTCCCGCTTCGCTGCCCGGATTACAGCTGCGTCAGCAAACGCGCGAAATACGTTAATGATAGTTTTAAAGCGTCCACTCGGGGAGAAATCGGTCATCTGGTGATTGATTCCACTGGCCTGAATGTTTTCGGCGAAGGTAAGTAGAAAACCAAAAGCATGGCAAGGAGTACCGTAGTTTCTGGAAAAAACTGCATCTGGCCGTTGATGCAAAAAACGCATAAAATTATCTGCGCCGACTTGTCGCTGAACAACGTCATTGATGCAAAAGCGTTTCCTGGGCCCATCCGACAGACGCACAGGAAAATCCAAGTAGCGGCCGCAGATGGCGCCTACGATACGCAGCTTTGTAACGATGAACCCCGTCGCAAGAAAATCAGGCCCTCCAGCCCCTCCCCGCGCTGGAGCCGGTCACTGACACAACCGTGCGGTAGCGAATCAGCGTCTATCGAGGACAAATGCTCGGTAGAAATGGATCGGATTAAAACCGCCGGTCAATAGCAGAAACGGCGATATACCGAGTAAAACTGTTGTTCGGTGGTTCTCTAAAGTTGCGCGTTTAGTATGGTCAGGTTGCAGAGACTATGGCCATGATCCTTGCTCTGAACAAAATGACGTTGGCAGGTATGCCGATAAGTGTGCATATTGCCTGGGAGTTAACTTATCCATAGAGACTCTGAAGCATAATCTGATTTTTTCAATAAAGCCGAGTCATGTAGTAGAATCAAGAGATTACACTAACAGGAAGGGTCTCTAATGAAAGCACTTTCCGTTGTTCGACCGGGCGGTACCAATATCGCAAACGGCCTAAAAACGCTAGAAATAAGGCGATGGTATCCTGAAGTTGGAGCAGGCGAAGAGATACTGCTTGTTGAAAATGAAAATTACCTTAGAGAAGAAGGACAAGAGGAAGTTGGGGCTGCCGTAGCCATCATAACCTTAGGGGAAATCAGAAAATTTAAACCAGAAGATATCATTCAGGCGTGCGCATCATATTATGAAGAAGGTTGGTTAGCTTGGGAAATAAGAACAATCAAGAAAATTGATAGTCCGTTCTCAATCCGCGCAGCACGAAAGTTCTATGATATTGAGGATTTCGTTATCCAAACTGCGCGTTTCACAACAATTCGGTAAAACGCCAATTCTGCCGAACACCTACGGCGGCCCTTGTCGTGATTCGGTAAAACGCGGATATCACTGATGCTGGCAATATAAAGTTCCCCTTTCGGGTAGTTCCTAATCGTTGTAATTTGATATTGAATGGTTCCAATTTTACGCTGAGGATAACAAATGGAAGTGCATATCAAGGAGTTACATGGAAACTGGCGCCTGGGTTACGCAATGGATAAACATATCATTAAGAGTGTGTTCATTGGTTACAGTGAGTCTGGTCGTGCTCAATTTGATACAGAGCGAACCGAAGTAGGGGAAGCATTGTTTCAACTTAAATATCGTGACGACTGGAACCAAGTGCAGCCGTTAGCCCAATGTCTCCAGCAACATGCTTTCCCTCTTTTCGAAAATGTCGGCTTCATTGTGCCTATGCCTGCATCGATTGAAAGAGACCGACAACCTGTAACAGAGATTGCACAGGTATTAGCCGGGCTAGTCAACAAGCCATGCTTTGACAGCATTCTGAAAAAAGCACCTGGTGGCCCTTCCCTTAAAAATTTGCACACTAAAGCGGAAAAGGTCGCTGTTATCGGTAACGCATTCTCGATTACCCCTGCCATTACAAATGAGGGACACTGGAATGTTCTGGTGATTGATGACCTTTACCACACCGGTGCGACTACCGAAGCTGCATGTGCAGCGCTTCGGGGTTATAATAAGATTAACAACATCTATGTCGCGGCGCTTACTTGGAAACCATCATGACTACTGTTTTTGTTGCAGGCTCAATAACTATCAAGAAGTTAGATCCTCTTATCGTTGAGCGGTTAAAAAAGATAGTGGATCAGAAATTTAGCGTGGTTGTCGGAGATGCCAACGGCGTTGATTCGTCCGTTCAGCAGGAACTATTACAGATGGGGTGTCATACCACCACTGTATTCAGTAGCTCACCTAAACCGCGTAACAACTTGGGTGCATGGCCTGTGAACGTGGTCAAAACAGACCATGCGCGTGGTACACGCGCGTTTTTCACCGCTAAAGATATCCAGATGGCAGAAAAAGCAGACTTTGGTCTGATGGTGTGGGATGCGAAAAGCACCGGGACGCTTAGTAATGTGGTCGAGTTGCTTATGCGGAAAAAAAACTCTGTGGTGTTCGTTAACAAAGAGAAGAAGTTTGTAGTCATTAAATTACCTGAACATCTCGAAGAACTTGTTCAGTGTATGTCAGCCTCTGATTTTGCTAAAGCTGATGAAAAGATAAAGTTAACTGAAAAAATTCACTTCCTTAAAAATCAGCAGATAAAAATGTTTGCTTAAAAACAGTGGTTTGGCTTTTTTTTATTAAAGGATTGAAATGACCTGGATAGATGTTTTCGACTCAGCGGTTAAAATTGGCCTCGGTGCACTTATTACCGCTACATCCACGTATCTGATACTAAGAAAAACTCACAGGCATGAATTTGATAAAGAAGTCCATATGCATCAACTGAAATATTTTGAAGAAAAAAAAATTAAATACATTGAGTTTCTTTCTCACTCGCAAATGCTTGTACAGAAATACAGAGATCGCAGCTGTAATGCGCAGGAAGATGATTATATTAGCTATCTCAAGATCTATAACGAAATACAGGTTATTTCGTAAGACAAAATCAGGATCGGCGCTTTTAACCTTCTCAATGCTGTTAATGAATTTATCGTCATCAGAAAGGATGAACAGGACCATGAGCTTTTGAGAGCATTACGTAAAAGGGTTGATGCCCGCATCGGTGAATTTCAGTATCTGGCGCGTGAAGACGTGACCGGAAGCGGAGCAGCCTAGTCCCAGAATTTTCAAACCTCGCTTTCGCGCTTGCCGGTACGTCAGTCGCTATGCGCAACCTCCTGTACCAGGCAATGCGCTGGGGGGTGGCCGGAAAATACCTTTTCATGGGCCTGGATAGTTGCGGTTAGCGGGCAGCATTAATGTACACGCTTCGGCAGTTGCAAACTGAACCCCAGTGGAGCCGAAAGCATATCTACGTCAAATGTTGGCGGCTATTGCGAATCACCCGATCAATAAGATAAAAGAACTCCTGCTGCCATGGAATCTCAAAATCTCTGCTTAATAACTGCCAATGCGAGGCTAGGTTGGCGCTTACGCGGGTCGTATAGAGTTGGAATGTAGAATATGTTGTAATAATACAGTTCTTCTGACGGGATGTGCTATCCAAAAAAAATAAAGCGCCAAGACGGGGCGCTTTATTTAATCGTTTATCTCAACTCACCAGTTTTAATTCTGGCGGTAAAACATGACTTGCGTTATTGGGGAGCATATCTAAAATCATTTGATATACTTCCTCTCTTTTTAACTCAGGCAGAGCATTGAGCTGATTTATTAAGTATTTCTTTAAAGAGTTATCTCTATCCCATTGGACAGAATAACTACTATTGTTTATCTTTTGTTCAATTTTAAGCAAGGTTTTATTCTCATCATAAATGTAACGCATGATGATGGTATTTTTTTCATCATCAATATTTTCACTATAGCTTATTATGAAATGAACAAACGAATTAACCTTGTATGTTTCTATCCTATTATATTCTTTGTCAAATATAGCTGTTACAAGTTCATCAGGCTGTACACCTTTTATTGAACAAAAAGCAGCTAAATTTTTTAAAATTTGAGCTACATTAATCATTTTAACATCCTCGATACTTCATCTAAAATTGCAGGCAATACATTAATTGAATTCTGCAACGTTTGGTTATCTCTCTCTTTTACTGGACCAAATTGTCTAAATAATTTACCTAAAATGAATTTTACAATAATAGCATCATTTGCATCAGTTGTCTGTAAATTCCTTAGGTGAGGTGAAAAAATAGATTGTAACTCTTGTCCTTTCTCCTCAAGCCCATTAATAATCAGAAGGTTAGATGCTTCTTCTTTTATCTTAGCCGTTAAGATTTCTCTCATTTTTTTGCGAGCAAGATGTGGTCTTTTTTCTAATAAATCTTGGTCTATTATTCCCGCTGCTTTTCGTGATTCTTGTTCAACTAAATTTCTTTTGAAAAGTTCTAGAGTGTCATCTGGCAATGTTAATCCTGCATCAAAACTCACTTTTTTTAATTTTTCTAATTGATCATCAACTGATTTATTAATTTCAGCGCGTTTTTCTTCAAATAAAGAATTGAAATCAATGTCATCAAGATAGGAATCCTGATCACTTACATATGCCCCCTCGCTAGCGACACCAGCCAAGAAGCTTTCTCTTTCTTTGTAATCATCATCAGTGAATGTATATTCACGATTACTAGTTCTACGGGCTCGATCAACCTCGCTTTGGAAACTCTCCCACATTGTGTTTAGTCCGATCTCTTCATGAAAAATAACTACGCCATTGTTGTCAATTTCAAATGCAGTGATTTCATCTTCTGGAATTGCACGTAATATCCTGCCGACAACTTGGGCAAAAGCATTAAGGCTCCTGTAGGGTCTGAAAATAGCTAAGATACTTAAATATTTGTGATCGTAGCCTTCCATCAGCATATTGACCGAAATAATCACATCCGCATTATTATTTTCAATATTAAGAAAAGCATCTGCTTTAAGATCATCATCCATTTCGCTATGTATAATGATTACGCGAAGATTTTTTTGCTCATACCATTTTGCTAAGTCTTCAGCGTGCGCAATACTGCAACCTACAGCAAGTATTTTATGGGGTACATTTGGTGATGCATCTTTAAGTATTTTTAATTTTAAAATACTGTGCTCAATCACATCATTTGAACACTCTGGTGATAACGCAACGCTTTTTTCTATCCATTCTTTATCTTTAAATTCTAAGATGTCATCCTTAGTTAATTTTTTATTAGGTATGTCTGGAGTAGTGAAATATAATTCATGAGCATTTACAGTCTCTTTTCTTAGCCACTTTACGTATTTTGCCCGCATCACTTCTGATAAGGGTGTTTCATGAATTTTTTCTCCAGGAACCTCTTGAGCATCCCCCCGATATGGTGTCCCAGTAACATGTAAGACTTTTGCATTAGAAAAATATTTCAACGCATCACGCCAACTTTGTGCCGGGGCATGATGAGCCTCATCAACAATAATAAAATCGAAGAAGTCATCTGGAACTCTATTAATTAATGAATTTTTACGACCTCCAGATATTCTTTGTATATTGGAAAATATAATATGGCTTTTTTCTAAATGATCGAGTGAGATGTCTGGAGTATATTCGCTGACAACAGGGATATCCTTACTGCTAAAAACAATGTCATAATTAACCCAGAAATTATCCTCTAGGACCTCCTGCGTTTTTCTTATACTATCTTTCGTTACAAGTCCTGGAGTAATAATTAAAACTCTTTTTTGAGATACCCCATATGGAGCAATGGAGATTAAACCACTTTTCCCTGTACCTGTTGGAAGTACAACAAGCGCTTCACGGTTATCAGGATTATTGAAAAATTCCCTAATTTTAATATAAGCCTCAATTTGGGGAGTCCTCAACTTTCTGTTACCTTCAATGTTTACTGCTGTGTTAGTAAAATAAGACATGTAAACTCCTTAAATTAAGTAATCAGCGAACCATTCAAGCATTTTTTCGTTTTAAGAGTTACTGAGCATTGTTATAAGTTCCTCTTATGCCGTTTTTATCAATGTGTACCAGTTGCTGCTCTATCCAGTTACTGTTATAGCCTTCTTCATTCAATATTGTCGATAAATTATATCTAAAAACGTGGCCTGTAGCTCATCCATTATAACCTCGAAGCTCAATCACCTGATTTACACTCTTTTGACCCTACCTCAATATTCTGCTTCACCAAAAACTGGAAATCCGGCATGATAAACCATTCCGTTGATGGAGGTGATACCGATGTAAAAGACCCGCTATAACGAGGTACAAATCGCTTTATGTGAGGGAAATCAAACGCTCCCCACCAAATCCCCCAACGTCGCCATCAGCATCATTGAATCAATCGGCGAGGGTTCAAACCCTACCCGCAGGTAAAATTCCCGCGCCTCATCAAATAGCGCATGAACCAACATCCCGCGAATACCGATAGTTTCCGCCACCTGAATCACCCTTAACCCGGCATCTCGCATCAGTGCCTGCCCGAAGCCTTGGCCGTGCAATGATGTATCTACCGCCTAACGGCCCAGCGCTATTACCGGGATCGGATCAGGCATATTGTGGCGAAAGCGTCCAGGCACGGCAATTGTCATCACTGCACTGGAAGCCAATGAGTAATACGCCATCACCTTCGAGTCGTCGCAGCAGACAAACGTTCGGGATGCGCCGGTTAGCTGATTTTTCATCGCCCGCTGTTTTAGCCAGTTGTCCATAGTATTCACGCCGCAACAAAATGAGAATAAGACGTGTCCGGCCTGAAGAGGCCCAGGGGCTAAGATCAATTTTTCTGTTCCCACGGCGCAGGCGTTTGCATGGTTTTACGCAGCGCGGCATTGGGTGCAGGAGCTTGATCCAGACGAGCCAGAAATTCCTGATAGGCGTCCGGGTCCGCCATAATGATGCGCTGCTCGATCAACGCTTCCTCTGCCGCAGCGTGCGCGGCTTCCAACACAAAGTCAGTACGGTTTTTACCTTTAACCTTCGCCGCGCGATCGATAAGATCGCGCTCGGCAGGTTTGATGCGTAAATTCAACGTCTCACACTTGTCAGAAACGTTGTTCGTCACTTGCATAATGAAATCCTCCGGGCTGTCCTCTGGATATCAATTATCCAGCACACGCAGCGCTGATGTCATTACGATTTACTAAAAGCATGGGGAATCGAACCAAAGGAACGAACCGGACTTATTACCGTGCCGCCGACCCACTCTTTTGATCTACAAACAAAAACACGGGTCAGTCTGCGGGTCTTGACAACGGGCGGCGATAAAATTTATGATGGAATTCAACTTAATAGAGAACTGAATGTACCCGAGTCCGGGCACCACTATTTAGTTTCATGGCGTTCCTATAAGTCCTGAAACGTTAAAAAATCAGTAAGTTAAAGAAACCTGATGGTGCTGAAAAGTTCCTTCAGGTTTTTTGACATCCAGAGTTTTTGGGGGCTTAATTGGGGGCATGTTGGTTCGATAAACTCTGGAGCCCCCGCTATGCCCCTCACCGATACCGCCATCCGCAACGCCAGGCCGCTCGATAAACCTTACAAACTCAGCGACGCGCAGGGTCTGTACCTGCTGATTAAACCTAACGGTTCCAAGCTCTGGCATCTCAAGTACCGCTTCGGCGGCAAGGAGAAGAAGCTAGCGTTTGGCGCTTACCCGACTGTCTCGCTTGCCAGTGCCCGTAAACTGCGTGAAAAAGCCCGCACTATTCTCAGCGCAGGGGACGATCCCAGCGTAAAAAAACAGCACGACAAACAGGCGAAGAAAAACGGCAATACCTTTGAAGCCGTCGCCCGTCAGTGGGTGGGCGCTAACATTCGCTGGAGTGAGGCACACGCCGCCAAAGTCCTGCGCTCACTGGAACTGCACGTTTTCCCACTCATCGGCAATGTCCTTGTCACCGACCTGAAAACCGCCAACCTGCTGATCCCGCTGCGGGTAGCGGAGAAAAAGGGTTGTCTGGAAACGGCTGCACGGATACAGCAACGCACGACAGTCATCATGCGTTACGCCGTACAGGAAGGACTGATTGCCAGCAATCCGGCCAATGACCTCTGCGGCGCTATCACCCCGCCGCCGAAAAACCATTACCCTGCCCTGCCGCTGGAAAAGTTGCCGGAACTGCTGGAACGAATCGAAGGCTATTCCGGCAGACTGCTGACAAGATTGGCGGTACAGCTTAATTTGCTGATCTTTATCCGCTCCAGCGAATTACGTTTTGCCCGTTGGAAGGAGATCGATTTGGATAACGCCATGTGGACACTTCCCGTACAGCGTGAGCCTATCGCTGGCGTGCGTCACTCAGAGCGCGGCGCAAAAATGAAAACACCGCATCTGGTGCCGCTGTCAAAACAGACGGTGACAGCGCTGAAACAGCTAAAACTGTTGTCCGGCAATGGGGAATTACTCTTTCCCGGCGATCACGATGCCCGTAAGCCAATGAGTGAGAATACTATCAACAAGGCGCTGCGCACGATGGGTTATGACACACAGGTGGATATCTGCGGACATGGCTTCCGCACGATAGCGTGTAGTGCGTTGATTGAATCAGGTCGCTGGTCAAAAGATGCCGTGGAGCGGCAGATGAGCCATCAAGAGCGCAACCACGTTCGTGCTGCCTATATTCACAAAGCGGAACACCTCGACGAACGGACTCAGATGATGCAATGGTGGTCAGATTATCTCGATGCCTGCCAGCATCAATTCATCCCGGCTTATCGCTTTGAGAAGTCGATTAAGGTTGCCTGAGCCAGACTGATACACCGATGGAATAAGCCGCTTCTAATCGAACAGAGGCGGCTTATCTTGTTTCTCTACGCCGCTGTTGCATCAGGGCTGAGGCGGAGCGCAGCAGAGCGAGCACCGAACATCCCTGATAAAACAGCGGATTTTTCACCATCGCAATTACCCGTGTTTACAGGGACAAGTGATATGACAGGCCACGCTTGTATGGCTTTTTAATGGATGCGAACAGCAAAAATTAAAAAGTGGCGTGAGGCGAGTAAATTCCATTTCCTAGAAATGGCTAATTTGCGTCGCCCGAACCCACCCGCGAGCGTTTCCCCCAAGGGAAACCGAGCAGGCCGGGGGAGCCGAATAAATTTTGCCGCCCCAGCGAGCAAAAAGACGCGCCCACGCGTCGGTTTATTTGGGGGGCTTGCCCCGCACACCGTCGCAGCTAAGTCTCCGGCCAAAAGCCGGTAGCGAGGCGCGACCAACCCATTTAAAGCAGCGTTTCCCGTTATTTCGCACCGAGCTTGCGAGAAAGAGAAATAACAGGCTAAAACGCGCGTCTTAAAGGGGTTGGTCGCGCGTAGCGTGCGACGGTGTGCCGCCGTTGACCTTGGGGGTTTTGGCGTGGCGTCCAGCCGCGACATTACCCCCATGCGACAGACAATAAGGGCGTCCAGCCCGCATGAACTGGCGCACGCCGTTTTGTGCCGGGAAATGTATTTTCCGGCACAGGGATGCATTGCTGCCAGCGCATTCGCCTCATGCGCTCGCCACATATACTTGCCCCATACCATGGGGCGAAGGCACGGGGTGAGAGCATGGGGCGAACAACAAAAGTAAACTGTCGCGCTTCGCTTGCCTTCTCCCGAACCGTTACCGATCTAGTTCGATAACGGTTCGGGAGATCCTGTTTTACTTTAACGATCTTCTGATTTGCGGTAACGGGAAGGCCAGATTTCCGCAGGTGAAACCCCCAGCGCTTCCGCAATCAGCTTTTCCCCTTTCGGCCAGTGTTTTGTTAACGCGTTTGCCAGCGTGGAAGACGCTAACCCCGCTTCTCGGGAAACGGCCGCCAATGTTGTTCCCTTCTTTCTTAACCCGGCGATGATATCTGCCGGGTGCCAATCCTTATCAATCATCTCCATGATCCTTATTTTGTGGCCTCACATTAAACATCATTTGTTCAGATAGTCTAAACAACCACAATGTTAAGTAATGCTAAACACTAAGTCAATGTATGATCATTGATGGTGTAATGGATGCTGCCTACTCGTCTCAAAACCGCCCGACTACGGGCTAATCTAACTCAGGAAAAATTGGGAGTTCTTGCTGGCATTGAAGAAGAAACCGCTCGTTCCCGCGTGTCTCAGTATGAAGGTGGGATACATCGTCCAACATTTGAAATGATGTGCGCATTTGCAAAGGTACTTAATGTGCCGGAATGCTACTTTTACACCGTTAACGATAATTTTGCTCAGATGGTTCTGGAGCTTTACCTTAAACATCAGAGTCATTCTTAACGAATGCAAATAAATCCCCGCCTCTATTGTTCAGGAAGTCTAAGCAACCTACATGTAAAGTAGTGCTAAACATGCTATCAGTATCCTTATTGATGGTGCCATCATGTTGCCCATTCGCCTTAAAACGGCTCGTTTACAAGCCAATCTCACTCAAGAAAAGCTAGGCGTACTGGCTGGCATTGAAGAAGCCACTGCACGATCACGCATATCCCAATATGAAAGCGGTATACATCGCCCAACATTTGAGATGATGTGCGCGTTTGCTAAAGTGCTTAATGTGCCGGAGTGTTATTTTTATACGGTTGATGATAATTTTGCTGAAATAATTTTAAAATTACATAATGGTGAAATGGTTCAATGGAAAAAATAAATTAATCTATATAATGATTTTGAAAATTAAACTAATCATATAGCAAATAGTAGAATACAGAAAATAAACGCTACTTACCAATAGCCCCCATTTTATTCATTCAGTAACCTAAAATATAATCCAGAAAACACATCTTGAGGATCTCAATATGAGGATCACCGCGACTCAAATCGAACAGTGGGCGGACACAAGAGACGCTCAGGGAATATTGCCCATTTTGATCCGGCGATTAATCAGCATGACCACAACAATAACAGCATTGAGCATGCCCGGCGGTGATTCTGTTTCAGGCAGTGGCTGGGATGGTATTGTCCAGGCTGACAAAGGCAACATCTGGGTTCCTGATGGTTCCTCTTTCTGGGAAATGGGCTGTTCCTCCGACATCATTACTAAAGCCCGCTCAGATTTTCGGAAACGAAATCAACAAATTTCACCACAGGAAGCGGCTCAAAGCCGCTTCGTTTTCGTATCACCACGTCGGTGGCCAAAAAAAGATAACTGGCTCAAAGAAGCCCGGGCTGAAAATATCTGGTCCGACGTTTATGCATTTGATGCTGACGATCTGGAGACGTGGCTGGAAAACGCGCCGGCTGTAGCTCTCTGGTTCGGTGAACTAACGGGCCATACTGGCGCAGGCATTGAATCTATTTCCCATTTCTGGGAACGATGGCGCAATCAGTCACAATTTCCGTTAACAAAAGAAATCTTACTGGCGGGTAGAAAAGAAGAAAAAAATACGCTGAACGGCTTTCTGTCAGAGGAAAAAGAACAAATTATTATCCGGGCAGACAGTCAGGAAGAAGCTATCGCTTTTGCCTGTGCCAGCTTAATAGAAATGGGGCATGAAAATATAGCAGCCTGTATAACTACTGATGATGGATGGCGCTTTATTGATAAAAATCCCTCAATTCAGCTTTGTCTGGCGATGAACAGTGATATTTCCAGACAAAGTCGATGCCAGCCTGAACGAACTGTTTTTATTCCATTTTCCCTGGGCGATCACAATACGACAGGCAATAAGCGAAGCGATACCATTACGCTGGAGCGTCTTACCCGAAGCGATTTTGAAGAGAAGCTCATTGCTTTAGGAGAAGAAGAATCCGATGCAAGGCGGTTATCACGAACAACCGGGCGATCCTGGTCAGTTTATCGTCGCCTTAGGGCCAGAAACCCGACAATTTCATCTCCCGTATGGCTGACCACATCGCCAGCAAAAGCGTTAATCACGTTGACTCTGGTGGGGTGCTGGAATGGCAAAAAGGAAGGCGATAAATATTGCGTTGAAACTATTGCGCAAAAAGATTACGAAGAACTGGAACAGGAACTACGTGAAATATCTCTTCGGGATGACTCTCCGGCTTTACAGATTGGTGATGTATGGAAAGCAAAATCGCCCATTGAGCTACTGTATCAGCTTGCCCCCCGACTAATAGAAAGTCAGCTCGAACGTTTCTTCTTGGTTGTAAAACAAACGCTGCTTAAACCTAATCCGGCCCTGGAGCTTAAAAACGAAGATCGCTGGATGGCATCTATCTATGGAAAAGTTCGTTCAGAATCAGATTTTATTCTGAAATCAATCGCTGACTCACTGGTGAAGCTCAGAATCTACGCTGAAAGCAGTGAAGGGATTAATTCAGACTTCATCATTGCTGCCATCGACAATCTGGTTAGAGATCTGTTGATGGATGCCGATGGTGAGAGGTGGCTGTCATTAACAGACGTATTATGTTCGTTAGCTGAAGCATCACCAGAGGTGTTCTTAAAATCCATAGAAACAAGCTTGCAGTCAACAGAGGTTGCCGTTACTCGCCTACTAACGGAAACGACTGAAAGCACAGGCTTTGGTATGCGTTGTTGGCATGCTGACTTATTACATGCGCTGGAAATCCTGGCATGGAATCCAAGGCGATTACTCAGAGTCAGCCTTATTCTGGCAACGCTATCATCATTAAGAATTCAGGGAAACTGGGCCAATACGCCGGGAAATACCCTGAAATCGTTGCTCAGGCCCTACTGGCCTCAAACAATGGCTACTGATGAACAGAGACTTATCGTACTTGATATGCTTATCAAAAAACACGAGAGCATTGTCTGGCGTTTTCTCTATGAACAAACCGATCCTATGGGTGGTATGTATATGGAAAATGCCAGACCAAAATGGCGGGATGATGATGCTGGCAGTGCACAAATGAGGGGGATTTTTCTTAGTGCATATTATTCTGCACTGGGTGAGCGAATATTGAATCTGGCAGAAAATAATGCTGAAAGAATAGCAGCTCTTATCAGGCGAATAGATCATTTTGAAGGTGCCTACCAGGAAAGACTTATTGCATTAATTAAAAGCACAATTTCTTTTTCTGATGGAGATAAGGAAATTGTGAGGGAAGCACTGTATCACTATCTGAACTGGCATAATTCGTATAACACAGATGGAGATAAAAAAAGCAGAGCGGTTGCAGAAAACCTCATGACATTTGTCAGTTCGTTTACTATCCAGAATATTATTCTTGATAAACGTCGACTGTTCACTTCTCAATATCCCGTGTTGGCTGAAGGGAGTGAGAAAAACTATAAGGAACATAGCAAAGAAATAATTAAAATGCGAACCAACGCAATAGAAGAGATATATTCCAGGCAAGGATGGGATGGAATCTCATCTTTAATTTCAGTAGCACAATCACCATCTGTAATAGGTGAATCCTTAGCTACCTGCAACTTAAATTTAATGGATTCATTCTCATGGATTATTGATAAATTCAAAGACAATGGTTTCCCATTTCACGATCCATTGATAAGTTCATTTTATGCCTGGCTCCCTGAAGAAAAACAACTTATTCTGTTAAATTCTCAAGAGTTCAAAAATGAGATGGATAGTGATGAGAAAATTGCCGCATTCCACTCAATACTCCCACCCAATATGGCCACATGGTACAACCTTGCAAGTTACCCCGAAAGCGCTCAAACCCTGTACTGGAAAAGGATAAACTATCCACATATCTGGAGTGATGATGCTGATGAAATTGACTACTTCATCGGAAAAATGATGCTTTCTGAAAGGTATATATCGGCATTTAATCTCGTAAAACATCGTATGGAAAAAATTTCCTGGCAAAACATCTTGAAACTGTTAAATGGATTCAGAACTAGTACCGAAAAAGATGTACCAATACCAAATGGCTGGCATTTGTCCAAGGCTATAGGATACCTTGAATCATCAGGTCAGGTCTCGCGTTTAGATTTGGCCTTACTAGAGTTCTTCTTTTTTTCAGCGTTCAGAAATTCTGGAGAAGGAGTGAAAAACCTTTACTCAGAGTTACTTTCCAATCCACCACTCTTTATACAATTAATATGTCTTGCTTATAAACCAGAATCCGAGAAAGAGTATAAACAAGATGAATCCTTAATGGCTGCGGCACAACAAGCAGGCAGAGTTCTGAATCAAGGAAAAGGGATCCCCGGTCTGAAACCAGATAATAATATTGATGAAGTCATATTTAATAACTGGATTAAGGAAGTCAGGAAACTGGCGACAGAAAATGACAGAAGCAATACTACCGATTATATAATCGGCGAATGGCTATCCCGCTCAAAAATTACAAATAATTCACCATGGCACAGCATAATAATCAATGATTTACTGGAAGAAACAGAACGGGATGAAATCAGAGAAGGTTTCTATTTTGGCACTATTAATAGCCGTGGTACAACAGTAAGAGCTTATTATGAAGGCGGTGATAAAGAACGAAAGCTAAATAACTGCGCCTATTACCGCTCCACTTTTGTTAGTCCAGGTTTGTTGCCTGGGAAAGGTGATGCGGTTTTAATAAATTGTCTGACATTTTT
>NZ_QNRY01000027.1 GCF_003315515.1 Brenneria salicis ATCC 15712 = DSM 30166 | reverse complement strand
GTTCTGTAGCAAGTGCCTGAAGTTTCTTCTCGTCCATAATTTGCCTGTCTCCGCTGTTCGGATAACGATATCAAAAACAGGCAATTACACAATTTAATTTACAGGCTCGTTTTGATTCCTTTTTCTATTCCTTGTGCATCCCTTTTTTAAAACCAATCTGTCCCAGTTGTTGTGCGATGGTCATAATTACCTCCCGCTGACGGATATTTATCAGATCTCATATCTCAGATCGGTATCCTTTGTGATTAGCACCTTCACGATACGATGGCTTTCCACCGTCAAAATAGTGAAGGTGTAACCATCGACAGACAATGTATCACCCGCTTGCGGGATACGTTGAGAGTGCTCCATCAAGAGTCCGGCCAGCGTATAATATTCTCGCTTTCCATCCAGGGTGAGCGGAACGTACATGGTCAGATCTTCCAAAGGTAGATAGCCGTTCGCGGTCCAACTGCCATCCTCATTTTGCTGAATATCATGACGGGCATCGACTTCCTCACCTTTCAGCGGCAGGTTACCGGCAATGGTTTCCATCACATCGCTTAGCGTCACAATCCCTTCAACCGAACCAAACTCGTCAGCGACAAATGCAAAATGGGTTTGTGCCTCTCTGAATTGATCAAGAGCCAGTAACAGAGAAAGCTGTTCGGGAAAAACCAGTGGCTGACGCAGCAGAATACGCAGATTAAAAGGTTCATGACTGAGTTGCTGCTGTAACAGGTCTGTGACATTGACTATCCCCAGCAACTCATCTGACGTGCTGCTGTCGACAATGACCAGTCGGGTATGCTGGCTGGTTTTTAATATCTGCGCTAATTCCTGTTGAGCGGTATTTAGCTCAATCGGGTCAATGTCATGGCGGGACGTCATAATACTGCTGATGGTTCTCTGCGCCATACCTAGAACGCGTTCGATCATGCGGCGCTCCTGTCGGTTGAAAATTTCCTGACCAGCGTGTGCATTATCCGCAATCATTGATGACGTTTGGTTGTCCAGTTCTGCTTCATCATGATTTCCTCGCAAAATCCGCAGAACGACCTCGGCGGTGCGTTGGCGCAAGGGAACGGAAGAGGAAAGAAAGCGCCGACGGTTAAATTGCGAAACCTGATTCAACAACTCGATGAGCACCGAGAAACCAATAGCGGCGTAGAGATAGCCTTTGGGGATATGGTAGCCAAACGCATCCGCGACCAGGCTGAAACCAATCATCAACAGAAAACTCAGGCACAAGATAACAATGGTCGGATGCTCGCCGACAAAACGGGTCAACGGTTTGCTCGCCAGCAGCATCAGGAAGATAGCGATTGTCACCGCGGACATCATCACTAACAAGTGGTCGGTCATGCCAACGGCGGTGATGACTGAATCGAGCGAGAAAATCGCATCCAGAACGACGATTTGCGCAACAACAGGCCAGAAACGCGCTCCCTTGCGTTGCGTGTGTTGCTCCTGATCCTTGCCTTCCAACCGCTCGTTAAGCTCCATGGTTGCTTTGAATAACAGGAATACGCCGCCAATCAACATGATGACATCACGTGCGCTGAATGTATGTCCGAGCAATGTGAAGAGGGGAGTCGTCAGGGAGACAAGCCAGGAAATCGACGACAATAAAAGCAGGCGCATCACTAACGCCAGCAACAGACCAACAATCCTTGCTTTATCTCGTTGTTCTTTCGGTAGTTTTTCAGCAAGGATGGCAATAAAGATCAGATTATCAATGCCTAATACCAGTTCCAGCACAACCAGTGTTGCCAGACCTGCCCATATCGTTGGATCGGCGATCCACTCCATACTTATTATTTCACCTTTCTTAGCGAGAACACTTACCAGCGTATCAGGGACAACGGACATGAACCAGCGTTTATAAGGACATTCTGTCGCGGCCAACAACATGAGGATACTTAACTGGCTGCGCTACATTGTCAGTGTTTGGTAGGCATTGTGTCGGATTTTGGTTAACAGGAGTTAAAAAAGATCAGTAAACGGCCATAAGTAAAATTTTCTACTATATTGGCAAGACACCAACGCAGCCTTTGATAACGTAAGAGAATAGCACATAGAATAGCGCGCCCGCTCGCCACGCCAGATCAGCGTTGCTCGACTAGGTTAAAGTCGGGGGGCTTTGCTAAATTTTCATAAAATGTGCTGTTTTTATTCCTTAAGTTGGTTTTTTGTCCTATTGGAGAATCCAATGTTATGGATACGCGTAGTCCTATTCCGAAAAAAAACCTTCCGACATCTTAATTCTTGTGATCTTCATCAAGTCGCCAATACTATGAACGCCGGGCAAAATCGATTTTGCCAAAAGCGTGTTTGAACGTGGTTACCGGCAACAATTGATTAACTATGGCCCATTGGGTCACACAACGACAAAAATCAGACAAAGACAATTGTAACTTACGGATCCAAAGTCTAAACCATAGGATGGTGCTCCGTACTTTGACAGTACATTGGTAGCTACAAGCCAAGGGCGGTAGCGTGCCTGATGTAACAATTCATAACGGTTGATGATGGTGCAAACATGCAGGAATCCACGGTAATATTTTTAAGCGCGTTCGTCGCGTTATTCGTGGCAAGAACCGCGGCAGTCAAAGTGGGCTTGGTAGATAAGCCCAACATGCGTAAAAATCATCAAGGCCATATTCCACTGGTTGGCGGCGTATCCATGTACATGGCGCTGTGGGTACTGTATGTGCTGCAGCCAGGCTGGTTACCTGGTTTTTCCCTCTATATGGTTTGTGCCACTACGTTACTGATCATCGGCGTATTGGATGACCGTTTTGACCTTCCCGTCTTACCTCGCATTGGATTTCAGGCACTTGTCGCCGGATTGATGATGCATGCGGGTTTTTATCTGACCACATTAGGAAATGTACTCTTCGGCTACGAACTATTTTTAGGTAGTTTGTGCTACATCGTCACATTGTTTGCGGTATGGGGCGCGATCAATGCCTTCAATATGATCGATGGCATTGATGGCCTGCTAGGTGGACTGTCTTTTGTAACCCTTGGCGCACTGGTTATCGTTTTCTATCTTGGCGGCAACAGTGACCTGGCCCGTTGGAGTTTGTGCTTGCTGGCGGCAACGTTGCCTTATACGCTGTTGAACACTGGTGTCTTTTTGGGAAAAAAATTCAAAGTCTTTATGGGCGATGCGGGCAGCACGCTGATCGGTTTCTCGGTGATCTGGTTATTAATTCTTGCTACGCAAGGGGAAAATAGTGTGATGCGTCCTGTTACGGCGCTGTGGATTATTGCTGTCCCGTTAATGGACATGGCGGCAGTAATGATACGTCGTCTCTCAAGAGGGAGTAACCCATTCAAACCCGATCGCGAGCATCTGCACCACCTGTTGGTTCGTGCCGGACTAACACCGTGTCAGACCCTTGCTGCAATTCTTTTTATCGCGGTTTTATTTGCCGCCACAGGGATCATTTGCGAGCGTAACAGCGTGAGTGAGTCTATTATGTTAGGCGTATTTTTGATGGCGTTTGTCGGTTATCTGGGGACGATAACCCTGATGGTTCGAATGTCGGCATGGTATCGGCGGCCTATCATCGTAAACAGACAATAGCATCGCTTGGCGGAGTGCCATGAGAAGGGGAATTACCCTTGTTTTATATGTTAGATCTTGACTTCATCTGAATAGTTCTTCTCTATAATCATTGACTATTTTGTAGGGATTTGCGCAATTTTCAATTAAGAGCGATGGCATACACAGGATGATAAAGCACAAGTTAAAATTGTTACCGTTGGTGGTGTTTGCAGCTATGCTTAGCGGCTGCACCATAATTCCCGGTTCACACCTTTCTACCAGTGGCAAAGAAGTGATCGAGCAGCAGGATGCGGATTTTAATATCGACAAGCTGGTTAATGTTTATCCTCTCACGCCTTATCTAGTTGAAAAAATGCGGCCTAAGCCGTTGATAGCGCAAACCAATCCGGCGCTGGAACAAGAGTTGCAAAATTATGAATACCGTATCGGTATTGGTGACGTCATTATGGTAACCGTATGGGATCACCCGGAACTGACCACGCCGGCAGGGACGTATCGTACCGCCGCGGATACCGGTAACTGGGTACACTCGGATGGGACCATCTTCTACCCCTATATTGGTAAGGTTAAAGTGGCGGGTAAAACGGTCACCGAGGTGCGCGATCAGATTATGGGCCGCCTGGCTACATACATTGAATCGCCGCAGGTTGACGTCAGTATCGCCGCCTTCCGGTCGCAGAAAGCGTATGTGACGGGGGAAGTCGCCACTTCCGGTCAACAGCCGATTACTAACGTACCTTTGACCGTATTGGATGCGATTAATAAAGCGGGCGGTCTGACGGAAAATGCCGACTGGCGTAATATTGTGCTGACACACGACGGTAAAGAGCAACGCTTATCCCTCCAGGCGCTGATGCAGAACGGTGATCTTTCGCAAAACCACCTCCTTTATCCCGGTGATATTCTCTATATTCCCCGTAATGACGATCTGAAAGTGTTCGTAATGGGGGAAGTGAAGAAGCAAACCACGCTTAAAATGGATCGCAGCGGGATGACGCTGACCGAAGCATTGGGCAATGCGGAAGGAATGGATCAGACCTATTCCGATGCCACTGGCATTTTTGTTATTCGCTCGCTGCGTGGAACGCAGGGACCTAAGCTTGCCGACATTTATCAACTCAATGCGCAGGATGCAACCGCGATGGTGATGGGGACGGAGTTCCAGTTACAACCTTATGACATTGTTTATGTAACTACTGCGCCGATCGTTCGTTGGAACCGTGTTATCAGCCAACTCGTACCAACCATTTCTGGTTTCAATGAGTTAACTGAAGGTACATTGCGCGTTCGTAACTGGCCGTAGAGATAAATATGTTTGATTCAATATTAGTGGTTTGTGTGGGCAATATCTGTCGTTCCCCAACCGGGGAGCGATTGTTAAAGCAGGTATTGCCGGCGAAACGGATTGCTTCGGCGGGACTGGGCGCGTTGGTGGGCAAACCCGCCGATAATACCGCTGCTGAGGTGGCGGGCGAACGTGGTCTTTCTCTGGAAGGACACAGCGCGCAGCAGTTGACCTCTTCTTTATGCCGTCAGTACGATCTGATTTTAGTGATGGAAAAAGGGCATATCGATGCGGTGGGTAAAATCGCCCCGGAAGTGCGTGGGAAAACCATGCTGTTCGGGCATTGGTTGAATCAGCAGGAAATTGCCGATCCTTACCGCAAAAGCCGCGAAGCGTTTGAATTCGTTTACTCACAACTCGAGCAATCGGCCCAGAAATGGGCGCAAGCATTAAGCCGTTAACCAGTCAGGGAAACCCATGGCAGAGAAAATTTCAGTGAAAGCATCTGAAGCAGCGTCAGATGAGATTGATTTGGGACGTTTGTTAGGAACGTTGCTGGATAATAGATGGTTGATTATTGGTGTTACTGCCGTATTTGCTGTTATTGGGATTTTTTATGTCACATTAGCTACACCGGTCTATAAGGCTGATGCGCTCATACAGGTAGAGCAAAATTCAGGTAATAAGCTGCTTAATGATTTGTCGAGTATGTTGCCAGATGCAAAACCTCAGTCAGCGGCAGAAATAGAATTGTTAAAATCAAGGATGGTGCTTGGTAAAACCATCCGGGATTTATCTTTAGATACCTCAATTGAGCAAAAATTTTTTCCAGTTATTGGAAAGGGAGTAGCTAGAATCGTCGGTATGGTGCCTGGGGAAATAGCGGTTTCCCGATTGGATGTTCCAGAAGCATTGCTTGACAAGGATATGGAACTTACAGTTTTAAATGATACCAGTTACGAATTATCAGCTGATAATATTGATACATTTACCGGTACAGTTGGTCAATTGGAAAAGCATAATGATATTTCTTTACTTGTCAGCCAAATAAAAGCACCTGCAGGTACTGTATTCCGGTTGACGAAGTTAAATGAACTTTCAGTGATAAATGATCTTTTGGAAAGGTTCAATGTTGAGGACAAGGGAAAGGATATTGGTGTATTGCAACTAAGTCTCGAAGGTGAAGATACACAAGAAATTACCAAAATCCTTAACAGTATTAGCTATAATTATCTACAGCAAAATGTAGAAAGAAAATCTGAAGAAGCTGGTAAAAGTCTGGGTTTTTTAAAGGAACAATTACCTAGTGTGCGTGATGAATTGAATGAGGCTGAAAATAAATTAAACAGATATCGTCAACAAAATGAGTCGGTCGATTTATCTCTGGAAGCGAAGGCAGTTTTGGATACAATGGTGTCGATAGAATCACAGTTAAATGAATTAACTTTCAGAGAAGCTGAAATATCCAAACTATACACCAAAGAACATCCCGCCTACCGTGCTTTGATGGAAAAGCGCAAAACGCTAGAGCAAGAAAAAGAAAAGCTTAATAAACGAGTTAGTGGGATGCCGGCAACGCAGCAAGAGATTTTACGTCTTACGCGTGATGTGGAATCCGGTCAAGAAGTATATATGCAGTTGCTCAACAAGCAGCAAGAACTCAGTATCAATAAAGCCAGTGTTGTAGGTAATGTTCGCATAATTGATACCAGTGTTACCCAACCTAATCCGGTAAAACCAAAGAAAATTATTATTATTCTGCTTTCGATCATGATAGGTGGGGTATTTTCTGCCGCCTTTGTTGTTTTGAGATATATGCTTCATAAAGGCATAGAAAGTCCAGAGCAGTTAGAAGAATTGGGTGTTAACGTTTATGCCAGCGTACCGTTATCTGAATGGCAACAGAAAAAAGATCGTGAGTTGATTAATAACAAGCTCAAGAAAAGCAATGTTCGTTCTTCAGAGCTATTGGCTGTTGGCAATCCAGCTGATTTGGCTATTGAAGCAATACGTAGCTTACGGACCAGTCTTCATTTTGCGATGATGGAGGCTAAAAATAATGTGCTTATGATTTCTGGAGCCAGCCCTGCTATCGGTAAAACCTTTGTCAGTGCCAATCTTGGCGCGGTAATCGCACAGTCAGGGCAAAAAGTCTTGATTGTCGATTGCGATATGAGAAAGGGTTATGCCCATGAATTGATGGGAACGACGGGGAGTAATGGTTTATCGGATATTTTATCCGGGCAAAGCTTTGCCGATAAATGTTTACGTAAAACGCAAGTAGAAGGTATGGACTTTGTACCAAGAGGTCAGATTCCTCCCAACCCTTCAGAACTACTGATGCATCAACGTTTTCCGGCGTTTGTCGAGTGGGCATCCGAGCATTATGATATGGTATTGCTTGATACTCCGCCTATTCTTGCTGTGACCGATGCTGCGATCATTAGCCGTCATGCTGGTACGTCATTACTGGTTGCTCGTTTTGAAGTCAATACAATTAAAGAGGTTGAGGTTAGTATTCGCCGGTTCGAGCAGAATGGCGCTGAAATTAAAGGCGTTATTCTGAATGCTGTGGTAAAAAGAGCAGCAAGTTATTATGGCTACGGCAATTACGACTATTATACATACGATTATAAATCTAAATAATCGTAGGATATTATGCCGATGCACTTTTATATACTGATTCAGTGGGTCGGCAATGTATTGGCAGTATGTGTCTATTTCACTGTATTTTAAGGATATATACATATTGTAGTTACTCAGCGACTATAATCAGGAATAAATTATATAAAACAATATTTTGGATATATTATTTTTGACTAAATAATTTAAGTTTTTATTCATAAGCTAAATTCATTTGGTTAACAGTCTTAATCTATTTGTGTCAATTCTATATTTGCTTTTTTAATAAAGTAAGATATTTAGGAATTGAATATCACAATGTTTTGAGATTTTTTAGTATGCATGAAAGATATTGGGGTTATATAAAACTATTTGGGGTGTATATTATGCATGCAACTACTTTTCCTAAGAAGAATAATATTGTTAAGTTTTGTTTGGCTTCGTCTGATTTTATTTTTTTTAATTTAGCATTGATTATCACATTATTAATAATGAATTTATTAAATTATGACATATATTTTTTTATTCCTGAATCTGAAATTTCAGCAAGATTTATTTCTCATATTGCGCTGTCACTCCTGTGTGTAAGTTGGTTTTGGATAAGGTTGCGTCACTATACTTACAGAAAACCTTTTTGGTTTGAATTAAAGGAAATTATCAGAACGCTAGTGATATTTGCGGTTTTTGATTTGGCATTGGTTGCATTTTCAAAGTGGCAATTCTCTCGGTTTATTTGGATTATTACATGGATATTGGCAATTTTCTTAGTCCCGGTTGGGCGGGTAATAATAAAGAAAATGTTGGACAAGTTAGGTATCTGGAAGAAACATACGATTATTATAGGTACAGGTAAAAACGCTAGGGATGCTTATGAGGCGCTTCAAAGTGAAGAGGTTTTAGGTTTTGCTATTGGCGCTTTTTATTCAACAAATGGTTATGATGTTGTTCACGATATTTCTGGTATTCCAGTTATAAAAACAGAAGAGGAACTTTGGCAGCAAAGTTGCCCTAATGATACTCAATTCATTGTCGCCGTAGAGTTTGAAGAGCACGAGCTAAGAGATTTTTGGCTAAAAAATCTTACGAAGCATAATTGCCGTTCGGTATCAGTTATCCCGACATTACGTGGTGTTCCTTTATATGGTACGGAAATGTCTTTTATTTTCAGTCATGAAGTGATGATCTTGCGTGTTAGCAATAGCCTGGCAAAAAGAACGTCTCGCCTAGTAAAACGAACCTTCGATATTTTTGGAGCAATAACTATTGTCACAGTGCTTTCACCATTGTTGCTCTCCTTATTTTATCTGGTTTCGAAAGATGGAGGTAAGGCTATTTATGGACATGAGCGAGTAGGCAGAAATGGTAAAAAATTTAAATGTCTAAAATTCCGCTCAATGGTCATTAATTCTCAGGAGGTCCTGCGGGATTTATTAGAGAAGAACCCAGATGCCAGAGCCGAATGGGAGAAGGACTTTAAACTAAAAGATGATCCGCGGATCACCAAGATCGGTAAATTTATCAGGAAAACCAGTCTTGATGAGCTTCCCCAGCTTTTCAATGTTATTAAAGGTGAAATGAGTTTGGTTGGTCCAAGACCTATTATTGAGGATGAACTGGATAGATATGCGGGAGATGCTGATTACTATCTGATGGCTAAGCCAGGTATGACGGGACTATGGCAGGTGAGTGGGAGAAATGATGTCGACTATGATACGCGTGTTTATTTTGATGCATGGTATGTAAAAAATTGGTCATTATGGAATGATATCGCCATTCTTTTTAAAACTATTAGTGTTGTGTTAAAAAGAGACGGAGCCTATTAATTTTTAACCTTATCAAAGAGGCAGATGTTTTGAATATTCTTATCACCGGTGGAGCCGGTTTTATAGGTTCAGCAGTCGTTAGGCACATTATAAAAAATACAAATGATCATGTGCTTAATATTGATAGTCTAACGTATGCCGGTAATCTCGAATCTCTTAACGAGGTGTCTACTAATTCTCGTTATACATTTGCCCCAATTGATATTTGTGATCATGCGGCCTTAGATGAAGCAATTATTTCCTACAAACCGGATGCTATTATGCACCTGGCGGCAGAAAGCCATGTAGATCGCTCAATTGATGGTCCTGCCGCGTTTATTCGTACGAATGTTGTTGGTACCTACACGCTGCTTGAGGCAGCAAGGGCATACTGGTCTACTCTGGATACAGAAAAGAAAGGCACATTCCGTTTTCATCATATATCCACTGATGAAGTTTATGGTGATCTCCAAGGAGCAGACGATCTCTTTATTGAAGAGACACCTTATGCGCCTAGTAGTCCTTATTCCGCTTCTAAGGCCTCCAGCGATCATTTAGCTCGTGCATGGTTAAGAACTTATGGACTGCCTACTATTGTGACGAACTGCTCGAATAACTACGGGCCTTATCATTTTCCAGAAAAACTTATTCCGCTTGTTATTCTTAATGCCATTGAGGGAAAATCATTGCCTGTCTATGGTAACGGGACGCAAATTCGCGATTGGCTCTATGTGGAAGATCATGCCAGAGCGCTGTACAAAGTGCTGACAGAAGGGATTGTAGGTGAAACCTATAATATTGGTGGTCATAATGAGAAGACCAATATAGAAGTAGTAGAAAAGATCTGTGAGCTACTGGAAGATTTGGCGCCTGATAAACCAACGAATGTCGCTAAATACAAAGATCTTATTGTCTATGTCAAAGACAGACCTGGACATGACGCCCGTTATGCGATTGATGCCGGAAAAATTTCCCGCAAACTTGATTGGCGTCCTGAGGAAACATTTGAGTCCGGTATCAGAAAGACTGTCGAATGGTATTTGAATAACAAGACATGGTGGAGCCGGGTTCTGAATGGTTCTTATAGCCGTGAGCGCTTAGGTATGGGAGATAAGTAATGAAAGGTATTATTCTGGCCGGAGGTTCTGGCACCCGTCTTTATCCAATTACATTGGGTGTGTCCAAGCAGTTATTGCCTGTTTATGATAAACCTATGATTTATTATCCGTTATCGACATTAATGCTCGCAGGTATTCGTGATGTCTTGATCATCACTACCCCTGAGGATAGTTTATCCTTCAACCGTTTATTAGGTGACGGTAGTAAGTATGGCATTAATATTGAGTACGCGGTACAACCGAGTCCAGATGGGTTAGCTCAGGCGTTTATTATTGGTGAATTGTTTATTGGCAATAGCAAATGTTGTTTGGTTCTCGGTGATAATATTTTTTATGGCCAGTCTTTTTCCCGAACATTAGCACAAGCTGCCGGTCATGACTCCGGCGCCACCGTTTTTGGATATCGGGTGAAAGATCCTGAACGTTTTGGCGTTGTTGAATTCGACAAAAATAATAAAGTTCTTTCCATTGAGGAAAAACCGCAAAAGCCGAAATCGGATTGGGCAATAACTGGCCTTTATTTCTATGATAATCGGGTCATTGATTTAGCTAAGTCGGTAAAACCATCAACTCGTGGTGAGTTAGAAATTACGGCTGTTAACCAAATGTATTTGGATGAAGGAAGCCTTACAGTTGAATTATTGGGGCGTGGATTTGCCTGGCTGGATTCAGGTACACACGAGAGTTTGCATGAGGCATCTTCATTTGTTGAGACTATTGAACATGTTCAGGGACTTAAAATCGCGTGCCTGGAAGAGATTGCCTGGAGAAACGGTTGGTTAAATGCTGAAGAACTTGCCAAATGTGCAGAGCCTATGCTGAAAAACGACTATGGACGTTATTTGATGTCACTGCTTAAATCTATTTCGTGAGAATGAAAATGAAAGTATTAATTACAGGCGCGCATGGACAGGTGGGAACTCGTCTGGTTGAGCGTTTAAATGGAAAAGCGGAAATACTGGCAGTTGACCGTGATGTTTTGGATATCACTAATCGGGATGCTGTAATTCAAACGGTAAATAAATTTCATCCTGATATTATTATCAATGCCGCTGCGCATACGGCGGTTGATAAGGCTGAACAAGAGATCGCACAATCATATAAAATTAACTGTGATGGCCCTCTTTTTCTGGCAGAAGCCGCACAGAGTGCTGGGGCGGCGATATTACATATTTCTACTGACTATGTGTTTAACGGTAAAAGTGACGTTCCTTATATCGAATCGGATACGGTTGATCCGCAAAGTGTTTATGGGAAGAGTAAACAAGAAGGTGAACGTGCTGTTGCTGGTGCCTGTGCTCGTCATATCATTCTGAGAACGGCCTGGGTGTTTGGCGAGGATGGCAATAATTTTGTCAAAACAATGCTGAGACTTGGCAGGGAGCGGGATTCGTTAGGTATTGTTGCCGATCAATTTGGTGGACCGACCTATGCGGGGGATATTGCTGACGCATTAATTCGAATTGCCGAAAAAGTTCATTCAAAAGAATTCTCCGATTGGGGCATTTTCCACTTTAGCGGAATGCCTTATGTAAGCTGGTTTGAGTTTGCTGATAAAATTTTCGATGCTGCCGTTGATAAAAGAGTACTGGATAACAAACCGAATTTATCGCGGCTTAATACAGAAGACTATCCTACACCTGCAGCCCGTCCGAGTTTCTCAAAACTCAACTGTGAAAAAATTAATCAATATTTTGACATCAAACCTAGTGATTGGATAAAGGCACTAGAAGATATCACTCTCTACAGATAAGTGACTAATGATGAAAGTAATCGACACGAAAATTCCAGATGTGAAAATTATAGAACCTGCCGTTTTTGGTGATGAACGAGGCTTTTTTTTTGAAAGCTTTAACCAAAATAAATTCGAAGAAGCGATCGGATATTCTGTAAATTTCGTACAGGATAATCATTCAAAATCCTCTAAAGGGGTCCTCAGAGGATTGCATTATCAATTGGCGCCGCATGCTCAGGACAAACTGGTAAGGTGTGTTACCGGAGAGGTATTTGACGTTGCTGTCGATATACGTAAGTCATCGCCAACATTCGGGCAGTGGGTTGGCGTTCACCTTTCGGCAGAGAATAAACGTCAATTCTGGATCCCGGCAGGATTCGCTCATGGATTTATCACATTGAGTGAAACCGCCGAGTTTTTATATAAAACGACTAATTATTATGCGCCTGCAAGCGATCGCGGGATATTGTGGAATGATGAAAGCATTGGTATTGAATGGCCAATCAGCATAGAGCCTATACTGTCAGACAAAGATAAAAATGCGAAAAAACTCCTAGAGGCGGATGTTTTCTAAGACGTATTAAACATCATCAGATATAAATTCATCTCAAAGAGGTAATAGGAATGAAGATTCTTGACTGTACGTTACGTGATGGCGGTTATTATAATAACTGGGATTTTGATTTTGAAGTCGTTAATGCGTACCTGACGGCTGTGGCAGCGGCGAAAATAGATTATGTAGAGCTTGGTCTGAGAAACTTTCCACAAGAAGGTTTTTTAGGGCCGTTTGCCTATACGACAGAAAGCCTGGTCAATCGACTGACGTTACCTGAAGGACCGGCTTATGGCGTAATGATTGATGCCAAAACCGTGCTTTCCGCTAATATGCCGGTAGAAGAAGCAATTGATAAACTTTTTGTCGATGCATCTAAAAGTAAACTCAGTCTGGTACGCGTCGCCGCTCATTTCCATGAAGTTGAGCATTGTGAAGCAATCATCAAGTCACTAAAAAACAAAGGTTATATTGTTGGATTTAACTTGATGCAATCAGGTGGAAAACCTGACGATCTGATAGCGGATAAAGCGAGTCTGGCCGTTAGTTGGAATTGCCTGGACGTACTATACTTTGCCGACTCTTTGGGCAATATGGATACAACAGAGGTTAGACGTATTATTAAAGCGTTAAGAATGCACTGGGAAGGTGAATTAGGCATTCATACCCATAATAATATGGCCAAAGCGCTCGATAATACGCTTGCTGCTCGTGATTCAGGCGTCATTTGGCTGGACGTGACGGTGACGGGTATGGGAAGAGGCGCGGGAAATGCGCAAACGGAAAATTTACTTGCTGTTCTAAGTAAAACAGATGCCCCTTACCTGGCTACGCCGATTTATGATTTGGTTGTCAGGCATTTTGATAAAATGCAGAAAGAATCTGGCTGGGGTAGCAATTTCTTGTACTTTATCGGTGCACAGAATAATGTCCATCCTACCTATGTCCAGAATTTGCTTTCAAATGAGCGGTATGGACCAGATGAAATTGTCGGCGCAATAGCTTATTTAAGCAGAGCTCAGGCCTCTTCTTACAATGGAAAAGTTCTGGAACAGGCTTTGAAGCTAAATGATCAAAATGACGATGAAGAGGGTGGCAGCAGTGAACTGGTTGGCCGATTCACTAATCGGGAAATATTAATTATCGGTAGTGGCGATAGCGTTCTAAAATATAAAAACGGTATTATTGACTATATTTCAGAACATAAACCTATTGTCCTATCCATCAATGTTAATAAAAATATTCCAGCCGAGTATGTTGACTACTATATAATTTCTCATAATACAAAATTTCTTGCTGATAAAAGTAAATATAGTAGTTTGACTAAACCGCTAATCCTGCCTAAACATCGCTTCAATAAAGATGAACTTTCTTATCTTAGTCCTAAAACCGAAATATTTGATTATGGATTGAAAATTAACAAAGATGTGTATCAGGTAGCAGAAACTCAATGTACCATTCCATCAGAATTAACAGTTGGATATGCGATTTCAGCTGCAATTATTGGTCAATCGTCTTCAATAAAACTGGTCGGTTTTGATGGGTTCGAAAAAGGGGATTCGCGTCAGCAGGAAATGGTTGATCTCATCATCAAGATCAATGAATACATGCATAAAAAAGAAATTATTTCTCTAACACCGACTTCTTATCCAATCAAGGAAGGTTCAGTTTATGCCCCTCTCATTTGATTATGATGTATATATCTTTGATTGTGATGGTGTAATCTTAGATTCTAATCAACTGAAGTTGGATGCGATGGAAAAAGCATTGGGCGAATACCCAGTGCAAGACGTCGTAGTTTGCATTGATTACTTTTCTAAAAATTTTGGACGCTCACGCTATCATCATGTTGAGCATTTTCTTAAAAACATTATCTGCTGTAGAACTGACCGCTATCAACAGCAATATGATAATATCATTTTAAAGTATGCCGATTTTTGTCTTAGTCTCTACAAAAAAGCTAAAGTGAATGCTGGTTTTATTGATTTTATATCTAGCGTTAAAGTAGATAAATATGTCGCCAGTGGGTCAGATGAGAATGAATTAAAACAAGTCTTTGCTGAAAGAGGACTGGATGTTCATTTTTCTGATATTTTCGGTTCACCAGAGTCTAAAGTAAATAACGTTAGAAAAATACTTGAGCGGGGATACAGTAATGGAGTCATGTTAGGTGATGCGCTTGGTGACCTTATTGCCGCCGAAAAAAATAATATAGACTTTATTTTCCTATCTGATTTGTCTACGGCTCCCGATTTAGTTAGACAATCCGAGTTTTTTAAAGGAAATGAAATAGGAAATTTCTCTCATTTAATAGTAAGTTAGGTGAAATATGAACTATGCAGTGGTAATTCCCGCCAGATATAAATCGACTCGTTTGCCAGGAAAGCCCCTCATCGCTTTGCATGGTGTTCCAATGATTAAGCGTGTCTGGCTTCGTTGTTGTGAAGCCGTTGCTGGGGAAAAGATATATATTGCAACTGATGATAAAAGGATTTTTGATTTCTGTTTGACGTTTACTGATAATGTAATAATGACAAGTGGTGAGTGTAAAACTGGCACTGATCGCGTTTATGAAGCATCTGAAAAAATAGGTGATCTCGATTTTGTCATAAATGTCCAGGGCGATGAGCCTATTATCAACCCTGCAGATATTAAAGCTATTATTGATGAGTGCCTTCGTAATCCAAATGTAATTGTAAATGGTATGGCACCAATAAAAGATCCATTAGAATACGAGAGTAAAACAATCCCTAAAGTCGCTTTCCGACCGGATGGCCGATTGATGTATATGAGTCGTGCGGCTATTCCATCAAATAAGACAGGGGCGTTTAATAAATCCTGGAAGCAGATTTGTATTTATGGATTCCCTATTAAAGCCCTTAAGGATTTTTCATACTGCCCTGATAAAACATTGTTTGAAAACGAAGAAGATATAGAAATATTGCGTTTCCTTGAATTGGGATATGATGTAAATATGGTAAGTGTTAATGGAAACAGTCTTGCGATAGATACACCTGAAGATGTAGAGAAAGTATTGAAAATAATAAGTGAGAACTCTCACTAAAATATTGATGCCTTTTATGGATGGTTATTTTGCAATAAACCATCCATAAGTATTCTATTCAATCAATAACCACGATAAAGATAATATTAACTCATGAGTAATATTCATCCAAAGCTTAATCTTTTTTTTAATATAATAGCAACAATTATAACTCAAGCCAGTTCTATAGTTGTTGGTGTAATATTGACTCCTCTGTTAATTAACAGGTTGACTAAGGATGAGTATGGGCTTTATGTCTCTGGCGTATCACTTTCAAGCTTTGCTTTTGTTGTAGTTGACTTGGGAATGGCTTTTTATTTAATAAAAGAGGTTTCTGAAAATAGGGATAATCGCTCTTACGTAGGAAAATTATTATCTGTTTCATATATAATTAAAGCACCGATTTTAATATTAAGTTTTTTTGTATTCTTTTTGTTAACACCTCACAATCATTTTATAAGTTATACTATTCCATTCTGGTTATTCCTTGTCGCCACATCTTTACAGCCTAACTGGTTATTTCAGGGAATGGAGGCATTAAAGGTAATCACGATAGCCACCGTCTTGAGTAAGTTAGTCATGTTGGCAATTGTATATTTTTACGTTCATTCGTCCGAAGATTTTTATATTGTGACTTATTCATTTGGCCTATCCGCCGTAATTTGTATGCTTTTTTCTATCTTCTATGGAAAAGCGCGTGGATATACATTCTCCTCCTTTAATTATGAAGATATTAAGGATTTGTTGCGGAATGCTATGGGGTTCTATGCTCCCAGGGTTATGGTTGCAATGTATACGCAAGCCTCAGTATTTATTGTCTCTCGTGTGGCTGGAACCAGCGAAGCTGCTGTATATGCAGTTGCCGATCAATTTTATAAATTAGGACAAATGGCAATTGCTGCTGTGACCCAGGCATTTTATCCTTTTATGGTTTTTAGAAAAGAAGTTCGTTTTTTACTTATAACTTGCAGTGCAGTTTTAAGCGTTGCAATTATAGCATGTGCCCTATTATGGGGATGGGTTGATCAGGTTATATACTGGTATGTAGGGGATGGGTTTGGTTCGGCTGTAATTTTGGTTAAAATATTTATGATAACTTGTCTTTTTGTTGTTCCATCATCATTTCTCGGCTTCCCATTATTAGGTAGCGTGGGATTTCATAAAGTAGCCAATCAGACGCTTATGTTTGGTGCTTCTTTATATTCTATAGGATTAGCGCTACTGTATACTACTGGACATGTTGCAGCCTTATATATTGCATTATTGACATTTTCTTCTGAGTTGGCGGTTTTTATTTTACGCGCATATAAATCCTTTGTGATCTTGAAAAAAGATTGTAATCAGAGATAAGCAGATGGAGGGGAAGTGGTGCAAGATAAATTTGAAAAATATAAGGAATACAAAAAAAATATATCTCTATTTTATAGAGGGTATCCTCTACATAATATTTTATCTGTAGAAATTGCTTCTGCTTCTTATAACTTAAAAAAGTTAAACTTGAAAAGTTTTTTTAACTTTTTTGCCTCTAGAAAAATCAGTATTCCACATTTAAGTAAGAATGATATTCTCTATTCTATGGGTAGCTATCATCGTAAGGATTATTATGATTTGTTACATTATGTTCAATTGCAAGCTCCGGGTGAAATCATTGATCTGAATGAGAATCGGAGAGTTTTAAAAATAAACTTTTCTAATATAATTAATTCTTTAAAGCATATTTTTCGTAAGGGTAAGGGACTTACTTTTAAAGAAAAAATTATGTTTTCGGCTTCTTTTACTTATTTAATGAACTATATTGATGAGTTAGAGAAAAATAAAAAACCTGTATTGGGTGCATATGTGTCATTTTGTAGTTCACATGTTAATGAAGCGGTAATGGATCTTTACTTTCAAGGCAATAATATCCCTACATTTACTCTTCAGCATGGACTCTATTTTTTCTTCAAAAATAAAACAATTGATGCTATTTGTTATGAAAATATTATTTCTGATAAGCTTCTTTGCTGGGGAGAGTATACGAAAAATGAATTTATAGATTATGGGATTCCTGTCGAAAAAATTATCGTTGCTGGCTACCCTAGTCAACCAAAAGTTTTAGAAAAGCGTAAACCTTCGGATGAGTTAAGAATTCTGGTCTTATTATCCAGGTATATGTTTCATAAAAATAATATACGTATTCTCGATATAATTTCTTCTGTAAGAAAAAAAAATCCTAATATACATGCTGAAATCAAAATGCATCCTTCATTACAGATAACTGACTATGAGTGTTTTTTGGGGGATCATGGATTTTCATTATGTAAAAGTGGGACAATTAAATCCCTTCTTGAGCATAGGGATTATGATATGACCATATCTTATAATAGTACTGCATATTATGATAGCTATATGAATAACTGTGTAAGCTTGCGCTTTATAGATGAGGACGCTGATGGAAGCATTAATGTTCTTGATGACGAGTTCTATGATGAGAATAGCTTATCTGAAACAATAATTAAGTTTAGCGAAGCTATGTGTACACAAGAATTTTGGGAAAGAGTAGAGAATCGCCTTAAGTATATCTCTGGTTATAAGATAAATAATTATCGTGATGCAATACAAAGTTCTATCATTTCTTGAATATACTATTGAGGTGACTACATGGTGAGGGTACGAAAAAAAATAAAATCATTTTGTGATATGCCACTTTCAAGAAAACTTCAGTCACTCAGTTTTTTATTTAATGGACTTTATACTAACTTGTTTTATCGTTTTCGTTTAAAGTCTTGTGGTAGTAAGGTTACTATATTTAAACCATTATTTTGGACGCCTGAATATCTTTCAGTTGGTCATAATGTGCTGATATGGCATGGTTCAAGAATTGAAGGTATTAATCAATATGGTAATACATCGTTTTTACCATTGATCAGTTTAGGTAATAATGTAAGCCTTCAACAAAATTGCCATATTATTTCCGCAGGTGATTTGAAAATTGGACATGATGTTACGATCTCATTGAATGTGATGATCAATGACACGGATCATGGTTATAAAATTTTTGATACAAATGTTCTTGAGCAACAACTGAATTATAGCCCAATAACGATAGGTTCTTCTTGCTTCATTGGCGCAGGAGCCCGCATTCTATCGGGAACAATACTCGGAGACCATTGTATTGTCGGTGCTAACGCCGTTGTCAAAGGACATTTTCCCTCTGGTTGTGTCATTGCCGGCATACCAGCAAGAATTATTAAAAAGTACGATCCAGTAACGCAGACTTGGCTTACTGTTGAAAAAAATAAGGAGTAAATTATCTATGTCAAATCGTAATGTACTTATTTCCGGAGGGGCGGGGTTCATCGGTTCCAATTTAGCGCTTGCATTGATTAAGAAGGGATGGAGTGTTACTGTTCTGGATAATTTATCACCTCAAATTCATAGTGATGATTCGCCTCTTTATAAAAGTATCGCAGATAAGGTAACGTTTATTCGTGGTGATGTACGTTCCAAAGATGATTGGCGTACCGCGCTTAAGGGGCAGGATTGTGTTGTCCATTTAGCGGCGGAAACCGGAACGGGTCAGTCGATGTACCAAATCCAGCAATATACCGATGTCAACGTGGGTGGAACCGGTATTCTTTTAGATCTGTTGGCAAATGAGCCTCATGATGTTTCGCGTATTGTCGTGGCGTCATCAAGGGCGATTTATGGCGAAGGTCGCTATCACTGTCATTCGTGCGGTGAAGTCTATCCTGAATCTCGTAGTGCGGAACACATGGAGAAGGGGGATTTCGAGGTTAAATGTCCAATATGCGCTAAGAACGTTGAAATGCTTCCTACAAATGAAAGTAGCAAGCTTCATCCATCCTCTATTTATGGTATTACAAAGCAAACTCAAGAGCAGCTTGTTTTGGCCGCAGGTAAGGCGTTGAATGTTCCTGCCGTGGCTTTCCGCTATCAAAATGTATATGGACCAGGCCAGTCCCTTTCTAACCCTTATACCGGAATTCTGTCTATATTCTCAACGCGAATTCGAAATAATAACGATATTTTTATTTTTGAAGATGGTCTTGAAAGTCGGGATTTTGTTTACATTGATGATGTAGTCAAAGCGACGATTGCTGGCATCGAAAATCCTGCGGCAGCAGGTCATGTGTTTAATGTTGGTGCTGGTGTGTCAACAGATGTTACCACGGTGGCAAACACCCTGGTTAAAGCTTATGGTTCTGATGTAACGGTTAAAACAACGGGTAATTTCAGAGTTGGTGATATCAGACATAATATTGCTGATTTGACTATCATAAAAAAAGTTCTTGATTTTACGCCTTCTGTAAACTTTGAACAAGGAATTCAAAAATTTGTTGATTGGGTTTTAACCCAGGAAACACAAGTTGATAGCTATGAAACAAGCATTAGGGAAATGAAGGAAAAAGGACTATATAAATGAGTTTTTCCGGTCTCAGTGTGTTATTCATAGGTATTGGTTTCTACGATTATGAAAAAGAGATCGTTAACCGCATTAAAGAGCAAGGAGGGCAGGTCACGGCGTTAACGGAGCGCCCTCTTCCTTTATTTACCCGTCCGTGGGGCGGTTTATTGGCTAAATTTTCTCCTGTTGTCAATTTTTTACAATCGCTCCATGAAAAGAAAATTTTAAAGAAAGTAAAAAATAAGAAATATGATAAAGTTCTTATTATCAAAGCAAATGATTGTAGTTATTCGTTTATAAAGAATCTAAGGGATTATTTGCCAGATAGTGAGTTTATCATGTATCAATGGGATTCTCTAAAGCGTTTTCCAGGTGTTATCGATAAATTTAAGTTCTTTGACAGGATATTATCTTTCGATAGAAAAGATGTAGAAATATATCCAATGATAAAATTCAGGCCATTATTTTATCGTGCAGTAAGCGGAGAGAATTTAGCCACTCGTAGAGATAGCGATGATCCTTATAAATATGACTTGCTGTTTGTGGGGTTAATGCATTCATCACGTCTGGCTCAGGTTCGTCTTTTGCAAAAACAAGCTAAAGAACATGGTTTGAGGATGCATGTATTCTTAATCACCAATATACCCACCTGGGTAAAGTTATGGTTTAAAGGCCAATCTCAAGGCGTGCATTTAAGACAGCTTTCATATAAGGAAGTTATTCTGTTAAATAATCAATCTAAATGTATTTTGGATTTGCCGCATCCGGATCAAACTGGTTTGACGATGCGTGCTATAGAATCTATCGGGTTTCAGAAGAAGATAATTACCACGGGAAAAGATATTACTAATTATGATTTTTTTGATCCTGAAATGATCAATGTCATAGAGATGGATAATCCTGTTATTGATTTTAAATTTTTGGTGGGAGATATCAAAGCTTATTCTAAAAATGTAAAAGAAATTTATTCTATGGATAAATGGTTAGACGACGTTTTTTTTAATGCTAATTAATAACGATTACTTTGTATGGTGATAACTTGGATACTTTAGTATTTATTCCTACTTATAATGCTTCTTCAACGGCGTTATGGCACGAACTGTTACGTTCATTAAAAGTACAAAGTATTAAGCCAGCATTATTACAGATTGTAGATTCTGAGTCGTCTGATTCTACCAGGGAAGATGCAGAGCAAAATGACTTTAACGTGATTAAGATACATAAGAAAGATTTTAATCACGGTGGTACAAGAAACATGGTTCTTGATCTGTCGGAGGAAAATGATGCCATTGTTATTTTCTTGACACAAGATGCTATTTTAAATAGAACTGACGCACTTGAAAAGATTGTGGGGGTGTTTTTCGATCCTCAAATCGCAATCGCTTATGGTCGTCAGTTGCCTCACCTTGATGCGAATCCATTAGCTGCGCATGCAAGATATTTTAATTATAAAAAAGAAAGCTATACCAGTGATCTATCTTCAAAAAAAATTTTAGGTATCAAGACGGTTTTTACTTCTAACTCTTTTGCTGCTTACCGTTTATCTATTTTAAAAGCGTTAGGTGGATTTCCGACTAATACCATCCTTAGCGAGGATATGTATTTAGCAGCGAAGGCGGTTTCGGCTGGCTATAAAATAGCTTATGTGGCTGATTCTGAGGTGCGTCATTCTCATAACTATACTCCTGTTGAGGAGTTCAAACGCTATTTTGATATCGGTGTTTTTCATCATGATCATTCATGGATTGGAGATCAGTTCGGCGGTGTCGGTGGTGAAGGAATGAAATTTATCTTTTCTGAGATAAAGTATCTATCAAATGGCAATCTATTATGGATCCCGCGAGCATTAATTCATAATTTTCTGAAGATATTGGGTTATAAATTAGGTCAACAGTATACGAAAATTCCTGAAAGTCTTGTGGTTAAAATGAGTATGCATAAAGGATTTTGGAAAAGGAAATAATATCTATGGCTAATTGTTGAACGCATTTATTGACCATGTAATATAGAGATTAATTATGATAAAAGTCCTTTTGGCAGCATACAATGGTGAGAAGTACATCGAGCAGCAATTAAAAAGTATTCTATCTGCGAACCATATAGATGATCTTAAGGTGGTGATCAGTCTTGATCAGTCCTCCGATAAAACAGAGCACATTGTCAGAAACTTGCACTCTCCTGATATAGAGTTGATTGTTCACAAAGATCGTTTAGGAAGTGCCAAGAATAATTTTTCCTGGTTACTGAATCATGTAGAGGAAGATGCTGAATATTTTATGTTAGCAGATCAGGATGATTTTTGGTTTGACGATAAAATTCACGATTCAATTTTAAAAATAAAAGAGATGGAAAGTGAGTTTGGGATAGATACACCCTGTCTGGTTTTCACTGACTCTATCATTTCTGATGAAAATTTAAACGTGAAAAATAATTCTTTTGTTCATTCATCGGCATTAGATGTGGATGCCGGTCTATGCTTTGAACGGTTGGTGGTAAAAAATTCTGGACAAGGTTGTACATTTTTATTTAACGTCTCCTTGCTTCGCTTGCTTAGAAATACGCCCCAAGAAATTATAATGCATGACTGGTGGATTATGCTGGTTGCCGCATGTTTTGGCAAGATTTATTATATCGATAAGCCGGCGATGATATATCGACAGCATTCATCGAATGAGGTTGGGGCACTCAATTTTGATCTCTTGTTTATTTTTAAAAAAGTATTAAAATCTAATCTTCATAAAAATATTATTAGCACGCAAAAACAGGCTGAGGCGTTTCTAAATCGATTTAATGGTGAACTGTCGCCAAAAGAAAAAAATTTTTTGCAAGTATACTCTGGGTTACATAAGATGAATCCATTAAAACGCAGATACAGCGCGTTAAAACATGGGGTAAAAAGTGCTGGTCTTATACGCACGGTAGGCCTATACGTGTTTATGTAGCACTATAATTTATCATTATGATTGTTCTTGATGATTTAGGCTGAGGTATTTATGAGAATAATTAGCAGAAATGGGCTAGCTATTCCAAAATTTGCAATTTATCTGATTTTAGCAAGAAGCCCTTTTTTTGTGTTTTTTGTCGCTTTATATTATTTTTTTAATAAGTCTGGTTTTTATTTTTTCATAAAAAAGATTTATTTGTTTATTTTTTTTATTTTACTTGCTTGTTTATACTCTTTAGTTCAGGGGAATAGTACGGGGTTGGTTTTAGGACAAGCTAAGGATATTCTTTTATCTTTAATTGTTCTTTTTTTTCTCGTTTCATTTTGTATTGTCAATAAGAATGGTGACTATACTGTTTATAAATCACTACGGTTTGGTTTTATATTTATAGCTGTTATTAAAATTCTGATACTAGTTTTTGCTATCGCTACGGGTACAAATCCAATGGATATCATACGCAGCATCTCTGAAGTTTGGGGAGTAGATATGATGACGTTAGGCGTGGAAGATAGCAATGTTGTCAGAATTCAGATCCCTATGGATGCTATAACACCATTTATTATTTATTTTTGTGTTCATGAAATGTTAAATACAAAAGTGAAAATTTCAAATATCTTGACATTGGCTCTATTATTATCTTCAGTGTTGTTAACGATGTCTAGATATTTTTGGGCTGAGGCTGTCTTCCTGGTTCTCCTTAGTTTTTTACTTAATGGTCGATTTAAATCTTGGTTGTATTCGTCTGTTGTAGTCTTAGTTATTTCATTTTTTATTTATTTTATGACACCTCTTGGAGAGGTGATAAATTCTATTTTGAACGCTCGTATGGATTCGATGCTCAATAGTGCCTCTGATATGAGTAGAACTTTACAGATTAATGCAATTTTCACAGCTATTGAAAATAAACCTTTTTTTGGCTACGGGATTGGTTATTACCTTCCAAACATGATTAGATCTTATGATGTCAAGTATCTTTATGAAAACCAATCTTTATCTATGATTATGTCGCTCGGTGCAATTGGTTTCCTGATCCTTTGCGGAATGTTGCTTGGAAGTTTTCTGACTCCAGAATTGCTGTCCGGTCGATTAAATGTTAGTAATTTAATTATTGGGCTTATCATGTTTGCGTTATGGATGGCGGGTGGTTCGTTTAATCCATTTTTATTTGGCGCATCTGGCGGTATTATTTTATTTTTTTGTGCGCGATATTCACATATTAGTGAAAAAATACAGGCTAATATTATTAAATAACAGATAATTAATCCGTATGAATGCATCAGTAAATGATTTTATGCAACTGATGCATTGTATGGACTGAGATAAAATTTTTTTCTGTAAGTCTTTAGTCAGAACGATCTATCCTCCTTTCTTTAGTACCAAATTTTGGTATCGCCATCAACTAACTAGCAAACTGAGTCAATCTTTCTTTAAAATGGAAAAGTCATAATGAAAATAGCGATAGCTGGTACGGGTTATGTCGGTTTGTCTAATGCAATGTTGTTAGCCCAGCATAATTCAGTTATTGCGTTAGATATCCTTGAATATAAAGTAAATTTATTAAACCATAAAAAATCGCCTATCATTGATAAAGAAGTCGATGAATTTTTAATAACAAAAAATCTTACTTTCCAGGCCACCACAGATAAATATTTAGCTTATCAAGATGCCGAATTCGTCATCGTCGCCACCCCTACAGATTTTGATCCAAAAACAAATTACTTTAACACGAAATCTGTTGTGTCTGTGATTCGGGATGTTTTGTCGATAAATTCTCAGGCTGTTATTGTCATTAAGTCAACCATTCCTGTGGGATATACCAACCAGCTTCGTCAGAAATTCAATTCAGAAAATATTATTTTTTCTCCTGAATTTCTGCGAGAAGGCAAAGCGCTGTATGACAATTTATATCCTTCTCGTATTGTCATCGGCGAGCGATCCAAACGTGCTGAAGTGTTTGCGGGCTTATTGCTGCAAGGTGCTGTAAAAAAAGATGTACCCGTACTTTATACCGACTCTACAGAAGCCGAAGCAATTAAACTTTTTACCAACACCTATTTGGCAATGCGGGTTGCCTATTTCAATGAACTCGATACCTACGCGCAAACTAATGGTCTGGATAGTAAACAAATTATTGAAGGCGTGGGTTTAGATCCGCGTATCGGCAATCATTATAATAATCCGTCATTCGGTTATGGTGGTTACTGTTTACCCAAAGATACCAAGCAGTTACTGGCTAATTACGAGCGTGTCCCCAACAATTTAATTAATGCTATTGTTGAGGCGAATCGAACTCGGAAAGATTTTATTGCTGACTCCGTTATTAGTCAGAATCCTAAGATTGTTGGTGTGTATCGTTTGGTTATGAAATCAGGTTCAGATAATTTTCGTGCCTCTGCAATTCAGGGCGTGATGAAACGGATCAAGGCAAAAGGTATTGAGGTTGTGGTTTACGAACCTGAACTTAAAGAGGATTCTTTTTTTCGTTCGCGAGTGATTCGTGACCTGGCTGAGTTCAAGCAACTCTCCGATGTGATTATCTCCAACCGAACTGCACCAGAACTCTCCGACGTCTCAGAAAAAGTCTATACGCGAGATCTCTTTGGTTCAGATTAGGTGTAATCTTAAAGTCATGCGTGGCGTAGAGGGATTACGCTGCCAGGTGAAACAATCAGATTAAAGAGAGTCAATTCATGACAGCATTGAAAGCAGTTATCCCTGTCGCGGGTTTGGGGATGAATTTGTTACCGGTGACCAAAGCGATTCCTAAAGAGATGTTGCCAATAGTCGATCGCCCGGTGATTGAAAAAATCGTCAACGAGTGCGTTAACGCCGGTATTACCGAGATTGTGCTGGTGACGCATGCGTCCAAAAATGCTATCGAAAACCATTTTGACACCTCGTTTGAACTTGAATCTCTGTTGGAAGAGCGCGCCAAGCGTCAGTTGCTGGCCGAGGTGCAATCCATCTGTCCGAAAGGCGTGACTATCATGAATGTCCGTCAGGGAGAAACGCTGGGATTAGGGCATGCGGTGTCCTGCGCCAGACCCATTATCGGCGATTCGCCGTTCGTTGTGGTGCTGCCTGATGTGGTGTTGGATGAATACACTGCCGATCAGTCGAAAGAGAATCTGGCGTTGCTGATTTCCCGTTTTGAGGAAACCGGGCGCAGTCAGGTTCTGGTTAAGCACCGACCCTATGAAGTGTTGCCGGAATATTCGGTGATTGAAACCGCGGACAAGTTGACCAAAGCAGGGGATGCGTCTGCGATTACCTCGATGATTGAAAAACCTGAAGCGCCTTCGGCCACCGGCTCGGATCTTTCCGCGGTTGGCCGCTATGTGTTGACGGCGGATGCCTGGCCGCTGCTGGCTAAAGCGGTGCCCGGCGCCTGGGGACGAATCCAGCTTACTGATGCCATTGCTGATTTGATTTCAACTCAGCGGGTTGATGCCGTGCAAATGGCGGGTAAAAACTTTAACTGTGGCCGCAAGTTGGGTTATGCGCAGGCGTTCGTTTCTTATGGATTGCGTAATCCTGAGTTGGGGGCGGACTTCAGGGAAAGCATTAAGGCGCTGCTGAAAAAGCAGGGTTGATGAGTAATTATCTACGTTATGCCTGAGCAGGCATAACGTAGCCTTGTGAGGCACTATTCACCTGCCGTAAGCTGAGTTACCATGTGGGCCTGTTTTTAATTGCCTGCGGGTTTGCAACTTACTTGGGTTTGCAACGGCCACGGGCAGGTTATCCTTCAGACTGGAGTTGCTTTAATGTCCAAACAGCAAATTGGCGTTGTGGGTATGGCGGTGATGGGGCGCAATCTGGCGTTGAACATCGAAAGCCGTGGCTATACCGTTTCCATTTTTAACCGCTCTTCAGATAAAACTGACGAAGTGATTGCAGAAAATCCAGGCAAAAAACTGGTGCCGTGTTACACGGTTGAAGAGTTCGTTGAATCCCTGGAAAAACCGCGCCGCATTCTGTTGATGGTTAAAGCCGGAGCAGCGACCGATAAAACCATTGAATCCCTGAAACCGTATCTGGATAAGGGCGATATTCTTATCGATGGCGGCAACACCTTCTATAAAGATACCATTCGTCGTAACCGTGAATTGTCTGCCGAAGGCTTTAACTTTATCGGTACGGGCGTTTCCGGCGGTGAGGAGGGCGCGCTGAAGGGGCCTTCCATCATGCCAGGCGGTCAGAAAGAAGCTTATGAACTGGTTGCGCCGATCCTGGAAAAAATCGCTGCCCGCGCCGAGGGCGAAGCCTGTGTCGCTTACATTGGCGCGGATGGCGCCGGTCACTATGTGAAAATGGTGCATAACGGCATTGAATACGGCGATATGCAGCTGATTGCCGAAGCTTATGCGTTGTTGAAGCAAGCGCTGAATCTGGGGAATGACGAACTGGCCGCAACCTTCTCCGAATGGAATAAAGGTGAACTGAGCAGCTATTTGATCGAAATCACCGCGGATATCTTCACCAAAAAAGACGAAGAAGGAAAATATCTGGTTGACGTGATCCTGGATGAAGCGGCCAATAAAGGTACGGGCAAGTGGACCAGCCAAAGTTCACTGGATCTGGGCGAACCGCTGTCATTGATCACCGAATCTGTTTTTGCCCGCTATCTGTCTTCTCTGAAAGATCAACGTGTCGCGGCGTCGAACGTGCTGACCGGCCCAACCGCGCAGTCGTTCAGCGGCGATAAATCTGAGTTCATTGAGAAAGTGCGTCGCGCGTTGTATCTGGGCAAGATTGTCTCTTATGCGCAGGGATTCTCGCAGTTGAAAGCGGCATCTGAAGAGAACGGCTGGGGCCTCAACTACGGTGAGATTGCCAGGATTTTCCGTGCCGGCTGCATCATTCGCGCGCAATTCCTGCAAAAAATTACCGATGCCTATGAGCAGAAGGCCGATATCGCCAATTTGCTGTTGGCGCCTTACTTCAAGCAGGTGGCTGATGACTATCAGCAGGCATTGCGCGATGTGGTGTCTTATGCGGTTCAGCAAGGCATTCCGACGCCGACATTCTCCGCGGCCATTGCGTATTACGATAGCTACCGCTCCGCGGTATTGCCCGCTAACCTGATTCAGGCCCAGCGTGACTACTTCGGTGCGCACACTTACAAACGCACTGATAAAGAAGGCGTATTCCACTCCGAGTGGTTGGAATAATCTAGCCCGCTCTCCTTCCACCTCATTCGTTCCCGTGCAGGTACGAAAAGGGCGGAAGGGGCGAAAAATGACGGGAAATGACGACAGGAATAGCTAATCTGGCCCGTATGAAATAAATAACAAATTTATTAATAGCCTGAAACAGCAGATTAGGAAATATCTGGTATTGTTCCGAGTATGCGCTTTATGTTGTTATCGCTCGGATTTTTATCGTTTTTTTTCTTTCCTTTTCGTAAATCTAATTAAGTAAGCTTCTTTTTGTACTGATATCTTCATTGTCTATTGTGTCAGAATCTTGCTATTTTTAACTGTGTTGCGCAAATTGTTCTGGGGCATATGTCTCAGTTCTTGGTTTGAGGTGGTTTTTACTGCCATGCACGACTGGGTGGACCCCAGTCTCGGTCCGGCTAAGGGTAGAAAAGAGGCTTTCCTGTTCCTGGTCTGACCGAAATGAAGGACGGGGTATGGTCGAATCGGCGATACTCCACCCTGCTGAAGTACTTCATGTTCAAAAAAGGAAATCTTATGAAGAAAACGTTAATTACACTGGCTGCGGTATTAGCCATGTCGTCAAATGCGTTTGCTGTTGATGGTGTTTCCAGTGAAACCGCTGCTGGTTCCGCCACGACAGTTACCACCACCGCTGGCGCTGCCGGCGCCGCTGGCTCAAGCTCTGCTGCGGGCACCACTGGTCTGATTACTGTGGGTGTCGCTGCGGCTGTGGCTGCGGGTATCGCTGTTGCCGTTGCCAATGACGATGACAATGGCAGCACTGGTACGAGCACGACGACCAGCACTGCTGGTTAATATCGTTTCTATTACAAGGCCACTTCGGTGGCCTTTCTTTTTCCGGGTCAAGCTGTTCAGCGGGAATTTCATTCAATGACCAAAATAAAAAGCATGGCAAAAATGAATGTGCTGATTGCCATACCTCTCGCCTCAATTATCCTGGCCGGTTGTTCCCAAAAAATGGATGCCTTTAGCAAAACCGCTGAGCTGGCCTTTCTTGGACAGGATGATACTTATGTTACCGCCAGGCAGGTTGAAAATACGCCTTATGCTTCCGCTTATGTGAAAGTTGGCGATGCGCCGCAGGCGTTTGTGGTGCTGGCGTTTGCCGAACAGGAACAACTGAAATGGATCGCTGCGGATAAAAATATGATCGTGACGCAGCATGGTCGGTTGGTTAAAACCCAGGGATTTGGTGAAGACATTACCAATGTCAGTAATCTTGACCGGGATCCACTGGCATTGGGATTGCTGAAATCAACCACGCCGATGACGTGGCAAAGTCGTTTTGAGTGGGCGCAGGTATTCCGGGGCGGCTATGAGGTAACGTCGATATTTCGTTCCCGTGGTAAGGAAACGTTAACGATTCTGGATAAATCACGTGAATTGGCGCGTTTTGATGAACAGGTTACCGTACCGGCATTGAATGCAAGCTACACCAATAGCTACTGGATTGAACCGTCTAATGGACAGATTGTGCAGAGCTATCAGTATATGGGGCCGGATATGGCGCTGGTAAAGTTCACCGTATTAAAACCCTACGTACAATAAGGGGCTTACATGTTGGCACTCACTCGTATGGCTACCTTGTTGCTGCTGGTTTCCGGGGCGGCCGCGGCCGCTCAGTTAACGGTTAAGGAACCGCAGCAGACCATTGCGGTAGTAAAGCTGGATGATGGTACGCGTCTCGAAAAATTTTATGAGCAAGTGGTTTTTCCGCAAAACGCAAACTGGCAAGCGGCATTGATTTCCGATTTCGCCACCACGCAAAAAATTTATGAGCAGGGCGATACATTAAGAACAAAACTGGCGGAACTGGAAACGCGTTGGCGTAATTCTGGTGACGGCGATCTGGCGATATCGGCGTGGCTGCTGCGTAAAACGCTGGAGCCGATCAACGTCGCTGGCCGAATTCACACCGATCTTGATCCCGATCGCGTGCGGGTTTACCTGAAGAATAATCGTCCGCTGGTGGGAGAGTATGCGCTGTATGTTCCCCAGCATACCGCCGATATTTCGCTGATAGGGTTGGTGAATACCTCAGCCGATGTTGGTGAACTGGAAACCTCAGGACGCGTCGCGCTTCAGTCTGGATGGTCAATCGAGCGTTATATCGCGGGTAGACGACTGCTGGCGGGGGCGGATAAGAGCGTTGGCTATCTGATTGGCGGTAACGGTACATGGCGGAAAGTGCCGTTGGCGCTCTGGAACCGTAAACATATTGAGCCTGCCGCGGGAGAAACGCTGTTTATTGGTTTTGATCCGTCAACGTTGCCCAGTGATATGGCCGCGCTGAATGATCAGCTTGCTGACTATCTTGCTAACCGGATCCCATTCTAATGACAAAAAACAGAAACTTTAAACTTGGCTGTCTGTCGTTGGCAATTGGCGGCATTTTAAGTGCGCAGGCGCTAGCCGCTGACGCGCCAGACAGTAGCGAAACCAATCTGAATACTCGTTATCGACCGGCTGGCGTCTCTCAGTCCGATTTTGGCGGCACCGGTTTATTACAAATGCCGACAGCACGTATGGCGGAAACCGGGGAGTTCAGCCTGAGCTACCGTGATAACGATGAATATCGCCGTTATTCGGTATCGCTCCAGTTGTTCGACTGGCTGGAAACCACGGTGCGCTACACGGATATTCGTACTCGTCTCTATAGCGACGACCCCGGTTTCAGTGGCGATCAAACCTATAAAGACAAAGCCTTCAATCTCAAAGCACGGTTGTGGCAGGAAAGCTACTGGCTACCCGATGTGTCGGTCGGACTCCGTGATATCGCCGGGACGGGGCTATTTGATAGTGAATATCTGGTGGCCAGCAAGCGCATGGGGCCGTTTGACTTCACCCTCGGCATGGGCTGGGGAAATATGGCGGAAAGCGGCAATATCAGAAACCCGGCTTGTTCGCTGTCTGACGGCTTCTGCACGCGTACCGATAGTACGGATACCGGCAAGTTTGAAGTGAAGAATTTCTTCCACGGGCCGGCGGCGTTGTTCGCCGGGATCGAATACCAAACGCCGTGGGATCCACTGCGTTTGAAATTGGAATATGATGCGAACGACTACAGCAATGAAGCCGCCGATCGTGGTCGTAGAGAGAAGATTACTCAGGATTCTCCCCTTAACGTGGGGATGGTGTATCGCGTAGGCAACGTGCTGGACACCACCCTTTCCTGGCAACGCGGCAATACCCTGATGTGGGGCTTCACCCTGCGCACCAACTTTGACAGCCTGAAGCCTTCCCGTGTTGACGATGCGCCGCCGGTGTATGCGCCGGTGCGTGACGGCAAAGGCACCAACTGGCAACAGGTGGCAAAAGAACTGGACGACAAGGCCGGGTATCGTGAAGCGGATATTTATGCCGATCAGCGTCAGGTGACGATTGTGGCGCAGCAGGATAAATATCGCGATAACGACGAAGCTTCAATGCGGGCGGCCACGGTGCTGGCAAACCATGTGCCGGAAGGCGTCAGTGAATACCACATCGTGCAGCGCAACCAACGCCTGCTGATAGCCAGCACCCAGGTGGATGCCAAAGCGTTCCATCAGGTGCAGCAGTCAGCGACGCCGTTGGGCCAGCCTGAACCGGAAACGCATCGCGCGGAGCCGCTGTCTGAGGCGCGAGGTCAGCAAGTATTGCGTACTGAACCGAAGCGTTTCTCCTATTCATTGGATCCGGCGTTGACCCAATCCATTGGCGGTTCTGAATCCTTCTATATGTATCAGGTGGCCTTGAAAGGGAATGTGGATTATCGTCTGACGGATCACTGGTCAATCGGCGCGACCGCCTCGCTGAATCTGTTCGATAACTACGATAAGTTCAATTATAAAACGCCGCCTGCCGACGGCGCCGCGTTGCCGCGCGTCAGAACCTGGGTAAGGGAATATGTCACCTCTTCTGATTTACTGCTGACCAACCTGCAATTAACACGTATGGATAACCCGTCCCGTGATTGGTACACCCAGGTCTACGGCGGTTATCTGGAAATGATGTACGCCGGTGTTGGTTCCGAAGTCCTGTATCGACCGTTTGGTCAAAGCTGGGCATTGGGATTGGATGTCAATTACGTGAAACAACGTGACTGGAACGACATCATGAAAACGGCTGACTACGATGTCGTGACAGGCCACCTGACGGCATACTGGGAGTTGCCGTTTGTGGAAGGGGCGCTGGCGAAGGTGAGCGTCGGACGTTATCTGGCCGGGGATAAAGGGGTTACGCTGGATCTGTCCCGCCGCTTTGACAGCGGCATTATCGCCGGTGCGTTTGCGACTAAAACGGATGTCAGTTCAAGCGAATACGGGGAAGGCAGCTTTACCAAAGGCTTCTATATCTCGGTGCCGTTTGACTTACTGTTTACCGAACCAACCGTGAAGCGCGGTTCCGTGGGTTGGGTGCCGTTGACGCGTGATGGCGGGCAGATGCTGCAACGTCGCACCTCGTTGTACGGCGTGACGGATCATTGATCTCATTGAAAGGGGAACGCGGCTTCCGCTTCCCCGTTGTCCCTGTGAAAGCAGGGACGTTATTAGAGCGACCTGAGCGAAACCTGATACCCACCGGTGGGTATCAGGTTTTTTTTCGCCCTGCGGTTGCTGAACCATAACGGCAGCGCATGTCACCGCACGCCCCCAGCCACCAGCGGCAGCAGATAGTGATGGGGATAATGGCGGAAAACGTTACGCTGTTGCAGCCGCCAGATGAGTTTTTCCACATCGTGTTGATGTCTGTCGAGTAGCAAGCCCGCCACGCTGCCGCTGTGTGCGACGTTCAAACCATAGATCCCACTGTCCTCGACCACCGCCAGTAAATCGCTGAACGCGGGTTTAGTCAGCGTTTGTTGGCTGGCTATCGCGCTCAGCGTGCAGGCTTCACCGAGTCGGGCACGATCCTGTTTCTCCACCGCCGAACAGAACAGACACCAGGCCTTGTTCAATGCATCGGCATTGCCCAGTAACGACGCGCGACGATCAACCCGGTGGTAATCCGCTGTCGCCAGCGTGTGCGGGCTTTCCAGTAACAGAATATCCAACGCGGGCTGCCAGCCGCAGGCAATTTGCGTCGCCGCGGTTTGATGATCGAACAGCGTCAACTGGCGAAACACCGTGCTGTCAGTGGGTTCCAACTGAACACACAACGTAGCGAGCCTGCTTTCATCCAGCGTGACGCCGAGATGACGCGCGGTAGCTTGTGCGGTGGCGGCGATATCGGCCGTGCTGCTGGCCATGCCTTTGGCGACGGGAATGGTGGAGTCAAATTGAATGCGCAGGCCGCGCCCGATATCGACAGGCAGGCCAAGGTGGGCGATGACGTGATTCAGCATGCGCCGCATGCGCGGACGCTCGGTATCGTCCGGGCGCCCTTCTGTAACTGAAACATGGCTGAACCAATCCACCGGGCAGGAAATCAATTTTTCGCCGCCGAGGATCCATCCCTGAATCAACTCGCCGCAGGAGGCGGGGCAACATGCGTCAGCCATGCCCGAATACCTGATGCAGCGCAGTGATAAGCCGCTGATTATCGGCGGCGCTTTTGACGGCAACGCGGTAATAACCGGCTGACAAACCGGGATAGTTGGCGCAGGCGCGGATCAACAAGCGATGTTGCAACAGCGCTGGCTGAAGCGGGATTTCCGGGCGCAGACAACGCAGAAAAATGTAGTTGGCGCACGGTTGCCATACTTTTAGTTCCGGCATGGCGCTCAGTTCCCGATAAAGCCACCGTTGAGCCGGTGCCAGCCAGCGGTGCGTCGCCGCGATATACGCCGAATTTTTCGCAATGATTTCATTGGCCAGGACTTCTCCGGCCAGTGCAGCAAACGCGTTAATGGTCCAGGGTTCTCGTGATTGTTTCATGATCTGGATGGCATGCCGATCGGCGCTGACCAGATAACCGAGTCGCAGACCGGGGATGGCGAAAAACTTGGTCAGAGAGCGCAGGATATACAGATGGGGAAAAGCGGTGATCTGTGGGATCAATCCCGGCGCATCGGGCAGGAAGTCGATAAAGGCTTCATCAACAATCAACGCGGTATGACGCTGATGACAGCGTTCGACAATGGCCTGCAACAGCGAGCTATCGGGCATCAGCCCGGTGGGATTATTCGGGGTGGCGATAAACAGGCAATCATAGTGAACCTTATCCAGCGCGGCCAGCAGCCGGGCATCGGGCTGAAAACCGTCCTCCGCCGACATAACATAATCATCAATGATGCAATCAATGCGCTGTAAAGCCCGGCGATATTCCGCGAATCCCGGCGCCAACAGCAGCGCCCGGCGAGGTTGCAGCGTATGACTCACCGCATAGATTAGTTCCGTCGCCCCGTTGCCGGCCATGATATGGTCAGGTGAGCAGCCATGAACCTGAGCAAGGGCGGCATGGAGTTCACGGTACTCCACATCAGGATAATGCTCGGCGCGTTCGAGTTGGCTGATGAGCGCCGTTTTCAATGACTCAGGCATACCCAGCGGATTAATGTTGGCGCTGAAATCGATGATATCAGCGGCGTTCACCCCGATTTTCAGCGCCATTTCCAGCACATTGCCGCCATGTTCGCTCATGATGTTTTGATTATCTTCCGTTAGCCCTATCAATTCATTGATTTTTCAGCATAAATAATCACGATCTACCAATAAGGCGAAAGTTGTCATTAGATAAATAATGAAGGGCTGACATTAAATCGTGCTGACAGAGCACGGATATGATCAACGGTCAACGAACGTTTGCCGTTCAGGATCTGACTGACCAGTGATTTCACACCAATCTCGTCTTTGAGATCAGATAGTTTTAAACCATGCTGATTCATCAGTACCCTTAATGCCGCAACGCCTTTAGGCAATGCATCCAGTGCGGCATTAAACGCAGAAAAACACTCGCTCTGGCGTTCATACTCAGCAATTTTTGCTGACAACAGGCTGATTAACAGATCGCTGCCCTCGTTTTCTATCAGTTCTTCCACTGCATTAAGTGCGTCTTCATAATCGTGTTCCTCTTTACTTCCGCTGAGTAGTGGAAATGCGCGTTCCAGCGTTTTAGTCGCTTCAATCACATCTGCAATCATTCTTTATGCTCCCGATAATATTTGGTCAGTTTGTCATACTCGGCATGAGTGACAATATGCTTTACAAAGACACATTGACTGACAAAATTGATAAAGGCGATCAGTCGCAAATTATTTCCACCAATATCAATAACCCACCATTTATTCCTGTATTTGAAATTGTCGAGACTTGGGAAAATTTGCCGTAGAACCTCTGGACTGGAAAAGGAATTGCTTTCAAGCACCTTTAGCACTGCAATCAGAGCCGTTGCATCACGCGGGTTATTTATTGCCGCTTCAATGAAGGGTTTGCGCGAAATAACGTGCATATATTCCTCATCGTTTACAACCTGTGAATACTATATCGTAATATAAAGTAATTCACAATTTGTAAACAATAAGGCCATAAGCACTTGTCCGTTGCGGCTGGAATTTTCAAAATATTCTACATTGTCGCGAATATCACTCACTTGCAGTTCGGAGGACGGTGATGGCGCTTACCGTCGCTCCATGCTGCGAGTTATACAATGACCAACCATCAACGCCAGCGGCACTGGTTGTCTGTTATCCGGTAAAGCTGGACTTCAATGACGCCATATCGATAACAAACCGATAGTGTACGTCGCTTTTCAACATGCGCTCATAGGCCGTGTTGATGTCCTGCATATCAATCATCTCAACGTCACAGCTAATGCCATGTTCGGCGCAGAAATCCAGCATTTCCTGGGTTTCCTTGATACCGCCAATCAGCGAACCGGCGATGGATTTACGGCCCATAACCAGCGGGCCGCTATGCACGGTGGGTTCGATCGGTTCAATCAATCCCACCAGAATCAGGGTGCCGTCGCGTTTTAAGGTGGTCAGATAGGGATTAAGGTCGTGCTGCATCGGAACGGTATCAAGAATAATGTCAAAATGGTTGACGACGGCCTCCATGTGCGTCTGATCGGTAGAGATAACCACCTGTTCTGCGCCCAATCGACGGGCTTCCTGTTCTTTGCCTGGCGAGCGGGTAAACAGAGTGACATTCGCGCCCATCGCTTTGGCAAATTTCAACCCCATGTGTCCCAGACCACCCAATCCGACAATAGCGACATTATCGCCGGGGCCGACATTCCAGTGTTTCAGCGGCGAATAAGTGGTGATGCCGGCGCACAGCAGCGGCGCGGCGGCTTTTACGTCCAGCGCTTCCGGCACGCTAAGCACAAAGCTCTCGGAAACGACGATACGCTCTGAGTAGCCGCCGAAAGTGGGCAGGCTGTCATGACGATCAAAACCGCCGTAGGTCGGGGTCACTCCTTCTTCGCAGTACTGTTCCAGCCCTTCATCGCAGGCATCGCAATGTTGACAGGCATCCACCATACAGCCGACGCCGACCCAATCGCCCGCTTTAAAACGCTTGACCGCGTTGCCGACGCTGACGACTTTCCCGATAATTTCATGTCCTGGCACGAGCGGGTACAAGCTGTTATGCCACTCATTACGCGCCATATGAATGTCTGAATGACAGACGCCGCAATAGAGGATATCTATAGCTACGTCGTTCTCCCGCGGGTCCCGGCGGACAAACTGGTGTGGAACCAATGGGCTTGTTGAATCCAGGGCGGCAAAGCCACGTATATTTTGCATTGCGATTTTCCTCTTCATTTTATGTATAACATCAAAAGATCAATGCCAGAATTCAGTATGATTCAGATTAACGATGATGCTTTAACGATTTATGGCTAACTTCTTATAACAAACGTCTGGCCGACGCGACACGAGTTTTAAACCGAGAGATAAACCTTATAGCCAATGAATAAAGAGAGTGTTGTCAGGTGAGAAGCGAGCATGGAAAACAATGCTCAATTCCGCATGTTGTCATGCCGCATGACAACAGGGAAGGGGGTGCGAATCCCCCGCAGCCCCCGCTGCTGTAATGCCGACGACCCCGTAAAACCACTGATCGCTGCGATTGGGAAGGCGCGGGGAAGAATGACGCTAAGCCAGAAGACCGACCTGACAATGACGGTTTCAACTCCTTCGGTGGGAAGCGGGTTGTCATCCGATGCGTGCAACGGCAACGCCGCTTTTGCGCACCTTGTGACATAACCTTTCCCGACCGATAATGTCGGGATTTTTTATGCCGCGTGCACAACAACAGAAAAGCGTATCAGCGAATCAGGGGCGAAATAAAACCGCGTTAGTCATCGCCGGCACCGGCAGCGGCTGCGGCAAAACCACCGTGACGCTGGGGATCCTGCGGGCGTTGATGCGGCGCGGGTTGAGCGTACAGCCCTTCAAAGTGGGGCCTGACTATCTGGACAGCGGCTGGCACAGCGCGGTATGCGGCGTCGCGTCGCGCAATCTGGATGCATTCATGCTGCCCACGGCGACGCTTAACGGTCTGTATAACCAGCGGATGCGCCATGCCGATGTCGCGGTGATCGAAGGCGTGATGGGGCTGTACGATGGCTACGGCGCCGACCCGAACGATTGCAGTACGGCGGCGATGGCCAAACAGCTTGGTTGTCCGGTGGTGTTGCTGGTGGATGGCAAAGCGGTATCCACCTCCGTGGCGGCCACCGTGATGGGGTTTCGCCAGTTTGATCCCGGCGTGAACATCGTCGGTGTGATCGTGAATCGGGTGAATTCGGCGGAACATTACCAACTGCTCAGTCATGCCATTGAGCACTATTGCGGTATCGCGGTGCTGGGGCGCTTGCCCGTTATGGCGGACATCGCGCTGCCTGCCCGCCATCTTGGTTTAATCCCCGCCCAGGAACAGCCGCACGGCGACGATAGCCGCTGGCGCAAACTGGCGCTGCAAATGGAAGAAACCGTCGATGTGGATCGTCTGCTGGCGTTGTGCCGTGACGTCCATTTGCCTGAGGGCGAACCACCCGCATTGTTCTCGCCCGAACAGGCCGAAGGATTGACGTTGGCGCTGGCGGATGACCAGGCTTTCAATTTCTATTATCAGGATAATCTCGATTTGCTGGGGCAGGCGGGCGTGCGCATTCATCGCTTTAGCCCGATTTATGACCGCCAGCTTCCCCATTGTCAGATGGTGTATATCGGCGGCGGCTACCCGGAAATTTATGCCGCGCCGCTCGCCGCCAATAGCGGGATGCGCGAGGCCTTGCAGGATGCGCATCGGCGCAACATCCCAATCTATGCCGAATGCGGCGGGCTGATGTATCTGGGCGACGGGCTGACGGATACGGACGGCCAGCGTCACCGCATGAGCGGCATTCTGCCCGGTGAAAGCCGGATGGGAAAACGGCTGACCCGCTTTGGCTACTGTCAGGCGCGGGCGCTGACCGACACGCTGCTGGCGGCACAGGGCGAAGTGCTGCGCGGTCATGAGTTTCATTATTCCGATTTTTCCACTTCGCTGCCTCCCCGTTTCGCCTGCGCCAAATCCCGTGACGGCGCGGTAATCAAGCGGTGGCAAGGGGGGTACCAGCTTGAGCAAACCTGCGCCAGCTACCTTCATCTCCATTTTGCCCAGCGTCCGGGGTTGCTTGAGCGTTGGTTCGCCAGCGCCAGACTTGCCGACGCAAGGGGAACGGCATGATCCTGTCGGCCTGGTTTGCCGCTTTCCTGCTTGACTATTGGCTGGGCGATCCGGCGCACTGGCCGCATCCGGTGCGCTGGATAGGCAAACTGATCACCTGGCTGCAAACCCGAATTCGCGCCATTTGTCACGCCGAGCGCGCGCTGCGGCTGGGCGGCGCGGTATTGTGGCTGGCGGTGGTCGGGGTGACCTGGTTGTCGAGTTGGGGACTGCTTGCTCTGATGAACCAGCTTCATCCGTGGCTGGGCTGGCTGACGGAAGTGTGGATGATTTACACCCTGCTGGCAGGCCGTTGTCTGAGTGATGCCGCGATGGTGGTTCATCAGGCATTACTACAGGGTTCGCTGGAAGAGAGCCGCCGTCAACTGGCGGGGATTGTGGGCCGCGACACCGCGCAGCTTGAAAAACCGCAGATCACCCGCGCTGTGGTGGAAACCGTTGCGGAAAACAGCGTGGATGGCGTGATTGCGCCGCTGTTTTTCCTGTTGATCGGCGGCGCGCCGCTGGCGATGGCTTACAAAGCCGTCAACACGCTGGATTCGATGGTCGGTTATAAGAATTCGCAATATCGTGCGATTGGCTATGTCTCCGCGCGGATGGACGATGCGGCCAATCTCATTCCCGCCCGGCTAAGCTGGTTGTTGCTGAGCGCCGCCGCCTGGTTGCTGAAAGCGGATTACCGGCAGGCGCTGTGTATTGGCTGGCGCGATCGTTACCAGCATGCCAGTCCCAACTGTGGTTGGCCGGAAGCCACGGTAGCCGGTGCGCTCGGCGTGCGGCTCGGCGGGCCGAACCACTATTTTGGCGAGCGGGTGGAGAAACCGTGGATCGGGGACTAGCGTCGGGAAATCGCATTGAGCGACATCCCCCGCAGCATTCATCTGATGATGACGGCGTCATTGCTGGCGTTGCTGCTGTTCGCCCTGATCCGGCTTTTGCTCGCTGCATAGAACAAGGAAAGATGATGAATTATCTCCAGCAACCGCAACAAATCGAGCAGCAAAGTTTTGAGATGATCAGCGCGATTATCGCCTGCGAACGCCCTGACTATCGTTTTGTCGATCCGGCTCAGGAAGCGGTCATCACGCGGGTGATCCACACCACGGCGGATTTCGATTGGCTGGATGTGTTGTGGTTCTCAACCGACGTACTGACGCGGATCAGCGCCGGGCTGCGCGCCGGTTGCATTCTCTATACCGATACCACGATGGCGCTGTCCGGGATCAATAAAACCCGGCTGGCGCAACTGGGATGCGAGTGCCGCTGTTTTATCAGCGATCCGCGCGTGGCGGCGCGGGCAAAAGCGGAAAACATCACGCGTTCGATGGCGGCGGTGGATATCGCGCTGCAAGAGGACGGCGACAAGCTGTTTGTCTTCGGCAACGCGCCGACGGCCTTGTTTCGTTTACTGGAACAGCAGGCGACGCCGCTGGCGGTGATTGGCGTGCCGGTCGGTTTTGTCGGGGCGGCGGAATCAAAGGACGCGCTGATCCACAGCGCCATCCCTTGTATTGCGGCGACGGGCCGCAAAGGGGGCAGCAATGTCGCCGCGGCCATTATGAACGCCATTCTGTATCGGATGGGAGAGACAGAATGAGCATGGCAACACAGATGGATAGCATCTGGCATCACGGCAGGCAATATCGCAAAGGCTACACCACCGGTTCGTGCGCGACAGCGGCGGCGAAAGTGGCGGCGTTAATGGCGCTGCGTCAGCAGGTGATCGATCAGGTTTCGATTGTCACCCCGTCAGGCGTAACCCTGTATCTCAATGTGGAGCAACCGCTGATTGAAGGACGGCAAGCGACGGCAGCCATTCGTAAGGACGGCGGGGACGATGTGGACGCCACGCACGGTATGCTGATTTTTGCGCGTGTCGCCCTGCGCGATCACGCCGCTATTCATATTACGGGCGGCGCGGGGATCGGTACCGTCACGCGTAACGGCATCGGTTTGCCGGTCGGCAGTCCGGCGATCAACCGTACCCCGCTGCACACCATTGAAGCGGCGGTGCGCGAGGTGATTGGCCCGGCGCGTGGGGCGGAAATCACGATTTTTGCCCCGGAAGGCGAGGCGCGGGCCGAAAAAACCTACAACGGACGATTGGGGATCGTCGGCGGCATTTCCATTCTCGGCACCACTGGCATCGTCACGCCGATGTCGGAAGAGAGTTGGAAACGCACGCTGGCGCTGGAACTGGAAATGAAGCGCGCTACGGGGCTGGACAAGGTGATTCTGGTGCCGGGCAACCACGGCGAGCGCTTTGTGCGCGAACAACTGGGGCTGGATAGCCAACGGGTGGTGACCATGAGCAACTTTGTCGGCTACATGTTGCAGGAGACGGTACGGCTCAACTTTCGTCATGTGGCGGTGATCGGGCATCCCGGCAAACTGGTCAAGGTTGCCGCCGGGATCTTTCATACCCACAGTCATATCGCGGATGGCCGTATGGAAACCCTGATTGCGCATCTGGCGTTGCTTGGCGCGCCGCAGGATTTACTGCTGGCGGTCAATCAGTGCAGTACCACGGAAGCGGCGATGACGTTGATTGCGGATCATGGTTTTCAGCGCGTGTATCAACGCATTGCCCAGCGGATTTGTGAGCGGGTAAACGAAATGTGGCGTTTTTGCGCCGAACTGCCGACGATCGATGCCATCTTGTTCTCGTTCGACCATCAAGTGCTGGGGACGAATCGGGCGCTCGCCGACATTGTGGCGGCGCTGCGATGATTACGGTCGTCGGCATCGGCCCCGGCGCGTGCGCGCATCTTACGCGGGAAGCGCGGCGCCGCATCGACGCGGCGGATATTCTGGTCGGCGGGGGGCGTCATCTGGCGATGTTTCCCGATTTCCGTGGGCAAACCCGCCGACTGGACGCGGATCTTTCCGCGTTGGTGCGCTGGCTTGCCGGGCAGCAGCCAAGGAATATTGTGGTATTGGCATCAGGCGATCCGCTGCTGTATGGCATCGGCAAGCGGCTGGCGTCCCATTTTGGCGCCGGGACGTTGCGGATTATTCCCGGCATCAGCGCCATCCAGTATCTGTGCGCCCGGATTGCGCTGGATATGAACGATATCTATCTCACCAGCAGCCACGGGCGCGAACCGGATTTCGACTGGCTGCTGCAACATGACAAAGTGGCGATGGTGACGGACGAACGCATCGGCCCACGGGCGATTGCGGATGCCATTTTGCAACGCCAACTCACCCGCACGCTGATTATTGGCGAAAACCTTTCTTTGCCGGATGAACGTATCCATCGCCTGCCCGCAGATGACGTGGCGCCGCACTATGACATGAATGTGGTGGTGATCCTCAATGAGAGATGACGAATTCTTACGTGGTAGCCGGGTGCCGATGACCAAAGAGCCGGTGCGCTTGCTGGCGTTGGAACGGCTGGAACTGACTGACGCGCGGCGCCTGATTGATGTCGGGGCCGGAACGGGCAGCGTGGCGCTGGAAGCCGCGTTGCGCTTTCCCCAATTACAGGTGACCGCCATTGAACGCAATCCGGCGGCGCTGGCGTTGATCGCCGGGAATTGCCAGCGCTTAGGGTGCCGCAACGTGGACATCATCGGCGCAGACGCGCCGCTCCCGCTGGACATATGCGCCGATGCCATTTTTATCGGCGGCAGCGGCGGTCAACTGACCGCGCTGATCGACTGGTCGCTGGCGCATCTGCATCCCGGCGGTCGTCTGGTGTTGACGTTTATTCTGCTTGAAAACCTGCAAATGGCGCTGACGCACCTGCCATCACGCAATGTGAGCGCACTGGAATGCAGCCAGTTACAGGCTTGCACGCTGACGCCGCTTGGCAGCGGTCATTATTTTAAACCCGGCAATCCAACCTATCTTATTGCTTGTCGCAAGGAGGGAGAACATGTCTGAACAGCTTGAAGTACGGCATGAGAATATGGCCCGCAAGGATTTTGATACGCGAAAAGTCTGGTTTGTCGGCGCGGGGCCGGGAGACAGCGAACTGATTACGCTGAAGGGCTATCGGCTGCTGCAACAGGCGGATGTGGTGATTTACGCCGGTTCGCTGATCAATACCGCATTGCTCGACTATTGCCTGCCGGGGACGGCGTGCCATGACAGCGCCGGGTTTACGCTGGAGCAAATTATCGCGCTGATGGTAAATGGCGTCGGCGACGGCAAACTGGTGGTTCGGTTGCAAACCGGCGATCTCTCGCTGTACGGTTCTATCCGCGAACAGGGCGAAATGTTGGCGCAACAGGGGATCGGTTTTGCGTCGGTGCCGGGCGTCAGCGCGTTTCTCGGCGCGGCGGCGCAGCTTGGGGTGGAGTACACCGTCCCGGAGGTGGCGCAGAGCCTGATTATTACCCGTATTGAAGGCCGCACGCCGATGCCGCCGCGGGAACAACTGGAAGCCTTTGCCGCCCATCAGACTTCTATGGCGATCTTCCTGTCAGTACAGGACATTCACGGTGTGGTTGCGCGGCTGGCGGCGGGAGGCTATCCGCTATCGACCCCGGTTGCGGTGGTGTACAAAGCGACCTGGCCGGAAAGCCGGACGATACGCGGCACGCTGGCGGACATTGCCGAACAGGTCAACGCGGCGGCGATCCGCAAGACGGCGCTGATTCTGGTCGGCGCCTTTCTGGGCGAGGAATACCACTATTCCCGACTGTATGACGCAGGATTTAGCCATGAATATCGCCAGGCCTGAATCGATAGCGGTGTTTTGTCTGACGCCCGGCGGCGTTCGGCTGGCCCAACGGTTGCGCGCACAGTTGCCGCTGACCTGTTTCACCAGCGAAAAGCTGCTGCAACCGGGATTTGTCGCGTTCAATGGCGGTTTCGGCGACACCCTACGTCAGGCGTTTGCTCAGTATGCCGCGCTGGTGGTGATTGGGGCGGTGGGCATCACGGTGCGGACAATCGCGCCATTAGTGCAGGACAAGCTCACCGATCCGGCGGTGGTGGTGATTGATGAACGCGGCCAACACGTCATCAGCCTGTTGTCCGGGCATGTTGGCGGCGCCAATGCGTTGACGTGTCATCTGGCCGAATTGCTGGGCGCCGACCCGGTGATCACCTCCGCCACGGATATCAACCAGACGGCGGCGCTGGATATGCTGGCGACCCAACTGGATGCCGGGATACGGGATTTTCGCCAGGCGGTAAAAATCGTCAACCAGATGCTGGTCAGCGAGCAACGCGTCGGCTTGTGGTGGGATGCGCCGTTTCAGCACGAATGCGAACGTTGCGATATGCGCGGCTTCATCCCGGTAGATTGTCTGGAAGCCCTGCCGCCGCTGGACGCACTGGTGTGCGTCAGCCTGCGCGCCTACTTGCCTGAATTACCGCTGCCGGTGTACCAGTTGGTGCCGCATCGCGTGGTGGCCGGATTCGGCTGTCGGCGCGGAACATCATTGGCGACGCTGGACGCGCTGTTGTCGCAACAACTGGCTGACAACCACTTCGATCCGCTGGCGTTGAGAGCTATCGGCAGCGTCGAACTCAAGAAGGACGAACCCGCGTTACATCTGCTGGCGCAACGCTGGCGCGTGCCGTTTGAACTGTTCAGCATCGAGGCGCTTCGCCGCCATGAAGCGCGTTTCCCTTCTTCTGACTTTGTCCGTCAAACCGTCGGCATCGGCAGCGTATCGCAACCTGTCGCCTGGCTGATGAGTGAAGGCCGACTGGTTGGTCATACCCTGCGTCGGCAGGGCGTCACCCTTACCCTGGGAGTTTCATATTGATGTTAACCGTGATCGGCATTGGGCCGGGTAGTGAAGCCATGATGACGCAGGAGGCGATTAACGCCATTCGTGAAGCGGAAATCGTGGTGGGCTACAAAACCTATACCCATCTGGTAAAGGCGTTGACCGGTGATAAGCAGGTGATCAAAACCGGAATGTGCAAAGAGATCGAACGCTGTCAGACCGCCATCGACCTGGCGCTGACGGGGCGCAAGGTGGCGCTGATCAGCAGCGGCGACGCCGGTATTTATGGCATGGCCGGCCTGGTGCTGGAACTGGTCGGTCAGCAACAGCAGGATCTGGAGGTCCGTCTGGTGGCGGGGATCACCGCCAGTATCGCCGCCGCGTCGTTGCTGGGTGCGCCGCTGATGCATGATTTCTGTCATATCAGCCTGAGTGATTTGCTGACGCCGTGGCCGGTGATCGAAAAGCGCATCATTGCCGCGGCGCAAGCTGATTTCGTGGTGTGCTTTTATAATCCGCGCAGCCGGGGGCGGGAAGGGCATCTGGCCCGCGCGTTCAAACTGATGAAACCCTGGACATCGCCGGCAACGCCGGTGGGCGTGGTGAAAGCGGCGGGCCGCAAGAAACAAGAGACGTGGATCACCACCTTTGGCGAAATGGATTTCTCCCCGGTGGATATGACCAGTCTGGTGATTGTGGGTAATAAAACCACCTATTGCCGCAATGGTTTGATGATCACGCCGCGAGGTTATGAACTGTGAACCCTCCGGCTATCCATGTCTTTGGCGGCACCAGCGACGCCCGTCTGATTTGTCAGGCGCTGGAGGCGGCGGGCGAAGGTTACCGGCTGTCGGTCGCGACGAAAACAGGCAGGCAACTGGCTGGCGCGATCACCGGCGAAGTGGTGGTGGGGCGGATGGATGCGCAGGAAATGGCGGATTATCTGGCGACCCGGCAAGTGCGTTGGGTGATTGATGCTTCCCATCCGTATGCTGAGACACTGCACCGTAATGTGGCCGCTGCTTGCCATCGTCTGCACATACCGCTTACCCGTTATCAGCGGCCAAGCGACATTGATGCCATCGAACATCCGCTGCTGCACAAGGTATTGAATCTGGATGCCGCCTGTGCGGTAGCCGAAGGGCTAGGCCCCCGCGTGTTGCTCACCACCGGCAGTAAAGATCTGGCGCAATACCAGCGCAAACTGCCGGGTAAACATTTGCTGGCGCGGGTGTTGCCCACGTCCGCGGTGCTGGCGCAGTGCGAAACGCTGGGGCTGGGTGTGGAGCAGATGATAGCCCAGTGCGGGCCATTCAGCGCCGCCTTTAATCAGGCGCTGTATGAGTTTTGCCGGCCGGATGTGGTGATCACCAAGGAGTCCGGCGCCGAGGGCGGCTATCAGCAGAAAGTGGCGCCCTGTCTGGCGCTCAATATTCCCTGCATTGTGGTGCGCCGCCCGGTGGTATCGGCGGAGCGCGATGGGTGGGATCAGGTGGTTTCCCTGGCGGCGTTTACGCATCGACTGTCCCGCTGGCAGACGCAACAAGGATAAAACATGAAAAAAGCACTATTAATCATCAGCTTTGGCACTAGCTATCCGCATACCCGGCAAAAAAATATCGATGCCTGTGAACAGCATCTGGCGGCGACCTGTCGCGATCGTGATCTGTTTCGCGCTTTCACCTCCGAAATGATCATCCGCAAACTACACAGTCGCGACGGTTTGTTGATTGACACCCCTCGTCAGGCGCTTCAGCGACTGGCGGACGCCGGGTATCAGGATGTGGCGATCCAGTCTTTGCATATCATTAATGGTGACGAGTACGAAAAAGTGGTCAGTGAGGTACGGGCGTGCAGCGGCTGGTTTCAGCGTTTGGCGCTGGGCGCGCCATTATTGAGCCGTTTTGAGGATTATCAGCAACTGATGACGGCGTTGGCATCACAGATGCCGCCGCTGGCGGCGGATGCGCGGGTGGTCTTTATGGGCCACGGCGCCAGCCATCACGCGTTTTCGGCTTATGCCTGTCTCGATCACCTGATGACCAGTCAGAACTTTCCGGCGGTGGTGGGGGCCGTTGAAAGTTACCCGGAGATCGAGCATATCATCGGGCGGCTATCGCGGCTGGGGGTGCGCAAAGCGCATCTGATGCCGCTGATGCTGGTGGCGGGGGATCACGCGATTAACGATATGGCGTCCGATGACGCCGATTCATGGAAATCCCGACTCGAAGCTGCTGGCATCGCCACGCAAAGCTGGTTGCAAGGGTTGGGCGAAAATCCGCTGATCCGCGATATGTTCGCCCGGCATCTGCATGCGGCCCTGCGTCATGCCGAACGGGAGGTGGCGTGATGACCGGCAGACTGTATGCGCTAGGCGTGGGGCCCGGCGCCAGCGATTTGATCACCGTGCGGGCGGCTCGTTTGCTGGCTACGCTCGATATTCTGTATGCCCCGGCCGGACGTCAAGGCGGGGACAGTCTGGCGTTATCCATCGTGCGCGAATATTTGTCGCCAGCGACCGCGATCCGCACCCGTCATTTCTCCATGCGCGCCGAAAACGACGAGAAAGAAGCCGTTTGGAATGAGATGGCGCAGCAGTTGACCGCGGATATCGCCGACGGCAAACGGGTGGGATTTATCACGCTGGGCGACGCCATGTTGTTCAGTACCTGGGTGTTTCTGCTGGCGCGGATTGGGCCGCAGCCCTGGCTGGAAATCGTGCCGGGCGTAACGTCTTTCGCCGCGATTGCGTCACGGGCCGCGTTTCCGTTGGCGATGGAGAAACAATCGCTGGCGGTGATGTCCTGCACCGCGCCGCAAGCTGAATTGGAACAGGCTTTGCTCACCCATGATTGCGTGGTGCTGATGAAAGTGTATGGCCGTTTCGCCGCGGTGCACTCGCTACTGGCGCGGCTTAATCTGTTTGAACACGCGTTGTTGATGTCCGATGCCTCGTTGCCGGGGGAACAGTGCTGGCGGCGTTTGGATCAGGTTGATGAGGATCAGGCCTTACCATATTTTTCCACCATTCTGGTGAACAGGCAATGGCGTGCCGGGGGGGTGCCATGAGCAGGGCCATCATGATTCAGGGGACGGCGTCGGATGTCGGCAAAAGTGTTCTGGTTGCCGGACTCTGTCGTCTCTTTGCGCAAGATGGTTACCGCTGTGCGCCGTTTAAAGCGCAGAACATGGCGCTGAATTCCGGTATTACGCCGAACGGCGAAGAGATGGGACGGGCACAGATTTTCCAGGCTGAGGCGGCGGGTATCGAACCGGATGTACGCATGAATCCGGTGTTGCTCAAACCCACTGGCGATCGTCAATCGCAGGTGGTGCTGATGGGCAAGGCGCTGTGCAATATGGATGCGGCGGCGTATCACCAGTATAAGCCGCGGTTGCGGCAGCAAATCAATCAGGTCTACCACAGCCTTGCCAGCGAATATGACCTGATGGTGCTGGAAGGCGCGGGCAGTCCGGCGGAAATCAATCTGCGTGATCGGGATATCGTCAACATGGGCATGGCGGCGATGGCCGACGCATCGGTATTGCTGGTGGCGGATATCGGTCGCGGCGGGGTTTTTGCGGCGATTTACGGCACGCTGGCGCTGTTGCGGCCGGAAGAGAAAGCGCGGGTGAAAGGCGTGATCATCAATAAATTCCGTGGCGATGTGGCGCTGCTCACGCCGGGATTGGCGCAGATCGAAGCGCTGACCGGCGTGCCGGTGATTGGCGTCATGCCGTGGCTGAATATCGACCTGGAAGATGAAGACGGCGTGGCGCTGCAAAGCGGGAAATACGCCGCGGCGCAACCCAGGGATCTGGCTATCGCCGTCATACGCTTGCCGCATATCGCCAACTTTACTGATTTTAATGCGCTGGCGGCGCAGCCCGATGTGAGTTTGCGTTATGTCGCCACCGCGTCAGCGCTGGCCGGGGCGGATTTGATCATCTTACCCGGCAGTAAAAATACATTGGGTGATTTGCGGTGGCTGCAACAAAGCGGTATAGCCCACGCGCTGCAAACCCGGCATCAGGCGGGCGTGCCGGTCATCGGCATCTGTGGCGGTTATCAGATGCTGGGGAAGCGGATTAGCGATGGCGTGGAGTCGGGGTTCGCCTGCATGGACGGGCTGGGGCTGCTGGATATGGAAACCGTGTTTGCGCCGGAGAAAACGACGACGCGGGTGACGGGACACTGCGCGCCGCGATTACCGGGTCTGTTGGCAAGTTGCGCCGGTCTGCCGATGAACGGTTATGAAATCCATATGGGTCAGGCGCGCCCTGGATCGCAAGCGGAACCGTTTATCTCGCTGACCGGGCGTAACGGGCAGGCGACAAGGCACGACGACGGCGTGGTCAACGCTGACGGCAGCGTTATGGGCAGTTATCTCCACGGTCTGTTCGATAACGCTGAGTTCACGCGCGCGCTGCTCAATAGTCTGCGTCAGCGCAAGGGGCTGGCGGCATTCGAGGGCGAGGTGGTTGATTACGCCTGCCACAAACAACAACAGTTCGATATTTTGGCTGCCGCCATGCGGGAACATATTGATATTGCGGCGATATATCAGTTTATGGCGGAGTAGTGGGCGATCCCACGCCCCCTGGCAGGCGGCCTTTTAGTTGTAAACTTACGGTAACGGTCTATGCAGATTCAGTGCTATTTCGTGCGCGAAAATAGTGGTAATTCCTTGCAACGTCGTAGCACGCGCCCGACAAGGAGCGCTCAGTCGCCGCGCTCCTTGACCTGTGGCTTTTGGCGGAACGGGGCCGCTGCGCGGTCCCTTCGCCGTGAGGTGTCTTCTGACGGACCGCCAGTGACGCGTTCCCGACGCGGCACTGGCTTGCGCCGCATCCATGCGGCGCATCCTGAAGACACCACACGGCTCAGCCCCTTTTACGCCAGGAAAAACACCCTTTTGTCCCGTGTTTTATAAGGCGCGTCTCACAGGAAGTTGGACGGGATTTGCATAGCCTTAATATCTGAACAGGAGTTTATTCGGTGATTTTGATTACAGGCGGGGCTCGCAGCGGTAAGAGCGCGCTGGCGGAAAAGTTGGCGGCGGGGCATGAACGGGTGCTGTATATCGCCACCTCGCTGGCGACGGATGACGAAATGGCCGAACGTGTGCGCATACATCGGATCAGTCGTCCGGCGCACTGGCGGACCTGGGAAGGTTACCGCGATGTGGGGGCGGTGATCATGCAGCAGGTTGCGGCGGATGAAGCCGTGATCGTGGAATGCATCACTACCCTGATCACCAATCTGTTATTTGATCAGGCGGGGGATACGCCGCCGGAGCAGATGGATTTCCCGGCGATAGAAGCTGCGATCCAGCAGCAGATTGATGCACTGATCGCCGCCTGCTTAGAATGCTCGTCGCCGATCTTGCTGGTGACCAACGAGTTGGGGATGGGCATTGTGCCGGAAAATCGGCTGGCGCGGCATTTTCGCGATATCGCCGGACGCGTCAATCAACGGCTGGCGGCGGCGGCGGAGTCTGTCTATCTGGTGGTGTCGGGCATTGAGGTAAAAATCAAATGAGTCTGCGGTTATTTCTCGCCACCTTGCAATTCCTGACGCGTATCCCGGTGCCTGAACGCTGGACGCAAGGGGTGGCGATGTCGCAGTACGTGCGCGGGATTGTCTGTTTTCCGCTTATCGGGCTGATTGTCGGCGCGATTGCGGGAGGCGTGTTCACGTTGCTCGCGCCGTGGAGCGGATTGCCTCTGGCGGCGTTGGGCTATGTGCTGGCGCAGGCGTTGATTACCGGCGCGTTTCATCTGGATGGGTTGGCGGATACCTGCGACAGCGTCTTCTCCGCCCGCCAGCGTGAGCGAATGCTGGAGATTATGCGCGACAGTCGGCTCGGCACTAACGGCGGACTGGCGCTGATTTTCATCGTGGCGGCGAAAGTGCTGGCGGTCAGTGAATTGGCGCTGCGCGATGCCTCCATGTTGGCGCTGCTGACATTGGCATCGGTGGCCGGACGTACCGCAGTGGTGCTGCTGATGTATCGGCAGCGCTATGCGCGTGAAGGGCAAGGGCTGGGGAATCTGTATATCGGTCAGGTAAGCGCGGGCGCGACAGGGATTACGCTGCTGGTAGGCGCGATACTGACCGGGTTGTCAGGCCAGCCGCGGGCATTACTGGCGTTAGCGATAACCCTGGCGGTAATCTGGCTGATGGGCCGCTATTTGCGCCGTCAGCTGGGCGGGCAAACCGGCGATACGCTGGGGGCGGCAATCGAAGTCGGTGAACTGGTGTTCTTACTGGCGCTGTTATGGTGAGTGAGTTACGGCGCATAAATTGTGGATAATTTATTGCGATGGCCATGTAGCTGAATAAATTTTAAGGAAAATTATGCGCCTGTTTCTTGTCAGACACGGTCAGACCGAGGCCAATCTCAGCGGTGTTTTTTGCGGAACCACGGATGTCCGCCTGACGGATGTCGGCGTAGCGCAGGCCCGACAGGTTGCTGAGTGGTTGAAGGATATCGATTTCACTTCCGCGACCAGTAGCGGCTTGGCGCGGGCGCGGCAGACGGCGGAAATCGTCCTCCAGCCGCATTCATTGACAGCGACGTCGGATACGGCGCTGAACGAGATGCACTTTGGCGACTGGGAAATGCGGCATCATAGCGAGTTGCAACAGCAGGATGCGGAAAACTGGGCGGTCTGGGTGAAGGATTGGCAGCATGCCCGCCCGACGGCGGGGGAGTCTTTCCCTGAGTTTTCGACGCGGATAGACGGTCTGGTTCAGACATTGATGACGCAAGATATTCAGGGGAACCATCTGTGGGTGGCGCATCAGGGCGTACTGAGTTTATTGCTGGCAAGGTTGTTGGGGATGCCCGCCGGGGCCATGTGGCATTTTCATTTTGAACAAGAGTCATACAGCGTGCTGGATATTCAGGACGGGTTTGTCATCCAGCGCGCTTTTAATCAACGGACGTATTGGCAACAGGAATCACGAGAATAATCTATGCACTCACAATCGAAACTGACGCTTCCCCAACTGATTGAATCCATCACTCCGTTGGATAACCAGGCCATGCGGCAGGCTGCGGCCAACATTGATGGTTTACTGAAACCACCGGGTAGTTTGGGGAGACTGGAAACCCTGGCGATCCAACTGGCGGGTATGCGCGGTGTGTCCGGTCATCAGGTCGAGCGTAAACAGATTATCGTCATGGCTGCCGATCATGGCGTATATGCCGAAGAGGTGACGATTACACCGCAGGCGGTAACGGCTATTCAGGCGGCCAATATGGTCAAGGGCATTACCGGCGTTTGCGTGCTGGCGGCCACTGCGAATACTGAAGTCAAGGTTGTAGATGTCGGGATTGACAGTGAACCGCTGCCCGGCGTGGTGAACATGCGGGTGCGGCGCGGAAGCGGCAATATCGTTCGTGAAGCCGCAATGACGCGTCAACAAGCGAAAGATTTACTCTGCGCCAGTGCGCAACTGACCATTGAGCAGGCAGCCGGCGGCGTCAAGGTGTTTGGCGTGGGAGAGTTGGGCATGGCTAACACCACGCCTGCCGCCGCTATCATCAGTGTCATCACCGATCGCGATCCGCATCAGGTGGTGGGGATCGGGGCCAATTTCCCCAGTGATCGTCTGCATCATAAGGTGGCGGTGGTGCGCGAAGCGATTGCATTCAATCAACCTGACGCGCGTGACGGCCTTGATGTGCTATCTAAATAACTGCGCCTAATAGTAGATCACTGAAGGGAACTCAATCCGGTTTGAGCGATCTGATCAATCGCCAAATCAAAACAAATCACCAACCGGACTGAGTTATGCCGATCATAGCATTCA
>NZ_QNRY01000026.1 GCF_003315515.1 Brenneria salicis ATCC 15712 = DSM 30166 | reverse complement strand
TTTTATGGATGGTTTTCTGCATCCGACGTCGTTCGGTACGGGGTATTGGTGCTATGATCGGCATCGCTCAGTCCGGTTGGTGATTTGTGATTTTTAGCGATTGATCAGATCGCTCAACTCGGACTAAGTTCCCTCAAAGTGATCTACTATTTGGAACAGCTATTTAGCGTGGAAGTTCATCCCCGAATTATTGCTCGCAAGGCGCTCATTCATAATTCCAGAAGCCTGATCCTGGCACACAATCACCCTTCGGGAAATGCCTCGCCCAGCCAGGCGGATCGGGAACTTACCCGTAATATGGCGAAATATAATCTGAAAGCACCCTTCAATGGAGGGTGCTTTTTAATTATGCATTCATGAAAAATGGATTTTGTTATTATCTTTGACGAACTAAAAAGGGAAAGGGCCAACAGCAAGGGGTAAAGGTATTTAAGGGTAACAGGCTTTACCGAAAGTGCCAGAGGCAAAAGGCTATTTCCCTGAACAGGAAATCCTGTTTTCATGTGTTCAGTCTTTAATAAAATATGCTGGAGCTATTTTTGATTAATTGCCGATCTGTTAGCGGCTTTCCATCAAAGTTTCTCCTGTATTCATTCTTTTGGCTTTTCAGTATTTCATGAATTCAGGAGATCCCATAATCATCAGTTTTATCAGTCAGAAAGGTGGCGTCAGCCGTTCAACGCTCGCCCGCGCCGCTGCCGTTGAACTCATCCATTCAGGCAAAAAAGTGCATCTCGCCGATCTGGACAGTAAGCAGCAAACTTCATCCAAATGGCGCAGCAGCGAGCGACCGAAAAAACTGCCCGTTCGCCGGAAAAATGCTTTAAGTCCGTGGCGCTGGACTGGCATCAAAACAACAGAATCTGGTCGGAAAACCACGCCGTCCGTCTGCTTGCCAGCATGAACAATCATATTTTCCCGGTGCTCGGTCATCTGTCGATAACCGAACTGAAAACCCATCACTTCACTGCCTTGCTGAAAGGTACTGAGGCAAAAGGTTTGCTGGAAGTTGCGTCCCGGACCCGGCAGCACCTGTGCAACATTATACGTCACGCCGTGCATCAAGGATTAATTGAAATAACCCGGTATTGAATCTGGACGGCGTGACATCTCCGCCGGTTAAACGCCACTATGACACCAGAACTGATGTCTGTGGTCACGGATTCCGGACGATGGCGTGTAGCGCACTGACGGAATCCGGCATGTGGTCGCAGGATGCCGTTGAACGCCAGATGTGCCCACTATTCGTTCGTGGGTAGGATCAATGTTGCCAGAGCCAATGACGGAGCATGGTGGCCTTCCAACGACCACAAAGGAAATTTGTTTTTTCATTAAAGAAATCTCGCCCTTATTTTACTAAAAGGTTAAGCTGGCGAAAAAAAGGAGGGGATATTATGAGAAATGTAATTATTAGTATGGTCACCAAAATTTCTAAAATGGATGCGGAAGCCAAGCTTCTTGCAGCCCGAGTAGAAGCGCAGTCACTACTCCTTGGAGCCTTATTACTGACCATCGGTAAAAATGGTGGTGTAACCGAAATGATTGAAAACGTTAAAAAAGCCATCAACGCCGCACTTGATTCTGCTGATAATCTGCTTAAATCTGATGCAGAATTACTTCTGAATGAATTTGATACCCTTCTTTCACTAACTCAGTTACTTGAAGAGAGTGATCCTAAAATTGATTATGAATCTTTAAATCCGCTTCCAGGACAGATGCCCACAGATTAAAGCCCTATATTATCGGCTTCCTATACCTGTAGCATTGAGTGTAATGGTAATCCCCCCATTTTTAACGGAGGTCATAAGTAGAGTTATGCAGCACGTAACACATGCTGTTTTGGGGTATATCCGCCCAACGCCATATTCGGCCTTTCGTGATTATAAAACCACTGCCATTCTGTTGCGTACCGTTGTAATTCGTCCAGTGATGAAAATATAAATCCTGGCCTTCTTTTTAATAATCACTGAATAATTATGAATATAAAAAATTAGCCAAAATTTATCTCTGTTCAGCGAGTGGTGATACACCCTTTATACTGTTCGAGGTGGTCCGATTCCGGTTTATCCAGCAGAAGTCCGCCGATAAAATCCTTGTAAGGTTCCATACAGGGAAATTTATCCCAGGTCGCCTATGCTGGTTTGGCAATTTTGTTTTATACCTCGACCATCGCTTTTTCCCATTGTTTGCTATTGGTAAACCAAATTTCGGCAACGAGTTGGAATGGCCCGATTTTAGGCTGGGCCGGAACCCGGCTGGAAATGAAACGGGTGACTTCGGGAAGTTCGGCGATTTCTGGTGCAAACGTCTGCCTGAACCACTGGTCTCCTTCCTGCTGCGAAACGCCGTCGGGATATTTGAAAATGATCAGCCAACGATAATTGGGTCCATCTTCAATCGTTCGGTCGCTGCCTTTAAAATCATCCTCCCAGAATAACGGCGCAAAGGAAAATACCGTCGGATGGTAACCGCCACGGCCCCCAACCCACTGGCCTCCGCATCGGGAAAAATGGTGGTCAGATTTGGGGTCAGATTGGTTCGATAATGGAGTGACCCCCAAATGTCCCTTAACGACTCAAAAATCCGCAACTTAAAATCATCCGCTAATACCTTCAAAGTTTCCGATTCTCATGGCCTATACATTTTGCTCAATCCCGGCGGTTCACGTCTCTGGTATCTCAAATACTGTATCGATGGCAAAGCGTCCCGCCTCAGTTTAGGCGCTTATCCCGACGTGTTTTTGGCCGATGCGCGGTAACAGCGCGACGGCATCCGCAAACTGCTGGCGCAGAATATCAACCTGGCTCACTGAGCGTTATATTTAATCTTGGGGACAGGTTAAGCATAAGCACATGATTTTTGTTGCGAAGGAGGGATAAGAATAACAACATAACGTACTGAATTGTCTGGAATGACATGTTCTGGACTAAGCTTCCTAAAGTAAGCCGTATTATCAGTAGGAGAAAAACCTAAACAGCTAAATGGTTGTCTGAAAAATGGGGTCTGTGATGAAGATTTTTATTACTGGATCAACAGGATACATCGGTGGTTCTCTGTCAGTCTATTTACGCAACGCGGGGCACCACATTCGTGGACTGGTTCGTAATCCAGAGAAAGCAGTACAACTTACAGCCAGAGGCATTGAGCCCGTTATCGGTGAACTAAGCGACAGCGAATTACTCTCTTACGAAGCACAACGGGCAGATGCCGTCATCAATGCAGCTAATAGCGATGACCTAAACACCGTAGAAACGCTATTGACAGCCATTCGCGGAACCAACAAACCACTCATCCATACCAGCGGAACCAGTATCATCGCTGATATAAGCGATGGTAATAAATCAAACGATAACATTTTTGCTGAAAACAGCACACTGCTTATAACCCCAGAAAAACAAGCACGAAGAGCAATTGATGAGAAAATCCTAGAGACGAAGGGAATACGCGGCATTGTTTTGTGTAATAGCCTGATCTATGGAGAAGGGAAACTGCCAGGCACAAACAGTGTACAGATCCCGCTTCTCATTAATCAGGCACGAGACAGCGGCGTAGTGCGCATCGTGGGAAAAGGTTTGAATATCTGGTCGAATGTACATATAGACGACCTCTGCGAACTTTACCGATTAGCGCTGGAAAATGCGCCAGCAGGAGCATTCTATTTTGTTGAAAATGGAGAAGCATCCTTTGCAGAACTAGGGGCAGCACTTGCAAAATGTCTTGGAACTCAAGGACCTCAAAGCTGGTCTATTGAAGAAGCCGCAGAGGTCTGGGGTAAAACGCGGGCTCGCTACTCATTAGGCTCCAATAGTAGGGTCAGATCTGTACGCGCCCGTCAGGAGTTGGGATGGAAACCGCAACATAACTCGGTAATCCAATGGATTTTAACCGAGATGGCGGTCAAGTAGACATGATTATCTCGATTGAATAAACGAAGAATAATTATGCCTCGATTCAAACCACTCATAAATCGAGGCGAAACGTTTGTACCGATCCCATAACGATTCGAAAACCCACAATCAAGCCTTCCAATAAACCCTTAAATTAACGGATTGTGATGCGGGTTAAGCCCAGCAGCATCATTTAAAGCCCGGCAAACTCCTCAATTGGCGACATACCGTGAGAGGCGAGGAAATCCAGTACCCGGCGCGGCGAGACGTTTAGTACACGTTCCAGGAGAAAACACTCGTCATCGAGAATTTTCTGGCATTCGGTGAAATCGCCCAGCGTAAACGCGCTATGGGAATCCGTACCCAGAGAAAGCCAACCGCCCCGCTCCCGCACAGCCGCGACAATGGTCCGACAGTTAGGATCGCTGCCCCGGCGCGAATAAGTAAACGACGAGTTATTGACCTCAAGTGCGACATTGAAGTGCGCGGCGGCCTCGACAATCGACGGGATATCCACCGGGGATTCAGGGTTGCCGGGGTGACTAATGATGTGTACGTGGCCGCTCGCCATCGCCGCGATCATCGTATCGGTATTCGCGATCTTACCGGCGGGCGCGAACACCTGCTTATGAAACCCGGCGATAATCAGATCCAGCGATGCACGCATTTTTTCGCTGCAATCCGTATTGCCGTTGGCTTTGATATTGGCTTCAATGCCGCGCAGTATTCCCACGCCATCAACCAGTCGCGGCAAAATACGCATGTTGGTAAAGTGGAACGCGTGCGGCGCATCCACCATCTCAGGGCCATGATCGGTAATGGCAATCAACTTCACTCCCCGGCGCACCGCTTCGGCGAGGTAATCGTGTACGGTGCTGTACGCATGGGTGCTTGCTACCGTGTGCATATGCAAATCAACGGGATACATGGCTTTCCTCCTGGATGAGCGCCACGCGGCTCACACCGCGCAGGGACAGGCAGATTATGACAGCGGTGAAAACTGTAAGGAAAAATCAGCGCCCCCTGCGGCGCTGATGGAAAAATGCTGGTAGTCGCCCACCGTCAGAATGACATCGGTCGCATGGGCTTCCGATTTGCTCGTGAGTACCTCGACCAGCATACAACCCGCGGCACGGGCGGAGGTCAGCCCCGCTACCGAGTCTTCGAACGCCACGCAGTCCTGCGCCGCGATTGCCAGCCGCTGCGCGCCCAGCAGAAAAGGTTCAGGGTGAGGTTTGCCGTGATGGATGTCTTCACTGGTGACCAGCACCGGCGGCGTCGGGAATCCCACCTGGCGAATGCGGGCCGAGGCGACTTTCAGCGAGCCGGAAGTGACGATGCCCCAGGGTACCGATAACCGCGTCAGCAGCATGAGAAATTTCACCGCGCCGGCCACTGGCGTGATGTCCGCGACATTGTGCGCCTCGAAGTCTTCCAGCATGGTAAATTCATGCACAATGGCGTCATTCGTCGCGGTTGGCATAAAATGGCGCAGGGTCGCCAGCGCGGGCTTGCCGTGTAGAAAATTTCTTACCGCTTCACTGTCCAACCGTTTTTTTTTCGCCCACGCCTCCCATGACCTTTCTACAAAATTCAATGAATTAACCAGTGTCCCATCTAAATCGAACAACAATCCTCTGCAACGCATATTTCCCACCCGCACGGCGTTAAATAAAATGATGAGTCCTTTTTATCTCAGGAACCGCCGTTTAATAAATGGTAAAAAAAACGTATTTATAGTTATTTTGTGATTTTATTTTTTAGTTATAAATATTGTGATTGCGATCCCATTAGTATAAATCTCTAATTAAAATTCACTTTAATCTTATCAAACAACAAGATGAAACGATTCACCTGATAATATTAAAATATGATTTAAATCACAAAAATATAATCAGGTTATTTTTTTCAAGAATAAGTCACAAATTTTCTGTATTAAATCCGACCCGAAACAGCGAGGATTCAAATATACAAGGCGGTCTGTCGCTTCAGTTCGCCAGAAATAATACAACATAAGTATTCGTTTTTCGGGAGTGGTTATGTCTGAACTGATTACTTATCAATGTGAGTTAAAGGAAGGGATTCATGCCAGACCCGCCGGGCATATCGAACGCCTGTGCAATACTTTTCAGTCGGAAGTTGTGTGGAAAAATACGCGAACCGGCTTACAGGGCAATGCGAAAAGCGCATTGTCAATTGTCGCCACCGACACTCTTTTCAACGATGAATGTCAGATTACCATCAGCGGCGACGATGAATTCGACGCATCGCTACAGTTCGGCGAACTGCTCGGCAAACTGGCGTCATTTGAAACGACCCATAATGATGAAGCATGCGCCGCGCCGGACGGTTATTTGCCGCGTTCGCTACGCGAACTCAGAGCCGATTATGTTCAGGGTACGCGTATCAGCGGCGGCGTCGCGATTGCCAGACCGCTTTTGATCCAAAGCCTGAGCCTGGCGGATCTGTCCGTCCGCAATCCCGGCTTCATCGATACGCCAGCCCAGGAGAAAGCGCGCCTGCTCGACGGGCTGGAAAGCCTGAAGCGGGAAAAAGAGGCCTCGCTCGCCAATAGCAGCGGCGTAGAGCACGACATCATTCAGGCGCACCTGTCCATCATTACCGACATCGCCTTTCAGGGAAATATCGCGCAATACCTCAGCGAAAACACCAATGTCTGGGCGGCTATCGTCCGGGCAGCGACGGATTTTTGCGACATTCTCAATCAGTCATCCAGCAAATACATCAAAGAACGTACTCTCGACGTGCTGGATATCACTGTCCAGTTGCTTGGGCATATCTACGGCGAAGACGTTCTGCCGCGCAGCAGCCTTGAGCTACACGAACCGGTGATAATCCTCGCCAACAACCTGACGCCGGGCAAATTTCTCGGCATCAACAAGGCGTATCTGGCCGGCATGGTGCTGACCGCGACGGGCAAAATGTCGCATACGGCAATCCTTGCCCGCTCGCTCGGTATCCCCACCCTGACCGACATTGATTTTTCGGCGTTGGATCTGCCATCCCGCGAAGCAATCGTGATAGACGGCGATCTGGGGATGATGATCGCCCGGCCTGACGAAAATATGTTGCGCTACTATCGCCATGAAATCGTTATTCGCCAGACGATGCAGCAGGAAATACTGGCGGACATCAGCACACCAGCCGCCACGTCGGACGGGCATGAGATAGCCATTGCCGCGAATATCGCCAGTCTGACGGAAGCTGAGGCGGCTTTCAGCAATGGCGCGGAAGGCGTGGGACTGTTTCGCACCGAAATGTCGTTTATGGATCGCGAAACGCCGCCGACGCTGGAAGAGTTGACCGCGCTGTACACCCGCGTGGTCCGGCTCGCCGACGGCAAGCCGGTGATTTTCCGCACCTTTGATATCGGCGGCGATAAGCCGGTGGACTATCTCAGCATCGTTGTAGAAGCCAACCCATTCCTTGGCTACCGCGCCGTTCGCACCTATCCGCGCTATCTGGATCTGTTCAAAATGCAGTTACGCGCCATTCTTTCCGCCTCCGCCGCCGGTGACGCCCGCATTATGATCCCGATGATCGCCAGCGTCGATGAGGTGATCTGGTGCCGCGAAGTGCTTCAGACCGTGCAGCAGGAGATGAGCGCCGCACGGTTGCCGTATCGTGAAAATATCGAAATGGGCGTGATGCTGGAAGTGCCGTCGGTTATGTTCGCGGTACCGGAAATCGCGGAGCACGCGGATTTTTTCAGCGTAGGCAGCAACGATCTGACGCAGTATTTTTTCGCCGCCGACCGCGGAAATACACAGGTTGAAAGCGTTTACGACAATTACTCCCCGGCGTTTTTACGCGCCATGAAATTCGTCGCCGACCAGATGCATCGCGCCGGAAAATGGATCGGTATTTGCGGGGAACTGGCCGCCACCAACGATTTCCTGCCGCTCTTTATCGGAATGGGATTTGACGAACTGAGCATGAGCAACGCCGCGGTTCCGGTAGTGAAACATGCGCTGCGGGACATGGATTATGAGAAATGTCAGGCACTGGTGACCAACGTGGTTGCCGCGAAATCAACGGCGCAGGTAAAAGCGCTGCTGGATCATCCCGATGTCAAAGCCAAAACGTCAAAACCGATTTTAGGCAGGGAATTTATTATCGATAATCTTGATGCCGCCAACCGAAACGAAGTTATTAAAAAACTTACGGATAATCTCTGGCTGCGACACCGCACCGATAACCGGGAAAAACTATGCGACGATCTCTGGGCGCGCGAAGATACATTCCCCACTGCCGTCGGTTTCGGTTTTGCTATTCCCCATACCAAATCCGACCATATTCTTCACTCCACCATCAGCGTGGCAAAACTTATTTCCCCGGTGATTTGGGGTGAGCAGCAAGTGGATACGGTATTTATGCTGACCATCAGTAAATCAGCAGGCAACAATGAACACATGAAATATTTCTCGACCCTTGCCAGAAAACTAATGAATGAGGAATTCAGAAATGAAATAAAAAACTCAGTCACTTCCGAAGCACTCTACAACCGTATAGTCAGAACATTAGAAGTCTGAATATATACCCTAAATAATTCGAGTTACAGGAAGGCAGCAAGCGAAGGACAAATTCGTCGGGAACGAATTTGACCAGCCAACGGCTGGCCACCGGTGAGAAACAGGATGTCTCTCATTTAATCCCGATGAGCATACACCCGTAAGTGATTCGGGTGACAAATCTGCTATGTAGCGATATTAGGATCAGTTATTTAGGAGCAGATTTGAACGCTGTGTGCAGCGGCCCCTTTGGGGCGAGGCCCATGGATGGGCCGAGTAGTGAGCGCAGCCAACGCACCTGCAACTTGAAGTATGACGGGTATAAATACATCAATCACCTCCTTTTATTAGTCGAGGTTAGCATGTTTAAACTTTTAAAAAATACCAAAAGACACTTTATGACCGGCGTGTCATATATGATCCCCTTTGTCGTGGCGGGCGGTGTATTGCTGGCGCTCGCCGTCATGTTCAGCGGCAAAGCGGCGTTACCGGAGCACGGTTTCCTCAAAGCCATGTCGCAAATCGGCATCGCCGGGCTGACATTGTTCATTCCTATTCTGGCGGGCTTTATCGCCTATTCGATGGTGGAAAAACCGGGGATTGCGCCCGGCGCTATCGGCGGCCTGCTGGCCAATGAGATGGGCGCGGGTTTCCTCGGCGGGATGCTCGCCGGGATCATTGCTGGACTGGTGGTGTACGCGCTGCTGCAATTAATTTCCCGGCTGAAAATTCCTGATTTTCTGCGCCTGATTCTTCCAATCTTTATTATTCCGTTGGTCGGTACGTTCCTGACCGGGATGGCGATTTATTATGTGGTCGGCGATCCGATCGCGTGGGTGATGAAGTCCCTGAGCGTGTGGCTGTCCGGCATGCAGGGCGCGTCCTTTATCGTGCTCGGCATTATTCTGGGCAGCATGATCACCTTCGATATGGGCGGCCCGATGAACAAAACCGCCTTCTTCTTCGCCGTGGCGTTGATCACCACCAACCCGCAATTGATGGCCGCCGTTGCCGCGCCGGTGTGTACGCCGCCGCTGGGTATGGCGCTGGCGACCTTCCTGTTCAAACGCATCTTTAACGATGAAGAGCGCGAAGCGGGCAAACCGGCGCTCATCATGGGCTGCATCGGCATCAGCGAAGGCGCGATCCCGTTCGCCGCCGCCGACCCGATGCGCGTGATCCCGGCCAACATGATCGGCGGCGCGGTGGCTTCCGTGATTTCCCTGTGGTTTGGCGCCACCAACGCCGCGCCGTGGGGCGGACTGATCGTGCTGCCGGTGGTGGGTAATCCGGTGGGCTATGTCATTGCCATTATCGCGGGCGCCATCACCACCGCAATCGCGGTAAAGATTCTGAAAACCGTAATGAAATCGAAGGCATACGCGAAAAACGCGGGTGATGACCTCGATATCTCTTTTGACTAAAAAAGCAGGAGTCAATATGAAAAATACGCTGAAACAATATGTCGATTACATCGTGCAAGGCGGCAAATCCACCATGCTGGGCATCGGCCCGATGTCGCCGGCGCTCATCCAGGCTTGCTTTGAACTGGGGAAAGAAAAAGACCTGCCGCTGATGTTTATCGCCAGCCGCAATCAGGTCGATGCCGATGAGTTCGGCGCGGGTTATGTGAATAACTGGGACCAGTTCCGCTTCGCGGCGGACCTGAAAGCAATGGCGGAGAAAGTCGGCTTTGACGGCGATTACTTCCTCTGCCGCGACCACGGCGGCCCGTGGCAGCGCGATAAAGAGCGTAAAGATCATATTCCTGAAGCGGAAGCAATGGTATTGGCCCGTCGCTCCTACACCATTGATATGGACGCTGGTTTCGATCTGCTGCATATCGACCCGACCAAAGATCCCTACGTGGTGGGCAAAGTCATCGACATCGAACTGGTGCTGAGCCGCACCGTCGAACTGATCCGCTTTTGCGAAGCGTACCGTAAAGAAAAAAACCTGAAGGAATTCTTCTACGAAGTAGGTACGGAAGAAACCAACGGCGGCCTGACGGATATCCGCGCTTACGAAGAATTTATTATCGAACTGAACCAACGCCTGACGTCGGAAGGGCTGCCCCAGCCGCTGTTCATCGTCGGCCAGACCGGTACGCTGACGCGTCTGACCCGCAACGTCGGCCACTTTAACGATACGCAGTCCGCCGAGCTATCGACCATCAGCACCCGTTACGGCGTGGGCCTGAAAGAACACAACGGCGATTACCTGCCGGACGATATTCTGTTGAAGCATCCGGGACTTGGCATCACCGCAATGAACGTGGCGCCCGCCTACGGCACCTATGAAACGCGCGCCTACCTGACGCTGAATGAAGTCGAGCAGGATTTGGCGGCGAAAGGCTTGATTGAATCGGCATCCGACCTGAAAAACGTGCTGACTCGCGAATGCGTCATCAGCCACAAATGGGAAAAATGGATGACCGACGAGCACAAGAATAAATCGGAGGAACAAATCTTCAGCGATCCGGAATTACTCAAAGAAATCCTCGAACTCAGCGGTCACTATAATTATGAAAAACCGGATGTGGTGAAAGAGATGCAAAAAATGTTTGCGAATCTAAAATCCTTCGGTATTGAACCTGAGCGTTACGTCGTCAATAAAATTAAGGATATTATTCAGAACGAAGCCGAATGCTTTAATATGCCGGGACTGACTTCACGGGTTGCCGCCGCAAAATAATATTTTCGTAAGGTAAAATATCATGACTATTCTGGTAGCGGTAACAGCCTGTCCTACAGGTGTCGCCCATACTTATATGGCGGCGGAATCTCTGTTAATTGCAGCCCAAAAAAAAGGCTGGGAAATTAAAGTTGAAACCCAGGGAGCGACAGGCATTGAAAATGAATTAACCTCTTCCGATATTGATAAAGCGGATATGGTTATTCTGACCAATGATGTCACCATCAAAAATGAAGGCCGTTTTTCCAGTAAAAAAATTGTTCGCGTCGGCGCAAATACGGCTGTCCGCCATGCCGATGAGATTATGCAGAAAATCGCTGAAAATCTTGGCGTAAACGAATAATCAGCATGAATTAATAAATTGTAAACAAAAAGAATAAATAGCAAGGAGAGGGCCCCTCCTTCCTATTTTATTAACCTATATACGTTAACAGGTAACCGAATGAACCAGCTTAAGCAAATGCGGCAGAAGACGGTTATTGTCGTCGAAACCGCTATCTTTGAGGCGCAGGTGCGGAAAAGCGGAAAGCGCCGCATTGTTTGCTCTTAATAACGTTGTTACGATCCTGGTCCCTCTACGACAAGTATGCAGGCTTTTTATGAGCGCATTCATACAATCGATACTCAGTGAGTTCAGCAATCTGTGCGCAAGCGCCGACGCCGTACTGGTCGCCAACGGCAACGCCCAAGCGCCGACTATGGCGTATCACCTTCACGTTCCCAGAATCGAACTCACCGTAAAGGGCGTGTTCAGTATGCTGCTGCCAAAAGGCGACGATCGTATCGTCAAATTCGATCGTCCGGTCGGCGCCATTACCTATATTCCGGCCAATAGCTGGAATTTCCCGCAATGGTCCGCGCCGATGATCTCGCTGTCGATGGTGTTCTGGAAGCAGGATATCGGATTCAGCATTATTAACTGGGACGGCAACCAATTCAAAGAAGTGGACAAGTTCACGTTGCAAAATACCAGCAGCACGGTGCGCGATACGCTGCTGGATCTGGCGGAGTCGCTGGCGCGGACGCAGGATAAAAACCGTGAGACGTTCTCGCACATCATTTATGCGCTACTGAGCGATATCGCCCACCAAATCACTGTCGGCGCGCGCGAAAAGAAAAGCCCGGTAACGCTGATTGATGAAATAAAACAATACATTAGCCATAACTTTCATAAAGATATCAGTCGGGTGAGCGTCGCAGAGATCTTTAATATTTCTCCAGGCTACCTGTCCCGGCTGTTTTCGAAAGACTCTGAGGTGAAATTTAATGAGTATCTGAAGGCCGCCCGCATCTCCCGTTCACGATCGCTGCTGACCAGCACCATGCTGAAAATCAATGAGATTTCCGAACGCTGCGGCTTCACGGATACCAATTACTTTTGCAAGGTGTTCAGGGAGATTAATGACTGTACGCCTCTGGAGTACAGACGCAGGAATAGGGAAAGTAACCCGGTATGACACTGAGAAGCGGAGACATCATGTCACACGTAAAGAGCGAAAGCAAAATCAACATTGTCGCGGTTACCGCCTGCGCCACCGGCGTCGCACATACTTACATGGCGGCGGAGCAGCTTGAAAGACTAGCGAAGGAATACAACCTGACCATTAAAATCGAAACGCAGGGCGTGCTGGGCATCAAAAACAAAATAACCGACCATGACATCGCCCTCGCCGATATAGCGATCCTCGCGTCCGACATTACTATCGACGATTTCAAACGCTTCGAAGATTGCAGGGTCATCAATGTCCGCATCAGTTCGTTGCTGCTCAAGCCAACGGATTTACTGGCGTGCATTAAAAAGATCCTGCATTACCCAAAACGTAAGGTGATTGATTTATAATTTCACCGCGCCAATCGTGCTCGTGCCCGGTAATCTTCGCCTTTTTAACAGAGATCATCAGCCGGGTTCCAATAATATTTACGACTCAGCCACAGGGAGCGGGTACTCCAGAAAATAATATTGTTTCCCAGATATTCCTCTGCGAATTGAGTAAATTCCTGTCGGGTAAATGGCTTTTTAGTTTGTGGATTTATAAAGCTCAACGTAGGTTCCTGAACAGCCATCGCAACGAGATTCAGTTTATTTTTATAGCGATGAGAAAATGGATATGAATTTTCCATTTGTGTATTTTTATCAGGGACAATATCTCGTCCGCCAAGGCCAATATTGTCCTTTTGCGCAATAGCAAACAGGCGCGACATATAGTTACGGTCATTATTCCACTCATGGGGCCAAGAATTGACATACTGTACAACATACTATTTTCTAAACGCTTTTCTGGTAAAAGGTATGTTGTCCAGCGCCGCTGACACCAGATAACAGAAACAAAATCGGCATCATCATAATCCGCATATCCGCACCTGTAGTCGTCATGAAAATCAGTATGATTAACGGTATCAGACAACAAGGTCTGTTCTTAGAGCGTAGCAGCGCCGGAAACCATTACTGGCAAAATATCTCAGCGGCTAAATTTGGCAGGATAGATATTTACCTGAAATAACGAAAAGAGCATCAGGCTATGCATCCAAAATGGCGACACTCATACCGAAAAGTACTGTCTCCAACACCGTAATATGCTGATATTCCAAATCATGATCTTTAAGGGTTGAAGGTTCACTGACTACGCAAATAATCAATATGAGAAGTTATTCACGAAAATTGTCCAACCGGACGGATGAAGAGCGGGGAAAAGATGGAGATAGGGATGGTGATTAGTGATGGCGTGACGTTGAAAGATATGACGCCGTTGCCGTTTTAGCGACCTCGCCCCGCATCACGAAATCGATAAGGGAGAGGCCAAGGAAATAATACGGCTATAACCTGAGATCAGCGGGATGCTTTATCAAGTACGCCATTGATGGCGTTTGCCAGTTCATTAATCTCGAATTTTGCCACATAAGCATCTGCGCCCACATTACGCACATGATCTTCGTTGGCGCTGCCGGACAGCGAAGAATGAATGATCACCGGAATATTTTTCAGAAACTCATCGCGTTTAATATTACGCGTCAGCGTAAAACCATCCATTTCCGGCATTTCCAAATCGGTTAATACAAATCCGATTTTATCCGAAATCGGTCGACCTTCCGCTTGTGCGGTTTGTGCTATCGCCTTGATTTTATTCCATGCTTCCTGTCCGGTCACATGCATACTGTAGGGAAGCGACATCATATTCAAGCCTTGTTCAAGGAGCGAACGGGCAACTTTTGAATCTTCCGCTACAATAGCGATCGCCCCCGGTTTCATCGGGTATGTTTTCTCTTGTGCGTTCTCGATCCGAATATCACGATCAACCGGTATAATGTCATGCAGTATCTGTTCAACATCCAGAACCAGCGCCAGACGATTACTCGCCTTGTCGTTGTCAAGCTGTGCAATACTCGTGATATAACTGCTGCTCACGCCCGCCTCTGCAGCAAGCACCTGACTCCAGTCAAGACGAACGATATCGTCTACGGATTCCACCGCAAAAGCCTGGGTGCTGCGCGCATATTCCGTCACAAGGAGAATGTTTAGCCCGGTAGCCGGTACACAGCCCGCAACCGCCGGAAGGTCGATGACAGGGATGATTTGCCCACGGATATTCACCATCCCGAGCATGGGAGATTTCATCCCCGCCGCTTTGGTCAACGCCGGCATAGGCACAATTTCGCGAAGCTTAAACACATTGATACCGAACAACTCAGATTGTTCATCATTTGACGCGGATGGTGCAGAACCCAATCGGAACAATAAGAGTTCAAACTTATTGGCAGAGGTGAGGTTGGTTCTCTCCTCAATATCTTTTTGAAAATTATCCATGCTTTCCTCAATGCGAATAATGATTAATGTACGGTAACAAGGCGACATTCGCGATGCGAGCAGAATAAGGGCTGGCATCGGCTCCTTCACTGTTCGCGATCAGTAGCTCCCTTCAGATCTTATCCACCGCCAAATAGCGTTGCTGTGCTCAGCCAAGCGATCACATAAACGTGATCATCGCGTATCTCAACGTTGATCATTTTTTGTTATCGGCAGCACATGATGATTTCATGACATCAAAAATCACCAATAAAGCATCTTTGGCATAGATAACAGTATAAGACGCGTAGCGGGTAATGCAGAGAAAACCTGTAACTCACCGCCCGCGATGGGTAAGCGAACGTCAGGTTATAACAAAGGAATCTCTCACTGGGGCGCAAAAACCGCCAGAAAATCAGGGCAAGCGGGATTCTTTTATTCTATCGCGGCGGGTATTTCGCCGACACTTTGCGCGAGGTATGGGTATGTAATATCCGCAGGATATGCACTTCGTTTATCTCTCGTTTCAGCGCATAGATAATGATGAACGGGAACGTTGTCAGCACCAGTTTTCTTCTCTTCCCTGACTTGCCTATATCGATTGCCGCTTCCACCCGCTGACGCATGACTCCGTCAGACTGACCTGATGACGTTCGGCGGCCTGCATCGCCAGCCGTTTGATCTCCTCATCGATTCTGAAATGGGTAGTTCACGGCACTGCCGCTCACCGGCGACGAACTGGCTCAGGCGGGCTTTACCGCCAATACCCTGTTCCGTATCAGCCTGTACCGCGACGGGCTGGTGCTGACCCGACTCGATGAGGATACCGATATCGCCGCGCTGCTGGCTGAACTCGGCGGCCATGACCGCGAGGGCGCCGACTGGATACGCGATAACGGCGAGCTTTATCTGGCGGGCGACTGGCTGACCCGCTGCGGGTTGCCCGACCAGTCGTTAAATATTGAACTGCTGCCCGGTAAAATAACCATTCGGGCGGAGCGAGGGATTATGCTGGCTTAATAAAAAAGCCGGAAGGATCGACGATCACTTCCGGCTTTTATTTATTTTATTTTTACTTCCCAAAACGTACTATCAAAAACATTAATTATCGCAAGGCAATTCGTTAAATTATCTATATCTACGTCCTCATATAATAATAAACCAGAACTAGCCACGATAAAAAAAGTCTTTATATCATCTAATGAATTAGCCAATAATTTAACTTCACTCCATGACATTTCCAACCCATGTTTCTTTGATAAAACCAGATCCTCAAAGTCAGGCATAGATAAACCATACAAAGCACATCCAATAGCATCTATTTCGTAGAGATACCAATTCCAATCATTTTCTGGAATAGCTTTTATTAGATCAATTAATTTTAGTTTTATATTTTCCTTGGAAAACATCTCACCGTTTATTACTTGCATTATGGAAGCTCCAACTTTCTGGCTGGGCCGTGCTGAGGTGTCCCGCCCGTAGGATTTGGAATATAATCATGTTGATGAGGATTAGGATGTTTAGCCGGTCGCCCATGATCTGTAAAATCTATATCTCGCTTAGGAACGAGTTTACCATTTTCATCATATCCCCATTCTCTCGCTTGAGTGTATGTTCCTTTTCTGCCTTTCTTAGAACCTAACTGTGTATGCGGGGCATCAGTATCCGGAACAGGATTTCCGTTCTTATCACGAGGCAAAGGACGATCCGGTCTATAAGAACCATAGGAATCCTTTGACGCCCCGTCTTCTCCCGGACACCCAACCAACCCCAGCGGGTCAACCCATTCCAGCGGATTATGCACATATCCCTGAGGTCGGATGCCCCCACGCAGTCCCACCGGGTCAGGCGAAATATACTGCTGAATACCCTCCGCATCATAATAACGATGCCGATTATAGTAAAGCCCTGTTTCCGCATCGTATAACTGCCCCTGATAGCGCAGGTCGCAGTACACCTCCTCGTTCGCCGCATCGCCCAGGTAGCGTCTCCGCAGAATAGGGATTTTTTCCTCGCGATGCGCGCCCCATAGCCCCTGCTCGCCCCGCCAGTGAACCTGGCCTACTTCACTGCATAACTCCCGCGCCGTCCCCGTCAGGTCCGTCACGATATAGTGCAGCCGCGTCGCACCCTCCTTTGACTCCACCTGCGCCAGCGGACGAAAACTTCCCGGCTCATACACCCACTGCACATCCCACTCGTACCGCGTTTCCTTCACCCGGAAGCCCGCCCGCAACGTCCGTTTCTCCACCAGACGCCCACACTCGTCATACCGGTATTGCGTATCGCCGCGCTCGACCAACCGGCCCGCCGCATCATACCGCGCCGACCACTGCACAGCCGCATCCGCAACCGCCAGCGTCTCGCCTTTTCCCGGCGCTATCCCGGCGATTTCACACAGGTTCTGCTCGCTGTCGTAACCAAACAACCTCGCCTGACGCCGCTTCCCTTGCTCCCTACGCTCCGCCGTCACCTGACCCGTGCCGTTCAGCCTGAATGCCTGCTCGCCCCAGTTACTGTCGCTGATGCCCGTCAGCCGGTCCAGCACATCATACTGGTAGCGACGCTCCATCACGTCGCTCATCCCCTCCAGCGCCTGATGTCGCAGCAACCCGTTCGGACTCCACTCCTGACGCAGGGAAAATCCGGCCTCGTTGCTTCTGCGCTGCTCCTGACCCGATGCCGTGTGGCTGAACCTCAGCGCCTGATGCGCCCCGATGCCCAGCACCGACAATTGTCCCGACGACCACGACAACCGCAGCGGGGCCAGCACGCCCTCCACCACCGATCGCTGCCCGCCCGCATCGTAATCGCTGGTCACCGCCTCCCCATTCACGGTTTCGCTCACCACCTGACCGGCGCGGTTATAGACGTACGCCACCACCGCATCCGGGCTGGCCGCCCTGACCAGCCGGCCGGCCATATCATACGCCAGCGTCGTGACGCCCTCTGTTGTCCCGTCCGTTTTCAATGTCGTGAGCGTCGTCACTCGCCCGGCCGCATCATGCGCATACCGTATCGCGCTGCCGTCCGGGGCGACACGCTGCGTCAGCCGACCCGCTGCGTCATACGCGTAGCGGTATAACCGGCCGTCATAATGCCGCTCTTCACTCAGACGCCCGCTGCTGTCAAAGCGATACTGCCACTCCCGTCCCTGGCTGTTGGTCACGCCGGCAAATTCGGCTTCCGCATTATAGTGATAGCGCACCGTCGCGCCCAGCGGGTCAGTGGCGGTCATCAGGTTATCGAACGCCCCGTAACGGAACTGATAGCGTTGACCCAGCGCGTCGGTTACCGTGGTCAGATTACCTTCCACGTCATAACCAAACCGGGTTTCGCTGCCGTCTTCATAAATCACTTTTGACGGCGACTCGCGTCCCCCCTCGTATTCCCAGCGACGCACCTGCATACACTGCTCATGGGCGATGTGCCGTTCCGTCAGACGGTCATGGTCGTCATAGATGAACGTGACCGCTGGCGCGTCATCGCGCTCAAGCCCGCTCAGTAAGCCACGCGCATTGTAGTGATAACGTTGCAGCACCCCATCCGGCCCGATGAGCGTCGCCAACTCGCCATTATCATGATAATGATGCAACCACTCGCGGCCTTCCGGGTCATTCACTTCCACCAGTTGGTCAGCGGCATTACGCTGATAACGCCATACGCTGCCCATCGGGTCGGTATAAGCGGTTAACTGACCATCGTCGTCATAGTCATAACGGTGTATCGCGCCATCCGGCAACGTCACCGTCGTCACTTGCCCCCATGCATTACGCTGGTATTCCGTGCGATTGCCCAGCGGATCAATTTCTGCCGCCAATTGGTTGTTTACCCACTCAAACCGGTTTTCACCGCCATCTGGCTCGCGGCGTAGCAAGATATTATTGTGTTCATCACGCACATAGCTGATCACCCTGCCAAAACCACTGTGATAATGGCTGGTCAGGTTGTCATCGTCATATTCGAAATGGCCCGGCCAGTATCCCCCGGCGGTTCTGTCACGTATCGCCCAGCCTTTTTCATCGTAATCATGCTCAACCCAGGTAGAGCCCAAATCAGACCAACGCAACAGCCATTCCGGCGAGTAACGGTAGTCAAAATTACGTCCTTCCCCCGCACGAACACTTAACAAGTGTCCGCGCGCGTCATAGGTATAACTGGCCAACGTTTTCAGCGGCTGACGATGCGCGTCGCATAGCGTCAGTTTGACAATCCGGTGATGCGCGGTTTCCACATGCACCAGACGGCCATCCGGTAAGGCAACCCAGCACAGGGTCGCCCGATCCCATAGCAGCGATATACGGTTTCCTGACCGGTCCTCGATCGCCGTCAGACACAGTTGCAGACCGAGCGCATGCTCAAACCGGTAGCGCAAGCCATCAACATGCTGCAACACCAACTGCCCCTGCCGACGGGTCAGTCGCCACGCCGGGTTAGACGGCGCACGGCTTGATTCGCCTTCGGCGGGCAGAGCGAATACCGCCTGATCGAACTCGCCGTCGGTTAGCGTGATCACGCCTTTGTTCAACGCCAGACTCATATCCCAGTTGCAACGCCACAGCGTACCCAGCAACCCCGGCTGACCGGCAGGCTGTCCCGTACGGCGTCGTTGCCCAATCCCACCAGAGCGAACATCAGCCGGGAGAAACCATCCTCGCCGTCATTCTGAAAACGGACGTGGTAGCGATATTTGCGCCAGGCGCGATGAAGCAGCGTCAACAGCCGGTGATGAAAGAAATTGAGAAACACGCCCAGCTTTTGCTCGCCCTGCGCGTACTCCCAGGCCAATTCTTCCAGGTAATAACCCGGCATCGGCGACTGGCTGCCGTGCAGCCCCAGAAACGCCACCTCCAGTTCCTGACGCCCCTGGTTATCCTGTCCCACCCGCAGAACATCCGCAGGATGGAAACCGATTGATGCCGTCGAGCGGAAACGCAACCGTTCCTGATCGGGCCGGAAATCCAGTTCCTGCTCCAGATCAACCTCTTCCAACTGATTCAGCAGTTCCACCAGTTGGAAAAAATTGAAGCGTGAGGCGTCCTGGCGAAACTTCACATCATCGAGTGCTGACCTATCTGTACCGGCCATCGGTAGCGCTCCTTGTTATCGATGTTGACCACCTCCAGCAGGTGGAAAGCATTGACGCTGGCGTACAGCGAGAAGAAATGCGCCAGCACCGTACTGAACAGATACAGTTCTCCTTCGCTGGAGAAGGCGGACTGCCGTATCGACAGCACCGACTTCAGACCGCGAACCGGCATCCCCCGCACCAGCCGATCAATGGGCGTGGTGTCGATGGACTCGATCCCCGCTAGCCGTTTACGCGAGGCCTGTTCCGCTTGTTTGTCATGCAGGGCGGGGAAATCGTAGGTGCGCAAAATTTGCACCAACGCATCGCGGCGCAGCAACGAAACATAGTTCAACGACAGGTTGGAAATCAGCGTCCAGTGCAGGCTGCCGTCCATTGCCGGTCTTAGCGGACGGGTTGGCCAGGTCAGATTGCGAAATGTGGCGAAGGAGGGAGAATTGCCGGTCGGCACACAGATCGCGCCAACCGGCAATTGCGCCGCCCGCGAACGATTGGTGCAGGTCAGGCTGACGGAAATGGATTCATCCAGATCAATTACTTCACGTTCATCCCCACGGACAAAGGAAAGCAAATGCTCAAAACCGTCGCCGCTAACGGCTTCCCGTACCCGAATACGGTAATACAGCGCTAGCCGCCCTTTGGCGCGCTCAATCTGATGCTGGAAGCTTTCAAATGGCTGGTAGACGCGCGGCACGCCGCGTGAACGACCGGCATTGCCTTCCACCCAACCGTCCACCTTATCGATGGAGAAAATTTCAAATCCCTCGGCATGGCGGTAACTGGCTTTCAGCGGATATTCCGTCTGACGTCCGCTGAGATTGATCGGTTCGCTGTCATGCTGGAACAGATTGATGGCCGGGACACAGTTGAGCATGAATGAGTCGGGCCGGATTTTCAGTTCCGCGGGCAAGGGACGATCGAAACAGAAATGCAGGCGGAACGCCGTCACCGTTAACGGCAAGTCGGGCCATGCCGCACCGGACAGTTGGAAGAACAGAAAGCTTTCAGGGAAACAGAAATACTCTTGTAGAATACGATAGCCGGAATAAACGTTGCCCGGATACGGTAGCAGCGCATCTTCACGTTCAAATCCCACCGTTTTCAGTACGCCGGCTTCCTGACGGAAGCGCTGGCCGTCGACTTCCAACTCAATGTGCGATAACTGGCTGGCTATCCAGAAATAAAGTTCATAGGCGGTGTAAGTATCGCCGCCCAGATAAAAGCGCAGTTTGTCGAGTTGCAGAGAGCCTAATGACAGCGGGCCGTGCAGACCGATATCCAGCGTTATGGTCGAGAGATCGTTACCGCTTTGTACGTTGATCTGGCGGATATCCGCCGGGTAGATCCAGGCGTCGTGACAGGTCTGAAAATGCCAGACCATCTCGTCCACCGGCAAGCTGTCAAGCTCGCAGCCGCGTGCGACAAAGGCGGGCTGCGCGATGGCGCCGGGGAGTACCGAAAACTGCATAATCGTCATACTCGGCACGGGGCGCAGATAGTTGGGCCACAGCATGCCCAGCAAACCATGCGTCAGTTCAGGAAACTCGTCCTCGATCTTCGCCCGCAGACTTCCGGTCAAAAAAGCGAACCCTTCCAGAAGTCGCTCGACATCCGGGTCAGTGGTCTGTTCTGACAAAAATCGGGTTAGTTCAGGGTGGGCTTTGGCGAATTCGCGCCCTTGCAGGCGCAAGTAGGTCAATTCATCCCTGAAAAAATGTTCCAGTGACATAATCAGATCATTCTGTAATGGCGATGACTATCCATATGAATATTGAAGGAGGCGACCTGCTCCAGTTCATCCAGCCTGACATGGGCGGTGACCTGAAACGACATCTCCAACGGATTAGACAGATAGTCCGACGCACTGATGTCCACATGGACGATTCGAGGTTCAAAGCGACAGATACACTGCCGGATCGCCTCCCGGATTTTTCCCCGAATATCGGCGCCGCTTTGCGTGGCGTCATTGAAATCAATCACGCCAAGCTCAGGTGCGCTGCGACAACTTCCGGGCCGGGTATTGAGCACCTGATCCAATTGACGCTTCACGGACGCAATCAGTGCTTCAACATCCGTTTCAGGGGAGGCGCGTGGCGCTTCCCCCCGGATACGATCGAACAGGCTGGCCGCGGTTCCCCTTTCCCAGGCGGAAAGCGACGGCATCAGCGTTATTCCTTATCCAAACGACCTACCAGCGACAGTTCAAAGTTTGCCCCCATATACTTGAAGTGAGGACGAACCGCCATCGTGACCTGATACCAGCCGGGTTCGCCTTCCACATCCAGCACATTGATTTGGGCGGCGCGCAGAGGACGGCGGCTGCGAACGTCTGCCGGCGGGTTTTCCTGATCGGCGACGTACTGTTTAATCCAGCTATTAAGCTCACGCTCAAGATCCTGACGTTCTTTCCATGCGCCAATTTGCTCACGCTGCAATACTTTGATGTAGTGCGCCAAACGGTTGATGATGAACATGTACGGCAGTTGCGTACCCAGCTTGTAGTTGGTTTCCGCCTCTTTCCCTTCTTTGGTGTTTGGGAAAACCTTGGGTTTCTGCACCGAGTTGGCGGAGAAGAACGCCGCATTGTCGCTGTCTTTACGCATCGTCAGCGTGATAAAGCCCTCTTCGGCCATCTCGTATTCGCGACGATCGGTAATCAGCACTTCTGTTGGGATCTTGGCCTGAAGCTGTCCCATCGCTTCATAAACATGCACCGGCAGATCGGTGATCGCGCCGCCACTCTGCGGGCCGATGATGTTCGGACACCAGCGGTACTTGGCGAAGCTGTCGGTCAGGGCCGTTCCCATCAGGTAAGCGGTGTTGCCCCACAGATAGTGGTTATGATCGGAACTGATGTCTTCCTTGTAGTTGAAGCCCTTGATCGGGTTCTCTACCGGAACGTAAGGCAGACGCGCTAAAAAGCGCGGCGCCGTCAGCCCCAGGTAGCGCGCTTCTTCCGATTCGCGCAGCGAGCGCCATTTGGTGTAGGCGGGGCCTTCGAAGACCGATTTCAGATCTTTGATGGAAGGCAAATCGGTAAAATTGTCCACGCCAAAGAAGGTCGGCGCCACGGAGGAGATAAACGGCGCATGGGCCATCGCGCCCACCGCGCTGACATACTGCATCAGTTTGATATCGGGAGAACTCTGGGTCATGGCGTAGTCGCCGATCACGCCGCCGATAGGCTGACCGCCGAACTGTCCGTATCCACTGGAATAAACGTGTTTGTAGAAACCGGACTGCGTGATTTCAGGCGCGAACTCGAAATCCTCCAGCAGTTCTTCCTTGGTCGCGTGCAATACCAGGATTTTGATGTTTTCACGAAAATCGGTGCGATCCACCATCAGCTTCAAAGAGCGCCAGGATGATTCCAGTTCCTGAAGCGCCTGAGCATGCAGGATAACGTCGATCTGCTTGCTGAGCTTTTTGTCCAGTTCGACGATCATACTGTCGACCAGCGCTTTATTTACTGGCTCCGCCGCGTTGCCGTTATCAAGGATATTGGCGACCAGCGCGGCGATCCCTTGTTTGGCGACGCTGTATCCTTCATCCACCGGGGTGATGCGCGCCTGCGCCATAATTTCGTCAAGCAGTGATCCAGAGGCACTGGCGGCCCCGGACTGCGCCTGTTCTTCAACGATTGACATAATTGTTTCCCTATCTCGTCAGTAAACGTCAATTATTCTGCGGGTTTCACCAGATCCAGTTCTTTGAGTAGCTGCTCTCTGGCCTCTTCACTGGACAACAGATCCTGCAAACGATTACGGAAGGAAGGAATATTGCCGAGAGGTCCTTTCAAGGCCACCAGCGCCTCACGCAATTCCAATAACTTACGTAATTCAGGCACTTGTTGAGCAATGCGATCAGGCGAGAAATCATTCAGAGAACCAATGTTCAGTTTGACCGGCAGATCATCCTGACCCTCATCTTCAAGGCGATTAGGCACACTAAAATTCAGTTCCAGATTGGCCTCTTTCATCACCGAGGCGAAATTGTTTTTGTCGATCGATACCGTTTGACGTTCCTCGATAGGCGTTTCCTCTGTACGTCCTTTCATATTTCCCACCACCATCAGCGTCAACGGCAATTCTATTTCCGCCTGCTGACCACCAGTAGCCGGAACATATTTAATATTAATACGTTCCTTTGGTGCGACAGATGCACCGTCCGTTCCTTTAGCCATATGTCTATACCAACGTAAGGATGCTCTGGCCCGGAGAAATAAAGTCGATTTTCATCGAAATCCCTGCCGATTCCATCAATAGCAGACCATCCGAATCACAAATAAATAAATTATTTGTTTTTTTCGACCAACGAGATAAAAGAAATAAAATCCGCATCATTATACGGAATTACCGACGCATTATTAAATCGTATGAACCACGATTCAAAAGGAGAAAATAAGCGTCAAATAAAGAAAGAAGCCCTAAATACGCTTATAATTTTCGTTTGGATCATACACACAACACCAACAGATGGTCAATGCCTATATGATTAGATGAACGACTAAATTGATTTTTAAAACAAATATAATAAAAACAATAAATTAAACAAATATAAGGCATCAAGAACAGCGTTAAAAAACCCATCACGCCCTTATTCTCCGGCAGTCTCAATTAAACAAAAAAAGCGCTATTTTTTGTCTTCTAATTTAATTTGGGATTTAAATAGTTAGAAAACTAATAATGAAAATATTCGGTAATTTATAGGCGGTTTTATTTTAACTAATTTTTAATTCTAATTTTTTTCAGGATAAATAACCATAGTAATAATCCAGGGCAGAATTCATGAAAAAAACAATCTGTTGGTTTTTATAAATCATATACTCTTAATAAAAACTATCAGAATTTTTATTTATAAACATCACTTAGGTTAAAATAATAAACTAATGAGTGTTGTACTAAAGATAAATCAGAATGTTGATTTTGATTAATAAACAAACAATCAATTTAATGTCAGTAAAATGGCCGGAGAGTAAGATCCATTCTGAAATGTGGCAGATAGATTGGAAATATTCAGAACAACGGGCAGGACAGGATGATTGATATTCCATTGGAATAGCGCGGGGTATTGCGCCTGCAATCCATTGCAGGCTCTACAGAGGATAACGACGCTTATCCCCTACACCCGATGACAACGCACCGCCGTGCCGGAAGAGGTCATACTCAGCGTTTGCGGAAGCTGGCAGCCCTCCCCGGCGTAGGGACAGCGCTCGCGGAAAAAGCAGCCTGATGGCAGATTACGGTTACTGGGAAGCTCGCCTTTACGATCCACCTGTCCGTCATCCAGCAACCGTCCGGCCTGCGGTACGGAATCCAGCAACAAACGGGTATAAGGATGCTGCGGTTGCGTCAGCACCTGTTGCGCTGGACCGAGTTCGACAATCTGTCCCAGATACATGACCGCCACCCGGTCGCTCATATGTCTGACGACCGACACATTGTGCGAAATCAGCACAAACGTCAGATTTCTCTGCCGCTGTAACGTCACCAGCAGATTAAGGATTTGCGCCTGTACCGAAATATCCAGCGCGGATGTCGGTTCGTCCAGTACGATAATATCCGGTTCGGAGGAGAGCGCCCTGGCGATGGAGATTCGCTGGCGCTGACCGCCGGAAAACTCGTGCGGCAGGCGGTCAAGATAGGCCCGGCGGATACCCACCTGTTCGGCAAGTAGCGCGGCCAGTTCACGGCGATCCGCCACGCTGTTGCGCTTTTGCACATAAACCGGCTCGGTGATAATACGCCAGACCGGTAAGCGCGGATCAAGCGACGATTGCGGGTCCTGAAACACCATCTGCATACCCGAACCAAACCAGGAACCTCCCTGACGCGCCCGGTTCAGTTCGCCGCCGCTTGGCTGCTGCAATCCCATCAGCAATTGGGCCAGCGTACTTTTTCCGCAACCGGATTCCCCGACGATGCCCAATGTCTCGCCGCGCATAATTTTCAGATCAAGCCCATTCAGCGCGTGGACATAGCTTTTCGGTTTACCCAGCCAGTTATAGCTGGCGGGGAAACGCACCCGCACATCCTGTAATTCCATTAATGCTTCTTTCATCATCTCATCTGCTCCTGTTCAGCCGGTTGCGGATGCCAGCAGGCGGCCTGCTGATGCCTGCGCGTTACCAGCGGCATTAACGATGGCGACCGCGCGCACTGGGTATCGGCATGCGCACAACGTTCACGGAAGGCGCATCCCGGCGGCAGTTGCGCCAGATTGGGCACCGTTCCGGGAATGGCGTGCAGCAAACTGCGCGGTTCGGCATGCTCCGGCGCAGCCTGCAACAGACCAATGGAATAGGGATGCGCCGGATGCGCCATCACCTCATCGGTGGTGCCGCTTTCAATCACCTGCCCCGCGTACATCACATAAACCCGATCGCACAATTGCGACACCACGGCCATATCATGCGTTATAAACAGTACCGCGGCGCCGCTGGCGCGTGCCTTCTGTTGCAGCAGACGCAATACCTGCCGCTGTACGGTGACATCCAGCGCGGTGGTCGGTTCATCGGCAATAATCAACGCCGGCTCGCAGGAGAAGGCCATAGCAATCAGCACCCGCTGACGCATGCCGCCCGACAGTTCAAAGGGATAGCGATTCATCACCTGTTCCGCATCCGCTATCTGCATGTCATTGAGCAGACTTATCGCTTTCCTGCGCGCCTGTTTAGCGTTCAGCGACTGGTGGAGACGGAGGATCTCGCTCATCTGCCGCCCGATTTTATGTGTCGGGTTGAGGGCGTTCATCGGCTCCTGAAAAATCATCGCCACGCGCGAACCGCGCACGGTGCGCATTGTCTGTTCGCTGGCCTTGACCACATCCAGTCCGAGCATGTTCAGGCGTCCGCCGGTAATAATAAAACTATCCGGCGGCAACAACCGCATCGCCATCATCGCGGTAACGGATTTCCCTGAACCGGACTCCCCCACCACGCCCACGATTTCCCCGGCATTGACGCTAAGCGACACCTGATTCAGCGCTTTTATTTCTCCGCCATAAACCGGAAACACCAGTTGCAAATTGTCGATATCCAGTACCGGTGGTGGTAACGAAACATCAGCCAGGATGCGTTCAGTCTGCATATCAACGCCCTCTTCCTTTCGGGTCCAGCAGGTCGCGCAGACCGTCGCCGAACAGATTAAAACCGGTTGCGGTAATCAGGATCGCCATACCCGGAAACGCCGAGTACCACCACTGATCAAGAATATAGTTACGTCCGTTAGCCACCATCGCGCCCCATTCGGCGGTCGGCTGCTGCGCGCCAAGACCGATAAAGCCAAGCGTTGCCGCCATCAGAATCGAGGTGCCGATATCCAGCGAAGCCTGCACCACCAGCGGCGGCAAGACATTACGCAATACATGCCAGCTAATCAGATGCCAGCGTGACGCGCCAAAGGTGCGGCTTGCCTGCATATAAGCCTGATGACGCAGCATCAATGTTTGCCCGCGCGCCAGGCGGACATAGAAAGGAATGCGCACCACCGCAATCGCTAGCATCGCATTGAACAGGCTGGGGCCGAGCGCCGCCGCCAGCGCCATGGTCAGCACCAGCGAAGGCACCGATAACATGATGTCCATACAGCGCATAATCAGCGCATCCACTAACCCGCCCATCACCCCGGAAAAACAGCCGAGCAGCGAACCGATAATCCCCGCGACCACCACGACCGCAACCCCGGCGGTTACCGACTGTTGACTGCCAATCAGCACGCGGCTGAAAATATCGCGCCCGACTTCGTCAGTACCGAACCAGTGCAACGCGGAAGGCGACTGTAACCGGGCGGTCAAATCGATAGCGTTCGGGTCATACGGCACCAGCCACGGCGAAAACAGCATCAGCAACGTCACGATAAGTATGATAAGCGCCCCAACCAGCGTCAGCGGGCTGCGGCTAAGCAGATAACCGGTACGCCGGCAGTTGGCGAAGCGCGAGGTGGTTTCCGGCGGCGGTAGATTCACGCCGCCGTTCTCCACGCCATTTTCAATCAAAGACATCGCGCTTACCCCTCACGTCCGATACGCGGGTCAACCCACACGTAGAGCAGATCCACCAGCAAATTGACGATCACATAAGCGAACGACACCACCACCGCAAAACCCATTACCGACGGGAAATCCAGCGCCTGAATCGAGTTCACCACATAAGCGCCCATACCAGGCCAGGCAAACACCGTTTCGGTCAGCACCGCGCCATAAAGCAAGTCTCCCAGCGCCAGGCCAAGGACGGTAATGGACGGGATCAGCGCGTTGGGCAGCGCATGACACAGGATCACCCGCCAGCGCGACAGGCCATTGGCCCGTGCGGTGCGGATATAGTCTTCCCCCAGTTGTTCCAGCATCGCCGAACGGATTTGCCGGGCGACAACGCCCATGTGCACGAACGCCAGCGTCAGCGCAGGCATCACCAGATGCTGGAAACTGTTCCAGAACGCCTCGCTGTTGCCCGTCAGCAGTGAATCGAGCAGATAAAAGCCGGTGATGTGCGTCGGCGGCTCCAGCCAGTCATCCAACCGTCCGCCCCCCGGCAGCACATTCATCTGACCGTAAAACAGAATAATCACCCCCAACCCCAGCCAGAATGCCGGCGTGGAGATCCCCACCACCGAGAGCAGCCGCACCAGATGATCGGGAAATTTATTGCGATAAACCGCGGACAACACCCCCAGCGGCACCCCCAGCACGATGGCCAGCAGCAACGCGCTCAGCGCCAATTCCAGCGTCGCCGGGAAAAATGCTTTCAGATCTTCAAGCACCGGGCGGCCGGTGCGAATCGAGGTGCCTAAATCACCGTGCAGCAGGTCAGTCACATAGCGGTAAAACTGTACGTACAGCGGCTGATCCAGCCCCAGTTGCTGGCGGATGCGCTGCACGATCTCGTCACTCGCGCGATTGCCCGCCAGCATGCTCGCCGGATCGCCGGGGATCAGGTGCGAGATGATGAACGTAATCACACATACGCCGATCATCACCAACACCAGCCCCCAGCAACGCTGGCGGATAATAGTCAAGAAAGTCATACACGTCCCCTGACCGGCTGACGGCTTTCAACCGCCGTCAGCCGGAAAAAACAGTCATCGGATGGCGTTCGCAGACGCCGCCAGCGTCTTTACCGTTTATTGCTTGCTCATCTGTCCGACGTTGAACACCTGTTCCAGCATCGGATTAAACACAAATCCCTGAACCGCTTTGTTCATCGCCACCTGATAGTTTTTCTGGAACAGGTAGACGTAAGCCGCTTCGTCGATCACCACCTTTTGCGCCTGCTGGTAGTAATCGGTACGTTGCTTTTGATCGGAAACCGCGATGGCTTTTTGCAGCAGCGCGTCGACAGCCGGGTTGTCATAGAAAGAGCGGTTGCCCGGCAGCCCTTTCTTGTTGGATTCAAACCAGTAGTTCATATACATATAGGGATCGGCGAAATCGGGGCTCCAGTTGCCGATGGCGATATCGTAATCCTCCTTGCCGATACGATCGCGCATGGTGGCGTTAGCCAGTTTTTCCAGCTTCACGTTGATGCCCACCGAGGCCAGACTCGCCTGCATGGAAAGCGCGACCGGCTCCCAGTTCGGATCATTATCCGAATAGAGGAAGCTCAGCGTCTGACCGCGATCCGTCACCTTCGCCAGCGCCGCTTTCGCTTTTTCCAGATCCAGACCATATTGCATCGCCGTCGCATCATAACCCCACATGCCTTCCGGGATCGGGCCGCGCATCTGTTTGCCGTTTCCGCCCAGAATGCCTTTCACCATGCCCTGATAATCGGTTGCCCAGGAGATGGCGCGCCGGAAATCGGCATTATTCAGCGGCGCTTTACCATTATTGAGATACAGATAGGTCACGCGCAGCGCCGGGTACTCTTGCACCGCGACTACACCGCCTTTTTTCAGCGCCGCCAGTTGATCCATCGGCAATGAGTCGGCGATATCGATATCGCCACGGGACAGTTGCAGACGACGGCTGGAACTTTCACCAATGATTTTCACCGTCACGCGCTTAAACGCAGGCGTCGGGCCGTTGTAGTGCGGGTTCGGCACCAGCACCAGTTGCTGCCCTTTCTGCCAGCGCGAAAGCTTATACGGCCCCGATCCGGCGGTGTTGGCGGCCAGCCAGCTTTTGCCCTGATCGTCAGGATGCGCGTCGGCGATAGCCGGGTTGACAATGCCTGCGCCATCATTCGCCAGCGTATAGAGGAATGGCGCGAACAGGGTTTTCAGTGTAAAACGCACCGTCATCGGATCGACAACCGTGACCTGCATATCTTTGGGAAACGCTTCCGACGGCCCTTGTCCAATCTGCATCAGGCGATCGAACGACCACTTCACCGCGTCAGCATTGACATCCGTGCCATCATCAAACTTTGCGCCCGGTTTCAGTTTGAACGTCCATACCCGTTGGTCATCGGATGTTGTCCAGCTTTCCGCCAATTCGCCTTCAACGTCCGTCGAACCTTTTCCACCTGCCGTTTTGTACTGCACCAACCGCTGATAAGCCGGATAAGTGACCGTCCAGTCGTTATTATCAATAGTTACCGCCGGATCCAACGTCTGCGGATCGGCGGCTTTGCCGATCACCAGCATATCCTTCGGCACGGCGGCCTGGGCCTGAAACGCGGCGCCTGCGACGGCAAACAGTACGGCGCCCGCAACCAGACCAGAGGCGAACAGGCGATGAAACGAGACAGGGACTTTGGCGCTAATCGTGCTCATGGGTAATCTCCTGGTATCAATAAAAGTTCGGATAAGGTCGTTTTTTGTGTCATGGTTTGCGCAAGGTTTGCGTCTAATTGGTCATCAACCGGCGTTGATCGGCGGATAGCAGCCGAAACGATCGGTTAACAACGGGTATTCCTTAGCGTTGGGTAATTCAAAATGCCACCACTCGCTGGCAATGCCGCAATAGCCCCCCGCCTGCATCACCGCGTTTAATAACAGGCGATTACGCTGTATCGTCGGCGGTAAATCGGGATAGAAGGGATGCGAGCGTTCATTCATTTCATCAAATGCCGCGCCCATGTCGAGGGCATCGCCATGTTCATCCAGCAACGTGAGATCAATAGCGACGCCCCGGCTATGATGCGAGCCAAGACGAATATCCATCACGTATTCAGGATTGGGAAACGCCGTCCACAGACAGACCTGCGCCTGTTGCGGGCGATAAGCGTCAAAAATCTTTAGATTGAAACCGGCCAGTCTCGCAACGTTGGCACAGCGTGCCAGCGCCTGCGCCGCATCCGGGTGTAACAGGCAGCGGTATTCACGGTAAATCGGTTGTCCGGTCAGGTTATCGTCGGTGGCGTATTTCAGATCGATAACCACCTCCGGCAACAGCGCCGCGACATCCACCAGTTCCACCTTGTCACTTTTCTTTGTCAGACTGTTTTGCGTCACCGTGCATTCCTTATTCATCACATCAGCTTTATTTGGGTTAAGTCGTATTTGGGTTAGAAAGATTGCAGCGCTGGCGCGGCAGTTAAGATTCAAATTGGCCGAACTGTTTTTGCAGCGTTCGATTTTCCGCCAGCCGCTGTTCGGCCTCGTTGCCGCGCCATTCCAGCACCGCCGAGGTCAACAGGTTGAACAGGCAACTGAGCGGCGCCAGCGAATCCCAGAACTGGCCGGTATCGGTTTTCACCTGAAGCAGATCCACCGGATAGTCGCGCGCCCACGGACAATAGACGTCGGTAATCAATGCCAGCGACAGACCGCGCTCACAGGCGGCGTGGCAATATTTCTGCGCCACCACCGAGTAAGCGCGCGTATCCGTCACCACCAGATACGGGTTGGCGAATTCCGAATTCAGCGATTCCACATAGGTTCCCGATAACCCATCGGCGAAGTAAACCTTGGGACGCAGGTATTCAAGATGGCTGTAAAAGGCATTGGCGATGCCGCGGGTGGATTGAATGCCCAGGATGAATACCGCATCGGCGTCGGCCAGTCGGCGACTGATGCGGGTAAACATCTCTCCTTGCGCCAGTTGGTAGACGTGGTTGATCGCATCCAGTTCCAGCGCCAGCGCCTGTTGTAATTTTTCCCGCTGCGGTTGTTGCCGGCGCTGCTGATACACATCCAGCCGATCCGTCACCAGCCACGGCTGATAAAACCCGCCGCCGCTCTGCTGACGCAATGTGCGTTTGAAATCATCCAGATTGCGGTATCCAAGACTGCGCAGATAACGGCCAACCGAAATGCCGCTGGTGGCGGCGCTGCGGCCAATACTGTCGGCGGTTTCAAACGGAACCTGCGCCAGATTAGCCAGCAGATACCCGGCAATGCGTTTGCCGGTTGGCGTTTGTCCGGCAAACGATGCTTCAATCTGTGCAATCACATCGTGATTATCAGCCATGCCGCGTCCTTTGTTGTTTCGCTGTCAGAATCGACCATATTGTTATTTAGCTAACAAAGCATGAAGCGTGCCAATTATCTTTTTAAGATCCATTCATTTAATAAACAGAATATTACGGGCAGATAAGCTGTCATTACATCGGGTAAGAGCGGAGGGTAAGGCGGGAAAAGCGAGCAAGGCTGCACAATAACAAGGCAGTTGCCCCAGAAGTTAACAATCCACAACATTGCGATAACGCTTCTGGGGAAACCGTTTTTATCTTAACCCTTTCAGGCGGCGGGATGCTTTTGCGCGTACTCGGCGCTGTTAATCCATTGATGCGCCCCTTCCCAGCTAAAGCGCCACTCCCGGACGGGACCGGCCATCACATTCAGATAATAGCTGTCATAGCCCGCGATGGTCGCCACCGGATGATAGCCTTTAGGCACCATGACCACATCCCGGTCATAGACCGCCATGCTTTCATCCAATGAACGATCGTCGGTATAAACGCGCTGCATGCAAAATCCCTGTGGCGGATTAAGCCGGTGGTAATAGGTTTCCTCCAGATAGGTTTCATGCGGCGGATTATCCTGATCGTGCTTGTGGCTGGGATAGGAACTGGTGCAACCTTCATCGGTGTACACCTCAACCACCAGCAGGCTGTCCGCCGCATTATTTTCCGGCAGGATATTGTGTACATAGCGCCGGTTGTTGCCGTACCCGCGCTGCTCAGCGTCAATGTCCGGCGGAGCAATCAGGCGGGTTGGATAGGTTCCCTGCCCCGGCGCGGAACAGACCGCCAACTCCAGCGCCGTATGCGCCGTTACCGTGATGCTTTCACCCGCGGTGACATAGACCGCATACGGTTTTCGGCGTTCAAACGGATCCATGCGATCACCGATATTTTCAAAACATTCGCCCGGTGTGACCACCGTCGCCTTACCACCCAACAGCACCAGACAACGTTCATTGTCGGTTACAGGCAGTAACAGCGTTTGCTCCGCCGCCAACTGAAACACTTCAAACCCAACGTATTGCCAGCCTGCACGTTGCGGCGTAATACGTTGGATACAGCCCTGTTTATCCGGGGCGTGATGACGGGATAATAGCTGAGACATCGTGGGCTCCTTAACTCTGACGACGCCTGCAAGGTGAAGATCGACGGGCTCATACCTTGCAGGACAGCCTGATACCGCGATGTGACCGATATCAGGCGGAAAATCTTGCGATCAAATCAACCCGGCCTGCTGAGCGAAGCGTTGCAGATTATTGTAGCCCAATGTGGCATACGTCAGCGGGTGCGCCACAGAAGGGTCCTGCTCCGCTTCCACCACCAGCCAGCCCTGATAATGATGTTGTTTCAGTATGTTGAACAGCGAGGGGTAATCGACACAACCGTCGCCGGGTACAGTGAATACGCCGCTGAGCACCGCATCCAGGAAGCTGGTTTTGCGATTTTTGACATCCTTCAGCACATCCGCGCGAATATCTTTGCAGTGCACATGATTGATGCGTTTAATCCAACGTTCAGCGACCGCCACCGGATCAGCGCCGGCAAAGGTCAGATGGCCGGTATCCAGCAGCAAGCCGACTTCCGGCCCGGTATGCTCCATCAGATTATCCACATCTTCCGCGCTTTCGATAACGGTGCCCATGTGATGATGATAGGCGATTTGCACGCCCTGACTCTGGGTGTAACGCGCAAACGCGGTCAGCTTCTCGCCGTATTCGCGCCACCGCTCGGCGGGAAAACGGGGACGCAGATGTACCGGCTGTTGCTGGTCGCCGTGAATGGCGCCAGTGACTTCCGCAAACACCAGCACCGTCGCGCCCAATTCATGCAATAACGTCAGGTGATCCTGCACCGCCGCGATCTCTTCTTCCACCGAGCGAGTCAGCAACTCGCCGGAATACCAGCCGGAAACCAGCTTGAGGTGGTGCGCCTGCAAAATCGGCCCCAGCACCTCAGGTTTACGGGGAAATTTATTCCCCAGTTCGAATCCGGTAAAGCCAGCCTGACCGCCTTCTTTCAGGCAGGTTTCCAGAGGGGTTTCCGCCCCCAGCGAGGGCAGATCGTCATTCGTCCAGGTGAGTGGATTAATACCAAGTTGAACAGCCATAGTCGTTTCCCTTAATCATACTAGTGAGGATGTCCGGCTACCCGCGCTGACGCCATAAGGCAATCAGTTGCAGGTAGTTATGTTTAATTTGTTCAATCAGTTGTTCATCGTCGATCGCGCCTTTCAGCCACTGTTGCGCGGGCTGGGCAAACAGCGTGCGTCCAACGGCAAAGCCTTTCACAATCGGGAAGCCGACGGCGGCGTTGAACGCCTGACGCAAACTTTCCAAAGGTGCGTCCAGCCCCAAAATCACCACGCCGCGGCAGTACGGATCGCGCTGCGCCAGAATCGGCGTCAGTTGCGCCCATCCGCTGGCCGACAGCGGCGGCAGCTTCCACCAATCAGGGCGGACGCCAAGGTTGTAGAACCGCTGGATCGCCCGCAGATAGAGTTCGTCGCTGTGCGGCCTCCCGCTCGGCAGAATGACTTCCAGCAACAGTTCATGACCGGATTTACAGCAGGCCTGATACACCTCCAGCACTTGCATTTCCTGCTCGCGCCGCAACGCGTGATTGTCTTCCGGGTGGAAAAACACCAGACATTTCACCACCTGCTCCAACGGCCAGTTGATCAACTGAGAACCGATATTGCCGTATTCCATCGCCAGCGGGCGCGATCCCGGCAGTTCAATCGGTCGCCCAATCCACCAGCCCTGGCCGGTAATGGCGTTCAGCGCATCCTGCCCGAACGTGCCGTCGCACAGCAGCCCGGATTGGCCTTCCAGCCCGGCCTGCCGCGAGGTTTCGTAACTGGCCTGAAGGATCAGTTTTTTAAGCGTCGGGAGGCGGCTCATCGGCGCGCCGCAGTTCAGCGCCATATCTTCAAGCTGGCTGCGATGGTCAAAGGCCATCACACACAGTTCATGCCACTGTTTACGGCGCGTCGTGACGCGATGCAGATGGTTCAGTTCGCTATCCAGATCGGGACGGGGAACCTCGGACGCCCGCGCCAGATAGTTATCCAGTTCAATCCGGCTTGGCATGGCGGGCGCGCAGCCGTGACGCGAGACCACCAGCGCGCCGCACGCATTGGCGTAAGTACAGGCTTTCTCCCAGCCTTCGCCGCTGAGATAACCGCGCAGCAGACCGGACATAAAGGCATCGCCTGCCCCCAGCACATTCAGGACGTCCACCCGCACCCCCTTGATGGTGATGCCTTTATCCAGATGATCCGGGATGGTGTCGGTAAACACCGAACAGCCCAGCGCGCCGCGCTTGCAAACCAGTTCCGCCTGCGTGTGCGCCCGTACCGCACGCAGCGCCTGCAACGTATCGGTACTGCCGCCCGCGATATGAAACTCTTCTTCGGTGCCGACAATGACATCAAACAACGTCAGCACCTGCTGCAATTGCGCGGTCACCTGTTCGGCGGCGATAAAGCGCGTTTCACCATCCCCCAGCGAAGTGAGTCCCCACAGTACCGGGCGATAGTCGATGTCCAGCACCGTCTTGACGCCGTTGCGCCGCGCATAGCCCAGCGCGGTCAATACCGCTTCACGCGTGTACGGATGCGAAAGGTGCGTGCCGGTGATCGCCAGACAGCGGGAAGAAGCGATGTACTCTTCCGTAAAATCCTCTGGCGCAATGGCCATGTCAGCGCAGTTGTCACGGTAGAAAATCAGCGGGAAGGTTTCACGATCTTTAATGCCCAGCAGCACCAGCGCCGTCAGCCGCTCTTTATCGGTAATCAGATGACTGGTATCGCAACCCACCTGATTTAGCTCCTCGCGCAGGAATCTACCCATATGTTCATCGCCGACCCGCGCCAGCATTGACGAACGCAAACCTTGTCTGGCAGTGCCGTAAGCCACGTTGCCGGACGATCCGCCCAGATATTTGGCGAAGCTGCCCATATCTTCCAGACGCGAACCAATCTGCTGCCCGTAGAGATCGACAGCCACCCGGCCCATGCAGATCACATCAAATGTCTTTTCCTTACTCATACGTCAACACCCTGTAAATAAAAAAGAAATTAAATTAGATTGTTGACAGGCCCATCAAACGATGGTTGCCGTTGATCCCATCAGCCAATTTCGTCTACCGTCACCCAACGTGACATCTGGTGTGACAGAACAAATCTGGTGTGACAGAACAATGGCATCCAGAATGCATGAGACTTTCCATCCCTCTTCAAAATCCGGCCACAGCGGTAGATCGGCGGTGATACCGTCAATCAGATCATGGACTTCCACCGTCTTTTGATCGTTAAACCCGATACCGTGTCCGGCGCCGATATAAAACGCCGCATATAATCCGGGTGCAACGGGCCGGTCAGCAGGGTTCAGCCTGTGTCTGTCAGATGGCGCCGCGACGACTCTTGGCGTAGGTATCAAACGCCACCGCCAGGACAATAATCAGACCGGTGATAATCTGCTGGTAGTAGGCCGAAACATTCATCAGCACCAGACCGTTAATCAGAATCCCCATGATGATCGAGCCGATAATCGTGCCGCTGATACGGCCATATCCGCCCATCAGCGAGGTGCCGCCGATCACCACCGACGCGATGACGCGCAGTTCAAACGTGATCCCGGCGACCGCTTCCGCGCTGCCCAGACGGGCGCTGAGAATGAAGCCCGCCAGCCCAGCCAGACAGCCGATCGCCACATACACGCTCACCAGCACCCGCTGCACATTGACGCCCGCCAACCGTGCGGCTTCCGTATTGCCGCCGATGGCGTAGACGAACCGTCCCCAGCGGGTTTTATGCAGCGCCAGAAAACCCGCCAGCGCCACCAGCGCAAAAATCCAGATGGGTACGGAGATGCCCAATATTTCTCCACGTCCCCACCAGCGGTATCCGGCATCAAATCCGGCGATGGGCGCGCCGTCGTTTATGACCAGCGTCAGACCACGCCAGATGGTCATTCCGCCCAGGGTGACGATAAACGGCGGCAGACGCAGGCGAGTGACGCCCAGCCCATGCAAAAACCCAATCAACGTGCCCATCGCCAGACAAACGCCCAGTCCAACCAGCCAACTCATGCCGTACCAGGCATCAGGATCGACGGTGGTGAAGTTATCGCCTTTGATGAGTGACGCCGCCGTGATCGCGCAGACCGCCAGAATGGAGCCCACCGACAGATCGATGCCTGCCGTCAGAATGACGAAGGTCATCCCCACCGCCATGATGCCGTAGATGGAAACCTCGGTAAGAATATTGGTGATATTGCGCTCGGTCAGAAAATTGCTGTTCTGAGACTGAAAGAAAATCAGCAATAAAATCATAAAAATAAACACGCCAAAACGTTCAAAAAACGCAATGGGATCGAAACGTCCGGGATTGCTGGACGGTACGCTGATCTTAGAAAGCGGCTGCTGCGACATGCGTCACCTCCGTTATGCTGCGTGTTGTGCATCCTGACAGATGGCCATCATGGTCATCAGTTTCTCTTCACTGGCGTCATCGCCATGTATCTCTCCGCTGAGACGTCCTTCGCTGAGCGTGATAATGCGATCGGAAATCGCCAGGATTTCCGGCAAATCGGAAGAAATAACAATCACGGCCACGCCCTGCCTGGCCATATCGAATAACACCTGATGCACTTCGGATTTGGTGCCGACGTCAATACCGCGCGTCGGCTCATCAACGATTAAGACTTTCGGACCGAGGGCCATACACCGGGCCAGAATCACTTTTTGCTGGTTGCCGCCGGACAGTTTGCGCACCTCTTGCTGGCTATCCACCATTTTGATGCGCAACGCCTGACGGTAGGACTCAATCAGTTGATCCTCCTTGCGGGTATTCACGAACCAGCGCCAGCACAGCAATGAAGACAAACTGGACAGCGTGATGTTGTCGCGGATGGGTAATCCCAGCACCGCGCCCTCTTTCTTGCGATCCTCAGGAACCAGCGCGAAGCCTTGCGACAACGCATGCATGGGATTGGTGGGGTGATAGGGCTGGCCGTCCAGCAAAAACTCACCGGCGGTGAATTTGTCAGCCCCGAACAGACAACGGGCGATCTCGGTTCGTCCGGCGCCTACCAGCCCGGCGATCCCCAGCACTTCCCCCGTATGAACCTGAAAACTGATATCGTTCAGCGCGATGCCGTGCGTATCCAACGGCGGTTTTTCCCGGCTGAGCCCGTTGACCGCCAGCCGCACCGGTTTATCCAGATGATGCGTTTCACTGGCGGGACGACGGTTGAATACCACATCACGCCCCACCATCAGGCGGATAATCTCTTGGACGTTGGTCTGCGCCACCTCGCCTGAACCGCTGTAGCGACCATCCTGAAAGACGGTGAAGCGATCACACAGTTGGAAGACCTCATGCAAACGGTGCGTCACGTAGATTACGCTGACGCCCCGGCCCTTCAACTCGCGTACCACTCGATGCAGACTTTCTACTTCGCTGTCGCTCAGCGCGGCGGACGGTTCATCCATCACGATCAGACGGGCGTTAAGGGTTAATGCTCTGGCGATTTCCACCATCTGTTGCTGCGCGACGCTCAGACGCGCGACTTGTGTGGTCGGCGTGATATTCAGTTGCAGATAATCCAGTACCGCTTTGGCTTCCTGATTGACTAAGGATGTTTCCACAAACAGCTTGCCGCGACAGGGTTCGCGCCCCAGAAACATATTCTCCGCCACCGTCATATTCGGCAGCAGATTAAATTCCTGATAAATGGTGACGATGCCCTGCTTTTGCCGCTCGACGGGAGAATCCTGCACCGACAGTACTTTCCCGCCGAACCAGATATCACCGCTGGTCTGCGGCTGCGCACCGGCCAGCGCTTTCAGCAGCGTCGATTTACCGGCGCCATTTTCTCCCAGCAGCGCATGAATTTCCCCCGGCATAACCATCAATTGGGCTTTGCTCAAGGCCCAGACGCCGGAAAAGCTTTTGGTCAGGTCGGTAATTTTCAGTAAGGGTTGCATGATGCTTACTCTCCTCAATTACAGGCTTTCCTGATCTAACGTTCCGGCCCGCTCGGTTTTTTCCTGCCCGCTCCCTCATTTCCGCCGCTGGTTGGTCATTCCCGCCTGCGCGGGAATAGCGGGAAGGAGCCGGTAAGCTATTTACCCGCTTTGCTGGTGTTGCCCGCTTCGCTAATACGCTCAGCGTCATTCAGGTTATCTTTGGTAATCATGGTCGGTGGATAGTCGGCGCCGGTGATAGGCGTCTGGTTGCGGATATTGTTGGTCAATTGCGTCAACGCGGTTGTCACGGCGTAGCCTGGACGCTGATCGGCGGTCACCGTCAACCAGCCTTCCCGCACACGGGCCAGCGCTTCCGGCACGGCATCAAAGCCGGTCACCATGATGTCGCCGGGTTTCAGTCCCTGCCCCTGCAACGCTTCAATCGCGCCCAACGCCATGTCGTCATTGGCGGAAAGAATCACCTGCGGACGCTTCGGCAACGATGGCAGAACGCTTTCCACAATGCGCATTCCTTCGGAACGCATCCAGTTACCGGTTTGATCGGCGACAATACGGTATTTGGCGCCGCCTTCCTTCAGGCTGTCACGAATCCCCTGAGTACGTTCGATATTGGAAGAGGAACCAGGTTGCCCGGTCAGCAGGATGATTTCGGCCCCGTCCGGGAATTGGCTTTTGACATAATCCCCGATTGCCTGACCGCCTTTGTAGTTATTGGCGCCAAAATGCGGCACGACTTTTTCCGTTTTCACGGATCGATCCAGTGTGACGACCGGCAAATTGGCTTCCTGAATTTCGGTGACGGCGCTGGATACCGCATTCACATCATTCGGCGATACCACAAAGCCCTTCGCGCCACTGGTGATCGCGTTTTCCAGATCGGCGGCCTGTTTCGGCGAACTGCCCTGACTATCAAGCACCTGCAAATTCACGCCCAGTTCTTTGGCGGTTTTCACGGCAGTGCGCTGCATGTGAACTTCGAACGGCAAGGCCAGGTTGGGCGTACTGAAAACGATCGGCTCATTCTGCGCCTGAGCAAAACCGGAAAGACCCAGCGCGAGGGAGATAGCGGTCATGTTGATTATCTTTTTCATGCGTCTTTTCTCTGCATCAATGGTAGGTGTAGGGTATGAATCGCCGGTCGGATTACAGCGTGATCGCTTTGCCTTGAACCAACGATTCCAACGCTTTATCCGCCAGATAAAGCGCGCGTTCGCCATCCAGCCCGGTGCATTCCGGCTGAACACGGCCATTGAGGACCTCGACAAAATGGTTCCACTCCGCGACATAAGCCGATTGATAGCGTTGCAGGAAGAAATGCTCAGGTTTCGCTGCCAGACAGCCATCGTCCGTCCACTGCTCCACCACGTTTTCACGAATATTGCCGGCGCTCAGTACGCCTCCGGCGCCGTGCAGTTCCAGACGCTGGTCATAGCCATAGCCGGAACGACGGCTGTTGACGATGGTCGCCATCGCGCCGGACGCAAATTTCAGCACCACAAAGGCGGTATCAATATCCCCCGCCTGCCCGATCGCCGGATCGACCAGATTACTACCCTGAGCGAACACCGAAACCGGCTCTTCCCCCATGATGAATCGGGCCATATCGAAATCATGAATGGTCATGTCGCGGAACATGCCGCCGGAAACACGAACATATTCAGCCGGCGGCGGCGACGGATCGCGGGAGACAATCAGCAGAGATTCCGCTTTGCCGATGTTTCCCGCTTCAGACAGGGTTTTCACCCGGCGGAACTGCGGATCGTAACGACGGTTAAAGCCGACAAACAACGGCACCCGCTGTTGCTCCACCACCGTCAGACAATCCCGCACACGGGCGATATCCAGATGTACGGGTTTCTCACAAAAAATGGCTTTGCCGTTTTTCGCCGCCAGTTCAATCAGATCGGCGTGGGTATCCGTTGCGGAAGCTATCAGCACCGCGTGAACAGCGGGATCGCCCATCACTTCATTGATGGTGCGCACCTGGGCGTGATAGCGCTCGGATAAGGCCTGGGCATTGGCCGGATTGGGATCAACCACGGCATAAAGATTGGTTTCTTTGTGTTCAGTGATGTTCACGGCATGGACCTGACCAATACGACCCGCGCCCAATAAAGCGATGTTAAACATAAAGGCTCCCTTGATAGCTGAGTTACTCATGCAAGTTGTTGTACCCGCTATTTTCAAGTTGCTGATTTCGCATCGTCGATTACCAGTGTGCCGACCGGCTGCAATTTAAAATCGATGGGGTACAAATACCGTAAGGTGGAAAACGGAACCACGATTAACAACAGGCTTGACTGCACGTTTCCCTGCCTTTGTTCTTTAGCAAAATGTCTGACAGGTAAAATAAAACATTTATTTTATTTTTAGTTAATTTGAAAGTTATATTTTTGCGTGTCAGTTAACATTTCCGTGACAGATTCAATGATTTTTGTGATCAGAATCACACATTAGATGAAATACAGAAACAAATAGGGCAAAAATGAAGGGATCACAGAAGAAGTGGCATATCAGGGAAATTGCTATCGACAAGCAAAAATGAAACATACATTCCATTTTTGCTCGCTATCCCGCCAGTGGCGACGGCGGGATAGCGTAAACGTAAAACTATGATTGCCGGAAAACCATGATCGCTGGAGAACAATAATCTCTGGAAAACCATGATCACTGGCAAACAGGGATCAATACTGCCGGGCGTCTGACAATTTATCTCTGACCTGGCGCGCCGCGGCTTCTATCTCAGGGTTATCGGCTACCTGCGCCGTACCGGTGCGCCACCATGATTCATAACCGTGCGTCATGGTTTTAGGCAGAACTTTAATATCCAGCAAGACCGGGCCGGGATGCCGCCGGGACATCGTCAACGCTTCCAGCAATGACGCCTCATCATGCACCCGCCATGCTTTACAACCGTAACTCTCGGCATTGCCGGCAAAATCAACGGGTACCAGCGGCCCGCACAGTTGTCCGGTGTCCGGGCAACGGTGGCGATTCTCGGTACAGAAACTCCCCATTCCCTGGCTCATTTGCAGGTTGTTGATGCAGCCAAATCCCGCATTATCAAACAGTAAAACGGTGATTTTTATTCCTTCCTGCACGGCGGTTTGCAGTTCCGTGTGCAACATCAGATACGAACCGTCTCCCACCATCGCATAAACCGGCTGTTCCGGCGCGGCCAGACGCGCCCCGATCGCGGCAGCAATTTCATATCCCATGCAAGAGTAGCCGTACTCCAGATGATAACTATCCGGCGTACGAACCTGCCAGAGACGCTGTAAATCCCCCGGCAACGATCCCGCGGCGCCAACGACGATGGCATCCTCCTCCAGCTTTTCGTTCAGTAGCCCCAACACACGCGTTTGCGTCAGGTGAGTAGCCAACATCCGGCGGTACTCATCAAGCTTATCCGCTAGCCCGTCCACTACCTCTGGAACCCGTTCGCCCGCATCCTGCAAAGTAAACAGCCGGTGTAGTTCGGTTTGCCACACGGATCGCGCCTGCGCGATTTCATCCTGCCAGCGACTGCGATAGTTCACAGCAGTCAGGCGCTGGGACAACATTTCCAGCCCGATGCGCGCATCGGCAATCAGCGGCAGCGCATCCAGTTTCAGCGCATCAAACTCGGCGACGTTCAGCAGCAGAAAATCGACATCCGGGTGCTGGAACAGGGATTTCGAACCGGTGGTGAAATCGGTTAGCCGCGTGCCGACGCCAATCACCAGATCCGCTTCCCGCGCCAGCCGGTTAGCGGGCAGCCCGCCGGTTACCCCAATACCGCCGCAATTGAGCGGATGTGACGATACCACCGCCCCTTTGCCAGCCTGCGTTTCAGCGAAAGGAATGGTGAACTGCTCCGCAAATTGCCGTAACGCCGTATGCGCGCCGGCATAACGCACGCCGCCGCCGCAAATCAGTATTGGCCGCTGTTTGCGCCGGATCAAGGCCGCCGCCGCTTCCAGCCGGGCGACGTCAGGAGGACGGCGTTCAATGTGATGCACGCGTTTACGGAAGAACGCTGCGGGATAATCCCAGACTTCCGCCTGAACATCTTGCGGCAGACACAGCGTCACCGCGCCGGTATCCGCCGGATCGGTCAATACCCGCATGGCATTGATCAGCGCACTCATCAATTGTTCCGGTCGGTTGATGCGATCCCAATAACGGGAGACCGGTTTAAAGCAGTCGTTGGTGCTGATCGAAACATCGTGATACTGCTCAACCTGCTGCAATACCGGGTCCGGTTGCCGACAGGCAAACAGATCGCCGGGCAACAGCAGCAGCGGAATACGGTTGGCGGTGGCGGTGGCGGCGGCCGTCACCATATTCGCGGCGCCCGGCCCGACCGATGAGGTCACGGCATAAATTTTCCGGCGCAGATGTTGCTTGGCGAAACCGGTGGCGATGTGAGCCATCCCCTGCTCATTACATCCCTGATGTACCCTAAGATGACCGGCGTCCTGTTCCAGCGCCTGACCGATGCCCAGCACATTGCCATGCCCGAAAATCGTCATCACCCCCTGCACAAACGGGGTTTCCTCACCATCCACACTGACGTACTGCTGGTTAAGAAACCTGACCAACGCTTGCGCCATGGTCATTCGTCGCGTATCCATCGTGTGCTCCTTCGTATGAGCGCTTTTTTTGAAGATGCCTGAAACGATCAATCACTCCATTGTCGGCATCACGAAGCTGCTGTTGTGTTGTTCAAGACGCACGCTGGCCGGCCAGCGACTGGTGACGGTTTTCATTCGGGTATAGAAACGCACGCCGTCATTGCCATGAACATTCAGCGGCCCGAAAATAGAGCGTTTCCAGCCGCCAAAGCTGTGGAATGCCATCGGCACGGGGATCGGTACATTGACCCCCACCATCCCGGCCTGAACTTCTTCACAGAACTGCCGCGCCGTTTCACCATCGCGGGTGAAAATCGCCGTACCGTTGCCGTACTCGTGATTGTTGATCAGCGTTACCGCCGTCTGATAATCCGGCACGCGCATCACTGCCAGCACCGGTCCAAAAATCTCTTCACGGTAAATTTTCATTTCCGGCGTCACGCCGTCAAATAACGTCGGGCCGATAAAATACCCCTGCGGGTGGCCGTTTACCGACAGCCTGCGGCCATCAATGCGCAACGTGGCGCCCTGATCCACGCCGCTTTGGATATAGTCAGCAATTTTGCGCTTATGCTGAGCCGAGATAACCGGCCCCATTTCATTCTCCTGCCCTTCGACCAGGCCGGGGCCGACACGCATGCCTCGAATCTGCTGCTCCAGACGCTGACACAGCGTCTCCGCCGTTTCATCGCCTACCGCCACCACGACGGACAACGCCATACAACGTTCGCCCGCCGCCCCAAACGCGGCGCCCATAATGGCGCTGGTCGCCATCCCCATGTCCGCATCCGGCATCAGGATACAGTGGTTTTTAGCGCCGCCCAGCGCCTGACAGCGTTTGCCGTGCGCCGACGCCGTTTGATAGATGTACTCCGCTACCGGCGTTGAGCCGACAAAACTCACCGCCTGAACCCGCGGATCGCTCAGCAGCACATCAACCGCCTCTTTGTCGCCTTGCACCACATTGAATACGCCGTCCGGTAACCCCGCTTCCTGCAACAGTTCCGCCAGCATCACGGACAGCGACGGATCTTTTTCCGACGGTTTGAGCACAAACGTATTTCCGGTCGCCAGCGCAATCGGGAACATCCACATCGGCACCATCGCCGGGAAATTGAACGGCGTAATCCCCGCGCATACGCCAAGCGGCTGCATCAGCGAGTAGCTGTCTACGCCCGTTCCCACGTTGGCCGAATGCTCGCCTTTTTGCAGATGCGGGATACCGCAGGCAAACTCCACCACCTCCAGTCCACGCGTCAATTCCCCAACCGCGTCGGAATAGACCTTGCCGTGCTCCTGCGAGATCAGCCGGGCCAGCGTATCCATCCTTTCTTCCAGCAGCGCCTTGAAACGAAACAGAATACGCGCGCGCCGCAACGGGGAATATTTAGACCAGGCGGGGAAAGCGGCCGCCGCCACCCCAATAGCCTGTTCCACCTCGTCGGCACGACACATGACAACCTGACGAATCTGCTCGCCTGTCGCCGGGTTATAAACCGCTGCATAGCGTTGACTGCGGCTGGCGACGACAGCGCCCTGAATAAAGTTAGATACGGTTTCCATGTTTACACCTCTGTGGGTTCTAAAGGAGGACAAAGGGCTGATACCGGATTACAGTATATGAAATAAACGTTTCATTTTATAAAAAAAATAAAATAAATGTTGATTATTGTGATCTGCTACGAATTTTTATGTAAACTGAGTTCAGCGCTTAGGGATGCGACAATCCGGCGATTATCACCACTTCATCTGTCGAGCCGCACTGAACCATATGTTCTGTTTCCAGCCCCCAGAATGAAAAAAACAGTTGAGATAACAAGCTATCAGGCACTGCCAACCCACCTGATATTGAAAAATAACGGGCTGAGATAAATTCTTTTGGGAGAGTATAAATTATGGCAATGGCGACCAGCCTGAGAGAGTTGCAGGAACAAATCCGCGATCGTTACGATACGCTGAGCAAACGGCTACAGCAGGTCGCTCACTATGTGCTTGATAACACCAACAGTATTGCGTTTGATACCGTGGCCGTGATCGCTGAACGGGCCGACGTGCCGCCCTCAACCCTGATCCGCTTTGCCAATGCGTTTGAATTCAGTGGGTTCAACGAGATGAAACAGCTATTCCGTATGAATCTGGTGGAAGAAACCGCCAGCTATACCGATCGGGCGCGGCTGTTTCGGGCGATGGAGTCCGACGCGATACCGGAAACCCCACTCGATATCCTGCATGAGTTCGCCCGGTCGAACTCACAGGCGATGCAGCAATTGGCCGCCCGGACGCCACAGGACGATCTGCAAAAGGCCGTCGATTTGCTGGCCAGGGCGGACACGATTTATGTCGTGGGCCTGCGTCGTTCATTCAGCGTCGCCACCTACCTGACTTATGCTCTCAGTCATCTGGAAAGCAACCCGCTGCTGGTCAACGGGCTGGGCGGCATGTTCCGCGAGCAACTCAACCGCGTGGGTGAAAAGGATATTGTGGTTTCCATCAGCTTTTCGCCCTACTCCGAGGAAACCCTGATGGTCAACGAGATTGCAGCGAAAGCGGGCGCGCGGCAAATTGTGATCACCGACAGTCAGATCAGCCCGCTGGCAACGCTCAGCGATGTCTGCTTTGTGGTCAAAGAAGCGCAGGTAGACGCCTTTCGTTCACAATCGGCCACGCTGTGTCTGGTGCAATCGCTGATGGTTTCGCTGGCCTATCAACAGGGAAACGGCACGAAAAGCGGGGAAGAAAAGCAGCATCGCGCCTGATCGGGTTTAGCGGTCTGCGATAAATAGCTGGCGCGGCGCTTGCGTCAGCCGCTGATGTCCTTGCTCAGTAATGGCAATTGTTTCGCTGAATGCCAATCCCTGCGCATAAATATACATATGGAACACCATGCCGGGTTTCAGACGCCATTCCGCATTCGGTAGGAAGACACGGCTGAAATCGCTGGTATGGGGCGTGGATATCGGATAATAGCCCAGGTTATACCCTGTAATGCTGGCATAATCATCCCGTAACCCGCCAGCAAGCACGGCATCGTGAGCTATCGCATCCACCTCCTTCGCCACCACCCCTGGTCGCATGGCGGCAAATTGTGTGTCCTGAATAGTGATAAGTTGCTCCGCGATTTCTCTCTGCCGCTGCGAGGCCTTACCAATAATGATCGGACGCATCAATCGGGCGCTATAACCATGTAGAATCGGCAATAATTCGGTATGTACGATGTCTCCTTCCGCCAAAGCATGATCATGTAAATTTCCATGCAGAAAACTATTGCCAATCCCCGTGGTGATGATGCCATAACGATAAGAGTCCAGACCGTTCTCCATAAATACCTGATGCACAATGGTCGCGGCTGCCCGTTGCGTTTCCCCGGTCTTAAGTCCGGCACAAGCGGCAGATAATGCGACATCTGCCACTTGCGCGGCTATGGCGATATAACCTATCTCTTTTTGTGATTTGCATTCGCGCAGTTCCCCCAGCACACCCGAAGAATCCAGTAAGGTGCGTTGCGGAAAAGCGCTTTGTAAACGATTAAAACGTTTTACCGTCATAATGTATGAATCAAAATCCACACCGATATTCAACGTCTCCCACCCACGTTCTGTGATCGTATCAATAAGAACATTAAGCGGGTCCTGCCAATCAGAAAAGGTCACCGTATCAGTGACCCAACTATTTTCCTGAAAGGTATGCGCATCCATTGCGCGGAATATCATTACCGGCGCATCCTGCAATGTGAGTAAACATGCCCGATACAGATTCTCTGAAATGCCAAATCCGGTGAGATAATATAAAAACTCAGTTTGATCGACGATCAATAATTCAATGTTTTTCTGTCGCATATAGGCGCGAACAATTTCAACCCGTTGATGATACTCTTCTGGCGTAAATATTATTTCTTTACGACTATTCATCTTATCTTCATCAATTTACTGGAACATAATTATCGTTTTGGCATGAGATTCGCTGTTAACAACATAACCGTCGTAATCATAATTAACAATACGCTCACCGCGGCTATAGTCGGCTCTAATTCAAATTGAATGTTATTCCATATTCTCACCGACAGCGTCTGTGCATTATTTCCCGCCATAAACATGGCAATAAGCAATTCATCAAAAGAACTGAGAAAAGAAAATATCGCGGCGGATATCATTCCCGGCGCCGCAAGCGGAAAAGTAATGCGTCTGAGTACGGTAACGTTGCCGGCACCCAGACTCATGGCGGCGTATTCAAGCTGACTGTCAATCCCCTGTAAGGTTGACGAGATAATGATCGTCGCAATAGGGAGCGAGATAACGGCATGCCCGATAATAATAGCGCCGACGCTGTCAACCACATCAATGGCGGAAAAGAAAAAGAACAACGAGAGCGCTGAAATAATATTAGGAACAATCAGGGGAAGTAATATCAGCGCATAAATAATGCGCTTACCTGTAAAACGAAAACGCACCAATGCCATTGCCATCAACACGCTTAAAAGCATTGCCAGCATAGTCGAGATAAACGCAATACGAAAACTCAGCCATAAAGAATCAAGCCATTCGGCATTGCTCAATACTTTCTCCATCCAACGCAGGGAAAATCCGCTTGGGGGAAAAGCCAGATAGTTCGCCTCGTTAAACGCCAAAGGAAAAATAATGATAATGGGCAAGGCAAGAAATAATAGCACCAGCATTGAGAGTATTAACGACAAAAAGCCAGGCTTATTTCGATTCATCGTTTCGCCTCAAATAAACGTTCCAGTCCGACAAGTCGCTGGTATAACCAGAATAACAACAACGTAAACACTAATAATAACGATGACAGCGCCGAACCAAAGCCCCAGTCAAAATAGATTTCAATCTGGCTTTCAATCACCATAGCGATCATGGTCTGCTGCGGCCCGCCCATCAACGCCGGCGTGATGAAAAACCCCAACGCCATAATAAATACCAGTAATCCGCCCGCGGCGGCCCCCGGTAACGAAAGCGGGATAACCACCCGCCAAAAAGCCCTGAGACGTGAAGCGCCAAGACTTTCCGCCGCGCAAAGCAACGTGGGATCAATACCGCGCATTACACTGTAAAGCGCCAACACCATGTAGGGCAGCAGAATATAGGTCATACCAATCAACACCCCGGTCGTGGTATACATCAGCTTTAACGGTTCACTCACCAAACCAAGCGTGATCAGGGCGCAGTTTATCATGCCGTCGGTTCCCAGCAGCACCATCCACGCATAGGTTCGCACCAATACGCTGGTGAAATAAGGAATGATGACAATAATCAGAAAGATATTGGCAATACGGGGCGTCAATCTTGCCAAAAACCAGGCAAGCGGATACCCCAGCAGCAATATGCTGAGCGTGACCCACCACGCAGTGCGCAGCGTAATCCATAGCACATTAAGCCAGACCGGTTCATGAATAATCCGCAGATAATATTGCCAGGTGAATTCTGGACTGTAGACGCTAAAACTCAGCATTTTTATCAATGGATAGACAAAGAACGCTGACAAAGCCAGAAGTGATGGCGCAAGTAGCAACAACAGCGTCCGGTTTTTACGCGACAACGATAACTTCACGACGAGGATTCCCCGGCAATAACCCATAAATCTTGCGGTTGCCAGCCAAGAGAAACCGTCATGCCGGGCATCAGGGCTTTTTCCAGATGGATGTTCTGGGCCTGAACCAGGAGTTCCGTTGCATCATTGAGTCGCAGCGTCACTTTTACCGTATGCCCCAGATAGAGCACATCGGTAACGATAGCTTTCACCGGTAATATACCCAATGCCGTCAGACGAATTTTTTCAGGCCGTAATACCGCAAGCACCCGCTGACCAGAAGTCAGGCCCGCTACACCTCTGCCACTTATCGTTTCGCCGCTATCCAGCACCACCTGATAGCCACTCGCCTGAACCGCCAGAATGCGACCGCCAATAAAATTAGACTGCCCGATAAATTCAGCAACCCGGCGATTCGCCGGTTGTTCATATAACAATTGCGGAGAGTCAATCTGCGCCATCCGCCCATCCTGCATCACCGCCACGCGATCGGAAAGCGTGAGCGCTTCTTCCTGATCGTGGGTGACAAACAATACGGTAGAGCCGGATGAGGTATGTAATCGCTTGATTTCCAGTTGCATATGCTCACGCAACTTTTTATCCAGCGCGCCCAGCGGTTCATCCATCAACAGGGCCTGAGGTTCATAAATCAGCACGCGCGCCAGCGCAATTCGTTGCTGTTGACCGCCGGACAATTCACGCGGCAACCAATGACCTTTATCGGCCAACTGCACCATCTCCAGTGCATCGGCAACTTTTTTTCGGATCGCCCCCGACGACTCGCCGCGCATTTCAAGCGGGAATGCCAGATTGCGGGCAACCGAAAGATGAGGAAAAAGCGAGTAGTTCTGAAACACCACGCCCAGATCCCGTTTAGCAGGCGGCATATCGGTGACATCTTTTCCGCCTAATAAAATTCGTCCGGCGCTGGGATCGGTAAATCCGCCCACCATCATTAACGTGGTGGTTTTGCCCGATCCACTGGCGCCCAGCAACGTAACGAACTCACCCGGCGCAATCGTCAGATTCAGATTATCAACCGCAACGGTCTGACCAAAACGGCGGGTAATACCCTGTAACCGGATTTCCGTTCCCACCTTGCGGGAACGGAATGACAGATTGGCGATCCCCATTAAGCCTGACCCAGGAACCACTGTTGCCAGACTTTTCCAACCCGATCAAGATTATCTGACCACCACACCGCGTCCTGCACAAAAGAATGAGAAAAATAGGCGGGATTAGAGGGCAACTTCGCCAAATCTTCAGGGCGCACAAAATCGAAGGCTTTTTTGTTGGTGGGGCCATAAGAAATGAATTGAGTCAGTTTTGCCTGTATTTGGGGTTGCAGCGCAAAATCAATCAGCAGTTGTGCATTTTCAGGATTGGGCGCGCCTTTCACCACACTCCAGTATTGTACTTGCTGTTTTGCCTGATTCCATTCGATGGCCAAGGGTGCGCCTTGGTCGATTAACGCCTGCGCCCTGCCATTCCAGATCGCACCAAGAACCGCATCTTTACGTTCCAGTAGTTGAGCAGAGACAGCGCCAGTGTCCCACCACTTTGATACCTGGGGCTTAATTTTATCCAAAGAGGCTAAAGCGCGTTCAATATTAATGGGATAAATATTTGCTTTTTCTACATTATCGGCCAATAAAGCAAACTCAAGTTCGACAGATCCTGAGCGCATATCCGCCAATGTGCGGGGTCCTGGAAAACGCTGAACATCCCAGAACTCTTTCCAGGATTTCGGGTGTATCCCCGTTTTGAATACGTCTGTGTTATAAACCATGACGGTAGCAAATAAAAGATTACCAATCATATTTGGATGACGCAGCTCCGGTAAGATATCATCAGGATTACAGAACTTCATTCCCGAATAATTAATCGGCACCAATGCCCCGGCTTTATCCAAATTGATTTGTATGATGTCGCCCAAATCAAGAACATCAATACTTACTTGACCGGATTTTACCATCGCCAATATCTGTGCCGCTGTAGAGGGCTGAATTTTTACATTAATCCCCGTTTCTGCCGTAAAAGGGTTATATACTGCATTTTCCATGGCTTCCTGATAGGTGCCACCAAGCCCCCGGACAATAACTTCCTGTTTACTTTTAGCAAATACGGCAGGAACAGAGAAAGAACTAAGCGCCATACCCGCACTAATAATCGAACCCTGTTTGATTAGTCGCCGACGGGATGCATTAATACTTTCAATTCTTTCATCCTGACAGGTAGAAAGTAGGATTTTCCTTTTATTACGCATACTCATTATCCTTTGGTATATAGAAAAAACCCTCTCTGGCGTTTAATATTAAAAAAATTTATCATTACCTAACTTTATTATTTTATATTTATTGAAATTCCCCTGGTGTTGTCACTTTTTCCAATGACCTAGCAATTCCCAGACCTTATCTGACTGTCGTAATCTTTCTTTTATGTTTTTCTCATCCAAAATAATCATCTGCGACATTAACCAATCAGCTATTATTATGGTTCCAACTTGTGACCACCACGCGACAGAAGAAGAATTCCTGGCAACATAAAGCGCCTCATCTGCTTCTTGTGCCAAAGGCGACTTCTGTCTATCAGTAAATGCAACAACACACGCGCCTTGTATGCGAGCAAGGTGCATTAATTCAATAGTATATGGAATATAACGCTCATAGCCGATACCAATGAAAACGTCACCTTCCCCGACATGTCTTATACGATCGGCAATATCACCATGTCCAATATCAAGTATATCCGCATGTTTCAGTACATTAAGTTGCATCGCCAGATAAGCGGCCATGGCATGTGTTGTGCCGTGAGCGCAAACCCATATGCGTCTTGCCGAGATCAACTTCTCTGCGATGCGCGAAACCACTTCCGTACTATTTAATTCCGCCGTCTGATTGATTAACAGATTACCATTGTCAAAAACGCGGGTTTTTAATTCTACATCACTGGATGGCATCGCTGACCATTTGAATGTACCGCTTAACCCTGTCTTTTCAATCAAGGCTTCGCCCAAATCCTCACGCAGATGCGCATAGCCACGATAACCCAAAGCACGGGAAAATCTCACTACCGCAGCATCACTGATATCAATGGCATTCGCCAACTGTCTGGCCGTCATAAACGCTACCCGTTCTTTATTGCGCTCAATGTAACGTGCAATAATTTTTTGTGATGGTGTCAGACTTGAAAAACGTTCACCGACCAGCTTTGAGAAATCCATATCGTCCTCATGTAAATCATTCACTACAGTAAATTACAAACATGTTGTGCATGCAACACTAAATTTTTTTTTTTTTATAAAACAAATCATCAATCACAAAATTCCATTGATAGCCGGGGGTTAAAAATTACATTTCATTGATAGCAAGCACAACACATAAATAGCGCCCTAAGCATAATCCATTCATAAAACTAATGCTTATCTCACTGACTAAAATAAGTCATATAAGCTTGCTATATATTAAAAAACTAAATAAATCATCTTGTTATCGCTATTATACTAATAGTGGGAATATACAGGATACGCCCAGGGTCACCTATGTTGTCAAATCATACTATAAACGAAAAAGCATAAATTTTTTCGCCACTGAATATATTTTTCGGGTTACGCAGGCAATACGATATCACTGTCCTTCAGCCTTCCCATATTATTGTACATGGCGCAAGCGGCATCAATCACATGCATGGCGATAGCCGCGCCACTGCCTTCGCCAAGTCGCATCCCCAATTGCAGATAAGGCTCCAGTTGTAAGTGCCGCAAGGCAATAAGAGCGCCTTTTTCCGCTGAGACATGAGAAGGAATAAGATAATTACGCACGGTCGGCGCAATCAGGCAGGCCGCCAGTGCTGAGGCATAAGAGAGAAATCCGTCCAGCACCACGGGGCGGCCTGCCGCCGCCGCCCCCAGCATCACGCCGGCCATACCGACCAGATCGAAGCCGCCTACCCTAAATAACTGCGCCTATTACCGCTCCACTTTTGTTAGTCCAGGTTTGTTGCCTGGGAAAGGTGATGCGGTTTTAATAAATTGTCTGACATTTT
>NZ_QNRY01000025.1 GCF_003315515.1 Brenneria salicis ATCC 15712 = DSM 30166 | reverse complement strand
GCGGAACCACCGTAGGTTTTAGCCAGAACGGTAGTGATAGCAGCGGTCAGCGTTGTTTTACCATGGTCAACGTGGCCGATAGTACCGACGTTAACATGGGGTTTTGTACGTTCAAATTTTTCTTTAGACACGGCGATATTCCTTACTCAAATGCTCTCTCCCTATGGAGGGAGCACGGGATCAATGTGTTAAACCCGGATTATTTACCACGGGCTTCAATAACGGCCTGAGCTACGTTGTTCGGCGCTTCAGCGTACTTCAGGAACTCCATGGAATATGAAGCGCGACCCTGAGTCTGCGAACGCAGATCGGTAGCATAACCAAACATCTCGGACAACGGAACCTGTGCGCGAACAGTCTTGCCGGTTGCAGTATCTTCCATACCTTCGATGATGCCGCGACGACGGTTAAGGTCACCGATTACGTCACCCATGTAGTCTTCCGGCGTTTCAACTTCAACTTTCATGATCGGCTCAAGCAGAACAGGTTTCGCTTTCTTAAAGCCGTCTTTAAACGCCAGTGAAGCAGCCAGTTTAAACGCCAGTTCCGAGGAGTCGACATCATGGTAAGAACCGAAGTGCAGACGCACAGCGATATCCACTACCGGATAACCCGCCAGAGGACCCGCTTTCAACTGTTCCTGAATCCCTTTATCAACAGCCGGGATATATTCGCCAGGGATCACACCACCTTTGATGTCATTGGTAAAGGTGTAACCCGGGCCGCCTGGTTCCAGCGGAGACAGGTCGATCACAACGTGACCATACTGACCGCGACCACCAGATTGCTTGGCATGCTTACCTTCGATGTCTTTAACCGTGTCACGGATTGTTTCACGATAGGCAACCTGAGGTTTACCGATGTTCGCTTCAACGTTGAATTCACGCTTCATACGGTCAACGATGATTTCCAGGTGCAGTTCACCCATACCTGCGATGATCGTCTGGTTTGATTCTTCGTCAGTCCATACACGGAAAGACGGGTCTTCTTTCGCCAGACGTCCCAGTGCCAGACCCATTTTTTCCTGGTCAGCTTTGGTTTTTGGCTCAACCGCGATAGAGATGACCGGCTCTGGGAACTCCATACGCTCCAGAATAATCGGAGAGTTTGGATCACACAGGGTGTCGCCTGTCGTCACGTCTTTCAGACCGATTGCCGCAGCAATGTCGCCGGCACGAACTTCTTTGATTTCTTCACGTTTGTTGGCGTGCATCTGAACGATACGGCCAAAACGCTCACGCGCGGATTTCACTGAGTTCAGTACCGTGTCGCCGGAGTTCACCACGCCAGAGTATACGCGGAAGAAAGTCAGGTTACCCACAAACGGGTCGGTGGCGATTTTGAACGCCAGTGCAGAGAACGGCTCTTTGTCATCGGAATGACGCTCAGCCGGGGTATCTTTACCGTCGTCCAGAATACCTTTGATCGCAGGTACGTCGGTCGGCGCCGGCAGATATTCGACAACCGCATCCAGCATTGCCTGTACGCCCTTGTTCTTGAACGCGGAACCACAGGTGACCAGAATGATTTCGTTGTTCAGCACGCGTTGACGCAGAGCGGATTTGATCTCTTCCTCGGACAGTTCTTCACCGCCGAGATATTTTTCCATCAGTTCTTCGTTTGCTTCAGCCGCGGACTCGATCAGATTCTGGTGCCATTCCTCAGCAAGATCCTGCATATCAGCCGGAATCTCTTCATAAGTGAAGGTCACGCCCTGATCGGCGTCATTCCAGTTGATGGCTTTCATCTTCACCAGGTCGACAACACCAGTGAAGCTGTCTTCCGCGCCGATTGCCAATTGCAGCGGAACAGGGTTCGCACCCAGACGGGTTTTGATCTGTCCCACGACTTTCAGGAAGTTCGCGCCCATACGGTCCATTTTGTTAACGAACGCAATACGCGGAACTTTGTATTTGTTAGCCTGGCGCCATACGGTTTCAGACTGGGGCTGAACACCACCAACCGCACAGTAAACCATTACTGCGCCGTCAAGAACACGCATGGAACGTTCTACTTCGATGGTGAAGTCAACGTGTCCCGGGGTATCGATGATGTTAACGCGGTGCGGCTCAAACTGCTTGGCCATACCAGACCAGAAAGCGGTGGTAGCAGCGGAGGTGATAGTGATACCACGTTCCTGCTCCTGCGCCATCCAGTCCATGGTGGCCGCGCCGTCATGAACTTCACCGATTTTGTGGTTTACACCCGTGTAGAACAGAATACGTTCTGTCGTGGTGGTTTTACCGGCGTCGATGTGTGCACTAATACCGATATTACGGTAGCGTGCAATGGGTGTTGTACGAGCCATTTGTTTCCTCTATATCCTAGGGCGTTCAATTTAGTTAACCCAGGCGGGTTGGCTGTTTGAAGCGCCCGCCTGGTTAGCATAACTACAACGAAGGGATTACCAACGGTAGTGAGCGAACGCCTTGTTGGCTTCAGCCATACGGTGAACGTCTTCACGTTTCTTGACAGCAGTACCTTTGTTTTCCGCTGCATCAGAAAGTTCGTTCGCCAGGCGCAGAGCCATAGATTTATCACCGCGTTTACGAGCAGCTTCAACGATCCAACGCATTGCCAGGGCATTGCGACGGACCGGACGAACTTCAACTGGTACCTGATAAGTAGAACCACCAACGCGGCGAGACTTAACTTCGACAGTCGGGCGAACGTTATCCAGCGCTACTTCAAAAGCTTCCAGGTGATCTTTACCAGAACGCTGAGCCAGGGTCTCAAGCGCGGTATAGACAATTGCTTCAGCAGTAGATTTTTTACCATCTACCATCAGGATATTTACAAATTTGGCCAGCAACTCTGATCCGAATTTCGGATCCGGCAGGATTTTACGTTGACCAATGACGCGACGACGTGGCATGGAAATACTCCGTTGTTAATTCAGGATTGTCCAAAACTCTACGAGTTTAGTTTGACATTTAAGTTAAAACGTTTGGCCTTACTTAACGGAGAACCATTAAGCCTTCGGCTTCTTCACGCCGTATTTGGAGCGGGCTTGCTTACGGTCTTTAACACCAGAGCAGTCCAGCGCGCCACGAACGGTGTGGTAACGCACACCTGGCAGGTCTTTAACACGACCGCCACGGATCAGGATCACGGAGTGTTCCTGCAGGTTATGACCTTCACCACCGATATAGGAGGTAACTTCAAAACCGTTAGTCAGACGAACACGACATACTTTACGCAGTGCGGAGTTCGGTTTTTTCGGAGTGGTGGTATATACACGCGTACATACGCCACGTTTCTGCGGGCAGGCTTCCAGCGCCGGAACGTTGCTTTTCGCAACCCTCAGAGCGCGCGGCTTGCGTACCAGCTGGTTAATTGTTGCCATTAATAAAGCTCCTGGTTTTTGCTTCGTAAACACGTAATAAATCGTCTCGTACTCGCGCAAGGCAAAGTATGAGGACGCAGAATTTTAGGGCTGGCGGTGAAAGGAGTCAAGAAATATACAAAAATTCAGCGTTACCACGCCAGCTGTTGTGGATGTTGCGCCGTCAATTGAACAAACTGATTATAACCAATTAACATGGCACTGCCTAAAATTTGTGCAGCGATACCTCTGGCATCGGCATCATGCTGGATAACATATAAAGAGACAGGCGCTGCATGCAGGCGTTTCGCCATGTCGGTTTCAGCCAGCGCCGCAATCACGCCGTCCTGCATTAAGACCAACACGTCGCCAGACTTCAGACAGCGTAGAAGTGAATCCATGTCGCTGTGGTAGGGGGAATGAGAAAGAGTGTGCAACATAAATAAAGTGCCTGTCGCTAAAATGTGAGAACCGAATGGTAACCGGCTAACTTGTCACGCCACGCCGCCGGAGCAAGCAGTTCAATGTCCACAACCCAATCCGTATTCATATTGACGCCACGCTGACGGATTGATGTTTCGCAAGCATAGCAATGTTCAATGTCATACAGCGGCAGCACGCCAAAGGTCGCGATATAGTTACGCATCAGAATTTTTTCAGGCTGTTGCGCCGGCAATAGTTGCAAAACGCCATCGCCAATAAAGAATACGCCGATTTCTTCGGTTAGCGCGGACATCGCCAGAAGCGCATCCAACCCTTCCCGTCCCGACGCGTTGCCATGAGGCCCGTGACTAAAAACAAAAGCAATACGCTTCATGACTCTGCCTTCAAAGCCCGATTAAAACTGTATGACCCGATCACATGCCAGCACCGACTGGGCCAACTCGCCCAAACCGCTCAGAGTAAAACCAGACTGTAAATTGGCGCCGCCCAATTTGAGTTGCTCAGCCTGCTGTTGATCAGTAACCCCACGCCGCAATGCGGCGGCAACACAGACGTTCAGCGCCACATCATGCTCCTGTCCCAAACGCTGCCAGGCACGGACAAGATCAAACTCATCGTTTGCCGGCGACGTCAAGTGGTTGGCATTAAGTACACCTTCACGGTAGAAAAAAACGCTTTCCAACCGATGCCCTTCCACCAATAGCGCTTGCGCGAACTGAAAAGCGCTACTCGCCTGCTGAGTTCCGTAGGCTGGCCCCGTCACCAACAGACAATAACTCAGCATCCGCGCTCATGTCCGCTGAAATCGCCGCTTTTAAACTGGCGAATATAAAGATACACCGTGTGCTTGGAAATATTCAGACGTTCGGCGACCTGGTTGATCGCATCTTTGATGTCGAAAATGCCTTTTTCATACAAACTCAGGACAATCTGCCGGTTCTTCGCATTGTTTGAGACATTGCGATCGGCATTGACTTCCTCAATAGAGAACTCCAACGTCTGTGCTACCAGATCATCGACCGAAGAAGCAAAGTTGACCGATGACGCCACCTCGTGCGCTTCGGGCGGAATGAAGGTCTGAACAATCTGGGAAAAAGGGACATCCAGATTCATATTGATACACAACAACCCAATGACGCGCTGGTTGCGATTGCGAATCGCAATCGTAACCGATTTCATCAGTACGCCGCTTTTAGCACGGGTGAAATAAGCTTTGGATACGCTGCTATCCTCCCCGGCCATATCATGCAACATACGCAATGCAAGATCAGTGATGGGCGAGCCGATTTTCCTGCCGGTATGTTCACCGTTGGCAATCCGCACGGCTGAACATTTAAGATCTTCAAGCGAGTGCAAAACAATCTCGCAATGCTCGCCGATTAACATGGCCAGACCATCGACCACCGCTTCATACGATTTCAGGATCTCATAATCCGTCTGACTAAACGGACGTTCATCCAGCAAATCAAGGTCATAAGATTCGCCGGATACAAGCGAATTAGACATGGCAGACACCACCCTCAACGTCATTTATTTATTGTATTGACAGGAGACATAGTCTAGCAAATGTCCACTCTATCGTCCCCGAATTTAACGGTTGCATTACGGAACGTTGAACTTGCTCATATCTTTATATTGGAAAGAAAAAACCGCAGGCTGATGACCTGCGGTTGATGTCTCATCATCTTATTTTGATATGAGTTACTGGGCGCTTTCCTTGGTGGCAGGTTTTTCTGCTTTCGCAGCATCCGCGGCTTTCACGTCAGCTTCAGATTTGATATCCAGCAGTTCAACGTCGAATACCAGCGTGGAGTTAGCTGGAATGCCAGGTACGCCGTTTTCACCGTACGCCAGTTCTGGTGGAATAACCAGTTTGATTTTTCCGCCTTTCTTCACATGTTTCAAACCTTCAGTCCAGCCAGGGATGACGCCATCCAGACGGAAGGAAAGCGGTTCGCCGCGTTTATAGGAATTATCAAACTCGTTATTGTCTACCAGCGTACCTTTGTAGTTAACCACCACCGTATCGCTGTCTTTCGGCGCGTTGCCGCTGCCTTCTTTCTCTACCAGATAGAGCAGGCCGGATTCGGTTTTTTTCACGCCTTTTTCTTTGGCGAAAGCGTCACGATACTTGGCGCCTTTATCCGCGTTGTCTTTCGCGTCCTGCTTCATCTTGGTTTCAGCCGCTGCTTTTACCCGGCCTTCAAAACCTTGCAGCGTCTTTTCAATTTCTTCGTCACTCAATTTGCTCTTATCGGCAAATGCGTCCTGAACGCCGGCAATCAGCTGATCTTTATCCAGTTTGATGCCCAGTTTTTCCTGCTCTTTCAGCGAATTATCCATGTAACGCCCCAAAGAGGCGCCTAATGCGTAAGCCGCGGCCTGTTCATCATTCTTGAATTTAGCCGTGGCGCTCGCCGTCTCTGCCGCCAGAGCCTGACCAGCGTTCAGAGTGAGTGCCATCGTCGTCGCTAACAGCGTTACTTTAAACAGTGATTTCATCCATTTCTCCAGCATCTGGAGCAACACGCTCCAGCCATCATTAAAATAAATTCGCGCCTACTATAACTGTGCGTCCGAAGACAACACAACGACACGCATAACAAACTTTTGATAAAAAATCGTCAGATAGCCTATTGGTCCCTATTCCGACCGTTTTTACTACCAGAAGTTTCCGCTTTCTGACAAACTCAGAGGGAAACAGCGTCAAGAGGAAAAACCATGTCTCCGTCTTTACTTGAAGAGCGGCTCGAACTACTGGAAAGCCGTCAGGCCTTTCAGGAACTGACGATAGAAGATCTGAATCAAACCATTATTCAACATGAGCGGGAAATCAGTCGGTTACGTGAGCAGGTGCGTCTGTTGACGGAAAGATTACGGACTCAGCAAACCTCGTTAGTCGCGCCACAATCAGAAGAAACGCCGCCGCCGCACTACTGATATCCGATCGCCTGGCGTCGCCCCCATACAAAAAACCTCAGAACAACAGCCATTGCTCTGAGGTAATCTATCTCTCTTATCTCTATCCACCCACCGCGCGCCACACCGCGCTTTGAGAACAACATTCACGTTTATCCGCAAAACGATTTCCGTCAGCCCTCAGGCCAGACGCATTAGTGGCAACCGCAGCCTCCGTTGCCGCCACAACCACCTTTACCGTGCTCGTGACCCTGCTCATGGCCATGACCGCCGCAGCAACCATCGCCATATTCATGATCGTGTTCGCCGTGAACGTGACCATGCGCCAGTTCTTCTTCGGTCGCTTCGCGGATCGCGATGACTTCGACGTTGAAGCTCAGATTCTGGCCTGCCAGCATATGGTTGCCATCAACCACCACGTGGTCGTCTTCCACTTCGGTGATCTCGACCGGCACCGGGCCCTGGTCGGTTTCAGCCAGGAACCGCATGCCGACCTGAAGCTCATCCACGCCCATAAAGACATCTTTGGGCACGCGCTGCACCAGGTTTTCGTCATAGTTGCCATAAGCGTCGTTGGAAGCAATATTCACATCGAAACGCTCACCCACAGCACGGCCTTCCAACGCATTTTCCAGACCGGAAATCAGCGAGCCATGACCATGCAGATAGTCCAGCGGCGCACTCACCGGAGACTCATCAACCAATACACCGTCTTCTGTACGTACCTGGTAGGCCAAACTGACCACCAGATCTTTTGCTACTTTCATGATATCTCCTACCGTTGGAAATCAAACTGGCGCAAATTGTAGCTGAAAAAAATCCTCATGTACCGTCCGCCAATTCAATCAGGATGAAAAATGCCGATAATGTCTTCCGTTGAGCGTCCCGATGGCGCAGCCGGTTCATCCGACTGGCGTTGGTGATAGCCGCATTTGACGCAGGTCACAACCTCAGTGTCATCTTCACGTCCTACAGCCAGCGTATCCTGCGCCTGACATTTGGGGCAGACCGCCCCGGCAATAAATCGTTTACGCATTATTCATGGCCTATTTTCTGTTTCCGCATCGTCAAGCTCGTCCCAGTCATCAGGTCGGCGTCGTTCACGCTGCATTTCCCGCTGGAAAATATCCTCCAGTTCACGCCGCGCTTCTTTAACACGGGAGATCTGAGCGCCATCCCCCGGCAACTGCGGCATCAGTTCACGCAGCATGCGCATATCCAGACGCCGGAAATGCTGTTGCGCGCGGAATGCCTGATGCGGATGCATCCCCAGCGACATCAGCGTTTTACGTCCCAACTCCAGCGCACTGGAAAACGTTTCGCGCGAGAAATGCATTACGCCGGCCTGCAACAATTCATGCGCTTCAACCCGCCCGCGCGCCCGCGCTAAAATTTCCAGATGCGGAAAATACTGTTGACACAAATGCACAATCTCCATGGTATCTTCCGGCGCATTACAGGTAATGACGATCGACTGCGCTTGCTCCGCCCCCGCCGCCCGCAATAGCTCCAGTTCCGTCGCATCGCCATAGTACACTATTATAACCATAGCTTCTCATCAGGCTGACGGCGCTGATATCGCGCTCCAATACCGTGATCCGCATTTTGTTCGCCATCAACAAACGGCCAATGACCTGCCCGAAGCGCCCGAATCCCACGATAATGACCTGCGGTTCATCGTCGGCCACATAGGGATTCTCATCGGAGACGCCCTGTTGGTTATAACGGCGCACCAGAATGCGATCGATCACCTGCATTAACAGTGGCGTCGTCATCATGGATAACGTCACCGTCACCAACAGCAGCGGCAGTTGTTCGCCTTTCAGTACGTTGTGGGTCGATGCGGCGGAAAACAGGACAAACGCAAACTCTCCGCCCTGGCTTAACACGCCGGCAAATTGCAAACGCTCCGAACGGCGCATCCGATTGCGTCGCGCCAAAACATAGAGCACCACGCCTTTGACCGCGACCAACACCAATACCGCAATCAATATCTTAATGATATGGGTATAGAGGATCCCCAGATTCAGCGCCATCCCGACGGAGATAAAGAACAATCCCAGCAACAGTCCTTTAAACGGTTCGATGGCGATTTCCAGTTCATGACGGTACTCGCTTTCCGCCAGCAACACGCCCGCGATAAAAGTGCCAAGCGCCATAGAGAAACCCAGCGCTTCCATAAAGAGCGCCGAGCCCAACACCAGCAACAGCGCGGCGGCGGTAAAAACCTCGCGCACGCCGGATGCCGCAATGAAGCGGAACAACGGACGCACCAGATAACGGCCGCCAATCAGCATCCCGATGAACGCCGCCACCTTCAGTCCGATATGGCTCCAGTCGTCCACCTCGCCTTGTACCCCGGCCAGAATCGGGATCAGCGCCAGTGCGGGTATCACCGCCAAATCCTGAAACAACAGCACAGAGAAACCAAGCTGGCCCGATTCGCTGCGGTTCATGCCTTTTTCACGCATCAGCTGCAGCGCCATCGCCGTGGATGACATAGCAAGCCCGATACCGCCAATCAAGGCAGACTGCCAGGAGAAATCCGTCAGATAGAGTGCGCCGCCCAGTATCACCGTACTCAGCCCGACCTGTGCGGCGCCCACGCCGAAAATCGAACGCCGCAGCGTCCACAATTTTTTCGGATTCAGTTCCAGGCCGATGATAAACATCAGAAAAACCACGCCAAGCTCGGAGAAATGCAAGATCGCCTCAACGTCCCGGATGAATCCCAACCCCCACGGTCCAATCGCGATCCCGGCGATCAAATAGCCCAATACCGCGCCGAACCCCAATCTTGCGGCAATAGGCACAGCAACCACCGCCACAAATAGAAACAGCACGCCAGCGGTCAGTAGCGCAGAGCTCGCCATAATCAGCGTTCCTTTTTATCGAAAGGCGATGCCAGCCACTCACCATAAGCCTGGGCATAACTTGCCAGAACATCCGGTTGCAGTCGTCGCGCCCAGTAAACCACCATCGGTTGTAGCCAGTGCATACGGCACATCGACGCCGTCAGTTCAAATGGACGCAACAGATCCCCGATGGAGAAGCGGCTATGACCTTCTGTCTGATAGACATATTCAGGCTCGCCCGTGGTAATCACCGAACGCCAGTATTTTCCTTCCTGCGCATTGCCGCCAATACCATTGGCAAATCCACGCGACAATACCCGATCAAGCCATTCTTTCAGCAAAGCCGGGCAACTGTAGGTATAAAGCGGGTGTTGGAAAACAATCACGTCATGTTCACGCAGCAACTGCTGTTCATGGTGGATATCAATAAAAAAATCAGGATAGTGCGCGTACAAATCATGCACCGTGACATTATCCAACTGTTGTGCCGATTGCAATAAAACCCGGTTCGCCACTGAATCCTGTGATTCAGGGTGGGCATACAGCAGCAAAATCTTTGGCGGCTGCGACATCAATCCCCTCCAAAGCGTCGTCATGGTTGACGTTTTCCGTTACCATGCAGCGCAACGACAAAAAAGCGGGACACAATACGCCCTGCTATCAGGTCCATAATTTAACATACTCTGAACATACGGCGCTTTATGATTGTTTTCTCTTCGCTGCAAATTCGACGTGGTGTGCGCGTGTTATTGGATAACGCGACAGCCACGGTTAATCCAGGTCAGAAAGTCGGTTTGGTCGGTAAAAATGGTTGTGGCAAGTCTACGCTGCTGTCATTACTGAAAGGTGAAATCAGCGCCGATGGCGGCGGCGCCACCTTTCCGCAGAACTGGGCGCTGGCATGGGTGAATCAGGAAACCCCGGCGCTGGATGTCCCGGCGCTTGATTACGTTATTGATGGCGATCGCGAATTTCGTCAGTTGGAAGCCGAACTGCAAACCGCCAACGAAGAGAATAACGGGCATGCCATTGCGACGCTGCATGGCAAGCTGGACACCATTCAGGCCTGGACCATTCAGGCCAGAGCCTCAAGTTTACTGCATGGACTAGGTTTCTCGCAAGATCAGCTACAGCAGCCCGTCAGCGCATTTTCCGGCGGCTGGCGTATGCGCCTTAATCTGGCGCAGGCGCTGCTTTGTCGCTCTGATTTGTTGTTGCTTGATGAACCGACCAACCACCTTGATCTCGACGCCGTCATTTGGCTGGAAAAATGGCTGAAAAGCTATCCGGGTACATTGGTGCTGATTTCGCACGACCGCGATTTCCTCGATCCCGTGGTGAATAAAATCCTGCATATCGAACAGCAGACGCTGAACGAGTACACCGGCAACTACTCCTCATTTGAACGTCAGCGGGCAACCCGGCTGGCGCAACAGCAATCGCTGTATGAACACCAGCAGGAAAGAGTGGCGCATTTGCAACACTATATCGACCGTTTTCGCGCCAAAGCAACCAAAGCAAAACAGGCGCAAAGCCGGATAAAAATGCTGGAGCGCATGGAGTTGATCGCCCCGGCCCATGTGGATAATCCTTTCCGTTTCAGTTTCCGCCCGCCAGAATCGCTGCCCAACCCGCTGTTGCGCATGGAGAAGGTCAGCGCAGGCTACGGCGATAAGCTGATTCTGGAGTCAATCAAACTGAATCTGGTGCCTGGCTCGCGTATCGGCTTGCTGGGGCATAACGGCGCGGGGAAATCCACGCTGATTAAACTGCTGGCGGGAACGCTCGCGCCGATACAAGGTGAAATCGGCCTGGCCAAAGGGGTGAAGTTGGGATATTTCGCCCAGCATCAGTTGGAATTTCTGCGGGCGGACGAATCGCCGTTACAGCACCTTGTCCGTCTGGCCGAACGGGAAACCGAACAGCAACTGCGTGATTACCTCGGCGGTTTTGGTTTTCAGGGCGACAAAGTCACCGAGATCACCGCGCGTTTCTCCGGGGGCGAAAAAGCCCGTCTGGTTCTGGCGCTGATTGTCTGGCAGCGCCCGAACCTGTTGCTGCTGGATGAACCGACCAACCACCTCGATCTGGATATGCGGCAGGCGCTGACCGAAGCGTTGATCGATTTTGAAGGCGCGCTGGTGGTGGTATCGCACGATCGCCACTTGATCCGCTCCACAACCGACGATCTTTATCTGGTGCACGACCGCAAAGTCGAGCCTTTCGATGGCGATCTGGAAGACTACCAGCAATGGCTGGTCGGCCTGCAACGTCAGGATAATGCCTCGGATGAGATGTCAAAAGAGAACACCATCAACAGCGCACAGGCCCGAAAAGAACAAAAGCGGCGGGAAGCCGAACTGAGAGCGCAAACGCAACCGTTGCGTAAGCAGATCGCCAAACTTGAGCAGCAGATGGAAAAGCTGGGCGCCGCGTTAAGCACAATTGAGGCACGGCTGGCTGACAGCGAACTTTACGATATCAGCCGCAAAGCGGAGTTGACCGACTGCCTGCAACAACAGACCAAAATCAAAACCGAACTGGAAGAAACCGAGATGGCCTGGCTTGACGCGCAGGAGCAGTTGGAGCGGATGAATCAATCGCTGTCATAACGAATACCGGTTGCGGGTTGGCAGGCGATACCAACGCGCAACTGGCTGCTAACGCCAAATCAACAGCACGCACGCCGCGGTCGGCAACCCCATCGAAACGTTGAAGATAATCCACGCTTTTTTACTGCGCAGCAGACGGCCAATCAGAGCGCCAAACCCCAGCCATATGATGCCCGCCACCACATTCACTAGCACCATGCTAATGCTTATCGCAATGACCGACCGGCTGTATCCCTCACCCGCCAGACTAAAACTGGCGACCGCCCCCAACGCCATCAACCACGCTTTCGGGTTCAGAAACTGTAGCAGCCAGCCCTGATAGAGTCGCACTGGCTGGGGCGGTGCAACGGATGTGTCGAGTTTCTCATAAGCGGAGGTGGCAATTTTCCACGCCAGCCAGAGCAGGTAAGCACTGCCGAGCACTTTGAGGATAAGATGCAACGAGGGATAGAGCAGAATCAGGCTGCCAACGCCAAACGCCACCATCAGTAAAATACTCTGCATCCCCAACATAATCCCCAGCATCAGCCACAAGGAACGCAGAAAACCAACATTGGCGCCAGACGTGGTTAGCAACATATTATTAGGTCCGGGCGTGATCGCGGCAACCCACAGGAAACCCAACATCGAGAGAAATAAACTCAGTTCCATGAAGTGGGCGCCCCTCGCCCGACCATATTGATTTGATACTGTTTTGTCGTTTGCAAAAAAGAGTGATTAACTGGCAGCCTCGAAGCTAACAGTGTGATATTGATCGCACAAGATCTACCAACAACATTTTATCAATATGATGCATGACGTTTTTCGCCCGCTTATCGGCGCCAGCAATCCCCATATTCAGACACTGCTCCCCAGACTGGTGCGACGCAAGGCATTGCTGCAACCGATCTGGCAGACGCTCGAACTACCTGACGGCGACTTCGTCGATCTCGCCTGGAGCGAAGCCCCTGATCAAGCCCGCCATAAGCCGCGCGTGGTGTTATTTCACGGTCTGGAAGGCAATTTCCATAGCCCGTATGCGCACGGTCTGTTACATGCCTGCCGGCAACACGGCTGGCTGGCCGTCATCATGCATTTTCGGGGATGCGGCGGTAAGCCCAATCGCATGAAACGCATCTATCACTCTGGTGAAACAGAAGATGCCAGCTACTTTCTACGCTGGTTACAGAACACTTATGGCGATGTCCCTACCGCGGCGATTGGCATTTCTCTGGGCGGAAACATGCTGGCCTGTCTGCTGGAAAAACAAGGCGATGAGTGCCTGTTGTCCGCCGCCGTGATTGTTTCGGCACCATTGATGCTGGAACCGTGCAGCCGACGGATGGAACAGGGCTTCTCTCGCGTTTATCAACACTATTTACTGCATCTGCTGAAGCAAAATGCGATGCGAAAGCTGGTCGCCTACCCCGGCACGCTGCCGGTTCAATTGGCGCAGTTGAAAAAAATAAAACAGCTACGCGAATTTGATGATGTGATTACTTCACGGGCTCATGGCTTTAACGATGCCGCCGATTATTACCACCGCTGTAGCGCCCTGCCCCAGCTGTCGCTGATACGCAAACCGTTGCTGATTATTCATGCGAAAGACGATCCGTTTATGACCAAAGATGTCATTCCCGACTTTTCCCGCTTACCGGCTAATATTGAATATCAACTGACAGATTACGGCGGACATGTGGGTTTTGTCGGCGGATCGCTGCTTAAACCGGAGATGTGGCTTGAACAACGTATTCCGCACTGGCTTACTCCTTTTCTGGATAACGTTATTTCTGACTAACTTTCCGACTCTCTATTGTGGAAAAACACCGTGATTATTCCCTGGCAACAACTCGATCCTGAAACGCTGGATAACCTCATCGAATCTTTTGTACTGAGGGAAGGAACCGACTACGGCGAAGAAGAACGCACGCTGGCGCAAAAAGTCGCGGATGTACGGCGGCAATTGCAAGCCGGCGAAGTGGTGCTGGTCTGGTCTGAATTGCATGAAACCATCAACATTATGCCCCGCGGCCAGTTTAATGCCGGTGAGCATCACTCGTATTGAGCGACTAAACATGTTAAAAATCATTCATACGACACCATGCATATCTGTTTCCTTTTCTGATGGCGTTCAGTCTCCGTGATGGCAGTACGGATGCGCGCCGCCATCACGGAGTAACGCGTCTCATGTCACAAAAGCATCCGATTATTGCCGTCACTGGCTCCAGCGGGGCGGGAACCACCACCACCAGTCTGGCATTCCGCAAAATTTTCCAGCAGTTAACGATACGGGCCGCCCAACTGGAAGGAGATAGTTTCCATCGTTATACCCGTCCTGAAATGGATATGGCGATTCGCAAAGCACGCGATCTTGGCCGACACATCAGCTACTTTGGCCCTGAAGCCAATGATTTCAGTCTGCTGGAACAATCATTCATTGAATATGCCCAACATGGTCGAGGACAGACCCGAAAATATCTTCATACTTACGACGAAGCGATCCCCTACCATCAGGTTCCCGGTACTTTCACCCCCTGGGAACCAATACCATCCCCGACCGATGTGCTGTTTTATGAGGGCTTGCACGGTGGCGTAGTCACCGATCATCATAATGTGGCGCAGCACGTTGATCTACTGGTGGGCGTGGTGCCTATCGCCAACCTGGAGTGGATTCAAAAACTGATCCGTGACATCAATGAACGCGGGCATTCACGCGAAGCCGTCATGGATTCCGTCGTGCGCTCAATGGAAGACTACATTACCTACATCACGCCGCAGTTTTCACGCACCCACATTAACTTCCAGCGCGTCCCCACCGTGGATACCTCCAATCCGTTTGCGGCCAAATCCATTCCGTCGCTGGATGAAAGCTTCGTGGTGATCCACTTCCAGGGGCTGGATAATATTGATTACCCTTATCTGCTCGCCATGTTGCAAGGATCATTTATTTCTCACATCAATACGCTGGTTGTCCCCGGTGGAAAAATGGGGCTGGCGATGGAGTTGATTATGGCGCCGCTGGTGCAACGGCTGCTGGAAGGGAAAACCATTGAATAACCTGGCTGTGACACGACAAGCGATGCATGTCGCGTCACGATGATAGTACGTCAAGTTATGTCCGGCCAGATCGGAAGCCTTACGTAAGATCCCGCACTTGATGACTGTGTGTAACCTCAACAGTCTTACTCAGCATCAACGCCACCGAACAATATTTCTCTGCTGACAGCGACACCGCACGCTCTACCGCTTTATCGGTCAGCCCTTTCCCCGTTACGATAAAATGCAGATTGATGTGAGTAAACAGACGAGGCGCTTCCGTTCTCCGTTCAGAGGTTAATTTCACTTCACAATCGACGATATCGTGACGTCCTTTCTGCAAAATCGACACCACATCGATTGCACTGCAACCGCCAACCGACATTAAAACCATTTCCATCGGGCTTGGCGCTTTATCCCCCGCATTGCCGTCCAACAGAACCTGATGCCCTGATGAGGACTCGCCAAGAAACGTTAACCCCTCAACCCATTTGACTCGTGCCTGCATGGTGCCTCCACTAAAAAATATTTGAACATTTATACGGTTACTCTATAAAAAATCCGATAACCGACGCTTTGTCATGCTGAAGCGAGACAACACAAGACACGCCCCCTCAAGCTGTGCTAAAAACGAAAATAGAATCTGCGTTTTCTGGACAAACTCAGATACAAGGAAGATGATGGCGTCGCCAGATAGTAGGTTCCAGTATATTCCCTGACGTCACTCGGCCTACATGGAATTTGGTTTCTTAGCAGTAAAATACGCCGTACAGGGAACTCTGAGCCCTGTGATTTGCGCAGTGAATTACAACAGAGGATAATAGCGAATGGTTCTCGGCAAACCGCAAACAGACCCCACTCTCGAATGGTTCCTTTCCCATTGCCATATCCATAAGTATCCATCGAAGAGTACGCTTATTCACCAGGGTGAAAAAGCAGAAACGCTTTACTACATCGTGAAAGGCTCTGTCGCAGTGCTGATCAAAGATGAAGAAGGCAAAGAAATGATTCTTTCTTACCTCAATCAGGGAGATTTTATCGGCGAGCTTGGCCTGTTTGAAGAAGGCCAGGAGCGTAGCGCCTGGGTTCGGGCTAAAACGGCTTGTGAAGTCGCTGAAATTTCTTATAAGAAATTCCGGCAACTGATCCAGGTCAATCCAGATATCCTCATGCGTCTGTCCGCGCAGATGGCAAGTCGTCTGCAAGTGACGTCAGAAAAAGTCGGCAATCTGGCTTTTCTTGATGTGACAGGACGTATTGCGCAAACATTGCTCAACCTGGCGAAACAACCGGATGCCATGACTCACCCGGATGGCATGCAAATAAAAATCACCCGTCAGGAAATTGGACAGATCGTTGGCTGTTCGCGTGAAACCGTGGGCCGCATTCTTAAGATGTTGGAAGACCAGAATCTGATCTCCGCACATGGCAAAACGATCGTCGTTTACGGCACTCGTTAAACCATTCTCCTACCCTACAAAAAGCGTGAAGATTACTTCACGCTTTTTTAATCATTTCAAGCCAATAACGAATTAACTGGCGGCGTTAACCACCGCTGCAACAGCTTTCGCAAACTTGCTCATTCCCTGATCGATATCTTCCTGCTCAATAACCAGAGAAGGGACGAAGCGAATCACGTTCGGACCGGCCATCAACACCATTACCCCCTGCTCCGTTGCCGCGGCTAAAAAGTCACTTGCACGGCCATGCCACTCAGGTTTCAACTCAGCGCCTAACAATAACCCCATACCGCGAATCTGCTCGAAAATATTATATTGCTGATTAATCTTTTCCAGCGCATTGACGAACCGATCATGGCGATCCGCCACTCCCGACAGCACTTCCGGCGTATTGATCGTATCGAGTGCGGCCTCTGCCACCGCGCAAGCCAGCGGATTGCCGCCATAGGTCGTGCCGTGCACGCCCACTGTCATCACCGAGGCAATATCTTCGGTGGTCAGCATCGCGCTGATCGGAAACCCGCCCCCAAGCGCTTTCGCCGTAGTCAGAATATCCGGCGTAATCCCGTAATGCATATAGGTAAACAGTTTGCCCGTTCTGCCCATGCCGCTTTGCACTTCATCGAACACCAGCAACGCATTATGCTGATCGCACAGGTCACGCACCCCTTGCAGAAACGCGGGCGTCGCCGGCGTAATTCCGCCCTCGCCCTGCACCGGTTCCAACACCACCGCGCACGTATGGCCATCCATCACCGCTTTGACCGCCGCCAGATCGTTAAAAGGCACATGAACGATATCCGCAGGTTTTGGCCCAAAACCATCGGCGTATTTTGCCTGCCCGCCAACGGACACCGTGAACAAGGTTCTGCCATGAAACGCGTTATAAAACGCGATGATCTTGGTCTTGTACGGGCTGTGGCGTTTAATGGCATAGTGACGCGCCAGCTTAAACGCGGCTTCATTGGCTTCCGCCCCGGAGTTCACAAAGAATACGCGATCGGCAAAAGTCGCCTCAATCAGCTTACCGGCCAGACGCAACGCCGGTTCATTGGTGTAGATATTACTGGTGTGCCACAGTTGTTCGCCCTGCTGTTTCAATGCGGCAACCAGCGCAGGATGGCAATGCCCCAGCGCGGTAACGGCAATACCTCCAGAGAAATCAATATATTCCCGCCCCTGCTGATCCCATACCCGGCTTCCTTTACCTTTTACCGGCACAAACTGCGCTGGTGCATAAACCGGCAAAATCATTTTATCGTGAGTTTCTCTTGTTACTGCTTTGTTCTCTGTCGCCATTTGCAGCCCCGCTCTGATATCCCATTATTCCGCATGAAAATATAGTCATCAAATATGCATAAAAAATCAAATTCAGGCAATATTAAATCACTAGTGCAAAACAATTACTTTTTATCTGGTTAAATTTTAAGGAAATTATCAAGAAGCTGATGCCCTTGCTGACTAAGTATGCTTTCTGGATGGAATTGAACTCCTTCCAAGGGTAGTGAGCGATGCCGAATCCCCATAATCTCATCACGTTCGCCGTCACGCTCACTCCAGGCAGTCACCGCAAAGCAATCGGGTAAAGAATCCGCGGCAATGATCAGCGAATGGTAACGCGTCACCGTCAACGGCTGAGATAACCCGGAAAACACTCCGGCATCATCATGAGTGATAACGGAAGTTTTCCCATGCATGACCTGGCGTGCGCGTATAACACGCGCGCCAAATGCCTGTCCCAGCGCCTGATGACCAAGACAGACGCCCAGAATAGGCAATTTATCAGCAAAATGGCGGATCGCCGCCAATGAAATACCGGCGTCATCCGGGGTACAGGGGCCAGGAGAAATCACCAGCCGATCAGGTGCAAGCCGCTCAATATCCGCCAGTTGCAGTTCATCATTACGTTTGACCAGCACGTCCGCCCCTAACTCGCAGAAATATTGATACAGGTTGTAGGTAAAGGAGTCGTAGTTATCGATAATCAGCAACATGATTAAATCAACTTATTGATAAATAAAGGTTATATGATTTTTTGTTTCTTTTGATACCCGCAAATAATCCTGGTGCTTTCTCATGGGAAAGCGCAATACAGACTATTGTACCTGTATCCAATACCAAAAGGGTGGCAAGAGATTAACGTCATCAATCATACGGACGATCTTCAACCAATTGGGATTAAGGTACGGCGTGAGAAGCTGAACATCAGGCAGTTTGTTTTCGTGCACCAACTGAATACCAGTGTTTCAACCGGATAGCTAATTTATTAGCAGACATATAATGACTCAGGCATTAATAATACATTCATCAAAAAAAGCTTATTATTGATAGGTAATATATATTATTCCCGTCCATTAAAATATAAAACCATTTATGAATGCTTGAAGAGCTTTTCGTCTGATAATAACGGTGATTTTCGTCGAAGATTTGCACCCAGGAAAATTAAAATTTTAGTTAAGTTACAAATGAGCATTGATATCAATCACAACAATAATTTCACATTGATAATAACATGATATTATCTGGAAAAGAATTAAAGAAACAGCACTGTAATTAAACTCCAAATAAACCACATCTATATGATTTTAAAAATTAAATTAGGAATAACTCATACAAAAATTGATAACAATAATTAATAAACCTTACCAAAAATGAATTTTAAATATATTAAATTACAACTATTGCAATATTCGTTTTTTTTGATAATACTGTTTTCGGGTTTTAATAGAAATTTCGTTTCATTTTTATTGAAATAAAAACCCAATAACTGGGCATCAATAATCATAAATGCCCTTATGAGCGTTATTCTCAAAGGAGATGAGCCAAATGAAATATCTATTGCCTTCAGCAGCCGCTGGGCTGTTATTGTTAGCTTGCCAATCGACAATGGCGGCTAGTACGGGGGGTTATGCCACCACGGATGGCGGCGACGTATCTGGCGCCGTCAAAAAAACCGCACGTTCTCTACAAGATATCGTTGATATCATTGAAGCGGCGAAAAAAAATGATAGTGGTAATAAAGTCAAAGGAGGCGCTTATCCACTGGTTATTACCTATAACGGGAATGAAGATGCGCTGATCAAAGCCGCTGAAGATGATATCTGCGGGCAATTGAGCAAGCCTACCCGCAGCGTTACGATCAAGGAGTTCACCAAAGGGATCACGATCACCGGCACCAATGATTCTTCAGCCAACTTTGGTATCTGGATTATCAATTCATCTGATGTCGTGGTACGCAATATGCGTTTTGGCTACATGCCTGGCGGGGCGAATGATGGAGATGCTATCCGCGTCGATAACTCACCCAATGTCTGGATCGACCACAACGAGATTTTTGCCAAAAACGTTGAGTGTTCCGGTACGCCGGACGGTGATACCACGTTTGAATCAGCCGTGGATATCAAGAAAGGAGCCACCAATGTCACCGTCTCTTACAACTACATTCACGGTATCAAGAAAGTGGGCCTGAGCGGATCAAGCTCCAGCGATACCGGTCGTAACCTGACCTACCATCACAATATCTACAGCGATGTGAACGCCCGTCTCCCGTTGCAGCGTGGCGGCCAGGTGCACGCCTATAACAACTTGTATACCGGCATCACCAGCTCCGGTCTGAACGTTCGTCAGAACGGTATTGCGCTGATTGAACGTAACTGGTTTGAAAATGCGAAAAACCCGGTGACATCACGTTACGATGGTTCCAACTTCGGTACCTGGGAATTGCGTAACAACAACATCACAAAACCTGCTGATTTCGCGACCTACAATATTACCTGGGATAAAGACTCCAAGCCCTACGTCAATGCCGAGGATTGGAAAAGCACAGGTACTTTCCCTGCCGTCCCTTACAGCTACTCACCGGTAACGGCGCAGTGCGTGAAAGATAAGCTGGCGAATTACGCAGGTGCAGGCAAAAACCTGGCGGTGCTGACCTCTTCCGACTGTAACTAAAATCAACCGCATTTCGCTCTCACTCAGAGAGGAAGGACGGAACATGCTTGGGCGAGATCGTCGGATCTCGCTCATTTTTTTGGATTTATTTAATTCGATAAAATACCCGCTATCGGTTGCGCTCACTCACTGACAACAACAGGCGCCGACATAAATCCATCACAATTTTTATCACTTCGCTTGCCGCTTAAATTTTATTCATATTTAACAAAAAGTGCTCAAGCTCCTATGTAACATGCCGATAACATATTATGAACCACCATTATATCTACGGACAACCTATCAGCCCGCATTTTCCCTGTCGGCTAACGCGCAGGGAGGCTAAATCACAGGTCTCTTCATCAGAGATTTTAGACATTAGAGAGTTACCAGGGCTTGAATCATGAATTTCATTCGTAATACCAAAATCAGAACCATGATGGTGCTTATCCTCATTCTGTTTTCATTGCTATGGGGGGGTGTCTCGGCATTTGCCTTATATTCCTTAAACCAACTAACTTCAGAACTAAACCTGACCGGCGTTCAGCAAAATAATGGCGATATTATCAATGGCGCCAGCGGGCAATACTATCGCGCTAAAAGTGCATTGGATCGTGCGGTTGAGGCCAGAGATCAAAACAACGCTGCCGCTGTCGATGAGGAAATGCGCAGCGTCGCTGCTGAAATCGCCAGCCTCAAGGCCGGTCTGGAAGCGTTCCAGGTAACCGATCACGCTAATATCGATAAGGCCACTATCGATAATATTTACAATAGCTCCTATCAGTTGTTCAGTCAGGCCATCGTACCGATGTACGACGCCATAAAAGCGGAGCGTATGGATACATTTTTCCAGCTTTCCACTCGCGACTATCGCGATCTGCGCAGAAACTTCACCAGTGCCATTGATCAATACAATGGGGTGATCAATCAGTTGAAGCATAAGGCGCAGGCACGCATTAATTATTGGGTAAGCCTGTGTCAGAAAATGCTGGTCGCCGCGTTAATCGCCGGCTTGATCATCGTCCTGTTGACGGACCACTATCTGGCGAAATTTGTCGTTCGACCTCTCGAACTGATCCAACAGCACCTTGAGATCCTTTCTGTCGGCCAGTTGCATACCCGTCTGGCGGAAACCGGGAGGAATTGCGTCGGCAAACTGATCCCGTTCGTGCAGCAGATGCAGTCAAACTGGGTTAAAACCGTTTCCGAAATTCGGATGAGCGCCGAGGAGATCTACCGTAGCTCTGGCGAAATCGCCACGGGCAACACGGATCTGTCTTCTCGTACTGAAGAGCAGGCTTCCGCGCTGGAGCAGACCGCCGCCAGCATGGAAGAGCTAAGCGCCGTCGTCAAACAAAACGCCGACAACGCCAGTCAAGCAAGCGTATTGGCGCAGAACGCCTCGAAAACCGCTAACAACGGCGGCGATATCGTTGGCGGCGTGGTCAAAACGATGAGCAATATCTCCGGGAGTTCACAGAAAATTTCCGATATCACCAGCGTGATCAATAGCATCGCCTTCCAGACCAATATTCTGGCATTGAACGCCGCGGTGGAAGCCGCGCGCGCCGGCGAACAAGGCCGTGGTTTCGCCGTGGTCGCCAGCGAAGTGCGTAACCTCGCTCAACGCAGTGCGCAGGCGGCGAAAGAGATTGAAAGTCTGATTGTCGAATCGGTCAATAACGTCAAGATCGGTTCAGAGCAGGTGGCGCTTGCCGGCAACGCGATGGAAAATATCATGAAAGCCGTCACCAACGTTACCGACATCATGGGAGAAATCGCCTCGGCATCAAGCGAGCAAAGTAAAGGCATTAGTCAGGTTGGCGAAGCGATTGTGGAAATGGATAGCGTAACGCAGCAGAACGCCGCGCTGGTTGAGCAATCAACCGCCGCCTCCGCGTCTCTGGAAGAGCAGGCCCGCCATCTGACGCAGGTCGTGTCTATTTTTAAACTTTCTGCCGAGACGGAAGCGAAAACCAGCGATATCAAGCACAAATCAGCCCAGCCAGTGGCTGCTCTGGCGCCGAAGAAACCGCTCGTCACCAACGGGAACACGAACTGGGAAACCTTTTGATACTGTCTTGTCGCTGACCTGATGCGCCAGAAAAGCCAACTTTTCGGTCTGTGTCAATCGCGACGGCGAAAAAGCCAAATAATGCCCCGACCCTCTCCATCAGGAGAGAGCCGGGGCGGATTGAGAGAATATCAGGGCAGCACTTTCGCCGACTGGATCACGATAGGTTTGGTCGGCACATTCTGATAAGGACCGACATTTTCAGTCTGCACCTGCGAAATTTTATCCACCACGTCCATACCTTTCACCACCTTGCCAAAGACCGCATAGCCGAAGTCACGTTGACCATGATCGAGAAACGCGTTATCGGCCACATTGATAAAGAACTGGCTGGTCGCGCTGTCTTTTTCTGCCGTGCGCGCCATAGCGATGGTGCCGCGCAGGTTACGCAAACCGTTGTCCGCTTCGTTTTTGATCGGCGGATTAGGTGCTTTCTGCTGCATATCGCTGCTAAAGCCGCCGCCCTGAATCATAAAGCCGGGGATCACACGATGGAACGTCGTACCGTTATAGAAGCCGTTGTTAACGTACTCGATAAAGTTTTTCACCGAAACCGGTGCTTGTTGATTATCCAACGCCAGTTCAATATCCCCGGACGAGGTAGTCAGCAGGACGTTCGTGATGCCGGAAGCAGCAAATACCGGAGAAAAAGCAGTCAGTGAAATAAAAGCCGCCGCAGCAACCAGAGTACGTTTAAACATGAGAATTCCTTTTTGAAGAGGCCAACTACAGAAAGCGTAATGATTGTAAATATCCATACACTTCAAAGCCACCCATTTACCTTTTTTTACGTATTACACTCTGATTGTAACCAGCCGTAACGCAATAATGGGAAACGTAATCCTATCCCATCCGTTCCGAACGCACAGCCAGATCGCGGCTATACTGGCGGCTGGCATCCACCAGCATTGTGGTATAGGCGTTCTTTGTCGTATCGCGGGTTAAATCGCCGGTTTCCAGCGTTTCGAGTATTCGGCCGTATTGCATCACCGCGACGCGATCGCATAAATGGGCAATAACGCCAAGATCGTGGGTCACCAACAGATACGTTAATTTCTCCTGCTGTTGCAATTCAGCCAGCAGATTCAGAATTTCCGCCTGCACGGAAACATCCAACGCCGAGGTCGGTTCATCCAGCAATAGCACCCTGGGTTCCAGAATCAACGCGCGGGCAATGGCCACACGCTGGCGCTGCCCGCCCGAAAGCTGGTGCGGATAACGGCGGCGAAAGTGTGTTCCCAGCCCTACTTTCTCCAGCAACGTATCGATACGATCCTCGCGATCGTTAAAACGGTGGATGGACAGCGGTTCTTCCAGGATCGCCTCCACCGTATGACGAGGATGCAGAGAGCCGTAAGGATCCTGAAAGACCATCTGTACTTGACGACAACGCGCCGGATCGATGCGGTGCGCCAGCTGCCGACCATCAATCAGCAGACGTCCCCGCCAGTGATTGAACAACCCGGACAGACATTTCAGCACGGTGGTTTTCCCCGAACCGGATTCACCGACCAGACCGAAAATATCGCCATCGTCAACGGTCAGGTTCACGTCATACAGCACCTGATTTTGGGTACTTCCCTGACCAAACGACAGGTTAAGGTTATTCACTTCAATCATCGTCTTGTTCAGATTCAACGTTTCAGCAGTCATGATTATTTTCCTATCCATTGAGCCAGGCCGGATCGCGGTTCATCACCGGTAAACGCGCACGCGGATGATCAATACCCGGTAACGCGTTCAGTAAGCCGCGGGTATAAGGATGCTGCGCGTTATCCAGATCGGCGGCGGCAATGGACTCCACCACCCGCCCGGCGTACATCACCAGCACCCGATCGCAAAAGCTGCGCACCAGATTGATGTTATGGCTGATGAAAATCAGCCCCAGACCGCGTTCGCCGACCAGATCGTCGAGCATCGCCAGCACCTGCAAGCGCACGGAAACATCCAACGCCGACGTCGGTTCATCGGCAATCACCACTTGCGGTTCGGTAATCAGCATCATCGCGATCATGATGCGTTGCCCCTGCCCGCCTGAAATTTCATGGGGATACAATCGGTAGACCCGTTCCGGCTGGCGGATGCGCACCACGTCCAGCATCGTCATGACTTTTTGCTTCGCTTCCTGACGTGAAACGTGATGATGAGCCAGATAAGCTTCGGCGATCTGATCGCCGACGCAGACCACCGGATTCAGCGAATATTTCGGGTCCTGCATAATCATCGACATCCGCTTGCCGCGGATCTGACGCATGCGGGCTTCGTCCGCTGTTAACAAATCCGTGTCGCCGAAACGCAGTTTATCGGCGGTGATGCAGGCGCTATGAGGATGCAGCCGCAACAGCGCGCGACCGACCGTGGATTTACCGGAACCGGATTCACCGACAATCGCCAGTTTTTCACAGCCCAGGGTAAAAGAGACGCCGCGCACGGCATCGGTAACCACGCCGCCATTGACGAAACCAACCCGCAGATTTTCAACATCCAGCAACGGTTTCGCCTGCGGCGTAAGGTGGGAAAGATTATTCGGTTCTGGGATCAAGGATGTCACGTAGGCCGTCTCCAAGGAAATTGAACGCCAGGCTGTTGATCAAAATCGCCAGCCCCGGAATAGTCACCAACCACCAGCACTCCATCATGTAACGACGCCCGGCTGAAATCATCGCGCCCCATTCAGGATCGGGCGGCTGAGCGCCTAACCCCAGGAAACCCAGCCCGGCGGCCGTCAGAATGATGCCCGCCATATTCATGGTGATACGGATAATCACCGATGGCAGGCACAGCGGCACAATATGATGCAGCAGGATGCGCGCGGAAGAAGCGCCTTGCAGCTTCACGGCGCAAACAAAATCGGCGTGACGCAACGACAGCGTTTCCGCCCTTGCCAGACGCGCAATCGGCGGCCAGGCCGTGAGCGTAATCGCGATCACCACATGTTCCAGCCCCGGCCCCAGCGCCGCGACAAATGCCAGCGCCAACACCAGACTGGGGAAAGAGATGAAGATATCGGTGATGCGCATCAGAATGGTATCGACGATACCGCCGTAATACCCCGCGACCACCCCAAGCAACAGGCCGATCGGCCCGACCGTTACCGACACCAACGCCACGATATACAGCGTGATGCGCGAACCATAAACCAGTCGGCTGAACACATCCCGGCCAAACTCATCGGTGCCGAACCAATGGGCGGCGCCGGGCGCCTGTAACGCATTGGCCAGATCCTGCGCCAGCGGATCGTGCGTGGCGATCCACGGCGCGAAAATCGCCACCAGCATTAACATCAGCACAATCGCGGAACCTATCGCCGTCAGCGGATTACGCGCCATCAGCAGCAGGAATCCGGCGATCCGCGCGCCACGCTGCTTCAGACGACTCACACGCTTTTCCGGTTGCGAGCGAACGATTGATCCACCTGTAATCGGCGGTTCAGAGGAAAGATTCATGCGTTCGTCCTCGGATCAAAGAGTTGATACAACATGTCCGACAGCAGATTGAGGGTGACGAAAATCAGCCCCACCAGCAGGACACATCCCATCACCCCGTTCATATCGCCCAGCAGCAGGCTACTGGTAAGATAAGAACCAAACCCCGGCCACGAGAATACCGTTTCGATCAGCACCGCGCCTTCCAGCAGCGAGCCATAAGCCAGCGCCACCACGGTCAGCAGTTGCACCAGAATATTGCGGAACGCGTGAGCCCAGACCACCCGGAATTCAGACAAGCCTTTAACTCGCGCGGTAATAATGTACTCCTGCGAAAGCTGCGCCAGCATAAAGCTGCGCGTCATGCGGCTGATATACGCCAGAGAGTGAAACCCCAGAATGGTGGCGGGCAGCAGCAGATGGTTCAGGGCGCTGCGAAACACCGCCCAGTTCCCTGCCAGCATGGAATCCAACAACAGCAGGCCGGTTCGGTTCTCCACCAGACCGTCATACGCCATGTCCACGCGTCCGGCGCCGCCGACCCAGTTGAGCCAGGCATAAAACACCAGCAGTCCCATCATCCCGACCCAGAATATCGGCGTGGAATAGCCAGCCAGACTGATAAAACGCACCACGTAATCCGCCCATTTTCCGCGTCGCGCCGCCGCCAGCACGCCCAGCGGCACGCCTAAACCGGCGCCGACGATAATCGCCAGCGTCGCCAACTCAACGGTGGCGGGGAAAACCCGGATAATGTCGTCCATCACCGGTCGCCCGGTCAGCAGCGCATTGCCCAAATCCCCCTGCATGAGCGCATTGAAGTAAATAAAAAATTGTATATACAAAGGCTTATCCAGCCCCAGTTGCTGATAAACCTGTTGATAGGTACTTTGGTCGGCATCCTGTCCGACAATCGCCAGCACCGGATCGATCGGCATCACGCGGCCAATCACAAAAGTCAGAATCAATAACCCGAATAACGTGACGACTACCTGAAACAGGCGTTTTGCCAGCCGACGCGCTACGCCGCCTGGCTTGATCCAATCAGAGAAAACCATGTGTTCTTTCTCCTGATATCCCGGTTAGCAGCGACGTTAAACCACTGCTAACGCGGTTATGTCGTGTTTGACGTTTCTGACGGGATGACTGAACGCAAGCCCCCCCCGCTGAAACTGAGTGAAAAAGCTAGCGCTGTTTATAGACCTCGCGCAGTTGTGTGGTGGAGGACGGATGCGGCACATAACCTTTCACGTCTTTGCGCAACACCACGGAATCGACCATCTGCGACACCGGAATGATGGCCGGGAACAGTGCGTCATAACGATTCTGGATGTCGAAATACCTCTGCTTCTGTTTCTGCGGATCTTTCTCCAGCAGCGCCTGATCGATCATGTCGTTCAAGGGTTTATCGTAGAAAGACGTGCGCCAGCCCTGAAAATTGGTCAGTTTGGCTTCGTCGCTGTTATTCGGGTTGTAGACCACCGAGCGCAGGCTGGAGTGAGGATGCGGATCGACGCCGCCGCCGCCGCGTCCAACCAGCATGTCGAATTTACGATCGCGCATCGCGCCGTAAACCTGGTTACCGGTGCCGGAGAGAATTCGGGCTTTGATACCGGCCTGCGCCAGCGTTGACTGCACCGAGGTCGCCAGATTCAGGAAAGGCTGATCCGACAGCACGCGCAGCGTGGTTTCAAATCCGTTCGGGTAACCCGCTTCCGCCAGCAGTGCTTTCGCCCGCGCCACATCCAACTGGTAACCAGGATTGGGCAACGTCGCGTCCATCCCTGCCTGGATCGGGCGTTGGTGATAAAAGCCATAACCGGGCATCACGGTTTTATTGATGCCGTCGTAGTCAATGAGGTAACGAACCGCTTCGCGCACTTTAGGTTTTGCGAAGTACTCGTTTTTCAGACTCATCGCCACATAATACATTGAGCCTTTTTTCACCTCATCAACGACAACGTCTTTGTCCCGCTTTAACGCATTGATATCCGGCACCGACATGCCGGAAGCCACATCAATATCGCCTTTTTCAACCATCAGGCGCAGCGCCTGCGACTCGGTCATATGGCGGAAAATGACGCGTTTCATTTTGGCGTCGCCGTGCCAGTTGCCCTCCACCCGGCTGATGCGCAGCACATCTTTCGCCTGCCAGACATCCAGCTTAAACGGGCCGGAGCCCGCCTCGTTGGTGGTCAGCCAGCCATTGCCCCAGTCGCCGTTTTTCTCGTGCTGCATCACGGTTTTGCTGTCCAGCACCGATCCGCTGCCAAGCGTCGCCAGCGAATAGATAACCAGTTTGGGATCGTTCGGTTTGGGCAGTTCGATTTCCACTGTATGGGCGTCTTTGGCGCGGATCATTTTCTCCACGTTCTGCGCCGTAAACCCATAGGATTTCCAGGTTGTGGCCTGCGCCATATTGAGGTTGAGCAAGCGTTTCATCGACCAGGCGAAATCTTGCGCCGTCACCGGATTGCCGGAATGAAACGTTGCATTGTCCACCAGATTAAAGGTAATGACGTTGCCGTCATCACTCACGCTCCAGCTTTTCGCCAGAGACGGCAGAACATTGCTCAGGTTGACCGGATCGAGCACCACCAGTGAGTCATACAGATTGACGATTATGCCCACCACTTCATTGCCGGTCATTGCCGCCGGATCGAGCGAGAGCATGTTGTTCATATTCATGCCGACGATCAGTTGATCATCCGGGGTTTTGGCCGACAGCATGACCGGTGTGACGGTCATACACAGGGTACTTAACAGTAAGGTACGTAGTATTGCGCGCGCTTTCATTACTCTTCTCCTGATGTGGAAGTATGGAAAACGACAACTTTTTATTTTTTAAGAGTATTTTCTTTCAGACCTGACGTTCTATTCTTTACTTAGCGTATGCTCCTCAATCCAGTCAAAATTGATATCCTCACCCAATCCCGGTCGCTGAGGCAGATGCACAAAACCCTCGTCATCCATCGGATCGACAATCGCATTCAGGTAAGCGGCGGGTTCATCGTAATTGAGGAAGGGGTGCAACAGGCCGCGCTCGTACCAGCGGCAGTTCTTGATGGCGCCGACCACGGCCAGATTGGGCGCCCCGTTGCCATGAATTTCGCAATCCATACCAAAGGCTTCAGCAAGACTGGCGACTTTCATACACGGCGCAAGACCGCCGACACCTTGTACGCCCGCGCGTAAAATATCGCATGCTCCCTCTTTCACCCAATCAGCACGGCTGAAGTACTTGCCTGACAGACTTTCCGGCCCAATCACATCAATATCCAGACGTTTGCTCAGCCAACTGTAGGACGCCATGCTCTGCTCTTCCATCGGCTCCTCAAACCAGGTGAAGTCCAGCTTCTGTAGCTCACGACCGATATACAGCGCATCACTGCGGCTATACCAGTGGTAGCCATCCAGCATCAGGCAAATATCCGGGCCGACGGCTTCACGCACCGCGGCACACGCTTTCACATCCATTTTCGGGCTGGGCGCGAAAGAGACCGGCGGCATCCAGGTATGCAGCTTGATCGCTTTATAGCCGCGCCGCACCAGTTTCTCGGCGAACTGAGCGTACTCGTCCGGGGTGGACAACCCGCCTTCCAGTTCATCGCCGCACATGGTGCTGCCATAGGCCGGCACTTTTTCGCGGTATCCGCCCAGTAGCTTATGAACCGGCATATTCAGCACGCGCCCTTGCAGATCCCACAGCGCCGATTCGACAATCGACAATGCGCGATCGGTCAACTGATTGGCGCTGCCGCGCTGCCAATGCACCAGATCCTGCCACAGACGCTCACGATCAAACGGGTTTTGTCTGATCAGGACCTTACGGAAAAACGCATTCACAATATGCGGGCGAATCACTTCTGGCGGCGCGAAGGCATAACCTTCCCGCCCCTCGTCCGTGCGGATGGTCAGCAGGGCCATTTTTGCCTGATTTTCCTTCCCCGGATGTGAATGCCCCGCGCTGTCGGACACCCGGCGCGTGGGATAAGTAAAGACGGTGACATCAATTGATTCTATTTTCACGTTGTTACCTGCCTTGATATTTGACACAACACATCTACAAAATTTGGCCGCTAAAAACGGCGTTCTGTGTGGATAATGACATGATATATCTGTATTGCCGCTCTGCCATTCCGTCAGCGCGATCCGTATCACATAAAAAGAAATTACGTGTTAATTAAATGGAAATGGTGTTTTATTTTTAAATTATTCCGGTTATTGCCCGGTTAGTCATTAGGCATTTTCTTTCATATGAAGAAATTATGGAGCGGATTATTGGGCAAATGCCCACGTTGTTGTGAGCGTTATCACTGGAGAAACCTGAAACCGGCACGAACAGGTGCTGGCGCGTTGATGAAGACCGGTATTGCGCCTCGTCAACGCCAAACGCTTCATACTTAGCAAGAATAGACGTTTAAATAACTATTAAAATCACAGACATACAACATTTTTGCCGATAAAATAGCCGTTCTACGGCAAATAAGATGCAAATGAAGCGTTTATCCATCGCCGTTGATAATGATTGCCGTTAATAATGCACTGTCATTGACGTCACGCGACGCATCCTGCCGCCAGGCGAGATATTCTTTGGTTTGAGTTGATCACAAGTATAAAGAGGCCTCACATGGATTATCTGCCAATATTCTGCCAGTTACGCGGTAAACATTGTCTGCTGGTCGGCGGCGGTGAAATTGCAGAACGGAAAGCGCGCCTGCTGCTCAATGCCGGGGCGATGCTTACGGCAAACGCCATCAGTTTCAATGAACAGTTTATGGTCTGGCGGGAAGCAAACCAGGTCACACTGGTGCAGGGTGGTTTCGATCCTGAATTACTGGAGCGCACATGGCTGGTTATTGCCGCCACTGACGATCACGATATCAACAGGCGGGTTTACGAACAGGCCAGCCAGTTGCGGATCTTCTGCAATGTGGTCGATGATCCCCAGAACGCCAGTTTTATCATGCCGTCGATTGTTGATCGCTCTCCGCTGATCGTCGCCGTATCATCCGGCGGCACGGCGCCGGTTCTGGCGCGTCTGCTGCGGGAAAAGCTGGAAAGTATCCTGCCCCAGCACCTTGGCAAACTGGCGGCGCTGGCGGGTGAATTGCGCCAGCGCGTACAAAGTCGTTTCCGGCATTCAGGCACACGCCGCCGCTTCTGGGAAAAACTGTTCATTCACGACAGGCTGGCTCAGGCGTTGGCGAATCACGACAACATCAGCGCACAACAACTGACCGAGCAGCTTTTTTCCGCGCCGCTGGATGACCGGGGCGAAGTGGTGCTGGTCGGCGCCGGTCCGGGGGATGCGGGTTTGCTAACGCTGAAAGCCTTACAGCAGCTGCAACAGGCGGATATTGTGGTCTATGATCGGCTGGTTTCCGACGACGTTCTGAATCTGAGCAGACGTGATGCCGAACGTATCTATGTGGGTAAAGCGTCTGGCTGCCACACCATTGCCCAGGAACAGATTAACCAGTTACTGAAAGAAAAAGCGCTGGCCGGTAAACGAGTCGTGCGGCTGAAAGGCGGCGATCCCTTTATTTTTGGCCGTGGCGCAGAAGAACTGGAGCACCTGCAACAAGCTGGTATCCCGTTTTCCGTCGTACCCGGCATCACCGCCGCCTCTGGCTGTGCGGCCTACAGCGGCATTCCCCTCACTCACCGCCACCATTCGCAAGGGGTGCGACTGATAACCGGCCATGTCCGGCAAGATAGCGAACTCGACTGGTCCAGTCTGGCGGGCGAAAAACAGACCTTGGTGTTCTACATGGGGCTTCAGCAGGCGGTATACATCCAGAGCAAACTGTTGGAACAGCGGCTACCTGCAACCGTGCCGGTTGCGCTGATCGAAAACGGCACTTCAACCACGCAGCGGGTTTTTACCGGCCAACTATCACAACTTGGTGAACTGGCGAAACAGGCGGTAAGCCCAAGCCTGATTATCGTAGGGAGCGTTGTCGGCCTGCGGGAAAAACTGAACTGGTTTGCTCATCAGACAAAATAACGCCGTCCCGCCTCGTCAATCGAACGCGACCTGATATCAGGTCGCCGTTGATCTCGCGCGCCCACAGGACAATGTTTTCTGTAACGGCATAACAATTTCCGTAACGGCATAATAATGCGCTTTTTTTCACTTCCTTTCCTGCCCAGACATTTTTTTAGTGCTTTACCCTGGGCTTTATCTGTCTTATTTTGACTAAACGCAAATTCATTAATAAGCAGACTATATGAATAATTAGTCAATCATCATGACGTAAAACGTGGCCGACCATTGATTAGCGGGTTAATCCACTGGCGGTCAGGCGTCTGAATGGTTCACAACGCGTCGTTATACCTCTACATCGTCGTTCCCGAACAGGGTGTGCGATCCTCTGATCACAAAAATCGTTCTGATTATCTCGTTTTCATGACAGAACAATAAGAAGTTGGGAGCTATTTGTGGAAGACATGACTTTCTGGCAACTCATCAGTTTTGGTGAAAATGGCTGGGGGAAATTATTACTCATCGGCACAAGCATGACGCTCGGGCTGGCAAGCAGCGGTTTTCTGCTTGGCGCGTTCATCGGCACCCTCGGCGCCTGGTCAAAAATCTGCGGTAATCGTCCGATTCGCTATCTGGCTGACGGCTATACCACCATCATTCGCGGCATCCCGGATTTGCTGATTATCTATCTGCTTTACTTTGGCGGCAGTTCCGCTTTAACCCTGATAGCCAAACTCTTTGGCAGCCAGGGGTTTGTCGGTTTCCCCGGTTTTATCGCCGGGATTGTGGCGGTCGGCATCTCTTCAGGCGCACAACAAACGGAAGTTTTTCGCGGCGCGTTCTATGCCGTTTCTCGCGGTGAAATCGAAGCCGCCAAAGCCTGCGGCATGTCCACGCTGCTGCGTCTGCGGCGTATCATTGCGCCGCTTTTGCTGCGTCATGCCATTCCGTCGCTGGGCAATGTCTGGCAGTTGGTGCTGAAAGCCTCCGCGCTGGTTTCGGTTACCGGCGTGGCTGAACTGCTGACGCAAGCGCAGACCGGCGCAGGTTCAACGGGAAAACCGTTTGATTTTTTCATGGCCGCCGCCTTGCTGTACCTGATTATCTCTATCTGCTCCGGCTGGATCATGCGTCGGGCGGAGTCCTATTATTCCAGGGGTGTGAAACGCTGATGGATTTTCCTTTTATTTACGCAACGTTTCTGGAAATTATTCCCGGTATTCCGCTCACGTTGCAACTCGCCATCGGCTCGGTATCGTTCGGTTTCTTTCTGGCGTTGGGGCTGGCATTGATGCAGCTTTCCCCTTACCGGGTGCTGCAAGCCATTGCGCGGACCTATGTGCTGTTCTTCCGCGGTACGCCGCTGCTGGTGCAACTGTTTCTCATCTATTACGGATTGGGCCAATTTGTCTGGGTGCGGGAAAGTATGCTGTGGCCGCTGCTGCGTGAACCTTATTGGTGCGCGCTGCTGTCACTCAGTTTATGTACCGGCGCTTACGCCAGCGAAATCATCCGTGGCGGATTACAATCCGTCCCCGCAGGGCAAATCGAAGCGGCCCGCGCCTGCGGCATGCCCAGGCATATGATTTTCAGGCGCATTATTTTCCCGCTGGCGATCCGTCAGGCGCTGCCCGCTTATGGTAATGAATTGATCTCCATGATCAAATCAACCTCGCTGGCATCCATTATCACGCTGATGGAAATTACCGGCATCGCGGCGCGCATCATTGCGGAAACCTACCGGGCGTTGGAAGTTTTCCTGATTGCCGGCGCTATCTATCTGTCTATCAATCTTGTCCTGACACGTTTGCTGATGTGGGCCGAATTCAAAATGACCCCCGCATTTGCGTGCGCCCGTCACACTGACGACGGCAAAAAAAATTAAGAAACTGGGAGACCTTCAATGACCACGCCAGCGATCAGCCTGCACAACATTCATAAACGCTTTGGTTCTCTGGAAGTGCTGAAGGGTATCTCGCTTGAAGCCAGCCAGGGAGAGGTAATTTCCATTCTCGGTTCATCCGGCTCAGGAAAATCCACCCTGTTGCGCTGCATTAATATGCTGGAGCTTCCCGATCAGGGAGAGATCATCGTCGCGGGCGAATCCATCGAAATGAAGCCCAACCGTAAAGGGCAAAACCGGCCATCGAATCCGAAACAGATTGACCGTATACGCAGTCAGCTTGGTATGGTCTTTCAAAACTTCAACCTGTGGTCACATAAAACGGTACTGGAAAATATCATTGAAGCGCCGGTACATGTGTTAAAGCGCCCGCCGGCTGAATGCGTGGAACACGCCGAGCAATTGCTGGAAAAAGTCGGTCTGGCGGAGAAGCGGCATTACTACCCTTCCCAACTTTCCGGCGGCCAGCAGCAGCGCGCCGCGATTGCCCGCGCACTGGCGATGGCGCCCAGGGTGATGCTGTTCGACGAACCGACATCGGCGCTCGATCCCGAACTGGTCGGCGAAGTGCTGCGCGTCATGCGCACACTGGCCGACGAGGGGATGACCATGCTGGTGGTCACCCACGAAATGGATTTCGCCCGCGAAGTCTCTAACCGCGTGGTGTTCCTGCATCAGGGGGAAATTGAAGAACAAGGCACCCCGGAGCAGATTTTCACTGCCAGTCAGTCGGCCCGCTTCAGGCAATTTATCGCCAGTTGGTAAGTCATCTATTTGCTAGAAAATTAAAATATAACACCAGGAGAACACCATTATGTTGAAGTCAAAATTAAAAATGATCGCCTGTTCACTGTGTCTGGCAAGCACGCTGGCCGCGTCTTTCACCGCCTCGGCGGAAGGGAAGAAATGGACCACGGTACGCATCGCCACCGAAGGCGCTTTCCATCCTTATAATTTTACCAAGCCGGATGGAACGCTGGATGGCTTTGAGATCGATATGTATAAAATTCTGTGCGACAGCATGCAGGTGAAGTGCGAGATCATCGTGCAACCCTTTACCAGTACCATCCCGGCACTGAACGCCGGCAAGTTTGACGCCATCATTTCCGGTATGTCCGCTACCGAGAAACGCCGCCAGGTTATCGATTTCAGCCAGCCTTATACTCAGGCGGGGCAGACTTTCGCGGTTCTGGCTTCCAGCGAACTGGCCAAAGCACTGCCTGACGGCGGAAAACGTTTCTCTCTCAAACCGGCTGACGAAGCCGCCGCATTAGCAGAAGTCGAGAAGTTGAAACCACTGCTGAAAGGTAAAACTATTGGCGTGCAGTCCGCCTCAATCGCCAGTACGTTTTTGGATAAATATCTCAAGGGCGTCATGACCGTGCGTGAATACAAAACCACGCAGGAACACGATCTGGATTTGAAAGCCGGGCGCGTCGATCTGGTTATTGCCTCCGCCGCCTACCTGAAAGGCATTACTGGAAAACCCGGCAACGCCGACATCGTTACGCCGGGTCCGCAGTTTATCGGCGGCATTCTGGGAAGCGGATCGTCCGTCGGCTTGCGTAAGAGCGATCCTGAATTAAAAGCGATGTTTAACGCCGCCATTGAGAAAGCTAAAAACGACGGCACGCTGAAAAAACTGAGCGAAAAATGGTTTGGCATGGATACATCACCACTCTGAGTCTCTCAGAACATGAATCCCCATTTCCTTGTCATGACAAAATGAAGAGCATATAGCGCATGAACCCAGTACCGACTGAAAAGATATTGCCGCCCGTCAATCGGCAAACCGTGGAAGATCTCTGCGGATTAATTGCGGCTAAACGGCAACAGTTTTTTACCCTGAGTGATGGCATATGGGACACGCCGGAGTTGAACTATCAGGAATATCGTTCTGCCGCGCAGCATGAGACGGTGCTGAAAGCAGAAGGTTTTCGCCTGACGCAAGGCATTGCCGGTATGCCCACCGCATTATTGGGCGAATTTGGCGCAGGAAAGCCCGTCATCGCTATCCTCGGCGAGTATGATGCGCTGCCAGGATTAAGTCAGCAGGCGAATGTCGCAGAACCCGCGCCGTTGGAAAAGGGCGGCAATGGGCACGGCTGCGGACATAACCTATTGGGCACCGCCGCATTACAGGCCGCGACAGCCGTTAAGGATTACCTGCAAAAGCACGCGATACCGGGAACCGTTCGTTTCTATGGTTGCCCGGCGGAAGAAGGCGGATCGTCGAAAGGCTTTATGGTCAAAGCCGGCGTGTTTGACGATGTGGATATCGCGATCTGCTGGCACCCGGCGACCTTTACCGGCGTCAACAGTCCGGTATCGCTGGCCTGCAACGAACTGAATTTTCACTTCAAAGGCCGGGCATCGCATGCCGCCAGCAGTCCGCATCTGGGACGCAGCGCACTTGATGCCGTCGAATTGATGAACGTCGGCGTTAACTATATGCGCGAGCATATGCCTTCATCCGCCCGCGTACATTACGCCATCACCGACAGCGGCGGTCATGCGCCCAACGTGGTGCAGGCGAATGCCACGGTGAGGTATCTGGTGCGAGCGCGTCAGTTGCCGGAGTTGCATCAGTTGGTCAAACGGGTAAAAAAGATCGCCGAAGGCGCCGCGTTGATGACGGAAACCGAAGTCAGCCACGAAGTGATTAGCGGTGACGCCAACCTGATCGGCAATCCGCCGCTGGAGCAGCGCATGCATGAACATTTGTTGACGCTGGGGCCGATTGAGTTTGATGAACACGATCGCCAACTCGCCGCTAAATTTCAGGCCGCGATGACCGCGGAAGACATTGCGAATGCTTACGCGCGGTTTGGGGTAGAACCACAGGCGGATCTGGCGTTGCACGATGGCATCTATCCGCTCTACAGCCCTAACGAAGCCTTTATCGGCTCTACCGATGTGGGAACCGTAAGCTGGGTGGTGCCAACCGTACAGATCCGCAGCGCGACCTATGCGATCGGCACGCCGGCCCACTCATGGCAATTGGTTGCGCAGGGTAAAACGGCGGCGGCGCACAAAGGGATGGAATATGCGGCTAAAGCGATGGCATCGTTGGCTATCGACCTGATGTTGACGCCGGACTTGATCGCTCAGGCCAAAGCCGACCATCAGGCCAGGTTCCAGAAGACGCCGTTCGAGAACCCAATCCCGGATGACGTGTTTCCACCGCTGCCGCAATGATGGGAATAAAGCAGTAAGCGTCTGAAAAACGTAATCAGGAGGCACCGCCTCCTGATTTTTTAACGTTTACGGACGGGGTACAAATCCAACCGCGTCATAAACTTTTTTCAATGTTACCTGCGCGCGCGCGCTGGCTTTTTCCGCTCCCTCACGCATCACCTGCTGCAAAAAGGCTTCGTCAGCGCGGAAACGATGATAACGCGCCTGCAATTCCGTCAACATCCCTGATACCGCATCAGCGACGGCGCCTTTCAGGTGACCATACATCTGACCGCTGAACGCCTGCTCCAGTTCGACAATGGTTTTTCCCGTCACCCCAGACAGTATATCCAGCAAGTTGGATACACCGGCTTTATTGACGATATCGTAGCGAACAACCGGCGGCTCGTCGGAATCCGTTACCGCACGTTTGATTTTCTTCACCACCGCTTTCGGTTCTTCAAGCAGACCAATCACATTGTTGCGGTTATCGTCCGACTTGGACATCTTCCTGGTCGGGTCCAGCAGCGACATTACGCGAGCGCCGGATTTCGGTATAAACGGTTCCGGTATTTTAAAAATGTTTTCACCGTACAAACTGTTGAAACGCTGGGCGATATCGCGGCTCAGTTCCAGATGCTGTTTCTGATCTTCGCCCACCGGCACCTGAGTGGTTTGGTACAACAGGATATCCGCCGCCATCAAAACCGGATAATCAAAGAGACCCGCGTTGATATTTTCTTCGTAACGCACTGATTTATCTTTAAATTGCGTCATACGGCTCAGTTCACCGAAATACGCATAGCAGTTCAGCACCCAACTCAGTTGACTATGTTCCGGTACATGAGACTGAACAAAAATAGTGCTCTTCTTCGGGTCGATCCCACAGGCAAGATAAAGCGCCAGCGTATCCAGTGTCGCTTTGCGCAACTGCTGCGGATCCTGACGTACCGTAATGGCGTGCAAGTCAACGATGCAATAGATGCAATCATAGTCATCCTGCATATTCACCCACTGACGTAACGCACCCATGTAGTTACCAATGGTCAATTCCCCTGACGGTTGTGCACCGCTAAATACAATGGGTTTACTCATGCTAATGCTTCCTGATTTTTTGAAGATGACGGCCCGACAAGGGGCAAGAGATCGGCAAAACGATCCAGCACGATGTCTGGACGACTCAATTCGATCGCTTCGCCATAGTTATATCCATAAGTCATACCGACGCAGGGGCAGCGGGCAGCCTGAGACGCCTGAATATCATTACGCGAATCGCCCACAAACAGTAACTCGCCGGCGCGTAGTCCCAACGTACCCAGAACCAGATACAACGGCGCGGGGTGCGGCTTTTTCGCCACCACATCGTCGCCGCCGATAATCAGCGAAAAGTACTCGCCAATTCCCAGCGACGTCAGCAACGGCGCGACGAATGGCGTAGGTTTGTTGGTCACGACAGCCAGAGGAAAACCACGTTGCGCCAGGGCCGCCAGCGTTTCCTTCACCTGAGGATAGAGCGCGCTGCCGCGCTCCACGGTTTCAGCATAATAGTGGTTAAACTGTTTGCGCGTTTCACTACGCCGCGCTGCGGTCGGTTCAACCCCCGCCCAACGCAATGCCCGCTCAACCAACACGTCCGCGCCATTGCCAATCCAGGTGGCGACCCGCGCCTCGCCAGCCGCCGGCAAGGATTGCGCCAGCAAAGCGAGATCCATCGCGGCAGCCAGCCCTGGCGCGCTATTGATCAGCGTGCCGTCCAAATCAAACGCCAGCCCGCGGATCGACGTCATGTCAGCCATGATTCACCCTGGCTATTTCAGCGCGCATCCGCTCAATGACGGCACGGTAATCCGCTGCACCAAAAATAGCCGAGCCCGCCACAAACATATCCGCACCAGCCGCGGCGATATCGCCGATGTTATCCACTTTGACGCCGCCATCCACCTCAAGACGGATGTCATAACCGCTGTCGTCAATCAGCCTGCGTACCTGACGCAGTTTATCCAAAGTTCCCGGAATAAAGGATTGGCCGCCAAAGCCTGGATTGACGGACATCAGCAGAATGATGTCCAGTTTATCCATCACGTAATCGAGATAGCTGAGCGGCGTTGCCGGATTGAAAACCAGCCCCGCTTTACAGCCATGATCTTTAATTAATTGCAGGGAACGATCGATATGTTCCGACGCTTCCGGGTGGAAAGTAATGAAACTCGCGCCCGCCTGGGCGAAATCGGGAATGATGCGATCAACCGGTTTCACCATCAGATGCACATCAATCGGGGCGGTAATGCCGTAATCGCGCAACGCTTTGAGCACCTGCGGGCCGATGGTCAGATTAGGCACATAGTGATTGTCCATCACATCAAAGTGCACCACATCAGCCCCGGCGGACAGTACGTTGGCGGTATCCTCGCCAAGCCGGGCAAAATCCGCCGACAGAATAGACGGGGCGATTAAAAATGATTTCATTCGCTTCTCCAAACGATAAAGTCCGAATCTCTGCTGTCGGCGCTTGCGTTTACCCACCTTCCGATCAGCGATGGTTATTGACAGCCAATCATCTTTCGTTGGTTTTAACCCTGCTTACTGCCGACCAATTAACAATACAGGGCCAATAATTCGTTTACTTTACTACGACCAAGAATATTACTGCTAATCGTCCGACGCGCTTTGACCACATAAAGTGAGGCATCCTGATACCATTCACGGGTCAGCACCGTATCATGGTTGGAAATGAGCACCGGGATCTGGTTTTCAACCGACAAGCGCTGCGCCAACCGAGCCAGGTTCTGCTGATCGACATGGTTGAAATTATTGGTGTGATACGCTGTAAAATTCGCGGTCGCCGACAAAGGCGCATAAGGCGGATCGCAATACACAACTGAACCCGGCGCCGCTTTGTTCAGCGTTTGCTGATAATGTTCACAGACAAAGGTCGCACTTCTGGCTTTGAACGCAAACCAGCGAATTTCCTCTTCTGGAAAATAGGGCTTCTTGTAACGTCCGAATGGCACATTGAATTCGCCGCGCATGTTGTAACGGCACAGGCCGTTGTAACAGTGGCGGTTCAGATACAGGAACAATACCGCGCGACGATAAGCGTCGGTACAAAGATTAAACTCTTTGCGCAGCAGGTAAAACGTCGTGGAGGAATTGACTTCCTCGGTAAACAACTTGCGAGAGTCACGCACAAATTCGTCAGTATTTGATTTGACGATGTTATACAGATTGATCAAATCGCTATTGATATCGGCCAATATGTAGTTGTCGTATTCTGTATTCAGAAATACAGAACCCGCACCAACAAAGGGCTCGATAAGGCAGTCTCCTGCGGGTAAATAGCGACGAATCTCTTCTACCAGCGGATATTTACCACCAGCCCATTTTAAAAAAGCGCGGTTTTTCTTCATGCCGTCGTTAGTTACTCATACGTGTCAGAGCCGCGGATTGTACTCTGTGTCAGACAGCACATCAGGGCTAAAATTGGTGTTACTTATTCAAGTCCTGCTTCACCTGACGGATCGGCTTAACCCACGGTTTTTTCGCTTGTACATCAGCGGGCAATGTAGCAATGGCCCGTTTTGCTTCAGCGGAGGAAGCATAGACTCCAGTGACTAACACATACCAGGATTTTCCATCACGTTTAGTTTCATAAACCCACGAATGGGTCAGGTTATGCTGTCTGGCGTAGGCTTTCAGCGTATCTGAACGGGATGCGCTGCTCAGTTGCAAAGTAAAGTGACTGGCAGGCGCGTTTGGGATCGAACTGCCCGACGCGGAAGATGTGCTACCCGCATTTGCTGGCTTGCTGGTCGCCGCTTTCGGCGTGCTCGTCGTCGCAGGCTTGCTGGTACTGTGAGTATTTTTTTCCGCAGGTGTACGCGCAGGCGTCTTTGCGGCAGGGGCGAGCGTCGCCGGCGACGTAGGCAACGAGGTGCCGGTCGCACCCTGGGAGAATGCATTGACGCGATCCTGCTGTTGGGTAAGCGCGTCCGTCATATTACCCGGCAATTCAATGCGCTGCTGACCGCTCGGCGTCGGCTGTATGGCGGCTTGCGTTGGCGTACCGGCTATAGGCGGCGCACTCAGCGTCTGTGGCGCAGGCGCAGCATCGCCGGCAGCCGTCGCCGGGGTTTCCGTTGACATGGCAGGCGGTGAGTCTGGCGTCATGGAAGTCGACGAAGAGAGGTCGATACGTTTTTCAACGCCGCTTTGACCTTGAGTTTGAGATTGTCCTTGAACCTGAGGCGTTTCTGGACGAGAAGGCGCCTGTAAAGCGGAACCAATCCCAATAATCAGCAATACCAGCACCAAAATCCCGACACCAATCATCAGGTGTTGTCTGGAAAGCGTGATTTTCGGTACGGAAAAACGGCTGTTTTTATGCTGCCGTGTGGGTCGACGGTCACTGGCGTCAGGCTTCAGCTCATCTTCCGGTTTAAACTCATCCATTTACAACCCTCCAACTGAAAGGCTAAAACTCGTGACATGCTCGCCGTCACGAATTGTTAAATCATAATGCATTGTATTTTATTAACCATAAACCATGGTCGCTCATCTGTCGTTAACACGTGTTATTTCGTTAACATCGCAGAGAGCTTCTCAGGCAAGACAATCCGCTATCGACGCCAGCACAGTATCATGCGCCACGCCGCCACGAACTTCGGAACGGCCAATAGCAGTCGGCAGCACCAGACGCAGTTCACCCGCCAGCACTTTTTTATCACGCATCATATGGGGAAGATAAGATTCCGGCGCCATCTGTTGCGGCCCATTGACCGGCAAGCCAGAGCGAACCAGCAACGATTTGATACGTTCGATATCACCGGCGGAAAACTGTCCGAGACGACGGGCGGTTTGGGCCGCCATCACCATTCCGGCGGCAACCGCTTCGCCATGCAGCCAATTGCCGTATCCCATTTCCGCTTCAATCGCGTGGCCGTAGGTATGACCAAGGTTAAGCAACGCCCGTATGCCGCTCTCACGTTCATCGGCGGCGACAACAGCGGCTTTTAGTTCGCAACAACGACGGATACAGTAAGCCAGCGCATCAGCTTGCAGTGAACGAACCGCGTCAATGTTCTCTTCCAGCCAGACAAAGAAAGCGCCATCCAGAATAATGCCGTACTTAATGACTTCCGCCAGTCCTGACGACAATTCGCGGGCAGGCAAGGTATTCAGGCAATCCAGATCGATAACCACCGATGCCGGTTGGTAGAAAGCGCCGATCATGTTTTTACCCAGCGGGTGATTCACCGCGGTTTTACCACCGACAGATGAGTCCACTTGCGCCAGCAGCGTGGTCGGCACCTGGATAAAACGAACGCCGCGCTGATAGCTCGCGGCCGCGAAACCGGCAAGATCGCCAATCACACCGCCGCCCAAGGCAACGATGGTGGTGTCGCGACCATGTGGCTTGGCGAGCAATGCGGTAAATACCTGATCCAATACGGTCAGGGATTTGTATTTCTCGCCATCTGGCAAAATGACCTGATCAACATGCACCCCGTTTTGCTCAAGCACACGGCGGACACGCTCAAGATAAAGAGGGGCCAACGTCTGGTTGGTTACCAGCATGGCCTGTTCCCCGGCCTGCAACGGCATAAAAGAAGCCGAATCATCAAACAATCCGGCGGCTATCGTAATGGGATAACTACGTTCCGCTAATGTTACGGTAATTCTTTCCATGCTCGTTCAATAGCCTGTTTAGAATCAGCATGATATAAAAAATCATGCATTAAAATCAGTTACTTTCCAGCATATTGATGATCTGGTTGGCAACTACTTTGGCGCTCTGTTCGTCGGTTCGGATAGTGACATCCGCGATCTCCTCGTACAACGGATTCCGCTCTCTCGCCAACTCTTCCAGAACTTCACGCGGCGGTGTTTCAACCTGAAGCAACGGACGCTTTTTATCGCGCTGAGTGCGGGCAAGCTGCTTTTCGATCGTCGTTTCCAGATACACGACAACACCACGTGCGGAAAGACGATTGCGCGTCTCACGTGATTTAACCGAACCGCCCCCTGTCGCCAGGACAATACCCTGTTTCTCCGTCAATTCATTAATGACTTTCTCTTCACGATCGCGGAAACCCTCTTCGCCTTCCACATCGAATACCCAGCCCACATCAGCCCCGGTGCGTCGCTCAATTTCTTGATCGGAGTCGAAAAACTCCATATTGAGTTGCTGAGCTAACTGACGGCCAATAGTGCTTTTGCCGGCACCCATAGGCCCAACCAGAAAGATATTGCGTTTCTCTGCCATGTTTTTTGGTATTACTAAGACAATTCGTTAATGATAACCCGCCCCGCCAATCAACCCAGCGACGGGACCTAAACTGAAACCTCATGAGCGATAGTGCGAGAATCAGACAAAAAATTATCTCAATACTCAGGGTGGTTTGGCAACCGAATAAAATGTCACACCTCATCCAGGCGGATAATATCGTGTGTTTTATCGACATTTTCGGTGGAACAACACTTCTGTGCTCAATTCGCTAACCCTTGTAAGCTAAATCCGCCGCAGCGTCAAACTTAGAAGGCATGAATCAATCAAAATATTGCGCCGCTTTCATGAAAACGCCCCTTATAAACAGAGAATAGAACAGGCTTTTTTACGACAACGGCGGGATCAGGGTTGGTGTAATAAAAATAACCAACTCCCGCCGGGTGCGCTGCTGAGCATTATTTTTGAATAAATGCCCCAATACGGGAATATTCCCTAACGCTGGCACCTGACGATAACGGCGCTTCTTCTGCTGCTGGAAGATCCCGCCCAAAACAATGGTTTCGCCATCGGCCACCGTGACTTGCGTTTGTATTTCCTGCTTATCGATCGCCAGCGCTTCGCCGTTGTCACTCTGTTTTATCGTCTGTCCCGGCATATTCTGACTGATTTTCAAATTTAGCGTGATGCGTCCGGCCCGCTGGATACTGGGCGTGACTTCCATCCCCAGCACGGCTTCCTTAAACTCGATCGATGTCGATCCGCTGGTGCCGCTGGAAACCTGATAAGGAATTTCTGTCCCCTGTTTAATGCTGGCCGTCTGCTGATGAGCGGTAAAAAGCCGTGGGCTGGCAATGATTTCAACCTGATTTTCCTGCTCCAGCGCCATTAACTCCAAATCAAGCAAGCGGCCATTTAACCGCGCCAGATGAAACCCGGCATTTATTGCCGGCGTATCGACAGGCAGACTGACGTTGAAATTATTCAGCCGTAACGCCCTGTTTGTCGCCTCACCGGTTCCCAGCCCCCAATTGACGCCCAGTTCTTGCAGATTCTCACTGCTGATCGTCACGATATGCGCCGCCAATTGCACTTGTGATAACGGCAAATCCAGTTCATTTATCCAGGGCTTAATCTGCGCCAATACCGCTTCGGTATCGCGAATCAGCAACGTATTAGTTCGCTTGTCCACCGTCACGCTGCCGCGCTCCGTCAGCAATGTGCCGCGTTGCGCCAGCACGCTGCCAGCCACTTCGTCGGCCTGTGCATACTTCAGCGTGACAGAGAGATTCTGCAACGGTTGCTTTTGCGTTTGTCGGGCCGACAGTTCCTCTTTTCGACGCTCGACGGCTTCGAGATGTGCCGCAGGATAGACCAGCAACACACTGCCATCACGCTCCATCGTCAACTGTCCCATGCGCAACACGATATCCAACGCCTGCCGCCAGGGGACATCCACCAGTCGCACGCTCAGGTTGCCCGCAACGCCGGGGGCGACCACCAGATTCAATTGCTGATGGTCCGCCAATGCATGAAGTACCCGCTGAACAGGAGAATCCTCAAACGCCATGGATATCGGTTCTTCCGCCCTGGCGGGCACCGCCAGACAGACCAACAGTAACATTCGCGCCATTACTTTCCGTACCAGCCAACGCTTCATAACTTTCCTTGTGTTCCTATTGCGCAACATGCTTATTCATAAACGGTGATGCCAGAGAAACCGTCATTGGCGCGCCATCGCAGGCTCCGGCTTGCGTCACCGCCGTTAATTGCATCTCCGCGCTATCCAGTTGGCTGACCTGCCAACGCCCAGGCGGGATCACTGCACCCTGTTTCAGTTTCAGCCACGGCGCATCTGACTGCGCCAGCCACCCCACCCAATGGTTACCGGCTCCTATCACGCCTTTCAGTTGCCACTGCCGCGTCACATTCAGCGGGGAACAGACCACAAAGGATGAAGGGTGAAAAGGATCGCGCGGGATGTCTGCCGCGTTGCCCTGCGCAGCGGCGAAAGCAAACCAGGCCGCGGACACCAGCATCAGCACGCCATTGTTCACGCTATTCAATACGCTGACTCCGCCCGACGGTCGGCCTCATTACGGTCATTTCGACGCGTAACCATCTATCCGCTTTCGATGCTTGCGCCGTTGATTTCACCATCAACTGCTCCAGGCGCAACACATAGGGAAGTGAAATAAAGTGACGAACTACGTTTATCAGGCCCGAATAGTCTGAATGAAAGCTAAGGTTCCAGGCGCTGTCCTCAGCGGTGGCCGGAGCATTCTGCTGGACAGGCTGCCAGGAAAGCAGCAGCGCGCCGGATTGGGATAGCGGCTCCGTCACCCATTGCGCCGCCATATCCACCGAAAATGGCGTCTTGTCTTTTGTCCATGCAGTTAATTGGGTTTGCATTTCGGCAAGCGTCGGCATGGTTGTCAGTTGCTGCTGAATATTTCGTATGCCACGTGATTGTTCGCCAATCTGCTGCTCGCTAACCGCGATCTCCCGCCTGAGTTCCTCCAATACCAGTCTGTTCCCCAGGCAAATGAAAGCCGTTATGAGGACAATCTGCGCCAGCGCCAGTTTCCACCATGGCTGGCTTATCCACAAAGTCCAGTTAATCATCGGGTTGGTCATGAGCGCCCCCACTGTCGATGGACTCATCATTTTTCCAGTCAGCCTGAAGAGAAAAACGCAACAGCGAGCGCACATTCTGCTGTCTGAATGCATTGAGAACCCGCGCCCGCGCCACGGCTGGGTGGCTGATCAACGCATGGTTTAACGAGACAATGTCGGTATAGTTTTCACTCATCCCGACGATCGACAGATAAGTTCCACGATCGGCGATCTCCGTCAACCAAAGACGTTCAGGCATCATGCCCGAAAGCTGTTCCAGCAGGCCAAGATAACGTTGATTGTGACGCACGCCTGCCGCATCAGCCTGCTGTTGCGCCTGATAACGTTGTAACCGGCTCCGTATCCGGCGGGTTTGTTGGTAGTGTGCCGCCAGTTGTTGCCGCTGTGTGGATACCTCGCTGAACTCGTCGCGTAACTCTGTATATTGCTGGTGCCAGCGCGAGTAAATCATGCCGAGCAGCAGTCCGGCCAACAACAGTTGCAGCAGCAAAGCCAGCAGCCCATGACGCGCACGCCGCCGCAAGCGGCGCTGGCGCCAGGGTAAAAGGTTAACCAGCAGCATACTCAGGCATCTCCGGGACGCAGGGCCAGACCGCTCGCAATAACAAAAGCAGGCGGAAAATCCGGCACAGGCGCTTGCATATGGTTAAACGCCACCAACGGCGACCAGGTCAGTAATTCGTCAGATTTTCCCCGCGTACAAGAAAAAGAAGAGGATGTACTGCTGTAGTAAGCGGCGTCGCCAATATCCTGTTCATACCGGGCGCGGATCACTGGCAGGATCGCCGCCCCCTCGCTCCATTCATCGCTATGGATCATGCCGAAACGAAAGGCATGATTGAGCGGCGATACCCACAGCCATCCATCAATTGACCGATGCAGGAAAACCCGGTTGTTTTCAAGCCCGGCCAGGCTCGCCATACAGCGAATGGCGCATGCTGAAATATCAACGACGTCAGGATGCAGATCCGCGGCTTGCAGACACGCAATCCAGCGCGCCAGTTCACTTCGCCGTGCGGCGGTAATCAATAAAGCATCGGGCGCGTGCGGGTCCGCACGGTAGTCCATTGATAGCAAATCGCTACTTATCGGCAGCTTGCGGGCCGCCATGCTTTCGATGTACCAGCTACGTTCAGGCTCCCGTAACCGACTGTCCGGCGCGGGCAGGCGTTGCTGCAACACCTGTTGCGCGGGAAAGGCGACACGCAGGGAAATATGCCTAGGCAATAACCGACGCCATTGCCGCAAGACCTCACAAAGTGCTTCCGTATGGTGTAAACTACCCAAGTGCAATGTGTCGTCCGGTAAAGGAAACTGCCACCAGTGACGAAGCTGCCAGCCGATGCGACGCTGCTGGACCGCCAGCGCACGCATGAAACCATTTTGTATATCTAACCCAACCCGCCAGATGTGATAAGCCATGTTCAACCCGATATCCTTGTCTAATAAAAGAACGTATCCACAGTGCTGGCTTACCTTTATACTAGCGCGCGATTGTTTATAAACTGTCCAAACGCTACTGAATGGAAAATCTCAGGTGAAGTTCGTAAAGTATTTACTCATCCTTGCAGTGACTTGCATCCTGTTTGGAGCCGCCTCGATATATGGTTTGTACCGTTATATCGAACCACAGTTGCCCGATGTCGCCACGCTGAAAGACATTCGGCTGCAAACACCAATGCAGGTATACAGCGCCGAGGGTGAGTTAATCACTCAATTTGGCGAAAAACGCCGTATCCCGCTGAAACTGGATCAAATCCCCCCGGTGATGGTGCAAGCCTTTATTGCAACGGAAGATAGCCGTTTCTATGAGCACCACGGCGTCGATCCGGTGGGAATTATCCGTGCCGCCTCGATTGCGTTGACGTCCGGTCGCGCGTCTCAGGGCGCCAGCACCATTACGCAGCAGCTTGCCAGAAACTTCTTTCTGAGCCCGGAGCGCACGCTGATACGTAAGATCAAGGAAGTCTTCCTGGCCATTCGTATCGAGCAATTGCTCACCAAAGATGAAATTCTTGAGCTTTATCTGAACAAGATTTATCTCGGCTATCGCGCCTATGGCATCGGCGCCGCAGCTCACGTTTACTTTGGCCGCTCCGTTGATCAATTAACGCTGAGCGAAATGGCAATGATTGCCGGTTTACCGAAAGCGCCGTCAACTTTTAACCCGCTCTATTCCTACGACCGGGCGATCGCGCGTCGTAATGTCGTGCTGACTCGAATGAGAGATGAAAACTACATCACTCAGGCTCAGTATGATGAGGCGCGTAACGAAAAACTGGTGGCGAACTACCATACGCCGCAGATTGCCTTCTCCGCGCCGTATATCGCCGAGATGGTGCGTCAGGAAATGGTGAAACGTTATGGCGATGGCGCTTATAACGACGGCTACAAGGTCTACACCACTATTACCCGAAAATTGCAGTTGGCGGCCCAGGATGCTTTACGTAATAACGTTATGGCATACGATATGCGCCACGGTTACCGTGGTCCAGGCGATGTATTGTGGAAAGTGGGCGAACGCGCCTGGGATCAGGAAAAAATCGTCGCCACATTGAAAACGTTGCCGGTTTACGGTCCGCTGTTCCCCGCCGTCATCACCACCACGACGGCTGATCAAGCGATTGCGGTCCTGTCGGACGGCAGCAACATTGCCCTGCCGATGGCGGGCATGCGCTGGGCTCGGCCCTATCGCTCCGATACCCAACAAGGGCCGACGCCCAGACGCGTGACGGACGTGGTGCAAACCGGTCAGCAAGTGTGGGTACGTAAGGTTGATAATGACTGGTGGCTGGGACAGGTGCCGGATGTCAACTCCGCGCTGGTTTCGCTCAATCCAACCAACGGCGCGGTTGAAGCGCTGGTTGGCGGTTTCGACTTCAACCAAAGCAAGTTCAACCGTGCGACGCAGGCACTGCGCCAGATTGGTTCCAACATTAAGCCGTTCCTGTATACCGCCGCTATGGATAAAGGCCTGACCCTGGCGACCATCCTCAACGACGTTCCCATTACCCGTTGGGATGCGGGCGCAGGTTCGGACTGGCGTCCGAAAAACTCGCCCGCGACTTATGATGGTCCAATCCGCTTGCGTCAGGGCCTGGGGCAATCCAAAAACGTGGTGATGGTGCGCGCCATGAGAGCGATGGGCGTCGATTATGCGGCAGATTACCTACAGCGTTTCGGCTTCCCGGAGCAAAATATCGTGCATACCGAATCGCTGGCTCTGGGTGCAGCCTCGTTCACCCCGTTGCAGGTGGTGCGCGGTTATGCGGTGATGTCTAACGGCGGCTATCTGGTTGATCCCTATTTCATTACCAGAATCGAGAGCGAAGCCGGCGGCGCCATCTTTACCGCCACGCCGAAAGTGGTCTGCGATACCTGTAATTTGCCGTTAGTGTATGGTGAAACACAGCGTTCCGCGACATTGTCCGCCGACAGTATGGAAAACGTCGCCACCTCTCAGGAAAACCGGCAGGGTGTGCCGCCAATGCCGCAACTTGAACCGGTAACGCCGCAAGAGGCGCGACAAAGCACGCAACCTTATGCGCCGCATGTCATCAGCACGCCGCTGGCTTTCCTGATCAAAGACGCGCTGAACAGCAACATCTTTGGCGAACCAGGCTGGATGGGTACAGGCTGGCGAGCAGGCCGTGACCTGAAGCGCCGTGATATTGGCGGAAAAACCGGTACAACCAACAGTTCCAAAGACGCCTGGTTCTCTGGTTACGGCCCGAATCTGGTCACTTCCGTCTGGATCGGTTTCGATGACCATCGGCGTAACCTCGGCACGAGCAGCGCTTCCGGCGTGATTAAGGATCAGATTTCAGGCTACGAAGGCGGCGCAAAATCCGCTCAGCCAGCTTGGGACGAGTTTATGAAAGTAGCGCTGGAAGGCGTGCCGGAGCAACCGCTGACGCCGCCGCCCGGTATCGTCAGCGTAACCATCGACCGCAACAGCGGTAAGTTGTCCAACGGCGGCGGAAACAGTCTTTCCGAATACTTTATCGAAGGAACGCAGCCGACCGAATATGCGGTGCATGAAGTCGGTACAACGCTGATGGATAACGGACAAAGCGAAGAGTTGTTCTAATCGAAGAATCGTTCTGATAATGCAGTAGGGATACTACAGACACAGGGCGCGGATTTCCGCGCCCTGTGTCTGTTCTCAGCGCGACGAACGATTCAACCAATCCTGCGTCAGAAACAGCGCGCTCACATTACGCGCTTCCCGAAAATCGGCGTCCTGCAACAACGACATCATGTCGCTTAACGGCCAGCGCACTTTCGTCATCGGCTCCGGTTCATCACCTTCCAGACTCTGCGGATACAGACCGCGGGCCACGACGATATTCATCTGGCTGGAAAAATAAGAAGGCGCCATCGTTAATGTCGCCAGCAGTTCCATGTGCTCCGCGCCAAAGCCGACTTCTTCCATCAACTCACGATTGGCGGCTTCAAATACCGTTTCACCGGGATCAATCAATCCCTTCGGAAATCCCAGTTCATACTGTTCAATCCCTACGGCATATTCGCGGATCAACAGCAGTTCATCATCAATAATCGGCACAATCATCACGGCCTGACGTTCGGAAGGCCGCATACGCTCATAAACCCGACGCGCGCCGTTACTAAACTCCAGATCGATGGATTCAACATTGAACAGCCGTGAACGCGCAACCGTTTCTACCTTCAGAATTTTAGGTTTTTGCAGGTTATGACTCATAATGGCCTCTGGAAATATTAGCCTCCCTCATCCAACCCAATGACAGGTAGCCGCTGCCTTCATCGCTTATGTCGGCATACCGCTAATTATTAATGAAGAAAAGGGATTGTTAATTTTCTTTTTTGATCTTGCTCACATTGTGCGTTAACAACGCCCTTTGCTGCAACTACAGCGATCTCGAATTACTTTTTTGCAACTTGCAATACACATTAATATTAGTGAATTTAAATCGATCAATGAAAGTCAATATATCGGCTGAAAATCAGATGATCCTTATTTCAGCGGCATCCTGCACTTGTTACCATCATCACCTTACGCGATTAATTTACACAATTTTTTAGTTATTAATCTAATAAAACAACAGCATACGGGTTATCATCGATTGGATAAGTTTGTTAAACTCCAACGAGGACAAGGAGCAAATTGCTTTGGAATGGAGATACGATGAGCACAATATTTACCATCCTGGCGATATTGTTAGCCTGTCTAATCGCCGTCGGTGCTTTTATTGTCTACCGTATGCGTGAGCGCTTACCGTTAGTTAAGCCACTGCCAGTAACACAATCGTTACCTCGCCAATTGACCCCGGAAGAACGGGTGGCGGTGGAACAATATCTCGCTCAGGAAAGCGCGCAGAAAACAACGCCGCTTGATACGCCCAACGCACAGCCGCGACTTCCCCGCTCATTACAGAGTGATCGGGTTTATCCGATTGCTCACACCATCACACGTTACGGTCTGAGTACTGATTCACAAAATAAATGGCGTTACTATATTGATACGCAGGAAATTCACCTGCCCCCCGCCTGGGAACAGTATATTACCGAGAATAACAGCGTTGAACTGATCAAAACCCGTTCCATTCCTTTAGTCATTTCGCTGAACGGACACTCGCTGGCGGAGTGCATAGACAATCGTGAGGTCATGTCCGTACCCAATATTCCGGTGCCTAACGCGTCTATCAGCCAGGCAGGGAATGAACACGCCGAGTTGATTACCATCCGCAAGGAAAGCAAAGAAGAGCACGCCATCCACCATTCCCGTGGACTGAAAGAAGCCGCTGTGCTGTGCCTGTCTTTTTTGCTGTTGTTCATCAGCCTGAACAGCCCCATCGTCCTGCTGCCCTGGCTTACCGGAACCGCCGCTTTACTGGCGGCCTGGAGCCTCTGGCAGCTTTTTCGCTCGCCTTCCTGCAAGGAGCTACAGGATGTCCATTGCCTGCACGGTACGCCGCAAAGTCTCGGACTTTTTGGCGAATCCAATCAGGGACAGATAGGCAATGTCTCGCTCGGTAATATCGACCTGATTTATCCGTCGCACTGGCAGCCCTATATCGGTCACGATCTTGGCCGCAAGACCGATGTCGATATCTACCTGGATCGTCAGGTCATCCGACAAGGCGAGCACTTGTCGCTGCATGACGAAGTGAAACACTTTCCGTTGCAACAATGGGGAAGAAATCTGCTGCTTGCGGCAGGTTCTCTGCTCAGCCTGATCCTGTTAATCACTCAAGTGCCGCTGGAATTGCCGTTGAAACTCAGCATGGCCTGGCTTCAGGGCGCGCAGCACATCAAAGTGGCCGAGGTGGATGAGTTGGAAAAGATGCCGCTCAAAATCGGTGATACGCTAGAAGTGCAAGGATCAGGGATGTGCTATGTCGCCGCCGGCCCTCCCCCCGCGACGATGATACAAAACTCGGCGTTCGCCCCGTTTGATTGTTCCGCCATTTACTGGAATAACGCGGCGCCCTTGCCGTTGCCGGAATCAGACATTGTTGAAAAGGCTTCCGACTTGCGTAAGACCGTGAATAGTCAGTTGCATCCGCAAACAGATGAAAGCGGTCAGATAAATTCGCAACTGGCCTCCGCCATTCAGAAATCAGGCATGATTCTGTTGAATAATTTTTCCGATATCGTGCTGAAAACCCAGGCGCTTTGTGAACAGGAAGGGCATTGCGCCCGGCTGAAAAATGCGCTCATCAATCTGGGCAACGTTAAAAGCTGGGATATTCTGGTAAGACGGGCCGATTCTGGCGCGCTAAAAGGCATGAACGTGATACTGCGCCCGGTCAGTGCGGAAACGCTGGAATCACTGGTCAATAGTTCAACAGAATTCTTCTTTTCTCAGGAAATCAATAATGCGGCGAACTCACTGAATAGCCCACCGCCGGGCGGCTTTCTGATACGCAGCGATGAAGGCCGCCAGTTGGTCAGCCATCCCTTACCACCGATGCCGCTGAACGAGTACCGGGCTTCTGACCAGTGGCAAGAGCTTCAACGGCTATCCGCCATGTTGTTGCACACGCCATTTAACGCCACAGGCGTCATTACCAGGATTAGCATCGACGCCAATGGCACCTGGCACATCAGCATTCACAGCGAACCGGATATGATTACGCTATGGCGTTATTTGGGTAGTTGCCTGCTCTTAATGTTGTTCTCCATCATTCTGATCATCAACCTGGCGTTTCTCGGCATCAAAATACGCAGGGGCCGACAGCGGATAATCGGCATCCAACGTTACTATACCGAATGCTTTAATGCAGGCGGGACGTTACCGGACCATCTCCCACACCATTCCTGAGCGTCATCCTGCCAGTTATCGTCAATGGTTATGTTACGCTGAAAAGCATGCGCAATCGTTCTGTATCTGGAGTATTTATGAGTCCCGACTTCGACTGGCCTAACATCGATACCGTCATTCTGGACATGGATGGCACTCTGCTGGATCTGGCCTTTGACAGTTACTTCTGGTTACAGCTTGTGCCACAGTCCCTCAGCGACAAACGCGGCATCAGCCTTGAACAGGCCAGGCAACTGATCACTCAGGAATATCAGGCCGTACAACACACTCTGAACTGGTATTGTTTTGATTACTGGAGTGAACGGCTGGGGCTGGATATCTACCAGATGACGACGGATATCGGCGCCCGCGCCCGCCTGCGCGAAGACACCGCCCCGTTTCTGGCGGCCCTGCGCGGCAGCGGAAAGCAGACCATACTGCTGACAAACGCGCATCCACACAGTCTGGCGGTTAAAATTCAGCATACCGGGTTGGATCAGCACCTTGATTTATTGCTTTCCACCCACACTTATGGGTATCCGAAAGAGAATCAGCAGCTATGGCAAGCCATACAACAACACACCGGATTCGATCCGGTCAGAACATTATTTGTTGACGACAGCGAGCCGATTCTGGATGCGGCGAAAACCTTCGGTATTCGTTACTGTCTGGGCGTCAGCAATCCTGACTCCAGCCAGCAGGAAAAATCATTCCGGCAATATCCATCCATGAGTGATTATCTTGGGCTGTTGCCATCACTGCATCGTTCGGCGCGTTTTGTATAGCCAGCAGACAATGACGTCACCGCGCCGTCATCAGGAGGATTCATTATGAAAGCAACCGAGAACACCGGCGATGCCGTTCGTCTGGATAAATGGCTTTGGTCCGCACGCTTTTATAAAACCCGGGCTATCGCCCGTGAAATGATCGACGGCGGCAAAGTGCACTACAACGGGCAGCGCGGCAAACCAAGCAAACTGGTTGAACTGAATGCCGAGATCAAACTGCGTCAGGGCAATGACGAACGAACCGTCACGGTGCTGGCGCTCAGCAGCCAACGCAGAACCGCGGCAGACGCGCAGGCATTATATCGGGAAACGGACAGCAGCATTGAGAAAAGGGAAAAGCTGGCTTTAGCGCGAAAAATGAATGTGCTGACAATGCCGCACCCGGATCGTCGTCCCGACAAAAAAGAACGCCGGGATCTGATTAAATTTAAATACAGTGATCAGGAATAACGGTCACCACAGCGAGAAAATATATGGCCAACCATGACCAATTACATCGTTATCTGTTTGAAAATTACGCCGTTCGGGGCGAGTTGGCGACCGTAAGCGATACCTGCCGGCATATTCTGGCCAACCATGATTACCCGGCGGAAGTACAGACATTGCTGGGCGAAATGCTGGTGGCGACCAGTTTGTTGACGGCAACGCTGAAATTCAGCGGTGATATTACCGTCCAGCTTCAGGGAGAAGGTCCGCTCAAACTGGCCGTGATTAACGGTAACCATCTGCAACAGATGCGAGGTGTGGCGCGTCTTCAGAGTGACATTGCCGCCGGGAGTTCACTCAAAGAAATGGTGGGCAATGGCTATCTGGTCATTACCATTACGCCGACCGAAGGCGAGCGCTATCAGGGAGTGGTTGGACTGGAAGGCGAAACCGTTGCCGATTGTCTGGAAAACTATTTTCAGCAATCGGAACAACTTCCGACCCGGCTGTTTATCCGCGCCGGCCTGCACGATGGTCATATGGCCGCAGCGGGGATGCTGCTGCAAGTGCTGCCGGCGCAACAGGCCGGGCATGGTGATTTCGACCATCTCGCTCAACTCACCGCCACGGTCAAGGCGGAAGAGTTATTTACCCTATCGGCAAACGACGTACTGTACCGTTTGTATCATCAGGAACAGGTCACGGTATATGAGCCACAACCGGTTTCCTTTCAATGCCATTGCTCACGCGAGCGTTGCGCGGATGCATTAATCACGCTGTCTGATCAAGAAGTGAACGATATCCTGGAACAGGATGGCGAGATCGACATGCACTGTGATTATTGTGGTAATCATTATATTTTTAACGCTCACGACGTGCACGGTCTGCGACAAAATTTATCAGATAATCATCTGCATTGATCATTTTACGGGTACGTTGTACCCGTCCCATCACATGCGCTAAATAACTGCGCCTATTACCGCTCCACTTTTGTTAGTCCAGGTTTGTTGCCTGGGAAAGGTGATGCGGTTTTAATAAATTGTCTGACATTTTT
>NZ_QNRY01000024.1 GCF_003315515.1 Brenneria salicis ATCC 15712 = DSM 30166 | reverse complement strand
CGGTTGGCAATGAGCCGTTTTATTATCGAGTTCGGTGACCGCCTGAGCGATCACCTTTAATACGGTGGCAGTTACACAGAATTATTTACAGGGTCTCTTGATCGAATTCTCTCAGTCTCACAATCATAGGGGAGACACCAAGAAATTTTTCAAAAATACTAGTTGAAGCCAGTCCCCATTCGCTTGACCTACTCGACATGATTACGCGATTTGGCTTTGATGTTCTGGCGAGCGCAAGGAGTTTATGGATACCTGATTGATCGATTCTGGCGACTTCATCAACGGCGTCGATTATCAGTGAGCTATTTTCTTTATCTGCTCCCACATAAGCAAATACGCTGGCATTTAAGACAGAAGTGTTCAGTTTCTGAGCGATGCTTTTCATCAGATCTGTTTTCCCGCCGCCGGGTTCTGCTAACACAACAATGTGCGTTGAAGCAGCCAGCAACTCTGTCTCTGTGTACGTCCTGTCACCGTGCATAAAATTACGTTCAAGATAGAAGATTGAATTCATAGTTACAAAATGCTTCGTGTTGGATAGCTCAAATATTCCAGCAGAAAGTAAAGCTGCGCCTGAGTTTTCTTGCTTCTGTCAGAGATAGTACGGCATTTTTTCTTTATTGGGGGGCTGTTTTATCAACTACTGGACACATTATACATCTTATTGACATTCATCACATTTTACATTCGCGATATGCAAGTGATCTTACCCACCAATAGTGGATTCGTGACTAATTGAGTAAATTTTTGGGATGAAGGTCATACTGCCAAAGAAGGGCTGAGTTAATACCGCTATTTAAACCCCAAACCCATTTCACCGCAGCGAACCAAGGGACGCTACGCCCGCCTATGCAGGGTCAGTTTTTCCTCCCGCGTGATTTCCGTTCCCCGTATCTGCTTCCGGTTAATCGTTTCCCAACACAACCCGTCCCGCAAGGGTAAATGGCATGCATTCTGCGCTCTTGCGCGCCGGTACGAACCGGGAAAGCGAACCGTCAGGCGATACGAAGACGAAAATCGCACCACTGACGGAGAAAAATCATGACGATTTCCCTACATACTCAGACTTGCGCCCTAACGCCGTAGCGACGACCAGCGGTATCCCCATTGGAGCAGTCAGACTCATCAAAAACGAAATTTTTAAAAAAAATATATGATTGCCATGTATTTACCGACAGCATCATTGCATTTACGATCCGCATTCCATAAAACCTTCTTGCCGTTAGTTACCTAAAGCGGTATCTTTTCCTCGCACCTGCAAAATCAGGCGCCGGGATTGACCTCCTGAAAGCACTTCACTGACGACATAAGGCGCGTATGCGTTTTTTTTGTGTCGTGCGTTCGGCTACGTTTCAATGGTGGGCCGGGCGGGGGCGTCGCAAGACGCGCCGGTGCCAGTGAGGCCGGTAAGGTCAACCCCGCCCGGTTCCACCACCCATGAGATTGACCTCTCTGGTGGTGGAAATAATTTGTTACTCACTGGAGGCTGCCTTATGGCTACAACCTTCGATCAAACTCATCCGTTACTTTCCTTCCCTTTTAATGCCGATACTGATTTTACCGTGCTGGCCGATCATTGCGAAAAGTGCGCAGATACTCAGGCGGAATGCTACGATCCTGTACTGAAGATGGCCCTCTGCGGTCGGCTTGCCGCCGGTCTTGCACTACTGAAACCGGGCCTGCGCGATCCTATTCCGCCTCACCTGATAGACAGTCTGACCGTTGATACCCTGCCCACAAACTCTCCCCGTTTTGCCCCTGATGCGGATACGCTTTGCGATTACTGTTTTACCCTGACTCAGCTTCTGCTTTGCCGAATGTTTCCGCCACAAGCGGAAGAACAATTGTGCTGGCTCCTGGCGGAACTGGTTGATTACTTTGCCGCTGAACTGAAAGCCCCTTGCTGGATTCGCACCTCTGACGGCGTGAAATGTATTGATGAGGTGGCCGCATGAACCGACAAAACTGGCATCCCGCCGATATTATTGCGGCGCTGAAAAAGCGGGGGACATCGCTGGCAGCGGTTTCGCGTAACGCAGGGCTGGCCTCCTCCACGCTGACAAAACACTGGCCCAAAGGTGAAAGGCTGATTGCTGAAGCGCTGGGCGTCGCGCCTGAGAAAATCTGGCCTTCTCGCTACCATTGACGTTCCACCGGCGCAGATCAAATACAGGTTCTGCGCCGTTTCCTGTTTATCTGATTGCCAAAAAATCAACCAATAATCCTTTAAAAAGGAAAAACAGTTTTCTCTTATCTGCACCTTTGCTGAGCAGTAATATCCCTCCGGCACAAAATGCTTCATGACCTGAGAGAAGCGCCTGATGTATCAGGTCGGTCGCCTTTTACCGGCATCAACCTTTGAAAATGCCGGACCGCATTGCGGTTAAGGTCATTCTCTACTCTGCTTTACTTTTCCGCTGTTTCTGCGGCCTGCGCCGCAAAGCGGCGACAACTTTGCACAGCATTTAATGAATGACCGGAATACGCCTTTAGTTTCCCGGTAAAGAGGAATGCATTTCGCCTTGGGCGACTTCAGACTCTTCATTATCGCTTTGCGCCTATATAGTCTTTATGCTATATCAATAAAGAGATACCGTGTGGACGATTAAAACAACGGACATATTTGACGGCTGGTTCAGTTCACTTTGTAAAACCGATCGAACCAGCGTGCTGGCGTCGCTTATCGTTTTGCGGCAAAAAGGGCCGGGTTTGCCCAGACCTTATGCCGATACGATTAAAGGCTCTCGCTACAGCAACATGAAAGAACTACGCGTTCAGAGCCGGGGCGATCCGATACGGGTGTTTTTCGCCTTCGACCCTTACCGAACCGGCATTCTGCTTTGCGGCGGTAACAAGGTCGGCAATGAAAAACGTTTTTATGACCAGATGATCCCGGTTGCTGATCGGGAATTCACGAATTATCTGAAGACATTAGATGATAAGGAGTAACGCGATGGGCAAAACGCTCGAACAGCTTCTTGCAGATGAAAAACCGGAAGTCGTGGCCGACGCTCAGGCGATGGCGGCGGATATCCTGCTCAACATCCACCTTGCCGAACTGCGTGAGAAAGTACAGAAAACACAGGTTGAAATGGCGCAGGCTCTGGGCATCAGGCAGCCTACCGTTGCCGGTATGGAAAAACCGGGGCGCGACCTGAAACTGTCCACGCTTAAACGTTACGTAGAGGCGACCGGCGGCAAACTGCGCCTTGATGTTGAACTGCCGGATGGTTCTCACTACGGATTTGTACTGTAAATACTGACGCTCCATGAAACGGAGCGTCAACCCCGTTATAACGGGCAGCGGCCCGCATTGCCGTAAGGCTTTGCTGCCGCGTGACCGCAATCCTGCACCAAAATTTCAATTTTCACTCACTGCGCCAGTCCAGTGCGTCACTTTAACCGCGCCGAGCGGGAAAGTGACGCACCAGCACCATGTTACTGCACCAGACAATTCCACTGCGCCAGCGCGCTGCGGGATTCTGACACCGTATTTCAGGCCATTTACCCATAAGAGAACTTGAACCGATACCGGAGGGGGATTAGGACGATCCGGGGGATAACTCGCGCAAGCGGGCGGCTGCTCAGAGAGCACAACCGAAGCCCCGCAATACCTCAACGGCTGCCGCCCCGGCGCTCAGGTATCGTTCGCAGCCCCGACGAATATCAGGGGCTATCGGCCTACGCGCCGGGGAAGGTTGTATCAGATTTTGGAGTTGCTGCAATCATGAAAAGGGGAAAGAGAACATGGGCATTCTGGAGCAGGAAATGAAAACGCTGGCGCGGCAGGCGGGCGGCAGTCATAAAACCGTTCATGACCGTATGGCGCTGGCGCAGCGATTTTGTGAGCGCTTACTGGGGCAGAATGTACAGATCCGGCGGGTGGAGCAACTAAAAGCGCGGCATATTGAAAGCTACATCCGGGAACGGCTGGAGCAGGGCATAAAGAAACGCAGCCTACAAAACGAAATGGCGGCGCTCCGCTGTCTGCTGAAGCAAGCCGGGAGTGATCGATTAGCCACCAGTGAACGGTTATCCAATAAATCGCTCGGCTTGTCCGGCGCATCCCGCAACGGCACCAGGCAGGCTATCACGGCAGAGCATTATCGGCAGGTGCTGGAAACCGCTCGCGAAAAAGACACCGGGGTGGCGGCGGCGCTAGAGCTTTCAAGGTTGATGGGATTGCGCTCTCAGGAAGCAGTGCAGTGTGCGCAATCGCTCAGGACGTGGAAACAGGCTCTGGAGCGCGGCGAAACCCTGCTTACCGTGGTGTTCGGCACTAAAGGCGGGCGGCCTCGCGAGACAATAATTTTGGATGTTGGCGCAGTACGGAAAGCGCTGGAAAATGCATTGTCTGTGGCAGAACAACGCAACGGCAGGCTGATTGATAAGCCCGACCTGAAAAGCGCGATGAAATACTGGCACGGTCAGGCGTCGCGTATCGGCTTGACCGGCGCATATTCCCCGCATTCATTGCGTTATGCCTGGGCGCTGGATGCCATTCGCCATTATCTGGCGCAGGGATTCAGCGAAAAAGAAGCGCTGGCATTGGTCGCGATGGATTTGGGCCACGGCGACGGGCGTGGGCGCTATGTGGCGCAGGTTTACGGCAGTCGGGCGAATACTGACTGATAGTTTTTTGGTACTCAATCGTTATCCAGCGGAAAATGTTTGAAGGTAAACGTGATGAGGCTTTTTCCTTTTACTTTCTGTTATTTTAATAGAACATGACTATTCAGAAGGTATTATCTTTCATGACCCGTATCATTAATCGGTTTTTGTACAAAAATATTTGGGGCCAAATAATTTTGTACGATTTCCTATCGATACTGGTGCAATTAATAGCCAAAGGCAATCCAGCGTTGCGACAAAAATTATCGCTACTGCGTTACGCGAATAAAAACAGTTGCGCCAGAAAAGGAAAAGGCCATAAGAGTAAAGGGCTGTTAAGAGTAAAAAGGGCCGTTAAGGGTAATAGCGCCAAACCAGAAAGGGTCAAAGGACAGAAAAGGCCGTAACCGGCGCAGTTCGATGTTTGTTCAACGGGTATCTGGTGCAGCTTTGTGTTTTTCCTGCGGCGGGATACTGGTGCAGTTGGCCGCAATATCGGGTTCTGGCGCAGTGTCATGTTGGCAGACAACTATCCTATGGTGCAGATTTTTTATCGTTGCAATGACGATAAGCTTTACCTCAAAAATTACCCTTATTGATAGGTAATGACCTGAAAATATTCTGCCAGAATATTTTTTGATGCCTTCCTATTGATTAATAAAAATATAAAGTCAACATCTATTAAAGATGGATAAAGCAGATCCTGAACTGTCTGGATCTGCTTTCGTATTATCCATTGATTACGTCATCGCGGGCTTAGCCAGCCTGTTTGCCCCAAATATAAGGCGGAATGTAAGTTTCCCGGCACGCATCCAGATAATCCGACCACCACTGCATCATCGCTTTGCGGGCATCAAGGTGCTCTGCTTTGTGGATATAGGCCGCCCGCACGCTATTGTGTTCTTGGTGGCTCATCTGGCGCTCAACGGCATCCTGTGACCAACGTTCAGATTCCATTAATGCGCTACAGGCCATCGCCCGGAATCCGTGGCCGCAGACATCCGTTTTGGTGTCATAGCCCATCAGCCGCAGCGCCTTGTTCACCGTGTTTTCACAAATGGGTTTATACGGATTATGGTCGCCGGGGAACACCAGTTCCAGATGGCCGGAAATCGCTTTAATTTGCTTGAGGATGACAATCGTCTGCCGTGACAGCGGCACGATATGCGGCGTGCGCATTTTCGCGCCTCGCCCTGAATAACGTGCGCCAGCAATGGCTTCGCGGGTGGCGGGAATAGTCCAGATTTTGTTTTTGAAATCAATCTCGCGCCAGCGGGCGAAGCGCAGTTCGCTGGAACGGATAAACAGGTGCAAAGTGAGCGATACCGCCAGCTGGGTTAACACCCGTCCCTGCTGGTAGCCGTCGATGCGCTCCAGTAGCTCCGGCAGTCGCGCCAGCGGCAGAGCCGGATAGTGGCGTTTAACCGGCGGAGCCGTCACGCCGTCCAGATTCAGCGCCGGGTTAGTTTCAATTAATCCCTGATGCACGGCGTGACGCATAATGTTGCACAGGTGCTGCCGGGTGCGGGACGCGACTTCCAGTAAACCTTTTTCCTCAATGCCTTTCAGCAGGGCGGTAAATTGCTGGGTTTTCAGTTCGGTTATCGACAGATGACCGAGTACCGGGAAGATATGATTGTTCATGCTGGCAAGCAGACGGACGGCATGGTTTTCCGACCAGGTTCTGTTGTTTTATGCCAGTCCAGCGCCACGGACTTAAAGCATTTTTCCGGCGAACGGGCAGTTTTTTCGGTCGCCCGCTGCTGCGCGGGGTTGATATTCTGAGCCAGCAGTTTGCGGATGCCATCGCGCTGTTGTCGCGCTTCGGCAAGGGAAACCTGTGGATAGCCGCCTAAACCGATGCGGGATTCTTTGCCGCTGAAGCGGTACTTGAGATACCAGAGACGTGAACCGCCAGGATTGACCAGAAGGTATAGACCGTGTGAATCGGAGACTTTGAAGGGTTTTGCGGATGGTTTTAAGTTGCGGATTTTCGCGTTGTTAAGAGACATATGGTGGTCACTCCATAATCGAACTGAAATGACCCCAAATCAGACCACCAATTTTCCCCGATGCGGAGGGAAAACTAAACATGCATCGGGAAGGGTTTTACGCTAACTCATTGAACCCTCATCAAATAAGGATTCATAAAGAAGCATGAAAACAAGAATCTGGCTCCTCTGACTGGACTCGAACCAGTGACATACGGATTAACAGTCCGCCGTTCTACCGACTGAACTACAGAGGAATTGTGTGAACGGGGCGCATCATATCCGGCGCCTGTTATGCTGTCAACGGTAAAATCGGTGTTATCGTCTGACTGTTTAGGCTATATACAATTCTTTCTTTTATCGCGATCAATAAATTACCGGGGCGTTGTCGTTGGTGCTCTTTTTCCAGTCGATGAGACGGCTCAATGGGTCTTGACGGTAAAATTCTTGAAAACAGCGGTACAGCGCCGGGAATCGTTCCGATAACAGTTCCGGCGCGCTGAAGAAATATTCGGAAAGTACCGCGAAACATTCGACAGGATCTTGTGCGGCGTAGGGGTCCATGCTGGCGGCGTCTTCGCCTACCAAATCAATTTCTTCCTGCAATGCATCCATCGCTGCGTGCAAATGCTGTTCCCATGCGGCGATATCGCGCAGGGCGATGGCCGGCACGCCCGTGGCGGTGCCGCTGCTGCGTACATCGAGTTTGTGGGCGACTTCATGAATGATGAGATTGAAGCCGGATAGATCAAACGAATCCTGAACTTCCTGCCAGTTGAGGATCACCGGGCCTTGATCCCAACTTTGCCCCGATTGCACGATTTTACCGGTATGTACCAGCCCGATATCATCCTGCCATTCATCATCAACAATGAAGGGGCCGGGATAAATCAGCACCTCATGAAAGCCATCCAGACATTCGATGCCCAGTTCCAACACCGGCAGGGAAAACAATAGCGAGATTCGTTGCTGCATAATTTCGGTTAGCGCCAGTTCCTGTAACGGGATCAGGCGTTTTAATTTCATAAATTTTTCAGCAATCATTATCAATTTTTGCCGTTCCGCGTCACTCAATGGCGCTAACAGGGGAATCGACAGCGCGGGTTGCCACTGCTCCAACGTTTCAGTCGCACATTCATTTGTCTTCCACGGCCATTTAATCATCGCTGTTGCTCGCTAAGTCATCACTTGAATTTAAAGGCGAGAGCTAATGCTGTTAAAATGCCGCAAAAGCGGGCATCATAGCAACCGCTTAAACGGAGAGGTGCCGGAGTGGCTGAACGGGACGGTCTCGAAAACCGTTGAGGGAGCAATCCCTCCGAGGGTTCAAATCCCTCTCTCTCCGCCACTATTCAAGCAATTATCGTCATCCTATTCTGTGATAAAACTCCCGGTGAGAGCATCATACGTAAAACCTTTTTTCCTTCTGTTTTCATGATGTCCCCGGAGGATACTGACAAATCGTATTCACTGTACTAAGGTCATAAATCATTACTACGTTATGGAGATTGATATGGGTTTTTGGCGCATTGTATTTACCATTCTTTTGCCGCCCCTGGGCGTATTACTGGGGAAAGGGATTGGCGGCGCATTTATCCTGAATATTCTTCTTACTTTGCTGGGATATTTCCCCGGATTGATCCACGCGTTTTGGGTTCAGACCAAAACCGATAGCATTTAATCGAGTTGAGCGGGTATCGCCGGTAGTGTAGCAATACCCGCTTTATTTTATCCCATCGATGTAATTATTTTGCGATTGCGCTTGTTAATTCAATATATTAAAACGTATTCAGTCTCGGATTCCTCTGGGCCAATGGTGCCGCTGCGCCTTTTTTATTCTCCTTCACATTCAGAGGCGGTGATATGTCGGATACGTCTTTTGCTTGCTTGCCGGAACCGCCTTATTTTGCGGTTATTTTTTCATCTCAGCGCACCGCGGGGGACGCCGGATATCACGCCATGTCGAATCGCATGGTGGCATTGGCGATGCAGCAACTCGGTTATTTAGGGGCGGAAAGCGCGCGTGACAGTCATGGATTCGGCATCACCGTCTCTTATTGGGATTCGTTGGAAGCCATCAGGCAATGGAAAAATCATGCGGAACACCGTATTGCGCAGGAGTTTGGTATCACCGAGTGGTACAAGCATTACGAGTTGCGCATTTCTGAAGTGAAATACGCCTACGGGAAACGGGTAGGGTAGGCATTCCTGCGGCAACTTCTGCCGGTTATCGGGATAACCAGGCGAAAGCGATTATGCTTCCGATTTAACCACCCGGTTGCGCCCTTGCTGTTTCGCCTGGTAGAGCGCAATATCCGCACGGTTAATCAATGTATCCAGTGTTTCATTGGGTTGATACTCCGCCACGCCACCACTAATGGTGACCTGAATAGTATCGCGTGCGGATTTGATTTTCGTTGATTCAATCTCTTTGCGCAGCGTGTCGGCACGCAGTAATGCGTTATCAAGATTGCAGTCATCCAACAGCACAACGAACTCTTCGCCCCCCCAGCGGCAGATTTGATCGTTGCGTCGGATGGTTTGCTGGAGCAGGCTGGCGATATGCTGAAGCACTATATCGCCAACGCCATGACCATAGCGGTCGTTTATCTGTTTAAAGTGATCGATATCAATCAACACGATGGCGATAGGCTGTTGATGAGAAATACGTTTGGCTAATAACCGGGTGAAGAAGTAGTCAAAGGCCTGCCGGTTCATGATGCCGGTCAGTTTATCCGTGGTGGCCATCTGTTCTAGTCGCCGTTGGTAGCCGCCAATGGTCAGCCAGAGCAGGAATAAAAACAGCATACTGAAGCCAACGCTAATGCCGAGATTGGTTATCAGCGTGGCAAACAGTCGTTTTTCGCTGGGGTGATTACTTTGCTCCACCATCAGATACCAGCCAAACTCAGGTAATAACCGCGTGTTCAGAAAAATTTGGTTATCGTCTATCTCATACACATATGCGCCGCCAGGGACCGTCAAAATTGAGGTGGACAGCGCGGATAAACCGGCTTGTTGCTGAATTTTCAGCGGGCGGTGATAGGTATCCCCGTGCAATGTCACATTCCCTGTTTTGTCTATAAAATAGATGGTGCGGTTATAACGTTGCTCGTATTTTTCAATCAGATGTTTTACCCGTTCAACGGGGATCCCGACACCGGTGACTCCGATGAAGTTGCCGTTATAGTCCATAACCCGGTGATTGATTAAGATATCCAGACGAGTGCGTTTTTCAGGATCGACGCGAATATCAATGGAATAGGGCGTTTCATCCAACAGCGTTCTGGCCTGAAAATACCATTGATCGTCGGGAACGTCTTCGGAAACGGTTTTTAGAATGCGCTGCGGATCGTAGTAACGTTTGGTTTTATCCGAAACGAAAAAAGAAAATATGGTATTGAAGCGATTATCGATTTCTTTCAGATAGCGGATCATCGCCTGTGGATCGCTTTCGTTATTGATAACCCAGTCACGTACAAATGTATCATGCGCCATCAGTGATGAGATAAAAGTCGGTTTTAGCAAGTCTTGCTGGATTTCTGAGTAGACATTGTCGCTGGTCAGGGGCAGGGTGTTTTCTTCTATCTCTGCTTCCAGCGACTCTTTTGCTACTTGATAACTGGTCCAACTAATGATCAAAAATGCAGTGAACAGCATAACGGCAAGCAGGGCGATCGCCCTGGGTTTATTCAGCCAGTTAGAGTTGATCATTAATCCAAATCGCAAGACCCTTTCCTCAATGTAGTAACTGAATGAAATGACAACACAAATCTATTCGATCATGACGATTGTCGTAGACTACCTTACAGAAGTTAAGCAGTCACCCCCGGAAACATCAATACGTGGATGGACAATGAAAGGTCAACGCGGCAACGGTCGGACATATCGAAAGAACCTGAAAATAGCCTCCATCATTAAGTAGCTGAATAAAGTAGCGACTGTGTATGTAATTTTTTGTATTTTATTGTGGGCTTATTAAAGCGCTCTTGTGACATTTATTACATTTATGGTTAGATTCAATTTGATTTTTCTGAACAATTTAGGTTAACAAACGATGATGAACCATGATTTAGATAATAAAAAGCAACGCCCGACGGCCCTGCTCTTTATTAATAAAAGAGCGCGTAATGGCGAATCATCTGCGCGTTATGTGAAACAATTATTACAGTCAAAGCATATCAATATTATTGAACCGGTTGAAAAAGAGACGGGAAACTGTAGTGATATTATTCGGACTTATGCCGCAGAAATTGATTTTGTTATTGTCGGCGGCGGCGACGGCACGCTGAATGCGGCGGCGCCGGGATTGGTTGAATCGGGGTTGGCGCTGGGCGTTCTACCGTTGGGAACGGCCAATGATTTTGCACGTACTTTGGGGATCCCGAAGGATATCAAACAGGCGGTGGAAATCATTGCCGCGGGCCACTTGCGCACCATTGATTTAGGCGATGTCAACGGCCATCTGTTCTTTAATGTATCCAGTATTGGTTTTTCCGCCGCGTTAGCCCGCGGTTTGTCGGCTAAGTCTAAAAAACGTTGGGGAACATTAGGTTACGCGCTGGCAGCATTTAAACTATTGAAGCAGAGCCGTCCCTTTCGGGCGGAAATCGAACATGATGGCGTTAAGGAACGGGTTCGCACGGTGCAGGTTTCCGTCGGAAATGGCCGATTTTACGGTGGCGGGATGACGGTACAACATTCCGCCGCGCCGGATGATGGCCGCCTTGATGTCTACAGCCTGGAAGTGTCTCACTGGTGGGAGATGATTGCGCTTATTCCGTTTATGCGGCGGGGAACGCATGGCCGTTGGCGTAATGTCCGCACGTTTTCCGGTCGGCATTTATCTCTGCATACAGCAAAACCCCATGATATCAATGCGGATGGGGAGTTAATTGGAAAAACCCCGGCGATATTCAATATTCGGGAAAAAGCCATTCAGGTATTTGCGCCGAAATGACGCTAATGCGGGTAAGGTTATGGCAATGCGATAAGTCTTTTCAATAACGGAAAACCAGCGCATAACGATAATAAAAAGGGACTGCATGGTCCCTTTTTCTCAGGCAACTTTTATCGATCGTCGTATTATTTGAAAATACGGAAACGTTCTTCATCCGGGATATAGGTTTTTTCACCGGCGGGTTGTTCAATTGAACCAAACGGCATCTGAGCACGAAGTTTCCAACTGGCAGGCAAATTCCACTGTTGTTTCACTTCATCGTCAATCAATGGATTATAGTGCTGCAACGATGCGCCGATTTTTTCCTGCGCGAGCGTAGACCACACCGCGAACTGGGCGATCCCGGTAGAATGCTCTGACCAGACCGGGAAATTGTCCGCATACAGAGCAAACTTCGTTTGCAGATCTTCGATGACTTTTGTGTCTTCAAAGAATAAGACCGTCCCCGCGCCGGCGGCAAACGAAGCCAGCTTCTGTTCCGTGGCGGTGAATGCATCCGCCGGAACGATTTTCTTCAACTGCTGCTTCACGATATCCCAGACTTTATCGTGTTGTTGGCCAAACAGTATCACAACGCGAGAACTTTGTGAGTTGAATGCTGACGGGCTCTCTTTGACCGCTTCTGTAATCAGCGCGGTTACAGCGTCTTCTGCGAGGGGTAATTTATTTCCGATGGCATAGATGCTGCGACGTGTTTTGATAGCTTGCAAAAAAGCATTACTCATGATGTATTCCTCTTTATCTAGTTGCTTATATACCCAACAGATTTCGAAGCACAGGGAGTCGGCAACCTAATCAACGCACCTGCAACCTTAAAGGTGACGAGTATTTACACAGTGACACTGATATCTATCGTATACAAGAAAATAGTAGATTGATTTATGTATGCAATTTTCTAACGATGAATGAACTTGAGATAATGACGGCTCAATGTCAACGCGCCTACTTGCTATCCGGTTCGCGGCACTTTGCCGCGTAAGTCTGATTAATCGCCGCACACCTCGCAGTTGGCGTTTTTCGGCAGCTTGATTTCGCGAAATTGCAGCGTCATAGCATCGAACATCAGCAAGCGCCCTGTGGCGACCTTACCGTAGCCGGTCAGGAGTTTAATCGCTTCCAGAGCTTGCAAACTGCCAATGGTGCCGACCAAGGGCGCCATCACGCCGGTTTCCGCGCAGGTCGGCCTGTTGTCGCCAAACAATCGGCTGAGGCAGCGGTAGCAAGGTTCATCCGGTTGGTAGGTAAACACGCTGATCTGGCCTTCCATGCGGATCGCCGCACCGGAAATCAGGGGTTTCCTTAGCTGGAAACCAAGGCGGTTCAACCTTTCGCGGATCGCGACATGGTCGGTGCAATCCAGCACCGCATCGTGCTTTTCCATCAGCGCGCCCAGCGCGTCGTCATTCAGGCTGGCGTTTACTGTATTCAACGCAAGATGCGGATTGATGGCCGCCAGCGCGATCCGTGCCGATTCGACTTTCGCCATGCCAATACGTTCATCGCGGTGCAGGATCTGACGTTGCAGGTTGGAAAGCGAAACGGCGTCAAAATCCAGCAGCGTCAAATGGCCGACGCCCGCGGCGGCCAGGTATTGGGCTGCCGCGCAGCCCAATCCGCCAAGCCCGACAATCAGCAGTCGCGCCGCTTTAAGCTTCTCTTGTCCGTCAAAATCGAAGCCGCGCAGCACAATCTGACGATTGTAACGCAGCGCTTCGGCATCACTGAGTGATGGCAGCATAATCAATGTCCCAGCAGTGAATTGAAGGGTTCTATTTCCACCCATTCTCCGGCGGCAACGTGGTCTCGCTCGGCTTCCAGCACGATAAAACAATTTGCCAGACTGAAGGAACTGAAGACATGCGAACCCTGGTGGCCGGTGCTTCTGACTTCCAGTTCACCCTGTGCGTTACGGCTGAAAATACCGCGTTGGAAATCCATGCGGCCGGGGGATTTTTTCAGGGCGCTGGTGGTTTTCACCCGCAGACGCGCGGGCAGACGCCAATCGGTATGACCCGCTAAACGGGCCAGCAGCGGCTGAACCAGTTGATAGAAAGTGAGGACTGCGGAAACCGGATTTCCCGGCAGACCGCAGAACCAGGCCTGCTGTAACTTGCCGAAAGCGAACGGTTTGCCGGGTTTGATCGCCAGTTTCCAGAAATGGATATCTCCCAACTCACTCAGCATCTGCCTGGTATAATCCGCTTCACCCACGGAAACGCCGCCACTGCTGATAACCAGGTCGGCGCTGCGGTCTGCCCGATGAAAGGCGTGGCGCAGCGCGTCGGGATCATCGGCAATGATGCCCAGATCGTTAACCTCACAGCCGATCTGCTCCAGCATCAGGCGCACGGCAAAGCGGTTGGTGTCATAAATCTGTCCGGCCTGAAGCGTTGTGCCGACCGGTTGAAGCTCATCGCCAGTTGAAAAAATGGCGACTTTCAATCGACGGTATACGTCAATCCGGGCGAGTCCTAACGATGCCAGCAGCGGCAATTCCGCAACGCTCAATTTTTTTCCGGCGGGCAACACCACCGCGCCAGCGCGGATATCTTCACTTGGCAGACGAATATTCTGTCCGGGTTTAACGTGCTGAGGAAAACTAACGCCGGCATCACTGACTTCTGCTTGCTCCTGCATGATAACCGCGTCGGCGCCTTTGGGGATCGGCGCGCCGGTCATGATACGGATACACGCGCTCATAGGCCATTCGCCGTTGAACGGCGCGCCGGCGAATGCCTTGCCCGCCACCGGCAGCGGCGTCGACGCGCTGAGATCCGCGCAACGAACCGCGTAGCCGTCCATCGCGGCATTGGCGAAGGAAGGAACGTTGATGGGCGACGTTATGGGGCTGGCGGTAATTCGGCCAGCGGCGTCATACAGCGAAACGTTTTCTGTTTCCGGTATTAATGATACCTGAGAAAACATCTTTTCCAGCGCCTGTTCGAGGGACAATAAGCCTGAGGTAACGCTTTCCATCTGCACTCCATGATTGGTTTCTCCCCAGCGGGGCTGCGGGCGAAAACAGGTATTGTATGCCACTATTATGTCAGAGAACGCGGGCGGCTCAAGGAATCGGGTATTTCGGGAAGGGACGATGACGGCGAACCTGGTGAGCCATGGGTTATATAACGTTTATTTATTTTTATTAACTTAATGTTCTAAAAAGAATTTTTATCAAAGAGCCGAATAAGTTTCTGCTTTACATTATACCTTGCGCTAAATATAGTCAAAACGCGTGTGATGACGAAGGGCCTCTTGCCGCTAAAGTCGGTTCATCACTCGTCCCTGATCCAACTGTCGTCATCGCGACCCCTGTTTAAATGGAGATCTACGGTTAATGGCATTAGCACGGCATCATTCTGCATCGCCGCCTACCGCTGCGGAACTTTCCCTGCCGGACCAGCGGGTATTGGCGGTGCGCGATTTGAGTGTTTATTTTCAGCAGCAGGGGCAACGGACGGATGCGGTGCGTGATTTGATGTTTTCCGTGGATCGCGGGGAAACGCTGGCGATTGTCGGCGAATCCGGTTCGGGGAAGTCGGTGACGTCACTGGCGGTGATGCGCTTGATTGAACAGGCCGGCGGCGTGATTCATCAGGGTGAAATGCTGTTTCGCCGGCGCAATGGTCAGGTGCTTGATTTGCGTGAACTCCCGCAGTCGCGGATGCGTAAACTGCGCGGCGCTGACCTGGCCATGATTTTTCAGGAGCCGATGACCTCGCTGAATCCGGTCTTTCCGGTAGGCGAGCAGATTGCCGAATCCATTCGTTTGCATCAGGGCATGGATCACCGCGCCGCGCGGCAGGAAGCGTTGCGTATGCTGGAGCGGGTGCGTATTCCTGAAGCGCGTAACGTATTGGATCGCTATCCTCATCAGCTTTCCGGCGGGATGCGTCAGCGGGTGATGATTGCGATGGCGCTCTCGTGTAAACCGTCGTTGCTGATTGCCGATGAGCCGACCACGGCGCTGGATGTGACTATTCAGGCCCAGATCCTGCAATTGATTCGTGTGTTGCAACGGGAAATGAACATGGCCGTTATTTTCATCACCCACGATATGGGCGTAGTCGCTAAAGTGGCCGACCGGGTAATGGTGATGTATCGCGGCGAAAACGTGGAGGCCGGCGGCGTTGAGCAGATTTTCAATACGCCGCGGCATCCGTATACACAGGCTTTACTGGCGGCGGTGCCGACGTTGGGTTCAATGCAGGGTCAGGTGTTCCCGGCAAAATTCCCCTTGCTGAATGGCGAGACGCAACCGCTTGCCGACAGCGTGCCGCAGAATACTATTCCCGCCCATGCCGACCCTATTTTACAGGTGCGGGATCTGGTCACGCGCTTTCCGATCCGCACGGGCTTGTTGAACCGGATAACCCGTCAGGTTCATGCGGTCGAAAAAGTGAGTTTTGATCTCTATCCGGGTGAAACGTTATCGCTGGTCGGCGAATCGGGCAGCGGCAAATCCACCACCGGACGGGCCTTGCTGAAACTGGTGGAAAGCCAGAGCGGAACGATTGTTTTTGATGGCCAGCGGATTAACCAACTGAGCGGTTCGGCGTTGCAGCATTTGCGCAAGGATATCCAGTTTATTTTTCAGGACCCCTATGCTTCGCTGGACCCGCGTCTGACGGTCGGGTTTTCCATTATGGAACCGTTGCTGGTGCATGGAATAGGGAGCAGGCAGGAGGCGGAACAGCGCGTTGCATGGCTGTTGGCGCGGGTAGGGCTGCAACCTGAACACGCGCGCCGCTATCCGCATGAGTTTTCCGGTGGGCAGCGTCAGCGCATCTGCATCGCCAGAGCATTGGCGCCGAACCCCAAAGTGGTTATCGCGGATGAGGCGGTTTCCGCGCTGGATGTCTCCATTCAGGCGCAAATCATCAATCTGATGCTGGATCTGCAACGCGAATTCGGCATTGCATTTTTATTTATATCCCATGATATGGCGGTGGTGGAGCGGATCAGCCACCGGGTCGCGGTGATGTATATGGGGCAAATCGTGGAAATCGGGCCGCGCAGCGCGGTGTTCGAAAACCCCCATCATCCCTATACCCGTAAGCTGATGGCGGCGGTGCCGGTTGCTGATCCGTCGCGCCGCCAGCGTGAACAGGTTTTACTGGTTGATGAAATACCCAGCCCAATTCGGGCACTAGGCGATGAACCTACCATTGCGCCTCTGGTGCAGGTTGGTGAGCGGCATTTTGTCGCGCATCACCCGATTGCCGGCGCTTACTGACAGGGACTCACAAAGAGAACGTAATATGATGAATGCGATTACTTTACAGCGTAACTGGTTAGTTGCCGCCGGTATCGCGACGGCAATGGCGACTGCGCCTGCCTGGGCCGCCAAGGATGCGGTGATTGCGGTGGCATCCAACTTTACCAGTCTTGATCCTTACGATGCCAATGACTCGTTATCGCAGACTGTCGCCAAATCGTTCTATCAGGGGCTGTTTGGTTTCGACAAGGATATGAAGCTGGTCAATGTACTGGCGGAGAGTTACAAAACCAGCCGGGATGGTCTGGTGTATACCGTCAAGCTGCATCCGGGCGTGAAGTTTCATGACGGGACGGATTTTAACGCCGAGGCGGTCAAGGTGAATCTTGATCGCGCCAGCAACCCGGAAAATCGGCTGAAACGCTATAACCTGTTCAAAATGATTGATAAAACCGAGGTGGTGGACGCTCAGACGGTGAAAATCACCCTGAAATCGCCATTCTCAGCCTTTATCAATAATCTGGCGCATCCTGCGGCGGTAATGATTTCACCGGCTGCGCTAAAACAGTACGGCAAAGAGATCGGCTTCCATCCGGTGGGAACCGGGCCGTACCGTTTTGTGACCTGGAACCAGACTGATTACGTCAAAGCCGAGAAGTTTAACGGTTACTGGAAAGCCGGGCTGCCGAAGCTCGATAGCATCACCTGGCGTCCGGTGGTGGATAACAATACGCGCGCGGCATTGCTGCAAACCGGCGAGGCGCACTTTGCCTATCCGATCCCGTTTGAGCAGGCTGGCGTGCTGGAAAAGAATGACCAGTTGGAACTGATGGCGTCGCCGTCGATTCTGCATCGTTACATCAGTATCAATGTGACACAGAAGCCGTTTGACGATCTGCGGGTGCGTCAGGCGCTCAACTACGCCATTAATAAAGACGCGCTGATTAAAGTCGCTTTCTCGGGTTATGCGACCCCGGCGGAAGGGCCGTTGCCGCCCAGTATTGATTATGCGGTGAAGTATCAGCCGTGGCCTTATGATCCGGCCAAAGCCCGCGAACTGTTGAAAGAGGCGGGTTATCCCAATGGTTTCACCACCACGCTGTGGTCATCGCATAACCACAGTACGGCACAGAAAGTGTTGCAGTTTACGCAACAACAACTGGCGCAGGTGGGCGTCAAAGTGCAGGTCACCGCGATGGACGCCGGTCAACGGGCCGCGGAAGTGGAAGGCAAGGGCGTGAAGGAAACCGGCGTGCGCCTGTTCTATACCGGTTGGTCGGCTTCCACCGGGGAAGCGGACTGGGCCTTGTCTCCCTTGTTCGCCACCGCCTCCTGGCCGCCTGCGTTGTTCAATACGGCATTTTACAGTAACCCGCAGGTTGATGCGGATTTAACCAACGCGCTGCAAACCACCGATCGGACGGAGAAGCAAAAACTGTACAAAGACGCACAAGATAAAATCTGGGCCGATGCACCGTGGATTTTCCTGGCGACGGAGCGTCTGGTTTCGGCCAACAGTAAAAAACTGACCGGTTTTTATGTGATGCCGGATACCGCATTCAGCTTTGACGAGGCGGATCTGAAAGAATAAACCGATTATAGCCCGCGTAATCAGGGAGGCCCGCGGGCCTCCCTGCTGTTTGTCAATCGTCAGGGGAATAAGGGTGGAAACCCATTCATGCTGAATTATTTTATCAAACGACTATTGGGGCTAATTCCGACGCTGCTGATCGTCATGGTGCTGGTTTTTCTGTTCGTCCATTTGTTGCCGGGCGATCCGGCGCGTCTGGTGGCCGGGCGGGAAGCGGATGTGACGGTGATCGAACTGGTGCGTCAGGATCTGGGGCTGGATAAGCCGCTGCCGAAACAATTCTGGCATTTCTTTACGCGCAGTCTGCAAGGGGACTTTGGGCTGTCGATGGTATCCAAGCGCCCGGTTGTGGAAGAGATCGCGATGCGTTTTATGCCGACGTTCTGGCTCACCGTCAGCAGTATGGTCTGGGCGGTGATTTTTGGCATGGCGATCGGGGTGACGTCAGCCGTCTGGCGTAATGGCTGGCCGGACAGGATTGGCATGACGCTGGCGGTATCCGGGATTTCATTTCCCGCTTTCGCGCTGGGAATGCTGCTGATGCAGATATTCTCCGTTGAGCTTGGCTGGTTGCCTACGGTCGGCGCGGATACCTGGCTGCATTATATCTTGCCTTCCATTACGTTGGGGGCGGCGGTGGCGGCGGTGATGGCCCGTTTCACCCGTGCTTCTTTCGTCGAGGTGATGCAGGAAGACTATATGCGCACGGCGCGGGCCAAGGGGGTGCGCGAATCGCTGGTGGTAATCAAGCATGGCTTGCGTAATGCGTTGATCCCGGTCGTAACCATGATGGGTCTGCAATTCGGCTTTCTGCTGGGCGGCTCGATTGTGGTGGAGAAAGTATTTAACTGGCCGGGGCTGGGACGATTGTTGGTCGACTCGGTGGAAATGCGTGACTATCCGGTGATTCAGGCGGAAGTGTTGCTGTTTTCGCTGGAGTTTATTCTGATCAATTTGCTGGTCGATATGCTGTATGCCGCGATCAATCCGTCGATTCGTTATAAATGATTCGTTATAAATAAGGAAAGAGAATGAGAAACTGGCGACGTCAGGCGGTGTTATCCACGCTGCCGGTGCTCAAAGAGAATCAAATTCGTACGCCGTGGCGTGAGTTCTGGCGGCGTTTCCGGCCTCAGCATGTGGCGTTGGCGGCGGGCGTATTTGTGGTAGCGCTGATGGTTATTGCTGTGCTGGCTCCTTACCTGATCCCGTATGATGCGGAAAACTACTTTGATTACGATCGCTTGAACGAGGGGCCGTCCGCGGCGCACTGGTTGGGCGTGGATTCGTTGGGGCGCGATATTTTCAGCCGCATTCTGTTAGGGACGCGCATCTCGCTGGCCGCAGGGATTTTCTCCGTACTGGTCGGCATGCTGATTGGTACGTCACTGGGATTGTTGGCCGGTTATTACGAAGGCTGGTGGGATCGCATCATCATGCGCATTTGCGATGTCTTGTTCGCGTTTCCCGGCATCCTGTTGGCGATCGCGGTGGTGGCGATCATGGGCAGCGGAATGGCGAATGTGATTGTCGCCGTGGCGATTTTCAGCATTCCGGCGTTTGCCCGGCTGGTCAGGGGCAATACGCTGGTGCTGAAACAGCAGACTTACATTGAATCGGCCCGCAGTATCGGCGCATCCGACTGGACCATTGTTTTCCGCCATATCCTGCCGGGGACGATATCGTCGATTGTGGTGTATTTCTCCATGCGCATCGGCATGTCGATCATTACCGCGGCCAGTCTGTCATTTCTGGGACTCGGCGCGCAGCCGCCGACGCCGGAATGGGGAGCGATGCTCAATGAAGCCCGCTCCGATATGGTGATTGCGCCACATGTGGCGATCTTCCCCAGTCTGGCGATTTTCCTGACGGTGCTGGCGTTTAATCTGTTAGGGGACGGACTGCGTGATGCGTTGGACCCAAAGTTGAAAGGCTAACTGCAAAAAGCGCGGCTTTCGCCGCGCTTTTTGGTCACGCTTTACAATGTGGCTTGCTTAGAACGATGTGCGTTTGTAGTTACGGTACTGCGGTTGCCAGAAATTGTGTGCGATGGCATCCGCCAGCGCGTCGCCCGACGTCACTACCGCGACGCCCTGCAACTGTGCGGCTTTACCCACTTCCAGCGCGATGCGTTTGGACACTTCCTGAATATCCGCGATATCCGGCAATAACGCGCCATCACCGTTGGTGGCCATCGGGGAGCAGTCGGCCAAGGCGCGGCTGGCGGCCATCAACATGCCGTCGGTAATACGTTTCGCGCCAGAGGCCAGCACGCCTAACCCAATACCAGGGAAGATAAACGAGTTGTTGCACTGAGGGATCGGGTAAACCTTATCCTGATAGATTACCGGGCTGAACGGGCTGCCGGTGGCGACCAACGCGGCGCCGTCGGTCCAGCGGATAATGTCTTCCGGGCGGGCTTCCACACGTGACGTGGGGTTGGACAGCGGCATAACGATCGGACGTGCGCAGTGTCTGTGCATTTCACGGATAATTTCTTCCGTGAACAGGCCCGGCTGACCGGATACCCCGATCAGGATGGTTGGTTTGGCATTGCTGACCACTTCCAGCAACGAGATGGCATCACTGGTGACGTCCCACTTCGCCAACCGCTCGCTTTTCTGCACCAGCTTGCTCTGGAAGTCGAGCAGATTCGGCAGCTTGTCGGTCAGCAGACCGAAACGGTCAACCATGAACACGCGGGCGCGCGCTTCATCTGCGCTCAAACCTTCGGATTTCATCTGCGCAATAATCTGCTCGGCGATACCACAACCGGCGGAACCGGCGCCGAGGAAGACCACGGTCTGATCGCGCAACTGGCTGCCCGCCGCACGGCTGGCGGCAATCAGGCTACCCAGCGCGACGGCGGCGGTCCCCTGAATGTCGTCGTTGAAGCTACAGATTTCATCACGATAGCGGTTCAGCAGCGGGGTGGCGTTTTTCTGGGCGAAATCTTCAAACTGCAACAACACATCCGGCCAGCGGCGTTTGACGGCTTGAATAAATTCGTCCACGAACTCGTAATAGTCGTCATCGGTAATACGAGGATGACGCCAGCCCATGTACAGCGGGTCGTTCAGTCGTTGCGGGTTATTGGTACCCACATCCAAAACAACCGGCAGGGTGTAAGCCGGACTGATGCCACCGCAAGCGGTGTACAGCGACAGCTTACCGATTGGAATACCCATCCCGCCGATGCCCTGATCGCCCAGACCCAGAATACGCTCACCGTCGGTGACGACAATGACTTTTACATTCTGTTTGGTGGCGTTTTGCAGCATGTCGTCGATATGTGCGCGGTTCGGGTAGGAAATAAACAAGCCGCGAGCACGGCGATAGATATCGGAGAAGTGTTCACAGGCTTCACCCACGGTCGGCGTATAGATGATTGGCATCATCTCGCTCAGATGAGCGTCCAGCAAACGGTAGAACAGTGTTTCGTTGGTATCCTGGATATTGCGTAGATAGACATGCTTTTCAATATCGTTCTTGAATTCCTGGTATTGACGCCAGGCTCGTTCGGCCTGTTCTTCAATTGTCTCAACCGCTTCTGGTAGTAAGCCGTGCAGGTTAAAATCAGCGCGTTCTTCTTCAGTGAAAGCACTGTTTTTATTCAGCAACGGAAATTCAAGCAATATTGGGCCAGCATAAGGGATGTAGAGAGGACGTTTACTTTCGTATTCTAATTCCATGACTTTTTTACTCTTTGGGTAACAGAAACGAATTCGGGTGATATAAATAGAATGCTCAGCAGATCTTAAATTACCCAGAAAATATGTACAGGAATTGTTAATTAAAATAGTTACAGATGGCTTGCGCTGGGTAATTAAAATAAGATGAATCGATTCAACTAATAAACCATTCCTTATTATTGGTCAATAAAACTCAGGATAATATCGTTGCAGCCGAGTTCGCACAGCATGGATTGCGTGATTGGCATCTGGCTGATGGCGACATTTCTACGCTCAACAAGGGCGGCGCGACGGATATCGGTATGCGCTTCACCGGCAAGATTCATCAGGTTCAGAGCGGCTTGCAGCGGCGGCAGGCTGGGGTTGAAGGCGGCGTTTTCCGCATAACGGCCAGTGTAGCGATGACCGCTCACCGTTTCCAGCGCGATACCGCTGATGGCCTGGCTATAAGGCGCATGACTGCGGTTGGCCGCATTTAGGGCGAGCAACGTTAATGTATCCGCATTTTCCAGCCGATAGCCGTGATCCACCTCGTCCAGCAATAGCGTCTTAATGTGTAAATCGCCGGGGCCAAAGGCGTCAGGTAAATAGTGGCTGAGCAAGGCGGGCTGACGTCCCGGCAATTGGATGCGCAGTGTTGAGGCGCTGTTCAGTTCATTCATGAATTGTCGGCAGTGACCGCACGGCGTGTAGTTTACCGTAACGGAACTTAACCCTGTTTCATTGCGCAGCCAGGCATGGGCGATGGCGCTCTGTTCGGCGTGTACGGTTTGTTGGAGTTGAACGCGAGTAAACTCCATGTTGGCCCCGAAATAAAGGTTGCCGCTTAATCCCTGGGCGATAGCGCCGACCTGAAAATGTGAAATGTCGGCCTGCGCGCAAGCCGCCGCCAGCGGTAATAAAGCAAACGCCAGCGTATCGCGATCCATCTCACCGGCCAGACATAACCGTTCAACTTCATCGGCCATCAACATGGCGGAAAAATCAGATCGGTTCAGGATCGGAGCAAGCGCGGACTGCAAATTGGCGGATAACTGCTGAAACGCGCTATCAAATCGTGGATGCATATTGGCTGACTCTATTTACTGGTCAATAAATCGGTATTAAGCCGCAGAATAGCAATAAATTGCGATAAATATCTCTTTGCGAATGTAATATATGAATAATAAATATTAATTGTGAGAACTATATCAAATTTTTTTCGGCGATATTAATAAGTCATTACGATGGATGAGATCCGTTTTCCCGAATCTCATCACTCGCGGTCACTGGCTAAAAAAACTTAGCAGAACAGGGAAGATAAAAGGCGCGATCAACGAGGTGATAATCCCGCAAATAACCAGCGCTAATGAACTGAACGCCCCCTCCTGAAAGTCCACTTCCGCGCAACGCGCCGTACCCAGGGCATGAGAAGCGGTTCCCATCGACAGGCCGCGCGCCGCTTTGGTTTTAATGCCGATGCGATCGAATAGGCTGTGTCCTAACACCGCGCCCAGAATGCCGACGAAAATCACGCAGACGGCGCTGATCGCGGGAATACCGCCGATGGAACTGGCGACAGCCATGGCAATGGGCGTCGTGACGGATTTAGGCAACACCGACGCGGCAATCTCCGGCGTGGCGCCCATCCATAATGCGACCAGCGTACCAGACACAATGGCGGCCACGCTGCCGATAAAACAAACGCTGATGATGGATTTCCAGCGGGCGCGGATTTGGTGAAGCTGCTCATATAGGGGAAACGCCAGCGCGACCACCGCTGGTTGCAGCAGATCGTTGAGTATTTCACTGCCCTTGAAATAGTGATCGTAAGGAATATTCAGTAACAGCAGCAGCGGAATGATAATCACCATTGAAATCAGCAACGGATTCAGCAACGGCTTCTGGGTCCAGATCGCCAGTTTTCGCGCGGCGAAAAAAACGAACAGAGTCAGTGGCAGGGACCACCACAGATAGACCAACATTATTCTTTATCCTTACCTTGCAACAGGTTGTCCACAATGATTTTTTCGCGTTGCATGATCTGCGTGCTGAAACCGACGATGATCATGACGATAAATGTGCTGATAAGACAGGAAACGACAATCGGGCCGAACTGTTGGCTAAGCAGGTCATAATAATTCATCACCCCCACGCCAATCGGTACAAACAGCAACGCCATATAGCGGATGAACAGATGGCAACCAGGTTTCACCCATTGAGCGGGTAAGATTTGCGAGGCAAGAAGTGAGAACAGAATCAGCATACCAATGATGCTGCCGGGGATGGTTAGCGGTAATAACGCGGATATCGCATTGCCTGCCATCAAGCAAAGATAAATCAATGCGAAAGCGCGTAAATACTGCCAGCACAGTGTGATCGTATTACGCATGGGAAATTCCTGATTAACGGAAGGGGCTATCATAGCGCTAATATAATTAGCGTGCCACAGATCACGAATTTTAGGACGGTAAGGCGGAAGCGATGTTTATTTAACCGGGGCTGTGCGACGGTTCAACCCCGCGTTACGGGCATAGATGGCGGGGTTGAACCAGGGAAAGGCCGGTTATTTCACGTCAACGCGCCATTCGCTGATGTTGATTTGTCCGTCGCCGCCAAAGATTTCGGTGCCGAATTCAACGCTACTGACATATTTTTCATTGCCCATCCAATTTTTCCTATCGACCAGATAGTTGGTAAAATGGCGAATATTGATCGACGCATTGTTGGTATTAGCGGTGCGAACAAAAGAGAAGACGTTCCAGCCTTTGCCGTCGCCCGCGTTTATCCATCCTTTAAACACTTTCCAACTGCTGCCGCCCAGATTGACGGTTTCAACATATTCGCCAGCAGGCCCGGCATTGGTACTATTTAACCAGATCATCAACTCATCGGTCGGGGTGGAATCCCAGTTGGCTTTGGCCGTGGTATGGAACCAGATGTCATAGGCGGCATTGTAAGTGCCGGTGGCTTCAATTGAGTAGGCGACCTGGGTGGTAATATGCTTACCGCTGGATAGTTTCACCGGCAGGCCGCTATTGGCGGTATAGCCAGCGGTCCAGTGCCAGCCGCTGACCAGCGAAGGATAAGCTTTGACATCAGAGGTATTGCTCGGCCAATCCCAGTTCCATCCCATGCTGGAAGCCTTGTCATAAAAAATGGTTTGTTGCCAGTTTTCTACTTTGTCTTTACCCCAAACGTTATTGAAAACGTAATATTTATTATCCTCAAAAAAAATTTTATCCGCGTCTTTTGATGAACTGACGGCGGAAGCCGTCAATGGGGAAAATAATGACGTTGCGATGAGCATCGGAAGTAATGCGCGAAAAGAGGATAATACGGGCCTATTGATGGTAAGCATAAAAATCTCCTTTTTAAATATTATGCTTTGGGGGGAAGCCATGAGGAATTTCCCACGGACTTGGTAACTGTCCATAGTATTTTCAATACAATGATTGATTTATATTATCAGGGGAGGGTTTTTGTGGTGTTTAAATAATTACTTAATTTATATTAATAATTTATTTAAATTGATTGTTTTGGTTCTTTTTATAATTTAAATATATTTAAAATCATGATGGCGATAATACTGGCGTCTGCATAACAGTAATATTAATTATAAGTGTGCACCCATCTATACAATAAATTCGTGGCTCTTTATTTCAAGGCGGCGACCGAGATAAACGCGTCGCCTTGAAAGCATTTATTGAAATAAACGTTCGTCGTTCAAGGCGACGCCAATGGCATCCGTTAATTTGCGCAAATCCTCAGGCTGGATAATAAATGGCGGCATCAGATAAATCAGTTTGCCGAAGGGACGCAGCCACACGCCTCGTTCAACAAAAAAACGTTGCAGTCGCGCCATATTTACCGGGCGGCGGGTTTCCACAACACCGATTGCGCCCAACACCCGCACATCGGCGACCAGTTCGGAGGCGGCGAACGGGGACAGCGCCTGGCGCAATTGTTGCTCAATCGCCGTTACCTGCCGTTGCCAGCGATTTTCCGCCAGCAACGACAAGCTGGCGTTGGCGGCGGCGCAGGCCAGCGGGTTGCCCATAAAGGTCGGGCCGTGCATAAAGCAGCCTGCCGCGCCGTTGCTGATGATTTCGGCTACCGTGCGGGTGGTCAAGGTGGCGGATAATGTCATATAACCGCCGGTCAGCGCTTTCCCCAGACAGAGAATATCCGGGGTGATCGCTGCGTGTTCGCAGGCGAACAGCTTACCGGTACGACCAAACCCGGTGGCAATTTCATCCGCTATCAGCAACACGCCATGCTGCTCGCATAGCTCACGCACCTGTCGCAGGTAGGTTGGATGATAAAAGCGCATACCGCCCGCCCCCTGAACGATCGGCTCGAGAATGACGGCGGCGATCGTGTGCGACTGTTCGGCCAGCATGGTTCGCAATGGCGCAATGTCCTCATCCTGCCAGTCGGCATCAAAACCACACTGCGGCGCAGCCACAAACAAATGTTGAGGAAGATACCCCTGATACAGGCTGTGCATGGCGTTGTGCGGATCGCAAACCGACATTGCGCCAAAGGTATCGCCATGATAGCCGTGGCGCAGGGTGAGAAAGCGCTGCCGCACGGCGCCGCGCGCCTGCCAGTATTGCAGCGCCATCTTCATCGCCACTTCAACGGCAACGGAACCTGAGTCAGCCAGAAACACGCACTCCAGTCCGACCGGGGTGACGTCAACCAACTGACGGCACAGCGCAATGGCCGCCGGATGGGTGATCCCGCCGAACATGACGTGCGACATACAAGCCAGTTGCCGCTCAACCGCTTGATTAATGACCGGATGATTATAACCGTGGATAGCCGCCCACCAGGATGACATGCCATCGATCAGTTTCCGTCCGTCATCCAGTTGCAGTTCGACGCCATTGGCCGACACCACCGGATAACAGGGCAGAGGCTGCGTCATTGACGTATATGGATGCCAGATATGGCGCTGATCAAAAGCTAAGTCTTCCGGGGTCATGATGATCTTATGTCAACCAAATTTAATTCTATTTGGTTGACAGTATATCGGGTTAATTTAAACTGACGAAACGTTTTTATTTTGGAGAAGCTGAAATGGCTGACCGAATTTACTGGACGCTTGAGCAAGCACAAAAGCTATTCAATAAACCGTTTCTGGAACTGATGTTTGAAGCCCAGCAAGTACATCGCCAGCACTTCGATCCCCGTCAGGTGCAGGTCAGTACGCTGTTATCGATAAAAACCGGCGCTTGTCCCGAAGATTGTAAATATTGTCCGCAAAGTTCCCGTTATCGCACCGGGATTGAAACGGAACGGCTGATGCAGGTGGAGCAAGTGCTGGAATCGGCGCGCCAGGCAAAAGCGGCCGGTTCGACCCGCTTCTGTATGGGCGCGGCATGGAAAAATCCCCATGAGCGCGACATGCCTTATCTGGAGCGGATGGTGCAGGGCGTCAAAGCACTGGGTATGGAAACCTGCATGACGCTTGGCGCGTTGAACGGCGATCAGGCGCAGCGTCTGGCCGGCGCGGGGCTGGATTTTTATAACCACAACCTGGATACCTCGCCGGAATTCTACGGCAACATCATCACCACGCGCAGCTATCAGGAACGGTTGGATACGCTGGATAAGGTACGTGACGCCGGGATCAAGGTATGCTCCGGCGGGATTGTCGGACTGGGTGAGACGGTGCGCGATCGGGCCGGGTTGCTGGTGCAACTCGCCAACCTGCCGACGCCGCCGGAAAGCGTGCCGATTAACATGCTGGTCAAAGTAAAAGGCACGCCGCTGGCCGATAACGACGATGTCGATCCGTTTGATTTTATCCGCACCATCGCCGTCGCGCGCATCATGATGCCCTCTTCTTATGTGCGGCTATCCGCCGGGCGCGAACAGATGAATGAACAAACACAGGCCATGTGCTTTATGGCGGGCGCCAACTCCATTTTCTATGGTTGCAAGCTGTTAACCACGCCGAACCCGAAAGAAGACAAGGATCTGGCGTTATTCCGCAAGCTGGGGCTGAACCCGCAGCAGACCGACGTCGAATACGGTGACAACCAACAGCGGCAGCGGCTGACGCAGCAACTGACTCATGGCGACAGCGAGCAATTCTATAATGCCGCGGTTTAAAACCGGGCCGCGGCTACTCGCGCGGAGCGATGAGCGATGAGTTGGCAAACGCGTATTGAACAGGCGTTGGCGCAGAGGCGGCAGGATGATGCGTATCGCCAGCGCCAGATTAATCAGGGTGGCAGCGGGCGTTGGCTGATGCAGGGCGGGCGCTGTTATCTTAATTTTTCCAGTAATGACTATCTGGGGTTAAGCCATCACCCTGAGATTATCCGCGCCTGGCAGCAAGGCGCGGCGCAATACGGCGTGGGCAGCGGCGGTTCCGGTCATGTGACGGGTTATACCGATGCGCATGCCGTACTGGAAACGCAGTTGGCCGACTGGCTCGGTTATCCGCGCGCGCTGCTGTTTATTTCCGGCTACGCGGCTAATCAGGCGGTGGTGGCGGCGTTGACTCAGACAGGCGATCGCATTCTGGCGGATAAGCTGAGTCATGCGTCTTTGCTGGAAGCGGCGGCGCATTCACCGGCTGAGCTACGGCGTTTTCGGCATAATCAGGCGGCTAGCCTGCAACACTTGCTGGCGAAACCCGTAGAAGGCCAAACGCTGGTGGTGACCGAAGGCGTCTTCAGTATGGACGGTGATACGGCGCCGTTAGCGCAATTGCACGCGCAAGCAATTGCGCACGGCGCATGGCTGATGGTGGATGATGCCCACGGTATTGGCGTGTTGGGAGAAGAAGGCCGTGGAAGCTGTTGGCAGCAGGGGGTAAAACCGGAGTTGCTGATTGTGACGTTCGGCAAGGCTTTCGGCGTCAGCGGCGCCGCCGTATTGTGTGATGAACCGCTGGCGGAATATTTCTTACAGTTCGCCCGTCATCTGATTTACAGCACGTCCATGCCCGCGCCGCAGGCGTGCGCACTGAGCGCCGCAATACACTGTATCCGCAACGAACCGGCGCGGCGGGAGGCGTTGCAACGCCATATTACCCGCTTCCACGCCGGTTTTTCAGGCTCGCCGTACTCATTGATGGATTCGCGGAGCGCCATCCAGCCGCTGGTGGTGGGGGAGAATGGGCGCGCGCTGGCGTTAATGGCGGCGTTGCGTGAACAAGGGTTGTGGGTGAGTGCGATGCGCCCGCCCACCGTGCCGTCCGGCAGCGCGCGTTTACGTATTACGTTAACGGCGGCGCATCAGCCGGAAGATATCGAACGACTGCTGACGGTATTGCATCATGTTCACTGACATCGACCATAAACACGCGATTGCGCAGGCCTTTGGCCGGGCGGCGGCCAGTTACGATCGTTTTGCCGACGTGCAGCGCGCCAGCGGGGAGCATCTGCTCGACCTGATGCCGGCCCATAACGGGATACAGGTTCTGGATGCGGGTTGCGGCACCGGTTATTTCAGCCGGCATTGGCAACGGCAGGGGAAGCACGTTACCGCATTGGATCTTTCGCCGACCATGTTGGCCTATGCCCGCGAGCAGCGGGCGGCGGAATGTTACGTGCAAGGGGATATTGAACACTTGCCGCTGGGCGCGGGCTGCGTGGATATCAGTTATAGCAATCTGGCAGTCCAGTGGTGTGATGATTTACCCCGTGCGCTGGCGGAGTTGTACCGCGTCACGCGCAGGACGGGGATCATCGCGTTTTCCACGCTGGCGGCGGGGTCGCTGCATGAGCTTTCTCAGGCCTGGGCGCAGTGGGACGGCACACGGCGGGTAAATCATTTTCTTCCGGCGGAGGCGATTGCGGCGGCCTGTCAGCCTTATCGCCATCAACTCCATCAGGAGTGTATCACCTGTTATTTCCCGGATGTGCTGAACTTAATGAAATCGTTGAAAGGCATTGGGGCGACCTGGTTACAGCAGGGGCGCGCGCCGGGATTGCTCAGCCGGTCCCGTCTCAACGGGTTTTCGGCGGTCTATCCGCGTCGGCCAGAAGGTTATCCGCTCAGCTATCATTTGATTTACGGGGTGATTTATCGTGATTAAACGCTGGTTCGTCACCGGTACGGACACGGAAGTCGGCAAGACCATCGCCAGTTGCGCCTTGTTGCAGGCCGCGCATCAGGCCGGGTATCGAACCGCGGGCTATAAGCCGGTCGCCTCCGGCTGCGACATCACCCCTGCGGGCGTGCGCAACAGCGACGCATTAGCGCTTCAGGCCAACAGCAGCGTGCCGCTCGATTATCAGGCGGTGAATCCGATGGCGTTTGTCGAACCGACATCGCCGCACATTATCAGCGTCGAGGAGCGGCGGCCAATTCATCTGGCTGCGCTGTCCGCCGGTTTGCGCAGGCTGGAGACGCAGGCCGACTGGTTGCTGGTGGAAGGTGCCGGCGGTTGGTTTACGCCGCTGTCGCAACAGGCAACCTTTGCCGATTGGGTCAGCCGGGAGCAATTGCCGATCATTCTGGTGGTCGGGATTAAGCTGGGCTGCATTAATCATGCGTTATTGACCGCCAGCGTGATTACGCATTCGGGATTGACGTTGCGTGGCTGGATCGCCAACGACGTCATGCCGCCAGGCAAGCGGCATCAAGAATATCTGAGCAGTTTGCGGCAGCGTCTATCCGCCCCGCTGTTGGGTGAAATTCCACATTTGACGGCGCCATTGCAACAGGATTTAGGGCGATATCTTGATCTGTCGCGATTGGATTAACCGCCTGCATAGCAGAGAGCGTTTTTAGCATTTTTCAATCTATACTGATAAGATAAATCGTACAAAGAAGGTGAGAAAAATCCATTTCAGTCGTCATCAAGGATGAACGTAGTGTTTCAGCAACTCAGCCCGGATGCGGGGTTGTGGGAGTTATCCACCATTTCTGTGGATAACTGTGTGCATTAGAGACAGAAAAATCGCGCCAGACGAGAGCGGACGCGGGTTTTCGCCAGGTTGACGTTATTCTCTGCTTTTTAATTAATTCAATAAAAATCATGGTGTTGATTAAAATCAAGTCTCTTGATGCAGGTTGGGGCATCGTTGCATAAATTAACGGCAAGGGTCATTCTTTTACGTTACAGAAATTGTAAAACTGGGGATAAATAATACTGATAATGGCTGGCGGTTCGTGCCTGAATGTGCTAGTCAATTAATGAGTTTCATCATCATCCAGCAGAGCAATAATTTTCTTGATGCTGTTTTTATATCCAGTATTATGCCGCTAGTAAAGTCTGCGTTTGATTCCCATAATTGATACAGTGAAAAGTCGCTGGGTTAAAAGGCTCAGACCGTCCCATTCGCTTGTCATTTGACCGCCCATTCATGAGTAGCGTGTTTAACTATGAGTAAAGTCTTTAAACTGAAATCCGAATTTAAACCGGCAGGCGATCAGCCTGAGGCCATTCGCCGTTTGGAGGAGGGGCTGGAAGATGGGCTGGCGCATCAGACGCTGCTGGGCGTAACCGGTTCCGGCAAAACGTTCACTATCGCCAATGTGATCGCGGATTTGAACCGTCCCACCATGATCCTGGCGCCGAACAAGACGCTGGCCGCGCAGTTGTATGGCGAAATGAAAGCGTTTTTCCCCGATAACGCGGTGGAATACTTCGTCTCTTACTACGACTATTACCAGCCTGAAGCATATGTGCCAAGCTCTGATACCTTTATCGAGAAAGACGCATCGGTGAATGAACACATTGAGCAAATGCGTCTTTCGGCGACCAAAGCGTTATTGGAACGCCGCGACGTGGTGGTGGTGGCTTCAGTGTCGGCGATTTACGGTCTGGGCGATCCCGATCTCTATCTGAAAATGATGCTGCATCTGACGCAGGGGATGCTGATTGACCAGCGCGCAATTTTACGGCGGCTGGCGGAATTGCAGTATACCCGCAACGATCAGGCGTTTCAGCGCGGCACTTTCCGCGTGCGGGGCGAAGTGATCGACATCTTTCCTGCCGAATCGGATGATGTGGCGCTGCGCGTCGAACTGTTCGATGAAGAAGTCGAACGGCTATCGCTATTTGATCCACTCACTGGGCAAGTGATTCAGACCATGCCGCGTTATACTATTTATCCTAAAACGCACTACGTGACGCCGCGCGAGCGTATTTTACAGGCGATGGAAGATATCAAGATTGAACTGGCGGAACGCCGCAAGGTGCTGCTGGCGAACGATAAGCTGGTGGAAGAGCAGCGTCTCAGCCAGCGCACGCAGTTCGATCTGGAAATGATGAACGAACTGGGTTATTGCTCTGGTATTGAAAACTACTCGCGCTTTCTGTCCGGGCGCGGTCCCGGCGAGGCGCCGCCGACGCTCTTTGACTACCTGCCGGCCGATGGATTGCTGGTGGTGGATGAATCCCACGTGACGATCCCGCAGATTGGCGGGATGTACCGTGGCGACCGGGCGCGTAAGGAGACGTTGGTGGAGTATGGTTTCCGCCTGCCTTCCGCACTGGATAACCGTCCGATGAAATTCGATGAGTTTGAGGCGCTGGCCCCGCAGACGATTTACGTTTCCGCCACGCCCGGCAACTACGAGATGGAAAAATCCGGCGGCGAAGTGATCGATCAGGTGGTGCGGCCTACCGGCCTGTTGGACCCGCTGCTTGAGGTGCGTCCGGTCGCCACCCAGGTGGATGACCTGTTGTCCGAAATACGTTTGCGCGTCGCGGTGAAGGAGCGCGTGCTGGTGACCACGCTGACCAAGCGCATGGCGGAAGATTTAACCGAATATCTGGAAGAGCACGGCGAGCGCGTGCGTTACCTGCATTCGGATATCGATACTGTCGAACGTGTGGAGATCATCCGTGATTTGCGGCTGGGCGAATTTGATGTGCTGGTGGGGATCAACCTGCTGAGGGAAGGTCTGGACATGCCGGAAGTCTCGTTGGTGGCGATTCTGGATGCCGACAAAGAAGGCTTCCTGCGTTCGGAGCGTTCCCTGATCCAGACTATTGGCCGTGCGGCGCGTAATCTGAACGGCAAGGCGATTCTGTACGGCGATAAAATCACGCCGTCAATGGCGCGCGCCATCAGCGAAACCGAGCGTCGCCGTGAAAAACAACAGGCTTACAATCTGGAACACGGCATTGTGCCGCAAGGGTTAAACAAAAAAATCGGGGATATTCTGCAAATCGGTCAGTCGGTTCACGGCAAGGGCAGAGGACGCGGTAAGAAAGCCGCTGAACCGTCAGCCAGCTATGCCTTGCTGACGCCGAAGGCGCTGGAGCAGAAAATTCGCGAACTTGAAAGCAGAATGATGACGCACGCGCAGAACCTGGAATTTGAAGAAGCCGCCCAACTGCGTGACGAAGTGCAGGCATTGCGTGCGCAGTTTATCGCCGCTTCCTGATAACCGTCGTGAGTGGAAATATTTTGAGAGGTGATTTATGGATAGCGAAATCCCTGGTGTACATGTGTTATTTATCGCAGGCTTTGGCCCCATCGTAAAATCGGTTCCGACGGGTTATTCGTTTTATGTCGAAACACTTGCTCTGCCATTGAAGCCGTTGGAGGGTAACCGTGATTATCTGGTTACGGATGCGCTGGATGGCGTAAAACACTTTGCCCTCTGGCCGCTCGAACAAGCCAGCGAATCCTGTTTTGGTCGGGAGCAGTGGCCGACCGAGCTACCTGTGCCGCAAAGTTGGCTGGAGTTTGAAGTGAGCGATATGGCGCAGGCGACGCAGGCTATCAAAGATCAAGGCTATCCGCTGTTGGTGGAGAATCGTCTGGAGCCTTGGGGTCAAAAGGTGACGCGCTTTCTCAGCCCGGAAGGGATGCTGGTGGGCGTAACATATACGCCTTGGCTACGGGATTAATCATCCCAGCTTTTGCAGCACGCTCTCTATCGCCTGATGCAGTAATTGACGGTCGTGATGATGCGGCACATCCGCCGCGTCCAGCGCTTGCTGCGCCACCAAACGATCATCTATCTGGCTGACGTCCGTGTTCGGACTGACGATAACGGCGTCGATCGCCTGGCGGTCAATCTTTTCTTCCATCAGATCCAGTTTTTCCCGCAGCGACAATCTGGCGGCGGCCTGACTCTGTTCTCTGCCCAAATTGTCGATATAAACCATCGGCGCCTGCGTGCGGCGCAACGCTCGCGCCAGATCGGGCAGCAGCAACAGCGGCATCAGGCTGGTCAGAAAACTGCCGGGGCCGATCAGAATCAGGTCGGCTTGCGCGATCGCGCTCAGGGCTTCCTGTGTCGCCGGCACAGGCGGGAATAGCGTCAGTTCCTGCGGCAAGGTCAATAACAGATCGATGGCGACTTCGCCATAAACCGGGTTCCCCTGCTCATCCGTGGCCTGCAAATCCACCGGCTGTTCAGACATGGGGATCAGAAAGGCGTCCACTTTCAACAGATTCCGCACCAGATTGATTGCTTCGAGCGGACGAACGCTCAGATCATCGAGCGCTTTCAGTATCAGATTGCCCAAATTATGACCAGCCAGTTCGCCGCTGCCATTAAATCGGTACTCAAACATCGCGGAGGCGATGCTGGGAGTGGTAATCAACTGATTCAGACAGTTGCGGGTATCGCCCCAGGCGATGCCGCCTTCCGAGCGACGGAGCCGACCGGTCGAACCGCCGTTGTCTGTGGTCGTCACAATGCCTGTCAGCCGTGATCCCAGAGATGAGAGGGAAGACAGGACACGGCCTAATCCGTGTCCGCCGCCAAGGGCGACAACCCGGTCAAGGTCGGCCAACAGGCGATTGCGCATAGTAATCCTTAAGTGCTGAAAGCCTGAACAGAAATGATAGCGGAAATGAAACGCTCGTTGCTGCCGGTAAGGTAGCCGATTTTTGCTTAAAAGGCGAAAAATCCTTCTTCTGATATGATTTTAGACAATTTATGCTGCCGCTTTTACCGTATGCTGATTCAGCATAAATTATTGAAAAATCGTTATATATTTATTTATATACCGGTTTTTTAAGTGACTGCCGGCCATAATCGGCGGTAAACTAATCAAGCAAATCACGATCTCTGTGGCGCATGTGCCGGGCTTATTTGCCGATGTGTCCTCAGGAATCAAACTCCTAGCCTTGGCGCCTAAGTGATGCGTTGACGACGCATGATACGGCGCTCTGGCCGTGACCGAATGGTCGCCAGGGTGCGTGGTGGAAACGCCTGCATCTCCCGTATTTGGTAAGGTGTTTATGGTGAGTCAACTGACTGATGCGTTTGCGCGCAAGTTTTACTATTTGCGCCTGTCGATAACTGATGTCTGCAACTTTCGTTGTCGCTATTGTTTGCCGGATGGCTATCAGCCGAATGGCAACAATCCCCATCATTTCTTATCACTCGATGAAATTCGTCGCGTCAGCCGTGCGTTTGCGGAACTTGGCACGGAGAAAGTCCGTCTTACCGGCGGAGAACCTTCTCTGCGGCGTGATTTTGTCGATATCATTGCCGCGATCCGCGAAAATCCGGCGATCCGCACGCTGGCGGTGACCACCAATGGCTATCGTCTGGCGCGTGATGTCGCGCGATGGCGCGAGGCCGGTCTGACCGCACTGAACGTCAGCGTCGACAGTCTGGACGCGCGTCAGTTTCACGCCATTACCGGGCAGGATAATTTTCGGCAGGTTATGGACGGCATCGACGCCGCGTTTGCCTGCGGTTTCACCCGCGTCAAGGTGAATACCGTATTGATGCGCGATGTCAACGATACCAGTTTGCAAAATTTTTTGGCCTGGATCAAACATCGTCCGATTCAATTGCGTTTCATCGAACTGATGGAAACCGGCGAGGTCGGCGCGTTGTTCAAAAAACACCATATTTCCGGCGACGTGATCCGCCAGCGCCTGTTGCGGCAAGGCTGGGAGCCGCAGGCGCGCGGACGCAGCGACGGCCCGGCGCAGGTATTCCGCCATGCCGACTATCAAGGCGAAATCGGGCTGATTATGCCTTATGAGAAAGATTTCTGCCTGAGTTGTAATCGCCTGCGGGTGTCGGCCATCGGCAACCTGCATCTTTGTCTGTTTGGCGACAAGGGGATCCAACTGCGTGACCTGATGGCGGACGATGAGCAACGGGAAGCATTGAAAATGCGTATTTCCGGCGGCTTGACCGCCAAGAAACAGACCCACTTCCTGCATCAGGGCAACAGTGGCATCACGCAGAATCTGTCGTTTATTGGTGGCTAAGCGCCCCGCAACGTCTATCCGTCAGGAGTCTGGTATGAGTAAAGTCAGCAGCGAATTTATTCCTCTCAATATTGCGGTGCTCACCGTGTCTGATCATCGCACGCAAACCGATGAAACGTCTGGCGATTACCTGCGTGAAGCCGCGCAGTCCGCCGGACACCGTATTATCGCCAGCGCTATCGTCAAAGAGAATCGATATCAGATCAGAGCGCAGGTTTCGACCTGGATCGCCAGTGACGATGTGCAGGTCATTCTGATTAACGGCGGCACCGGATTGACCCCCGGCGATCAGGCGCCGGAGGCGGTCGGCGTATTATTCGACCGCGAAATCGCCGGCTTTGGCGAACTGTTCCGCATGGTGTCGTATGAAGATATCGGCACCGCCACATTGCAATCCAGAGCGACGGCGGGGCTGGCCAATCAGACGGCGATTTTCGCCATGCCGGGTTCAACCCGCGCTTGTCATTCCGCCTGGGAGCGTATCATTCAGGATCAACTGGATGCGCGGCAAAAGCCCTGCAACTTTTATCCTCATCTGAAAAAGTTAGTTTAACGATGCCACAACCTAAAATGTCACAACCACAATTAACCCATATTAACGCCGCTGGCGAAGCATCGATGGTGGATGTTTCCGCCAAAGCGGAAACGGTGCGTGAAGCCAGGGCGGAAGCCTTTGTTGAAATGGCGCCGCAGACGCTGGCGATGATTATGGATGGCAGTCACCATAAAGGCGATGTCTTCGCCACCGCCCGGATTGCCGGTATTCAGGCGGCGAAGCGCACCTGGGAACTGATCCCGCTTTGTCATCCGCTGCTGCTCAGTAAAGTGGCGGTCGGGCTGGAGGCGCAACCTGAGCATAGCCGGGTGCGTATCGAGTCGCTATGCCGCCTGACCGGTAAAACCGGCGTGGAGATGGAAGCGCTGACGGCGGCATCGGTGGCGGCGCTGACGATTTATGACATGTGCAAAGCCGTACAAAAAGACATGGTGATCGGCCCGGTGCGTCTGCTGGCGAAAAGCGGCGGCAAATCCGGGGATTTTCAGGCGGAGGCGTGATGATTAATGTCCTGTTTTTCGCCCAGGTACGGGAATTGACCGAGACGGATAAGCTCGTCTTGCCCGCCGGGTACGCGACGGTTGAGGCGTTACGGCAGGCGCTGTGTCTGCGTGGTTCCCGCTGGGCGTTGGCGCTGGAGTCCGGCAAGTTGCTGGCGGCGGTCAATCAATCGCTAGTGGAGATGCACCATCCGCTACAGGATGGCGATGAAGTCGCCTTTTTCCCGCCGGTGACGGGAGGATGACGATGACGGAAACCCGTATTCGCGTCGGCGAAGCCTGCTTTAACGTCGGTGATGAATATCAGTGGCTGGCGCAATGCGAAGAAGATGGCGCGGTCGTCACCTTCACCGGCAAAGTGCGCAACCACAATCTGGCTGCCGATGTCAGCGCGTTGACGCTGGAACACTATCCCGGCATGACGGAAAAAGCGCTGGCGGAGATTGTCGCGCTGGCGCGTGAACGTTGGGCGCTGCCGCGTGCGAGCGTCATCCACCGGATCGGCGCGCTCTATCCCGGCGAGGAGATCGTGTTTGTCGGCGTCAGCGCCGCCCATCGCCGAGATGCCTTTGACGCGGCGCAATTCATTATGGACTATTTGAAGACCCGTGCGCCGTTCTGGAAAAGGGAAGCGACGCCACAGGGAGAACGCTGGATCGACGCGCGCGACAGCGACAAACAGGCGGCGGCGCGCTGGTCCGGCGGCGGCTGAACCGACATTTATGTGTTAGGATGAACACAGGCGGGACGAGATGTCCCTTATGTATAAACGTAATTCAAAGGTAAAATCATGGACAGGTATCCACGCTCAAATGATTCGATTGTTGAACGCGCTCAATCCGGCCTTCAGGCTTATATGGCGCAGGTCTATGGCTGGATGACTTGCGGGTTGCTGTTGACGGCGTTCGTTTCCTGGTATGCCGCCAACACGCCAGCGGTGCTGAATTTTGTTTTCTCCAGTCAGATTACCTTTTTTGGTCTGATTATCGCGCAACTGGGTCTGGTGTTTGTGATTTCCGGCATGGTGCAGCGGCTGAGCGGCGGCGTGGCGACCAAACTCTTTATGCTGTACTCCGCCCTGACCGGACTGACGATTTCCAGCATTTTCATCATGTATTCCGGTGAGTCCATCGCCAGTACCTTTGTTATCACCGCCGGGATGTTTGGCGCCATGAGTCTGTACGGTTACACCACCAAACGCGATCTGAGCGGTTTGGGCAGCATGTTGTTTATGGCGTTGATTGGAATTGTGCTGGCCTCGCTGGTGAATCTGTGGCTGAAAAGCGAAGCGCTGATGTGGGTGGTGACGTATATCGGCGTGGTGGTGTTTGTGGGATTGACCGCCTATGACACGCAGAAACTGAAACGTATCGGTGAAGCGTTATCCGTGGACGATAAGGATAATTTCCGTAAATATTCCATCGTCGGCGCCCTGACGCTGTATCTGGATTTCATCAACCTGTTCCTGATGCTGCTGCGTATCTTCGGCAACCGCCGCTAAACCGTCTGGTTTGGTTTCCTCAATCCTCCGGTAACGTGAGTTGCCGGGGGATTTTTGTTTTTCGTAACTTACGCTTTGCGCAAATTTATTCTTTGCGTAAGCAATAGCGCAATAATGCCTCTCTGATACTTTGCCTGGTACTGAATAAAAGCATGCCAATCACACTATTTAGCGTGAATGCTGAACGTAAACTTAGCTGAGCCAAAGATCGATGTCCAGATAAGGCCTTAATATGGACTTTTACGCAATATTGCGCCGGAACATCGCATAGGCGGCGCTGCCGGTGGTGATGGTGATCGTCAGTAACGGCCACAGACTGCGCCAGATGATCGTGAAATCCGCGTCTTTCAGGTAAATCTGCTTGGTGATATCGGTGAAGTGGCGAATAGGATTGATCCAGGTGAGTTGTTGTAACCACGCCGGCATGTTTTCCACCGGCGAGATGTAACCGGAGAGCAGAATGGCGGGCATAAGAAAGACAAAGACGCCGATAAACGCCTGCTGTTTTGTGGCGCACAGCGATGAAATCAGCAGGCCGAATCCCACCAGCGACAGACTATATATCAGCATGGCGGCGTAAAACAGCAACAGCGAACCGGCGAAAGGGATCTGGAAGGCGAATATGCCCGCCAGCAGCACGATGGTGGCCTGAAACGTGGCGACGAACAGGGCGGGAACCGCTTTGCCGACAAATATCTGCCAGGTTGACAGCGGAGAAACCAGAAGCTGTTCCAGCGTCCCTTGCTCGCGTTCACGCGCGACGGACAGCGCCGTTACAATCAATACGCCGATGGTGGTGATCATGGCGATCAATGACGGCACCACGAACCATTTGTAATCAAGATTCGGGTTGTACCAGTGACGAATAACCAGTTCGCTATTATTTTGTTTCGGCTGGCTGCCCAGCAATTCCAACTGATAATCACGCACGATTTGCTGCACATCATTGGCGGCGATTTGGGCGCTGTTTGAACGGCGGCCATCCAGAATAACCGGCAATGTAGTCTGGTTGCCGCTGACGATAGCGCGGGAAAACTGTGGTGGAAAACGAATGATCAGCAGCGCTTTCTGATTGTCCAGCGTTGGAGCGATGTCCTGCGCGCTATGCAGCAACATCACCCTGGAAAAAGATTGTGCGTTGGCGAAGCGCTGGGTCAGTTCAATCGAGGCGTGACCGTTATCTTCGTTGTAAATCTCGATGGTGGCGTTCGTCACATCCAGCGTGGCGGCGAACGGGAACAGCAAAACCTGAAAAATCACCGGCAGAATCAAAATCGTTCGGGTTTGCGGTTCACGCAACAGCGACTGTAACTCTTTGATGATTAATGTCCACAGACGATGAAACATGCAAGCTCCCTAATCCAGTCTGCGCCGGGTTTTCCAGGCGGTGAGGCCGATAAAGACGATGGCTGAAGCGATAAGAAACAGCAGGTTGACCAACAACACGCTGCTGATGTCGCCAGCCAGAAACAGGGTTTGCAGCGTGCTGACGAAATAACGGGCGGGAATGAGGTAAGACACGACGCGCACTGGCGCGGGCATGCTGTCAATTTCAAAAATAAACCCTGACAGCATAATGGCGGGCAGGAAAGCGGCGTTGAGCGACACCATGGCGGCATTGAACTGATTTCTCGTCAAGGTGGAGATCAGCAATCCCATCCCCAGCGTACTGGCGAGAAACAGGCTGCTGATGCCAAACAGGATTAGCAGCGAACCGCGATAGGGGACAGCCAATAGGAACGTTGACACCAGAATACACAGCACCAAGGCGAACATGCCAAGAAAATAGTAAGGGATCAGTTTCGCCAGCAGCAATTCACTACGGGTGATCTGCGTGGAAAGCAGGGCTTCCATGGTGCCGCGCTCCCATTCGCGGGCGATCACCAGCGAGGTGAGGATCGCGCCAATCACCGTCATGATAATGGTAATGGCGCCGGGGATAATAAAATGCTGGCTGATGGCCGCCGGGTTAAACCAGTAACGCGGCTGCACCTCAATCAGTTGCACGAATTCCTCACCCTGATCGCTGGCGCGTTGTTGCTGCCAGATAAGCCAGATGCCCTCGGCATAGCCGCGCACGAAATTGGCGGTATTGGGTTCGCTGCCGTCGGTGATCACTTGCAGCGGTGCTTGCGACGCGGGGCGGGCCATGCGTTCGGCGAAATCATTGGGAATGACGATCAGACCGCGAATGTCGCCGGATTGCATCATCTGGATCAGTTGTTGCCGGTTATCGCTGATCGTGGGTTCGATGAACGGGGACGCGGCGAAAGCGTTCGCCAGATTACGGGCATCCTCGCTTTGCTGCTCCATCAGTATCCCGACATGCAGACGACTGGAATCCAGATTAATGCCGTAGCCAAAGATAAATAACAATAGCAGCGGGATCACCACCGCGATCAGTCCGCTACTGGGATCGCGCAGGATCTGGCGGGTTTTTTTCAGGCACAGGGCGCGCAGACGACGCCAGGAAAAATGAGAATCGCTGCGCGGGTTAGCCATTTTTCGCCTCCTGATCATAATTCTGTACCAGGGTAATGAAGGCCTGCTCCATGGTCGGGGCTGGCGTTTCGTCGCTGGCGGCCTGCTGCTTTAAATCATCCGGCGTTCCGCTGGCAATAAGTTTGCCGTGATAAACCAACCCGATACGGTCGCAATATTCGGCCTCATCCATAAAGTGGGTAGTAACCATCACGGTTACGCCACGGTTTACCATGCCATTGATGTGTATCCAGAATTCCCGGCGGGTGAGGGGATCGACGCCGGAAGTCGGCTCATCCAGAAACAGGATATCCGGCTCATGCATCAGCGCGCACGCCAATGCCAGTCGTTGTTTAAACCCTAACGGCAAGTCGTCGGGCGTTTGACGGTAGATGGGGCTGAAATTGAACGCTTCGGTCATTTCCGCCATTTTATCGCGCCTGGCCTTACCCGACAGACCATAGACGCCGGAGAAGAAACGCAGGTTCTGTTCAACCGTCAGATTGCCGTACAGCGAGAACTTTTGCGCCATGTAGCCTAAATGTTGACGCGCCTTGCCGGAACTGGCTTTCAGATCCATACCCAGCACCAGCGCTTTACCCGCCGTGGGCGTCAGCAATCCGCACATCATCTTGAAGGTGGTGGATTTTCCGGCGCCGTTCGGCCCCAGTAAGCCGAAAATCTCACCACGCCGCACTTGGAAACTGACCTGATCGGTGGCGGCGAAATCACCGAACTTTTTGGTCAACTGCCGGGCTTCGATCACGGTTTCTTCGGGGGCGGCGGCAATCTGCGGCATGATTTTCGCCAGTGACGATTCGTTGGCCGGGCCGCCGCCCAACAGGTCAATAAAGGCGTCTTCAAAGCGCGGCGCGGTATCTTGCAGATTGTCCTCCGACAACGAGAGCGCGGCGAGCAGTTGGTTGCGCGACGCGTCCTGTTTCAGGATCAGCCGCACGTATTGTCCCTGGATCACGCCATCGCTGACCTGCGGCAGACGCAAAGCCTGCTGAAGTAATTTACGGTGGTTGCCGGCGCTGGCGCTGACCAACACGCTGCGTCCGGCCATACGTTCGCTTAGCTCACGTGGTTCGCAACGGTACAGCAATTCACCTTCATTGAGCAGCAGGACGTCACGGCACTGTTCCGCTTCATCAAGATAGGAGGTGCTCCAGAGGATCAGCATGCCGTCATTCGCCAGGTCATGCACCATGCGCCACAGTTCGCGTCGTGAAATGGGATCGACGCCGACGCCCGGTTCATCCAGCAGCAGCACCTGCGGTTGCCCCAGCAGCGTACAGGCCAGCCCCAGTTTTTGTTTCATCCCGCCGGACAACTTGCCTGCCAGCCGACGGGTAAAGTTGGTTAGATCGGTAAAGGTCAGCAGCCGATCGAAGGTTTGTCGCCGCTCCTCGCCGGCGATACCGCGTAAATCAGCATACAGCGTCAGGTTTTCCATCACGGTAAGGTCTTCGTACAGCCCAAATTTCTGCGGCATATAGCCGAGGATGGCATGCAACTGGCGATCTTGTTTGATGGGATCCAGTCGATGACTTTTATGGCGCCGTGGCTGGGGGTCAACAATCCCGCCAGCATCCGCATCAGCGTGGTTTTACCCGCGCCGTCCGGCCCTACCAGCCCGGTCACCGCCCCGCTGCGGATCTGCGCGGTGAGGCTGGCGAGCGCTGGTTTATCCTGTCCGGGGAAGCGTTTTTCCAGCGCGTCAAGCTCAATCAGCGCGGCGGCGTCATTCATGGCGCGGCTGATCCTGTGCAAAACGCAGCGTAACCGGCATGCCCTGACGCAACTGGTCGTCGGCATCATTGACGATAATCCGCAGGCGGTAAACCAGATCGGTGCGCAAATCCTCGGTTTCAACGTTTTTCGGCGTGAATTCGGCGCTGGGGGAGACGAAACCAATCTTGCCGTGATACGGCGTTTCCGGACGGCTATCGGTATAAATCAGGATTTCGCTGCCGGGAACGGCGCGGCCTAAATCCCGTTCGCCGACATAGGCGCGGATCCAGACCGGGCTGGTCAGCGACAGGGTAAAGACGGTATTGCCGGTGCTAAGCATGCTGCCGGCCTCCACCGCGCGGGTGAGGATCACGCCGGCGGAAGGGGAGTACAGTTCGGTATCCTTGTTATCCAGTTCGGCCTGCGCTTGTGCGGCCTCAGCCTGCGTCAGCGCTGCTTGTGCAGCGGCGATTTCCTGCGGACGGTTGCCGTTTTCATACTGGCTCAGTTTGTCTTTGGCGGCCTGCAGCGTCGCCAGCGCCTGATTGCGGGCGGTTTTGGCATCGTCCAATGCGTTGGCGGAAATCGAGCGTCTGGCCCACAGCCCCTGCTGACGTTGATAGAAGCTGTTGGCGTAATCGTAAGCGGCCTGGCTTTGCGCCAGTTGTGAGCGAACCTGGGCTACCTCTTCGCGTCGGTATCCTTCCTGTAACAACCCAAGCTGAGCCTGCGCGCTGGCGACATTGGCCTGCCCTGGTGCAGCGCATTCTGGTAGGGCGCATTATCCAGCGTTGCCAGCTTTTGTCCCGGCCTGATGCTGTCGCCTTCGTCAACATCCAGCGCCATAAGCCGCCCGCCCACCCGGAACCCCAGATTAACCGTGCGTATGTCAACGTTGCCATACAGCGTCAGCGGTTTATTCTGCTGCTGCCGATAGTGGACGAAACCGTATACCGCGGCGGCAATCAGGATGATGATCAGACCGGCACTCACCAGTTTTTTCTTATTCATAACCGATTATTCCTTGTCCTGTCGGATATTGTTACGTTGTAACGTGTAATTTTCCCGCAAGCCATTAAGAAGAATTTCAAGGTGTTCCACCAAAACCTGTTGGATAAGCGTGGCTTCCTCCGGCCCGATATCCCGCCAACCTGCGCGTAGCAATAGGGTTTCCCGTGCAACACGGAACGATAGTGCTTCGCCAATTAATGCATGGGTGTGAATGATCGTTATGCGATCGTCGCTGGCCAGTCCGGTGTAGCGGGCGACCAGTTGCGTCATCAACTGGTGCAGCGGCTCGATAATCTGCTGATGCATCAGCGGGTAAGCCTCAGTGGGCGAGAGCTGCTCACGTGACATGATGCGGCTGAGATTCAGCGTTTCAGGGCTCGTCATCAGCCGACTGAAATGCAGCAATGCCTGGCGCAGATAATCCATAACCTGTTCAGTGGATTGCTCATGTGCCGGTCGTTGCATAAAGGCGTCAATTTTCACCACCAATGGGTGATAAATCTGATGGATATAGTCCGCAATCCAGTTCGCCACCGCCAGATAGAGTCCGTCTTTGGATTGGAAGTGGTAGGCGATGGCGGCGATGTTTTGTCCCGCGCGATGCGCGATTTCACGCGTTGTCGCCGCCTGTAGACCATATTCGCCGAAAACGGCCAGCGCCGCCTGGATCAATTGCTGTCGGGTCTGGTCGCCCCGGCTGGAAAAGAAGGATTGGTTGGTCATGCCGCCGCTCGGAGATGAGTTAATCAATCATATGATTAACTTTAAGCCATTTTTTTTCCCTTATGGCGTGATTTGGCTCACAAAAAACCTGGTGTGTCCGGGATGCGGTTTGAGGCGATAACGCGGAGGGGGGAAAGGCGGTAATGGGGGCGGCGTCAGGGCGGCAAATATCTTCATTACCACTACTTTTACTAAGGAAATTAAAAAGTTGTGTAATCATTGTAATTATTGATTTCAAATGATAATAATTGGCGTTAGCAATCTCATAAAAATAATGTTGCGCTTGCCGGCATGGAAACGAATTGCTGCCCATTAGGGGACTTTCATTGTAGTGGCCGAATTGAATCATTAAGGGGAAGACATTGAACCAGATGCGCGCTTTACTCGCATTGATGCCATGCGTGTTGATTTCTCAGGCTTATGCTCAGAATAACGCGTCTAAACAAAGTGATGACGGCGGTGATGAGATGGTGATTTCCGCCTCCCGCGCCAACATCCAGCAGAAAAAATCACCGCAGGTCGTCACTGTGATCACCAAAGCGGAAATCGAGCAGCAGATGCTGATTTCCGCCGATTCTTCCCAACTGCTGAGTAATTTGCTGCCATCGTTTTCCCCCAGCCGACAAAAAATGAGCGGCAGCGGTGAAACTTTCCGTGGTCGCGCCGCGCTGGTGATGATCGACGGCATTCCCCAATCGAACCCCTTGCGCCCGACCGGGCGGGAAATGCATACCATTGATTTTTCCATGGTGGAACGTATTGAAGTCATTCATGGCGCCAACGCCACCAACGGATTGGGCGCCACCGGCGGCGTGATTAACATTATTACCCGCCGCCCTGAAAATGGCGCGTTCAATCAACATGTGAACGTTCAGACGACCATCCCCACCGAAAAGATCCGCGGTGAAACTGCCAGCTATAAAACCACCTATCGCGTCGACGGGCGGCAAGACTATCTCGATTATCTGTTCGCAGTAGGCTATGAAAATCAGGGATTGTATCTGGATGGAAAAAACCGGCCTGTGGGCGTAGACAATACGCAGGGCGACACCATGGACTCCCGCGCCTATGATGTGCTGGCGAAAGTCGGCTACTGGCTGGATGATTACCAACGCGTCCAGTTGAGCGTGAATCGTTATCACATCAAAGGCGAGAACAATTACCGCAGTGTGGATGGCGTGCGCAATCAAGGTATTCCCACCACCTCAGTACGCGGCACGCCGGAAGGCATTGCGCCGCGCAATAGCGTGTGGTCGACCGGGCTGACCTATGAGCACCACGATCTGGCGGGCATGAAACTGTCGGCGCTGCTGTTCAGTCAGCAATATGAAGCGCTGTTTGGCGCGGATAATTCCAACACCTTTCAGGATGTCAATATCGCGCCGATAGGTGCGCTTTACGATCAGTCCAGAGCGGTATCCTCTAAATATGGCACTAAACTGGCGCTGACCAAGGATGATTTGCTTGACGATCGTCTGAAAGTCACTATCGGTTTCGATACCCTGCTGGATAAAAGTAAACAGGACATGTATCTGACCGGGCGCACCTATGTGCCGGAAGTGGAATACACCAACTATTCGCCGTTCATTCAGGGTGAATATCAACTGCTGGATGATGTGGTATTGTACGCGGGTGTGCGTCACGAAATCGCCAAGCTAAAGGTCGATAGCTACCAGACGCTGGCGGCAAGTACGGCGACCCGCCCCAATAACAGCGCAATGGTAGACGGCGGTAGCCCGAAGTTTAATGAAACGCTGTACAACGTGGGTATCGTCTATTCACCACTGGATTCGCTGAGCCTGTTCGCCAATTACTCCGAAGGTTTCGGCATGCCCGACGTTGGGCGGGCGCTGCGCTCCATCAGAACTGCCGGACAGGACGTGGATAACTTCCGCAACCTGCAACCGATTGTCACGGACAATATTGAAGCGGGTTTCCGGTTCAATAAAAACCGGTTCGATTTTGAGATGAGCTATTACCAGTCCAACTCCAAGTTGGGTAGCCGGGTGGAAGCGAATGCTGATGGCCTGTTTATTGCCCAACGTGAAAAAACCCGGATTCAGGGCGTTGAAGTCGCCGCCGGTTATCAGATTAATGATCGGCATAAAATTAAAGCGTCCTATGCCCACAGTGAAGGGAAATACGACAGCGATGACAACGGCAGTCTGGATGCCAAACTGGATGGCCTGAATGTCGCGCCGGATCGCCTGATTACCAGTTGGTCCGCCAACTGGAATGAGACATGGAGCTCGTTTGTGCAGGTGAATTACGCCTTCGACAAAAACTTCGACGGCGTCGATAAAGACTTTGACGGCTATGCATTGGTGGACGCCGCGGTTGGCTATAAGCTGCCTTACGGTAAGCTGAATGTGTCGGTGGCCAACCTGCTGAATGAAAACTACATCACCTACTACTCGCAAAGCGCGCTGGTTAACGACACGCGCTATTTCTCCGGGCGCGGACGCACGTTAACGCTGGGCTATTCGATTGATTTCTAAGTTCGATGCGTTTTCTTGCGCGTTAAAGGCAACAGTAAGGCGACGGTTGTCAGTCGCCATACTGTTATCGACACTGCTTTCGCCTGGCGCGTCGGTATCGGAAGCGCCGCGTCGCATACATCATGCGCTGGGCGTGACGGCGATTTCCGGCGCTCCGCTGCGGGTGGTCACGTTATTTCAGGGGGCGACGGATACGGCGGTGGCTCTCGGCGTCACGCCGGTGGGCGTGGTCGATGCCTGGACGGAAAAACCGACCTATAAATATTTGCGTCCCGCCTTGCAAGGCGTGGCGCATGTCGGGCTGGAGACGCAGCCCAGTCTGGAGGATATCGCGCTGCTCAAGCCGGATCTCATCGTGGCGTCAAAATTTCGCCATGAGAAGATCTACGGTCTGCTGTCGCGGATTGCGCCGACAGTGGCGCTGGACGAGGTATTCGATTTTAAAAAAACGTTACAGGTCATGGGGACGGCCCTCAATCGTCAGGCGCGGGCCGAGCAGTTGTTGCTGCATTGGCGACAGCGGATAACCACATTACAGCAGCGGCTGGCGGCCCGTTTTGGCGCGGACTGGCCGTTGACGGTTTCGGTGCTGGAATTTCGGGAAGATCATCTGCGCAGCTATTTGCCCGCCAGCTTTTCCGGCTCGGTACTGTCGGAGATGGGCTTCGTCTGGCCGCGCCGGGCGGCGGACCAACAAGGAGTAATGCAAAAACTGACGACCAGAGAAAGTATGCCGGTGGTGGATGCCGACGTCTTTTTCATTTTCATGCGCTCGGAAAAACCGGCGGTGACGAAAAATTATCAACCCTGGATCTCGCATCCGTTGTGGCGGCGAATGCAAGCCCCACAGCAGCACCGCATCTATCTGGTGGATGGCGTGGCCTGGAGTTTATCCGGCGGGATTTTGGGCGCCAATAAAATTCTGGATGATATCGCGCAGCAGTTCGTCGGAACCATGCCATGACGAGGACGTTTGTGCTGTTCTCAGGGGTGATCCTGCTGCTTGTCGCATGCGGCGCGAGTTTGATGTACGGGCAAACGACCATTGCCTTATCGGTGGTATTCAAGGCATTGTTTTACCCCGATCCGCAGCAAATCGATCACATTCTGGTGACAACCACCCGGCTGTCGCGCACCTGCATTGCGGTGGTGGTCGGCGCCAGTCTTGCCGTCGCGGGGGCGCTGATGCAGGCGCTGACCCGCAATCCGCTGGCCTCGCCCGGCATCTTTGGCGTCAATGCCGGGGCGATGTTCTTCATTGTGCTTCTTGCCGCGTGGCTGCCGCTTTCTTCCTCCTTTTCGCTCACCTGGACGGCGTATGCGGGCGCGGCGGTCGCCGGTGGTTTGGTCTATTTTCTTGGTACGCTGGGCAACAGCCGGGCCAGCCAATTACGCATCGTGCTGGCGGGCGCGGCGATTACCGCGCTGTTCACCGCGTTTACGCAGGCGACCTTGGTGGTCAATCAGGATGGACTGGACAGTATGCTGTTCTGGCTGGCGGGTTCAGTCTCCGGGCGGAGTCTGGCCCTGTTGCTGCCCATGTTGCCTTGGTTTGCCGCGGCTATGTCGCTGAGCCTGCTGTTGGCGCGGCATATCAATATTCTGGCGGCGGGCGAGGAGGTAGCGAAGGGGCTGGGGCAGCGGACCGGGCTGATCCGCGCGCTGATGGGGTTATGCGTCGTTGGTCTGGCGGGCGGCGCGGTGGCGATTGCCGGCAACATTGGTTTTATCGGTTTGATTGTTCCCCATATGGTGCGCCGTTTGCTCTCTACCGATCATCGTTGGCTGCTGCCGGGGTGTGCGGTGTTGGGGGCAACGTTGCTGGTGCTGTCGGATGTGGTTGCGCGGCTGCTGATCCAACCACAGGAAATTCCTGTCGGCGCCATGACCGCTTTGCTCGGCGCGCCGCTCTTTATTTATCTCGCCAGAAAAGGAATGCGTCATGGATAGCGGTTATCCGGTGCGTGTCGGCGCTTTTTCGCGTTTGCCGGATGTACGGACTGTCGGTGTGGTCGCCGCAGTACTCCTGCCGCTGTCTCTGTTGGTGATGCTGGCGTCGTTGTCATTGGGGAAAGTCTTTGTTCCGCCGATGGCGGTGGCGCAGGCACTGGTCGGCAACGCGGATCGCGGCATCGGATTTATCATTACCGAGTTGCGGTTGCCGCGTATTCTACTGGCGTGTCTGGTGGGCGGCGCGTTGGCGATCTCAGGGCTGATTTTACAAAGCATGGTGCGTAATCCGCTGGCGTCGCCGGATATTCTGGGGATCACCAGCGGAGCGTGCGCAGCGGCGGTGTTCTTTCTCTCGTTTCTGTCCGCCGCCTTCAGCCCGCGCTGGCTGCCGCTGGCGGCCATCAGCGGCGCGGGACTGACGGCGGGCGCGATCTATCTGCTGGCGTGGAAGCAGGGCGCCTCGCCATTCAGGTTGGTGCTGGTGGGCGTGGGGTTGTCCGCGATAATGGGGGCGGCGACCACCATGCTGCTGGTTTTCAGCCCGCTAAGCACGACGTTATCGGCCTATGTCTGGCTGACCGGCAGCGTGTATGGCGCGCAGTGGCGGGATGTAAGCGCGTTGGCTTGCTGGCTGGCGGCTATGATGCCTTTTCTGGTATTGCTGGCCCGGCACGTTAATGTTCATGAACTGGACGAGGGGCTGGCCGTTGGGATCGGGCTGCCGGTGGAACGGATTCGACTGGCGCTGTTGGCCGTGAGCGTGGCGCTGGCCGGCGCGTCCATCGCTTATGTTGGTGGTATGGCGTTCGTCGGGTTGATCGCGCCGCATATCGCCAAACGTATGGTTGGACGTGCGTTCCCTGGGCTGGCGATCGTGGCGGCGTTGTTGGGGGCGAATCTGGTGATGATTGCCGATCTGATTGCCCGGACGCTGTTTTTGCCACTGGATTTACCTGCCGGGATTTTTATTTCGGTACTGGGTGCGCCGTTTTTTATCTACTTGCTGATTCGGCAACGCCATTAAGAAGACTGAGTTATGTGTCCGACTGAACCTAATGCCTTACCCCGTCAGGCCCTTGAAAGCAGAGCGTTGACGCTAAGCTACGACCAGCAAGTCATTATCGATGCGCTGGATATTGTCCTGCCTGCCAATCAGATCACGGTGCTGGTGGGGAGCAACGGCTGCGGTAAAAGTACGCTGCTGAAAGCGTTTGCCCGTCTGCTGAAACCGCAAAGCGGCGTGATAATTGTCAACGGTGAGGATATTCATAAAAAATCCACCGTTGCCGTGGCGCAAGATCTGGCGATCCTGCCGCAAACGCCGACTGCCCCGGAAGGTTTAACGGTGCATCAACTGGTAAAAATGGGCCGCTATCCGCATCAGTCATGGCTAAAACAGTGGTCGCGCGAAGATGAATATCAGGTGGAGCAGGCATTGCTCAGCACCGGGGTGCTGGCGTTGCGGGATCGCCGCGTGGATTCGCTCTCCGGTGGGCAGCGACAGCGGGTATGGATTGCCATGACGCTGGCGCAGGATACCGGTATTCTGTTGCTGGACGAACCAACCACCTATCTGGATTTGGCGCATCAGATGGAGGTGCTGGACTTGCTGCGTGAACTCAATGTGCGCCAGCAAAAAACCATTGTGATGGTGTTGCACGATCTGAATCTGGCCTGTCGTTATGCCCATCATATGATCGCGGTGTATAACCGGACGGTATACGCGCAAGGCAAACCCAGCGATATTCTCAGCGAAGCCACTGTAAAAACGGTGTTTAACCTGAACTGCCGGATGATTACCGATCCGTTTTTTGGCACGCCATTATGTATCCCCTTTGGACGAGAGGCCAACCACACCGACAGGGCGACGGATAATGCATGATCAATTTAACGCCCAGCAATTCGATGCCCAACAATTCGATGACCAACAATGGGCGATGCTGTCCGGCACGCTGCAATTGACGGCGGCCGCGCAGCGAGATAAGCGCGAGGCCTGTGACAGTGCGGCGCTGCTTGATCCTGACTATTGTCGCTGGTTGCTGGATCGGCTTACGCCGAAACTGTTGTCGCCTTCAAGAAAGATTACGGCGTCGTTGCTGAGCAAACGTATCGCCTTTCTGACCACGGCTTCCAGCCTGTACGCCATGTCGGTGTACAACAAAGGGCTGAATATGTCGCTGGAAAACTGCGTGCTGGAATATGGACACCAGAAACAGTGGACCTCAACCATGCCATTGTACGATCTCAGCGTTTCCCAGCCGACGGCGGGGCAGCGTGAGGCGTGGCGTCAGCGCCAGTTTGAAACCCTGTTTGGCCGACACCTTGCTCCGCTGTTGCAGGTGTTGTCGAGGATATCGGGCGCGCCGTTGCGCATACTGTGGGAAAACACCGCGGTGCGCATCTTTTCACTCTACGAACGTCGAATGCAGTGGGACGACCCGGCGGCGGTATGTCTGCCCGGACTAACCGTGGCACAGCGAATTCAGCAAGATTTTACGGCGTTGATCAACGCGTCCGGCGAGATTTTCGGCACGGACGACAATCCGCTGAAGCCTTTTTATCGGCCTAAAACGCGGGTGCCGGTGGCGTCGCCACCGCCGGACGGCATGTGTTTCCGGGAGGTTCGGTTTCGCCGTACTTGTTGTTTCTATTATAAGGCTTCGCAACCGCCGGCGTATTGCTCCACCTGCCCGCTGTCGCGTCCCGGAAAAGATAGGCGCAAGGCGAAAGAATGAGGCAAAAGAATAAAGTGATGTACGACAGATAAAAATCCCTTAACGTCCAGAATCTCTGCTACAATCGCCGTCAGTTATGCACCGTAGTTGTGCCCGTTCATCGTGGTTGTTGCTTATGTCGTTATTGTTGAGTTAATGATGACCCGGCAAACCCGTCTTATCATCCCTCTGAAAACTACACCGGTCGTTATCCGGTCAGGGCGGATCTGGAGTTGTTCTTTCTATGTCATTTGATTCTCTCGGCCTGAGCGCCGACATCCTGCGTGCTGTTGCAGAACAGGGCTATCGTGAACCTACGCCTGTGCAACGTCAGGCGATCCCGGTTGTATTGGCTGGTCGTGATTTAATGGCCAGCGCGCAAACCGGTACGGGTAAAACGGCGGGTTTCACCTTGCCGTTGCTGCAATTACTGAGCAGCAACGCGCCTCCAGCGAAAGGCCGCCGTCCGGTTCGGGCGTTGATCCTCACGCCGACCCGCGAACTGGCGGCGCAGATAGATGAAAACGTGCGTGCCTACAGCAAATATCTGCGTTTACGTTCGCTGGTGGTATTCGGCGGCGTCAGCATCAACCCGCAGATGATGAAATTGCGTGGCGGCGTGGATATTCTGGTGGCGACGCCGGGACGTTTGCTCGATCTGGAGCATCAGAACGCGGTTGATCTGTCTCAGATTGAGATTCTGGTGCTGGATGAAGCGGACCGCATGCTTGATATGGGCTTCATTCATGATATCCGCCGCGTGTTGGCCAAGCTGCCGGCGAAACGTCAGAACCTGTTGTTTTCCGCCACTTTCTCCGATGAGATTAAAACGCTGGCGGGCAAATTGCTGACCAATCCGGCATCGGTTGAAGTGGTGCGCCGCAACACCCCTTCGGAACTGGTGACGCAACACGTACATTTTGTGGATAAGCGCCGTAAGCGCGAACTGCTGTCTCAATTGGTTGGCGAGAACAACTGGCAGCAAGTGCTGGTGTTTACCCGCACCAAGCATGGCGCCAACCATCTGGCCGAACTGCTGGAAAAAGACGGGATTACGGCGGCGGCGATCCACGGTAATAAAAGTCAGGGCGCGCGTACCCGTGCGCTGGCAAATTTTAAAGACGGCACGATCCGCGTGCTGGTGGCGACCGATATCGCCGCCCGTGGTCTGGATATCGATCAATTGCCGCATGTGGTCAACTATGAGTTGCCGAACGTGCCGGAGGATTATGTTCACCGTATCGGTCGTACCGGTCGGGCGGAATCGACGGGTGAAGCGCTGTCGCTGGTGTGTGTCGACGAACATAAACTATTGCGTGATATTGAGCGTCTGTTGAACCGTGAAATTCCACGTATTGCGGTGCCGGGCTATGAGCCTGATCCGTCGATCAAGGCTGAGCCGATCATCAACGGTCGGCAGGGCAATCGCGGCGGCGGTCGTTCCGGCGCGCCACGCGGCCAATCCGATCGCAAGCCCGCCGATGGCGCTCGCCAGCCGCGTAAAACGTCAGGTCATGGCGCCGACGGGCAACGCCGTTCGCCGCGTCCGCAAAATCGCGGCAAGCCAGCCGCCCGCTAAGTGGTATTTATCGCATTCAGTTCATAAGTTGATATAAGTAAGGGAGCCGTTGGCTCCCTTACTTATTTACGCCGATCCCGTCTCATGGTTGACAAGACCTATTCTTCCGTCTGTTGGTTGACGTATTTTTATCCTGCGACAACACTTATTTCAGCCTGTTATTCGGGACAGACTTTGAATCCATTATTTTACTGATTAGCGGGAGTCATTAAGATGAGTGGTAAATACGAGATTTACACTGGAAAAAATAATCAGTTCTATTTTCGTCTTAAAGCTGGAAATGGCGAGGTCATCCTCGTCAGTGAAGGCTATACCAGCAAAGCAAATTGTGAAAACGGCATTGAATCGGTGATAGAAAATTCACCGGATGATCAGCGATATGCGCGTCTCACCGCGCAAGACGGTTCACCTTATTTTAATCTTAAAGCGGCTAATCATCAGGTGATTGGCCGGAGCGAGACTTACAGTTCCTCGCAGGCGCGTGAAAACGGCATTGAGTCTGTGAAAAAAACGGTCCGCATTCGATAGTTTTCGATCTCACTGAATCATCCGCAAGGTAATCGCTTTTCAGGCAGGCGTCGCCTGCCCGTTATTTTCCATTGCCTTCCTGATCATGACGATTATGTTTTCCCATTGCGTTGCGCTCACGATGAACAGTACCATGATGTGCTTTTTTTAACTGAGTGGTGTTATGCGTGTTCTGCTTGCCCCAATGGAAGGCGTTCTCGATGCGTTAGTGCGGGAACTGCTGACGGAAGTTAACGATTATGATCTGTGCATCACCGAGTTCTTGCGGGTGGTGGATCAGCGTCTGCCGATTAAATCGTTCTATCGCCTGTGTCCTGAACTGCGTTATGGCAGCCGCACCCCATCGGGGACGCGGGTGCGTATCCAATTGTTGGGGCAACATCCGCAATGGCTGGCGGAGAATGCGGCGCGTGCCGTGGAGTTGGGCTCTTATGGCGTTGATCTAAATTGTGGTTGTCCTTCCAAACTGGTAAACGGCAGCGGCGGCGGCGCGACGTTGTTAAAAGATCCTGAATTGATCTATCAGGCCGCCAAAGCCATGCGCGAAGCGGTCCCTGTATCGCTGCCGGTAACGGTGAAAGTACGTTTGGGCTGGGACTCCGGCGAGCGTCGGTTCGAGATTGCGGATGCGGTGCAGCAGGCTGGCGCGAGCGAGTTGGTGGTGCACGGACGCACGAAAGAAGATGGCTATCAGGCTGATCGCATCAACTGGCGGGCGATTGGCGAAATCCGCAAGCGTCTGAGCATTCCGGTGATTGCCAACGGCGAGATTTGGGACTGGCAAAGCGCCCAGGATTGTCTGACGGTAACCGGTTGTGATGCCGTCATGATTGGCCGGGGTGCGCTGAATGTGCCGAATCTGAGCCGGGTGATTAAGTATAATGCACCGCGTATGCCGTGGAACGAGGTCATGGCGTTGTTGCGCAACTATGTTCGTTTGGAAAAGCAGGGCGATACCGGAATGTACCATGTGGCGCGCATCAAGCAGTGGCTGGGCTATCTACGCAAAGAGTATACTGAGGCGACGGCATTATTTAGTGAGATCCGGGCGCTGAAAACCTCGGCGGAGATCGCCCGTGTGATCGACTCGCCTTCCTGTTACCGGGTGCCTATTATTTCTCCTATCAGGTAAATATCATCGAGATGGTTCAATGTTGCCAGCGCTAAACCGCCATCACTAATAAAGAAGAGAGCGAGAACATGGAGAATGAAGCCATTGCCCGTCAACATTACGCCCAGATCAGACAGCGGCTTACGCCGGCTACGCCGGTGGCATTGCTATGTATTGGCGAACAGCAAACCGTTGTGGTTTGTGGTAACGAGGCGCAGCCCGTTGTCGTGCTGTCATTGAACATCGGGTTTGTTAAAACGGGCGAGACGTTTTTTAAGCATCTCCCGCCAACACCGGATGAAATGGAACTGGCCATCATGACCGTGGAAGATGAGGTAATGCGTATCCGCCACTCTCTTCTGGCAGACTCCGCGCTCTTCTCCGTCGATCCTGACGATGCCGGGATTGCGCGGATCTCAGGCGTAAAGGAAGAGGATGGAAGCTGGTGGCTTTCTCAGGATGAGATAGAAAGAACGTTTAAACGTCTGGAGCGGGTGATGTTTGGCAGCCCCGCTTCATGGGAAGGCATTCCACTGGAGCGCTCGTTTACCGCCCGGTTGCTTATTCTGCGTGAGTTTATCCACCATCACGGCTTTGAAACGTTGACCATTACGCCTTATCCGTCATCAGTGGCGTGAAGTACTAAATAACTGCGCCTATTACCGCTCCACTTTTGTTAGTCCAGGTTTGTTGCCTGGGAAAGGTGATGCGGTTTTAATAAATTGTCTGACATTTTT
>NZ_QNRY01000023.1 GCF_003315515.1 Brenneria salicis ATCC 15712 = DSM 30166 | reverse complement strand
TCTGCACTAAAATTTCTTTTTTTCATTGGAGCACCTGTGTTGTTCTGAGGTGAGCATATCACCTCTGTTCAGGTGGCCAAATTCAGTATTCCACTACAGAATTTCTTTGACGCCAACTGGAGAGAGGTTGTTGCGACAACCCACCGAAGGGGCAAGCGGCGAGCGCCGCGTAAACTCTCAGGTAAAACGGACAGAGGGAGGGGCACATTTCACAGGAAATCTTGTGTGCTTACTTACATCTATCTGATCGCGCTCACGGCTGAAGGCATGTCTGGCGCGCTGGCTGCCGGACGGCGAAATATGGATATTTTTGGTGTCGGCATGATCTCGTTTATCACCGCGCTGGGCGGTGGTACGGTACGCGATATTCTTCTCGGCAATTATCCCATCAGCTGGACTCAGCACACCGGTTATATTTATCTCACCATTGGCGCCGGTCTGTTCACTATCATTATCGCGCGCATTATGCACCATCTACATCGTCTGTTTCTGATACTGGATGCGATGGGACTGATTGCGTTTACCGTCATCGGCTGCAATGTTGCGCAGGGATTAAATTACTCCACGGCAGTGGTGATTATGGCGGGAATTGTGACCGGTATTTTCGGCGGTATTCTGCGGGACATCTTCTGCAACCGAACGCCGATGGTGTTGAGAAAAGAGCTCTATGCCAGCGTATCGTTGCTGGTGGCTTTATTATATCTCGGTCTGAAAGCGTTGAATGTGAACCACGACATCAATCTGCTGGTGTCCTTCACCCTCGGCTTATTCGTGCGTCTGGCGGCCATTCGCTGGTCGTGGCAACTTCCGGTGTTTTCCTATGTGTCGGGGAGTTGGAAAAGTTGATCTGATGTCGGGAAGGATTGAATTTAGTAGAACAATATTGAAGTGGTGGTGGGGGAAGGATTCGAACCTTCGAAGTCTGTGACGGCAGATTTACAGTCTGCTCCCTTTGGCCGCTCGGGAACCCCACCACTGGCCTTCCCGCTCGACGCTTTCGCGTCGAGCGGGGCGCATCATATCAAATGATGCGCCGCTGTAAAGCCGGATATATTAAAAACGAACCTGTTTACCGTTTTTTATGCCGGCCATCCTGATACAAAAAATGATGCCCGATCAGCAAATTAAAGAATGATAGTGCGGTTTCCGTAGACGAAAACCCGCTGTGCCAATACACGATAAAGCGCCCGGCTCAGCACATTCTTCTCAACATCGCGTCCGGCACGCATCATGTCATCAGCGGTGTAGGAATGATCGACATTGATCACGTCCTGCATGATGATTGGGCCTTCATCCAGGTTGTCATTAACATAGTGAGCGGTGGCGCCAATGATTTTTACGCCTCGCTCATAAGCCTGATGATAAGGTCGTGCGCCGATAAACGCCGGCAGGAACGAGTGGTGGATATTGATAATCTGATTCGGATAGTGCTGAACGAAAGCGGGCGTCAGTACACGCATGTATTTTGCCAGCACAACGTAATCCGGTTGGTACTGGTCGATCTGCGCGATCATGTGCTGATCGTGCTCTTCACGGGAAAAGCCTTCATGACTGACCAGATGGAAGGGAATATCAAAGCGCTCGACCAGCGTGCGCAGCGTTTCGTGGTTGCCAATCACCGCGGCGATTTCAACATCTAATCCGCCGTATGCGCTTTTCATCAGCAAATCACCCAGACAGTGTGCTTCCTTGGTGACCAGAATAACAATGCGGCGACGGCCTGCGCTGGTTAACTCACGAGAAGAACCTTCAGGGAGGGCGCTGTCGAGATCGGCCAACAGGGTGGTATCGTTAAAAATCCCTTCCAGTTCCGTGCGCATGAAGAAGCGGCCAGTACGATGATCAACAAACTCATTGTTCTGCACGATGTTAAGTTCATGCTTGTAACAGATATTGGTGATTTTTGCGATAAGGCCCTTGGCATCAGGGCAAATAGTCCGTAACACTTTTCTTTGTATATTCTGGGATTGCATGAGAGCGTGGATCCTGTCCAAAACTATAATAGCGATCGTATGTTAATGCAGTGCCGGAATTCACTGCGGTTAATGCGCCTTGCTTATTGTCCGCAGCACTTTTTGTACTTTTTGCCGGAACCGCATGGGCAATGTTCATTTCTGCCGGTTTGCAGATGAATGCCATCTCTATAATACCAGCGATCATGATAACGAAGGAAGCGCGAGCGTTCTCGCATCAATCCGGTTTGCTGTCGGTTGGCCGCCGTGTAGCGTGCGGCAAATTCAACATAACCTTCGTCTTGCGTCTTGCCGGGGGCTGTGGTCAATATATTGAGCCCAAGCCAGCAGGTGTCCCGGCAGCTTTCCGCAATGGAATCACGCCATTTCTCCGCTTGCAAATCGGGATGCCAGGTGGCGAAAATAGTCCACATCGTGTTTGACGTAGGCGGTATAGCGAGAACGCATTAGCGTTTCGGGTTCCGCGGCGGTGCGGGTATTGCCAATATACGGTTGGCAGCATGCGCTATACTGCAAGCCGCTGCAACAAGGACAAAGTTCTGGCACAGTTTCTCCTGAAGAAAATTTAATAACTTTAATCTTGATAGATAATAAAGAGATCTTTAATCAGGATACAGATATGTTAACCAATAAGTTAACCAAGACGTTCTGGAAGTAGTAATGTGGGCTAGAATGAAAACACATGATGTACCCATGCGACAGGTAAAAGTGGGGCTGGCTTTGGGTTCCGGCGCGGCCAAAGGATGGGCTCATATCGGCGTCATCAATGCGTTGACCGAACTGGGCATCAAGATTGATGTTGTCGCCGGCTGCTCTGTCGGCGCGTTGGTCGGGGCCGCTTACGCCACGCATAATCTGGCGGTGATCGAGCGCTGGGTGTCAGGGTTTGGCTACTGGGATGTCATTCGATTGATGGATCTCTCCTGGCAACGTGGCGGGTTATTACGCGGTGAGCGGGTATTTAATAATGTAAAGCATTTGTTGCATACACAACGTTTTGAAGAATGCGCTATTAAATTTGGTGCGGTCGCGACCAATCTGAGCACCGGACGCGAACTCTGGTTGACGGAAGGAGACTTGCACCAGTCAATCCGGGCGTCTTGTAGTGTGCCGGGCTTATTGTCTCCCGTATGGTTCAATGGTTATTGGCTGGTGGATGGGGCCGTAGTGAACCCTATTCCCGTTTCACTGGCGCGCGCGATGGGGGCGGATGTTGTCATCGCGGTCGATTTGCAGCAGGATGCTAGCCTCAATCAGCACCTGCTGTCGGTTAAGCCCTCGAACGCGGAGGAGGATGCCGACGTTGAGCCAAACGATTGGCGCAGTAAAATCCGTGAACGCTTATTACGGGGACGACGCCATCGTCCAGCGGTTTCGCCAACGGCGATGGAAATCATGAGCACCTCGATCCATATCCTGGAAAGCAGACTTAAAATGACGCGAATGGCGGGTGATCCGCCGGATGTGCTGGTGCAACCCTACTGTCCGCAGATTGCCACTCTGGATTTCCACCGGGCGCAAGAGTCGATAAGCGCAGGGCGTCAGGCGGTGGAGAGGAAACGTGAGGAATTGTTGCCTTTGGTTAATCAATCTCACTGAAACCCTGGATTCATGTATTGTTGATAAGCAATCTTTGAACATGAAGAGTTTGAAGCAAGAGGTAACAAACGGATGGAACAACCATTAGCGGGTAAACATGTTTTAATCATTGAGGATGAGGCCGTTTTCCGCTCCGTGCTTTCCGGTTATCTGATTACGCTTGGCGCTTCAGTGTCAGAAGCTGTCCATGGACTGGAAGCATTGAGCCTTTTGGAGGATCACCAACCTGATTTAATTATCTGCGATCTGGATATGCCGATGATGGGGGGGATCGAATTTCTTGAGCGTCTGCGCTTAAGAGGCAACAACACGCCGATATTGGTTATATCGGCAACCAGCCATATGGCTGATGTCGCGAAGGTATTGCGCCTTGGCGCCCAGGATGTGCTGCTGAAACCGGTTCGCGATTATGCCCGCTTACGCGAGGTCGTCATGTCTTGCCTGTATCCAGACATGTTTACCTCGCCGGTAAATGAGCTTGAACAGCTAATGCAGGATATGGACTCATTGAGTCAATCTCCCGATGCGGTCGCAAAATTACTGGCGCAATTGCAGCCACCGGTTCAGCAAACGCTTGCGCATTGTCGTATTAATTACCGCCAGTTGACGATTGCCGAACAGCCGGGCCTGGTTTTGGATATTGCCGCGCTCTCAGAGGCGGAGCTGGCGTTTTACTGTCTGGATGTGACTCAGGCGGTCAATAATAATGGTACGTTAGCGGCCTTATTACTTCGAACGTTATTCAATGGTTTGCTTCAGGATCATTTGGCTAATCAGCAGCAGCGCTTGCCATATTTACCGACATTATTAAAGCAGGTAAACCAGTTGTTGCGCCAAGCGAGTTTAGAAGGACGCTTTCCTTTATTGGTTGGTTATTATCATCGTGAATTAAAAAGGTTAATTTTGGTATCAGCCGGCTTGAACGCCATGTTGAATGCCGATGGCAACCAGATTTCTCTGAATAGCGGCGTGCCGTTGGGAACGTTGGATGTCACTTATCTCAATCAGTTAAATCACAATTGTGTTGATTGGCAATGTCAGATATGGGGTGGGGGTGGGCGTTTACGACTCATGTTGTCTACAGAATAATCTGATAGGTATGCTGGTTACTCTCTCCAGACGATGTCCACCTTCCGTTATTATTTTTTATTTTCTACACTATTCCTAGTGACCTTATTTTTTATTGCGTTATAACATTGTTCAAGCGCTATCCGGTTAAATGAGTTGTAATCATCCCGTTTTTAGGCAATGCAAATAAAGTTCATTATTTGAACGATATATAAGAGGTTGTTTATGTCGATTGTTAATAAGAAAGTAAAAAAAGCGGTAATCCCGGTTGCAGGGCTGGGAACTCGTATGTTACCGGCGACAAAGGCTATTCCGAAAGAAATGCTGCCATTGGTGGATAAACCGCTAATTCAATATGTCGTTAATGAGTGTATTGCTGCGGGAATCAATGAAATCATTCTGGTAACTCATTCTTCTAAAAATTCGATTGAAAACCATTTTGATACCAGTTTCGAACTGGAAGCCATGTTGGAAAAACGTGTTAAGCGCCAGCTACTCAAAGAAGTTCAATCTATTTGTCCTAAGCACGTCACCATTATGCAAGTTCGTCAGGGATTGGCGAAAGGATTGGGCCACGCGGTATTGTGCGCGCATCCGTTAGTGGGTGATGAGCCGGTTGCCGTTATTTTGCCTGACGTGATTATTGATGAATATGCCTCCGATCTGAAAAAAGATAACTTGAGTGAAATGTTGAAACGTTTTTCAGAAACCGGTCACAGCCAGATTATGGTGGAGCCGGTGGAAAACGTTAGCAGCTATGGGGTTGTGGATTGCAAAGGCGTGGAATTGAAAGCGGGCGATAGCGCGCCGATGGTGGGCGTGGTTGAAAAACCAAAAGCATCCGAAGCGCCGTCTAATTTAGCAGTTGTTGGCCGTTATGTTCTCTCTGCTGAAATCTGGTCTCTGCTGGAAAAAACACCGCCAGGCGCGGGTAATGAAATTCAGTTAACTGATGCTATTGCCATGCTGATGGAGAAAGAAACGGTGGAAGCTTACCATCTGAAAGGCGTGAGCCATGACTGCGGCAACAAATTAGGTTATATGCAGGCCTTTGTCGAGTACGGTATGCGCAATGATAGCCTGGGTAGTGAATTCACCGAGTGGTTACAGGAAACGGTTGACGTCGAAGTGAAATAATATCGGGTAAAGCCTGCTCTCTGTTTTATTCCCAAGATGGAGAGCATAAATTTTCGTCGTCCCCGCTTTTTTTAATAAAAAAATACCCTTGATAAAAATCAAGGGTATCGGCGTATTATTTTAAAACTGAATTAGATCAGGAAATCGTCCAGGGACTTGCCTTGCTCTTCAATGGCATTTTTGATTACAGCTGGCGTCCGGCCCTGACCAGTCCAGGTTTTAAGGTCGCCGTTTTCATCGGTGTATTGATATTTTGCAGGGCGCGCGGCACGTTTGCTTTTACCTGCGACTTTTACGGAACCGAGAGATTGTAATAATTCGTTGGGGTCAATACCATCAGCGATCAACATATCGCGATATTGTTGTAATTTACGTGCACGTTCTTCAACTTCTGCCTGAACCTGGCTTTCTTCTTCACGTCGTTCATTAACGACGACTTCCAGTTTCTCCAGCATTTCCTCCAAAGTATCCAGACTACATTCTCTTGCCTGCGCACGCAGAGTACGGATGTTGTTTAGAATCTTTAGTGCTTCGCTCATTGTGATAATCTCAGATTTATATTATTGGTGTCGTGTAGAGTGATAATAGAATGCTATTTTCTTTTCTGCAATAGTCAAATTTGTAAGTTTGTTAAAAAATACCAGTTTTAAAACGGATATCACATACCCCGAGACCTGAATATAAATTACTTCCGCCAAGATGAGAAATACATTTTTCCGTCATTTTTTCTACAGCAAATGTAGATGGGGAGGATATTGAACCTTAGGTTACCGTTATAAGGGAATTTTATCTCTTTATCTTTCCGCGCCTACCAATAGCCACTGTCTGAGCGGAGGAACGTAAATGTAATAGCGCATTGCATAGTCCAAAGGTGGGTTGTTACAATAAAACTTGACCGTATAAGCGATGATATCGCCTATCTTTTGGAGCGCCGGGTATGGCTCAGCTTTATTTTTATTATTCAGCAATGAATGCGGGGAAATCCACCGCGCTATTGCAATCTTCATATAACTATCAGGAACGCGGCATGCGGACGCTGGTGTTCACCGCAGAAATAGATAACCGTCATGGCATTGGTGTGGTAAGTTCCCGTATCGGCCTTTCTTCTCCTGCATTATTGTATAATTCGCAGACATCTTTATTTAACTTGCTGATAAAAGAACATAGGGCTCAACCTATTCACTGTGTATTAATTGATGAATGTCAGTTTTTAACTCAAGAGCAGGTGAGCGAACTTTCCGACGTGGTGGATCAATTAGATATCCCGGTATTGTGTTACGGTTTGCGCACAGATTTCCGCGGCGAATTGTTCTCAGGAAGCCACTATTTATTAGCCTGGGCCGATAAATTAATCGAGCTAAAAACGGTTTGTCACTGCGGACGTAAAGCAAACCGTGTGTTGCGTCTGGATGCACAGGGTAACCCGTTGCGTGAAGGCGAGCAGGTAGTGATTGGTGGCAATGAAAACTATGTTTCCGTCTGTCGAAAACACTACAAAATAGCGTTGGGATTGATCAGATCTGAGAGCGAGTAAATCGATGGGAGGCGATGGTTTGTTCAATTCATCGTTATGGCTGCATGGTATCGTTAAAAAGCGATTTAAGGGCTTGTGAATATGTTGCGCCGCCGTTTCCGCATGTTTGACGAAAAATGCCGCCGTAGCGCTGCTGATGGACGTTTTTGCGGTGATTCATGCTAATGCTGTTTGGTAAGCATGATTTGAACATTCAGGTGGGATGAATACGAGGATAGTGATGTAAAAAAGCCCTGCTTCATTAGCAGGGCAGCGACGATAAAGCGGTCAAACAGTCTCCAATGAGGCTGTTGGCGCATCATGAATCAACTGGTGACTTTCTTCGGTTGCTTCACGGCTTTTGCTGCGGGGGCAGCAACCGCTTCCACCTCTTTTTTTGCAGTATCTTCGGAGAATTTACGACCGTAGTAAGTATCCATCAGAATCTGTTTCAATTCAGAAATCAGCGGATAACGCGGGTTAGCGCCAGTACATTGGTCATCGAACGCATCTTCAGACAGTTTATCTACTTTCGCCAGGAAATCCGCTTCCTGCACGCCCGCTTCACGAATAGAGGTAGGGATCCCCAACTCAGTCTTCATTTCCTCCAGCCAGTTCAACAGCTTCTCGATTTTCTGCGCAGTGCGATCGCTCGATGCGGTCAGGCGCAGATGGTCGGCGATTTCGGCATAACGACGCCGAGCCTGCGGACGGTCATACTGACTGAAGGTTGTTTGCTTGGTTGGGTTGTCATTGGCGTTATAGCGGATAACGTTGCAGATCAGCAGCGCATTAGCCAGACCGTGTGGAATATGGAACTCCGAGCCCAGCTTGTGCGCCATAGAGTGACAAACCCCCAAAAAAGCGTTGGCAAACGCGATACCGGCAATGGTTGCGGCATTGTGGACACGTTCACGGGCTACCGGATTCTTCGCGCTGTCTCGATAACTAGCCGGCAGGTTTTCTTTCAACAGCTTCAGCGCCTGCAACGCCTGACCATCAGAATATTCATTCGCTAATACCGAGACATAAGCTTCCAGCGAGTGAGTCACCGCATCCAGTCCCCCGAAGGCGCACAGCGATTTCGGCATATTCATCACCAGATTGGCGTCCACAATGGCCATATCCGGGGTTAATGCGTAGTCGGCCAGGGGATATTTCTGGCCTGTCGTGTCGTCGGTTACCACCGCAAACGGCGTCACTTCGGAACCAGTGCCTGAGGTGGTGGTGATGGCAATCATCTTGGCTTTCACCCCCATTTTCGGGAACTTGTAGATACGTTTACGGATATCCATAAAACGCAACGCCAGTTCTTCAAAGTGGGTAGTGGGGTGTTCGTACATCACCCACATGATTTTTGCCGCATCCATCGGAGAACCGCCGCCCAGCGCGATAATGACATCCGGTTTAAAGGAGTTCATTTGCTCAGCGCCTTTACGCACGATGCTCAGAGTGGGGTCCGCTTCGACCTCGAAGAAAACGTCGGTTTCCAGACCATTCTGTTTCAGCACGCTGACCACTTGATCGACATAGCCGTTATTGAACAGGAAGCGGTCAGTCACAATGAATGCACGTTTGGCGCCATCGGACGCGACCTCTTCAAGCGCCACCGGCAATGAACCGCGACGGAAATAAATGGATTTGGGAAGTTTATGCCACAACATATTTTCTGCTCGCTTGGCTACCGTTTTCTTGTTGATCAAGTGTTTCGGACCTACGTTTTCCGAGATGGAGTTCCCCCCCCAGGAACCGCAACCCAGCGTCAGGGAAGGGGCGAGTTTGAAGTTATACAGATCGCCGATACCGCCTTGAGACGCCGGGGTATTGATCAGAATACGGGCGGTTTTCATCTTGTTGCCGAAGTGATTGACGCGTTCCGGCTGGTTGTCCTGATCGGTATAAAGACAGGAGGTGTGGCCGATGCCGCCCATCGCGACCAGCTTTTCAGCCTTCATCACCGCATCGTTGAAATCGATGGCACGATACATGGCCAGGGTCGGAGACAGTTTTTCGTGGGCAAAGGGTTCCGACTCGTCAACCGCAGTCACTTCGCCGATTAGCACCTTCGTGTTGGCAGGTACGCAGATGCCAGCCATTTCTGCAATTTTCGGCGCCGTTTGGCCTACTATATCCGCATTGAGCGCGCCATTTTTCAGCAGTATGCCTTGAACGGCCTGAAGTTCTCTGCCTTGCAGCATGTAGCCGCCATGGGAAGCGAAACGCGCACGTACCGCATCATAGGCGCTGTCAACCACAATCACCGACTGCTCAGACGCACAGATTACGCCGTTATCGAAGGTTTTCGACATCAGAATAGAGGCAACGGCACGTTTAATGTCGGCGGTTTCATCAATGACGACGGGCGTGTTGCCCGCACCTACGCCAATCGCAGGTTTACCGGAACTGTATGCGGCTTTCACCATGCCGGGGCCGCCGGTCGCCAGAATCAGGTTGATATCCGGGTGATGCATCAACTGGTTGGACAATTCAACAGAAGGTTGATCAATCCAGCCGATAATATCTTTAGGCGCGCCTGCCGCAATTGCTGCCTGCAGAACGATATCCGCTGCTTTATTAGTGGCGTTTTTGGCCCTCGGATGCGGGGAAAAGATAATCCCGTTACGGGTTTTCAGACTGATCAGCGCTTTGAAAATCGCGGTGGAAGTCGGGTTGGTTGTCGGCACAATACCGCAAATCAGGCCTATCGGTTCGGCGATGGTGATGGTGCCAAAGATGTCATCGGTAGAGAGAACCCCACATGTTTTATCATCCTGATAAGCGTTATAAATGTATTCGGAAGCAAAATGGTTTTTGATCACTTTATCTTCAACAATACCCATGCCGGATTCGGCCACGGCCATCTTCGCCAGCGGAATACGTGCATCGGAGGCGGCGAGCGCAGCAGCGCGGAAAATTTTATCAACTTGTTCCTGGGAATAGTTGGAAAATTCCTGCTGTGCTTTCTTTACTCTTTCCACTAGTGCGTTAAGTTCAGCAACATTGGTTACGGCCATAAGGTTCTCCTGATAGTGTTAAACTCTTTCAGTCAATCGCTTGCTAAACCCAAAGGGATGGTTAAACGTACTTTGAACGCGTTTTACCGACAAAGCGTACATCCGTTACATCGCATTGATTGACTCAAAGAGCTTGTCGACCTTCATGGTCTACTATTCGGTTTTTAAAATACTGTAATCGAGAATGGCGGGTATTATAAAAATAAAAATTTGATAGTTTGTGTAAATGAAGAATAATCGCTTGTTTAATCGAGTATGAAAAAAGCATACCGATTTGTGAGGCTCTTTTTTGTGATCTCCGTCTATTTTTTGTCATGCTGACACCATTCAGCAAGTGATTGTTGCTAATCGTTATCCATATTTATCTTATCTGTTTTTATCGCTGGGTCTGGCTTCCTAGTTGTGTCTCTGTGCTGGTAGATATTCTCACCTTTATATAAATAATCCTTATGTCAAAAATTTAATATTTGGCCTGTTGTTTATCTTTTAATCGTGAGCGAGGTCGCGGTATAACCCTGTAGGTGAAGTATATTTTGTTAAATTTGTAACGGATGGAGTAATAGGATGTGTTATATGTTTAACCGCATGATGGTCTGTTTAATCATCACTGCATCAGGATTCAGGCAGATCTTTTTTGTATCAATAGTTTAATGGGTGATTATTTATAAAAATGCACATCGTATTAAATAGCTAAATTTATCAATTGGTTAATTTTTTCCAGCTTGGTGATATTTAACGATTGCTTCCGCTGACTTAAAGAATAATCAACAACGCGGCTTTAAACGTATTGGCGGATGTGAGTGCATTTGCTAGTTTCGGATTAATATCGTCTTTGCAGTGTAATTGATAAGTTATTTTTATTGGTTTTATTACGGCAAACATCGATGCCGTCTGATAATCATGACGACTCAGATACAACGAATTTGTTAACTCCCCGTCAGACAGGCATAAATGTCCGTCACGCTTAATCGTCAAGGATACTGCACGGATGTTTTTTAATAGTTAAAGGAAAGGAGAATGACACTCATGATCACAAGAAAAATTCTGCTTGCCAGTCTCATTACGCTGTCGTGCGCGGCAGCAGGGGGACAAACCTGGGCGGCCACGGTTCCCGAAGGCGTTCAACTGGCGAAAAAACAGGAACTGGTGCGCAATAACGGCGCGGAAGTAGCGTCGTTGGATCCGCATAAAATCGAAGGCGTACCAGAGTCGAATGTGTTGCGCGATGTGCTGGAAGGGCTGGTGATTTCGGATGTGAACGGTAAAGTGATCCCCGGCGTGGCGGAACGTTGGGATAACAAAGATTTCAAGGTGTGGACTTTCCATTTGCGCAAAGATGCGCGCTGGTCAAATGGCGATCCCGTCACGGCGCAGGATTTCGTTTATAGCTGGCGACGTCTGGCCGATCCCAAAACCGCATCCCCTTATGCCAGCTATCTCCAATATGGTCATTTATTGAATATTGATGACATTATTGCCGGCAAGAAAGCCCCAGATACCCTGGGCGTGAAAGTGTTGGATGATCATACGCTGGAAGTCACGCTATCTGAAGCGGTGCCTTATTTCTATAAATTGCCGATTTATCCGGCGATGTCGCCGGTAAATAAAACCGTGGTCGAAAAGTTTGGCGATAAATGGACACAACCACAAAATTGGGTCGGTAATGGCGCTTACAAGCTGAAGATGTGGGTGGTGAATGAGAAAATCGTGCTGGAGCGCAATCCGCAATATTGGGATAACGCCGATACGGTAATTAATCAGGTCACCTATTTGCCGATTGCCTCCGAAGTGACAGATGTTAACCGCTACCGCAGCGGTGAAATCGAGATGACCTATAATTATCTGCCCATCGAACTGTTCCAGAAACTGAAAAAAGAAATTCCGCAGGAAGTGCAGGTCAATCCTTATCTATGTACCTATTACTATGAAATCAATAATCAGAAAGCGCCTTTTAATGATTTGCGGGTAAGAACCGCGCTGCGTTTGGGGCTGAGCCAGGATATTTTAACCAACAAAGTCAAGAATCAGGGCGACACGCCGGCTTATGGTTTTGTGCCGCCTTACATTGATGGATTGAAAGCCGCCGAGCCGGAGTGGTTTACCTGGCCGCAAGCGAAGCGTAATGAAGAAGCGAAAAAACTGTTGGCGCAAGCGGGTTATACCGCTGACAAACCGCTGACGTTAAGCCTGTTGTATAACACCTCTGATTTACATAAAAAGTTGGCTATCGCGGCGGCGGCGCTCTGGAAGCAAAATATCGGCGTTACCGTCAAGCTGGATAATCAGGAGTGGAAAACGTTCCTCAGTTCACGTCATCAGGGGACATATGATATTGCGCGTGCGGGGTGGTGCGCCGACTATAATGAGCCGTCTACCTTCCTCAATAGCATGATATCAGACAGCAGTAACAACACGTCGCATTATAAAAATCAGCAATTTGATCAACTGATGCGCAAATCCTTGCAGGTCACCACGGATGAAGAGCGCTCGGTGATTTATCAGCAGGCTGAGGCTTTGCTGGATAAGGATGCGGTCATCGCGCCGGTTTATTATTACGCCAATATTCGGTTGGTAAAACCCTATGTCGGCGGATTAACTGGTAAAGATCCGCTGGATAGCGTTTACGTTAAAGATCTTTATATTATTAAGCATTAATAAAAATGACAGACAGGCGATATTCCGTCCTGTCTGTTTTTTTACAGGTATGAGCAATGTTAAAATTCATATTTCGCCGCTGTCTGGAAGCCATTCCGACACTATTTATACTGATTACGATTTCGTTTTTTATGATGAGGCTGGCGCCAGGCAGCCCGTTTACCGGGGAGCGTAATCTTCCACCTGAAGTGATGGCGAATATTGAGGCCAAATATCATCTGAACGATCCGATCCTGACACAATACGGCAATTATTTATTGCAATTGGTGCAGGGTGATTTTGGCCCTTCTTTCAAATACAAAGATTATTCCGTAAACGATTTGGTAGCGGCGTCATTTCCGGTTTCCGCCAAACTGGGGGCCGCCGCTTTTTTGCTGGCTGTGATATTGGGGGTGACCGCCGGAGTAGTTGCCGCGTTGAAGCAAAACAGTAAATGGGATTATATGGTCATGGGGTTTGCCATGACGGGGGTAGTAATCCCAAGTTTTGTGGTTGCGCCCTCACTGGTGCTTATCTTTGCGATTACGCTGCGCTGGTTGCCGGGCGGCGGCTGGAACGGCGGTCAGGCCAGATTCATGATTTTGCCGATGGTGGCGCTGTCGCTCTCTTACATTGCCAGTATTGCGCGGATTACCAGAGGTTCGATGATTGAAATTCTCCATTCCAACTTCATTCGCACCGCACGGGCCAAAGGGTTGCCTATGCGCCGCATTATTTTACGTCATGCGTTGAAACCGGCGCTGTTGCCGGTGCTTTCTTATATGGGACCGGCATTCGTCGGCATTATTACCGGCTCAATGGTGATTGAAACCATTTTCGGGTTGCCGGGAATCGGTCAGTTGTTTGTAAATGGCGCACTGAATCGAGATTATTCGCTGGTACTCAGCCTGACTATTCTGGTCGGCGGACTGACCATTTTATTCAATGCGATAATTGACGTGTTATACGCGGTTATCGATCCCAAAATACGCTACTGAATCGGGGACGTTATGTTTTGGAATCGAAAAGATATTGAAGCCCTGGAAAGTTTCAGTGAGCAGATGGAGATTGAAGGGCGCAGTTTATGGCAGGATGCCCGGTCACGTTTTATCAATAATCGGGCAGCGCTGGCCAGTTTGCTGGTGCTGGGGATGATCACGCTGTTTGTGATTATCGCGCCGCTGGTTTCGCCGTTTAATTATGCGGATACCGATTGGGGGATGATGTCTTCCGCCCCGGACATGACGTCCGGTCACTATTTCGGCACTGACTCTTCCGGTCGCGATCTGCTGGTGCGTGTGGCGATCGGCGGGCGCGTGTCGTTGATGGTGGGGGTTGCGGCGGCATTGGTGGCGGTGGTGGTCGGCACATTGTATGGCGCGTTGTCCGGTTATCTGGGCGGTACAGTCGATTCCGTCATGATGCGTCTGTTGGAGATCCTCAACTCCTTCCCGTTCATGTTTTTCGTTATTCTGCTGGTGACCTTTTTCGGACAGAACATGCTGTTGATCTTCGTGGCGATAGGCATGGTTTCCTGGCTGGATATGGCGCGGATCGTGCGCGGTCAGACGCTGAGCCTGAAACGTAAAGAGTTCATTGAGGCGGCGATGGTGTCCGGCGTGTCAACGCGCGGCATCGTATTGCGCCATATTGTGCCGAACGTACTGGGTGTGGTGGTGGTGTATGCCTCACTACTGGTGCCGAGCATGATCCTGTTCGAATCCTTCCTGAGTTTTCTGGGATTAGGCACGCAGGAACCGTTAAGCAGTTGGGGCGCGTTATTGAATGATGGCGCCAACTCGATGGAAGTCTCTTCCTGGCTGCTGTTTTATCCCGCCGCCTTTCTGGTGGTAACGCTGTTTTGTTTCAATTTTATCGGCGATGGTCTGCGTGATGCCCTCGATCCGAAAGATCGCTGAGGAGTGGTTGCATGAAGAGGATGAATTCAGCCGGTGGTAGTGAGGCGCTGCTCAGTGTTCAGGATTTACGCGTGATGTTTCATACGCAGGATGGCGAAGTCACGGCGGTAAACGACCTGACGTTCAGCTTGAATGCCGGGGAAACGCTGGGCATTGTTGGCGAATCGGGATCGGGCAAGTCGCAAACCGTGTTCGCGTTGATGGGCTTGTTGGCCCAGAACGGACGCATTACCGGTTCAGCCCGTTTTCGCGGCCAGGAAATATTGAATCTGCCGGAACAGCAGTTGAACAAGTTGCGTGCGGAAGAAATCGCCATGATCTTTCAGGATCCGATGACATCGCTAAACCCCTATATGCGGGTGGGTGAGCAACTGATAGAGGTGCTGATGTTGCACAAACGGATCAGCAAGCGGGACGCTTTTGAAGAGTCGGTCAGAATGCTGGATGCGGTAAAAATGCCGGAAGCGCGTAAACGCATGAAAATGTACCCCCATGAGTTCTCCGGCGGGATGCGTCAGCGCGTCATGATCGCGATGGCGTTGCTATGCGGGCCTAAACTGCTGATCGCCGATGAACCGACGACGGCGCTGGATGTGACGGTTCAGGCGCAAATCATGACGCTGCTCAATGAATTGAAACGCGAATTCAATACCGCCATTATCTTGATTACCCACGATCTGGGCGTGGTAGCGGGCATCTGCGATAAGGTGCTGGTGATGTACGCGGGGCGGACGATGGAATATGGCTCGGCGCGTGACGTGTTTTATCAGCCCAGCCATCCTTATTCCGTCGGGTTGTTGAACGCGGTTCCCCGTCTGGATACGGAAGATGAAACGCTGGCGACCATCCCCGGCAATCCACCCAATTTACTGCGCTTACCCAAAGGTTGCCCGTTCCAGCCACGTTGTCCTTATGCGATGGATGTTTGCCATGACACGCCAGCGTTAGCGTCTTTCAATGACGGACGTATGCGAGCCTGCTTCAGAGCGGTTGATGAGGTGTTATGAATCGTACAACGGAAAAAACGGTATTGCTGGACGTCGCCGATCTGAAAGTACATTTTGATGTCAGAGATGACAAGCAATGGTTCTGGCAACCCGCGAAAACATTGAAAGCGTTGGATGGAGCCACATTTCGGTTATATGAAGGCGAAACGCTGGGCGTGGTGGGGGAGTCCGGTTGCGGCAAGTCCACCCTGGCCAGAGCCATTATCGGCCTGGTCAAGGCGACCAGCGGGAAAGTGACCTGGTTGGGTAAAGATTTGCTGGGGATGAATGATGGCGAATGGCGTAAAGCGCGTAGCGATATTCAGATGATTTTTCAGGATCCGCTGGCCTCGCTGAATCCACGGATGACCATCGGAGAAATCATCGCCGAACCGTTGAAAACGTATCACCCTGAACTCACGCGTCAGGAGGTGAAAGACCGCGTAAAAAGCATGATGCTGAAAGTCGGGTTACTGCCGAATCTGATCAACCGCTATCCGCATGAGTTTTCGGGCGGGCAGTGTCAGCGTATCGGCATCGCGCGGGCGCTGATCCTGGAGCCGAAACTGATCATCTGTGATGAGCCGGTTTCCGCGCTTGATGTTTCCATTCAGGCGCAGGTAGTGAATCTGCTGAGACAGTTACAGCGTGAAATGCGGCTGTCGCTGATTTTTATCGCCCATGATTTATCGGTGGTGAAGCATATTTCCGATCGGGTATTGGTGATGTATCTGGGACATGCGGTGGAGTTGGGAACCTATGAGCAGATTTATCGTCATCCTTTGCACCCCTACACGCGAGCGCTGATGTCCGCGGTGCCGATCCCGGATCCTGATAAAGAAAGAAACAAGCCGATCCAGTTGCTGACAGGGGAACTGCCTTCTCCGTTCAATCCGCCATCGGGATGCGTATTCCGCACCCGCTGTCCGATAGTCGGGCCGGAATGCAGCAAAACCAGACCGGTTATGGAGGGGAGTTTTCATCATGCGGTATCCTGTTTGAAAGTGGACCCGCAGGCATTGCTGCCGGTAGAAGCGAAGCGTTGAATCGCTGTCAGACGTCCCGTGGCGGGGACGTCTGACAGGCGGGATAACTGGTTTTTTCCACAGGAACTTATTCTTTCCACAGAATGTGGCAAAGCTTGTGGTCTTTTTCCCGGCAAATCAATACGCGGGCGAAAATGTCCGTGATTTCTCCGCCATCCTGTGCCGCGAGTCCAATCACCACTTCGGCAAAAAAGTCAGGATTCAGATCGAAATCAACATGCTCGGCCCAGTCTTGCGCCGGATCGAATAGCTCGGCGCCGCCGCGCTCCTCGAATTGCAGATTGAACAGCAGAATATCTGCCGGATCGAGATTATCGGCGGCCAGTTCCAGAAAGATGTCGTAAGCCTGTTCCAGCGCTTCATCTTCGTTGAGGCGGTTATTCAAATCCATAGCGCTATTCCTGTTAATGCATGAAGGGCGTTATTAAAACATGCTGAAAGCGGTATTTATAGCAGGGGGCTAAAAAAGTAAAACAGCCGCTCAACAATTCGCTGCCAGTATGGTCGGTTTTGCCATTGAGACGGTTCCAGCAAGGCGGAACGGGCGATATAGTCCTCCTGCACACAAGATAAATCGCTGCCAAAGCCGGCATCGTCAATCACCAGCGTAATTTCAAAGTTTAGCCACAGGCTGCGCATATCGAGATTGACGGTGCCGACCAGACTCAACTGTCCGTCGACCAGAACGCTTTTGGTGTGCAGCAGCCCGTCTTTGAACTGATAAATCTTCACGCCGGCATCCAGCAGTTGGGTAAAGAAGGCGCGACAAGCCCAGCCCACCAACATCGAGTCATTTTTGTACGGCACAATGATACTGACATCCACGCCGCGTTGGGCGGCGGTGCAGATGGCATGCAGCAGATCGTCGCTGGGGACAAAATAGGGCGTCGTCATGATCAACTGCGTACGGGCGGCATAGACTGCGGTCAACAGCGCCTGGTGGATCATTTCTTCTGGATACCCCGGCCCGGACGCTATCACCTGAATGGTGTGGCCGCTTTCCTGTTCAAAGGGCATCACGTTGACATCCGGCGGTGGCGGCAAAAGGCGTTTGCCGGTCTCCATTTCCCAGTCGCAGCAGTAGATGATCCCCAGCGTGGTCGCCACCGGGCCTTCAATCCGCGCCATCAAATCAATCCATTGTCCGACGCCGGCATCCCGCTTAAAGTAGCGCGGATCGACCATATTCATGCTGCCGGTATAGGCGATGCGATTATCGATCAGGACAATTTTACGATGTTGGCGTAAATCCATACGTCGCAGAAAGGCGCGGAACAGGTTGACCTTTAATGCCTCGATCACCTCGAGCCCCGCGGTGCGCATCAGTTCGGGATGTTGATAGCGGAAGAAACGAACGCTGCCTGCCGAATCGAGCAAAATACGGCAATGTACGCCGCGGCGCGAGGCGGCAATCAACGCGCTGGTGATCGGCTCCACCAATCCGCCGGGTTGCCAGATATAAAACACCATCTCGATGTTATTACGAGCCAGATTGATATCACGCAATAGCGCCTTGATGGTGTCTTCGAAAGTGGTGAGCAATTGCAATTGGTTGCCTTTGACGCCACCAATCCCTTGACGTCGCTCGCAAAGTTGGAATAACGCGCTGGCGACCTGGCTGTTTTCGGTGGCAAAAATCCGCCGGTATTCTTTTAACTCGCGCAACCATTTGGCCGTGGAAGGCCACATTTTACTGGCGCGTTCGGCCCGGCGTTTACCTAAATGCAATTCGCCAAATGAGAGATAAGCTACAATACCGACAAGTGGCAGGATATAAATGACCAGCAACCAGGCCATAGCCGACGGCACCGCCCGACGTTTCATCAGAATACGCAGCGTGACCCCCGCGATCAGCAACCAGTAACTGAAAACAAGCAACCAACTTATTACGGTATAAAATGTTGTCATAGAGGCGAGACAGATTCTCTGTGGTAAAATATCGGTAAAGTGTACGCATAGTTTTATGAAAGGGGAAACGCCTTTGGTCTGAATAGCATAGGGTGGTTGGCGGTTTTCAGTTCAGACAAATTTAAACATGGCTTGGATCGCCATCGGAAGCTTCTATAATGTTCGGCACCCATTGCCGAGAGAATAGTGACACGCATGAAACGCAGTCGCAATGAAGTAAGCCGTTGGCGCATGTTACGTCAGGTTCAGCGTCGAAGAAGCCGCTGGCTGGAGGCGCAGTCCCGAACTTACCGCCATATTCACTATGCGCGCTATTTGCAACAAAAGCACCAATGGCGCGCGTTGTTATTTGCGGTGACGCATAAATGGTAACGCGCCCGGATATCAGGATAACGCGGGTATAAGTGTGTTACCGGTCATACGGGGGAGCGTCTCTTCATCGGCAGGCAACTGAAACAGGGAAACGGTCGCATTGAGTTGCTCGGTTTGTTGCAACAGGGAGGAGAATGTTAACGCCGAGGTTTCAACCTGATCCGCATTCTGTCGAACGCTGTCATTCAGCGTGCTGATGCGAATGGTCACTTCCTGAATGCTCTCATTTTGCTGATAGGATATTTCAGATATTTCGCTTAAAAATGTGCTGGTGCCTTTTGCCGCATGGATGATTTCCTGCAAGCTGTCATTCAGTTTTTGCACCAGCAGGGTGCCGGTTTCAACGCTGTGATCTGAATCCCGGATTAACGCGTTGATATTTTGCGCCGAATGACTGCTTTGTGACGCCAGCGTACCTACTTCGCGGGCGACGACGGAAAACCCGCGCCCCATTTCCCCCGCGTGGGCGGCTTCTATCGCCGCATTCAAGGATAAAATGTGCGTTTGAAACGCCACGTTTTCAATCATGCCGATGGCCTCTGTCATTTCCCGTGTTCTGCCGGTGATGTCCGACATGGCTGCTTTGACTTCATCCATCATCATTTCGCCTTGCATCGCAATATTGGTGGCATCGGTGGCGTGCAGACTGGCCTGCCGCGTATGTCCGGCGTTTTTTTCGAGATGTTGGCCCAATTGCAAAATATGTTCGGTGGTCGCCTTTAACTCATGAGACTGCCTGCTGGCTTGTTCGGAAAGCATCTGGTTATCCTGAGCGACTTTATCAACCTGGGTGATCATATTGTCCACACTTTGACGGACGCGATTCACCAGATCCACCAGTCCGTTCTGCATCTGGATCACGTTGCCGTGCAACAGGTTGATTTCCCGCATGGTCGAGTGTTTCAGATGGAGCGACCGTGACAGGTCGCCCGCGGCGATACGTTGCAGATGCTGAATAATCCGTGTCAGCGGACGGATAATTATCCGGTTAACGCCTAACCCGACGGCAAGGGATAGCGCCAGTAATACGCCCAGCACAATCATGAATATCAGTTGGGTGCGGTCGAGAGAGGCGAGAAATTGTTGTCCGTGTTGTTTCTGTAGCGCACTGTTGCTTTGCAGATAGCGCGCATATTTCTGAGTAAAGTCGTTTTGATACGCCTGAATGGGGATGGCGAAGAAAATATCAATTCCGTTGGTGGCTTTGATGCCTTGCGCCAGTTCAACCAGCCCGTTGTATAACTGGCGATAACTCTGTTTCAGATTATTCAGCGGCTGTTCATCGCTTAGATCGGTGGTGGATTTTTCCAGTAACTGATAATGGATTCTGGCTTGTTCCAGTGAGGCTTCGGCCTCATCCATCAGGCTGTGCCAACTGCCTTCCGATCCCGTTTCCTTATCGACCAGCAGGTAAATGCCTGCGCGGTTCAACTTGTCGCTGGCGTTCATGACGGCCATTCTGGTTTTGTCCATCAGCGCCTGCTGTTGGATCAGATTATCATTGGCGGAAATCACTAATTTTACCTGCGTCATGGTTTGAGAAATGATGCCGACCGAAATCAACTGTAATAAAGAAAACAATCCGATAATCAGTAGTAACCCAGAAAGGATGCCCAACCGACAGTGGCGGTTTTTCGTTAAAATGCCAAGGCGAGAAAAAATGGACGTTAACATGTCGTGACTCTCTACTCATGAAGAGTCATCAAGCTAGCATGGTTAAATGACTAAAATATTTCAGCTTTTCCACGAGGGACAGACTTGGGCGTCCGGCGTGATGGTCACCACGAGCAAGATGACCATGATAATGGCGGGAGACTAAAAAACTTTCTTGAAAGGTTTGACCGTTACCTGACGATAAACACCGGCCATCATGTAAGGGTCTGCCTGCGCCCATGCGTTTGCCTCATCCTGAGACGCAAACTCGGCGATGACGACTGAACCCGTAAAACCGGCATTGCCTGGATTTTCACTGTCCACGGCTGGTGTCGGCCCTGCGGTGAGCAACCGGCCCTGATCACGTAATTGATTCAGGCGGGCGAGGTGGTCTGGCCTTACCGCCAGCCGGTTTTCCAGCGAATCGACATTATCCTCGGCATAAATAACATACAGCATAAAAACCTCACAAATAGAGACATGAAACAACGGGATAAACCATCATACGTGATGCAATCGTCAGGACAAGCAACCTGTTATTCAGAATGTGCAACCGTGCTCGTTCAACTGGAATTGGTTTTTTTAACAATTACTCGGGTTGTTATTGAATATGATTGCTATTTGCATTTAAACTTGGTCGGCATAAGAGGATAAAGACATACTATGCCGCATACAACGTTTCTTATTACCCGCCGTTATTCATGGCCATTTATACTTTCAGTGGGTATCCACGGTTCGCTGATTGCCGGCTTGCTGTACGCATCATTTAATAATGCGATTGAACTGCCTCAGCAAGCGAAACCGATCAGTGTGGTGATGGTGAATCCTGCGGCGTTTGAGGCGGCGCCTGCGGCAAAATCCGCGCCTACCGAACCTGAACCGATAAAACAGCCCGAACAGACACCAGAACCTTTACCGGAACCGGAACCAATACCCGAACCGATCCCTGAGCCGGTTCCTGTACCTTTGCCGGAGCCCAAACCTCAGCCGAAACCAAAGCCCAAGCCCAAGCCAGTGAAAAAGGTTGAGGAACCGAAACCGGTTAAACGCGAGCCCACCGTCAACAAACAACCGCCGTCTCCGTTCACCAGTGAAACGCCAACCCGTAGTGTCAACAATGCGCCAGTTCAGCAGGCGCCTTCAGCGAATACGCAGTCGAGCGGGCCACGTCCGCTGAATCGTACTCAGCCGCAATATCCGGCGCGTGCTTTTGCATTGCGGGTAGAAGGCCGGGTTAAAATGCAATTCGACGTCGACAGTTCTGGCCGGGTTGATAACGTTCGCGTACTTTCCGCTGAGCCGCGCAATATGTTCGAGCGTGATATCCGGCAAGCGATGCGCAAATGGCGCTATGAAGCCAACAAGCCCGGTAAAGATCTGGTGGTCACGATTGTCTTTAAAATTGACGGCGGGGCGGCTATGGAGTAACGGCGCGCTGGTGATGATGGTTGGGAAAAGAGCCGCAATTGCGGCTCTTTTGGCGTCTATTATTCGCAGAGAAAATGTATCTACAGCTTCAGCCGATTTACGCTTCACCTGGATTAAAGTTGCTTTTGCCAACGGGCAGTTCGCGCGGACGTCCTTCTTCATCAACGGCGACATAGGTGAATAGCGCTTCTGTTGCCCGATAACGCTGACCAATGGGCTCCGATGACACTTTTTTCACCCAGACTTCAATATTGATGTTAATGGAACTGCGCCCGGTATGTCGGCAGCGCGCGTAGCAACACACCACATCGCCAACCGCTACTGGCTTTAAAAACGACATGCCGTCCACCCGGACGGTCACCACACGGCCTTCCGCAATTTCTTTAGCCAAAATAGCGCCACCGATGTCCATCTGCGACATCAACCAGCCGCCAAAAATATCCCCATTCGCATTGGTGTCTGCTGGCATCGCCAGTGTGCGAAGCACCAGTTCGCCCTGAGGTAACACGTCTTGTTTGCTCATATGGTATCAATCAAATATGGTCGAAATATCAAGTTAATGCGTGTTGTCAGCAGTCACGACGAACTGTATCATTGCTTGCTTTCTTCTTCTGACTTTTCGTTTTCGCCGGGCAAGTGCCGGTAAATATAAATGCCACACAGCAGCGTGAACAGCAAGGTAAACCCTGTCAGACCAAAGACTTTAAAATTTACCCACACACTTTGCGGCATCCAGAAAGCAATATAAATGTTTACTAATCCGCATGCCAGAAAGAACATGGCCCAGGAGAAGTTAAGCTTGCCCCATACGGCTTGCGGCAAGGTTAACTCTTTGCCCAGCATTCTCTGGATAAGTGTTTTTTTCATGACGAACTGGCTTACCAACAGAGCGATGGAAAACAGACCATAGATAATGGTGACCTTCCATTTAATGAACTGATCGTTATGGAATACCAGGGTCAGCGTCCCAAAAATGGCGACCATCACAAAGGTGATCAGCATCATTTTTTCTACCTTGCGGTACACAAACCAGGTTACCGCCAGCGCCAGCGCGGTTGCGGCGATCAACGCGCCTGAAGCAATGTAGATGTCGTACAGTTTGTAAACCACAAAAAAAACGACCAGCGGAATAAAATCAAGAAGTTGCTTCATTATGTCAATCCGTCACTCAAGAATGTATTGATGATGACCAAACGATCATCTGATAACGATGTCATTATCCTTTATTGTGGTGCGCGGTTCCCGAGATATTGTAATAATTTGCAGAAAATTACGATTGGCCATTCTTTCAGCCACAGGGAGAACGGGGAAAGGCGTGCCGTAATGTTACAGCACGCCGTGATATCAGGTGCGCAGCAGCATATAAAGGCGGAACAGATAAATCAGCATAATGGCGGAAACCAGATTGCTCAGCCCGTTCAGGATCACCGCTATTATGGTGGGAGAAAACATAGTCAGTTTTGTCACCAGCAGTAAAATGGCGATTTTAGTCAATAACCAAAGGATAACCGCCGGCGCCGTGATTTTAAAATTACGATAGGCTAACCGGGCGCTGGTTTTTATGGCGTAGAAGACGCCACGCTTCTCGGTGACGACAATAATCGGCGACATACTTAACGCGATGGCCAGCAGCACGCCGGGGATGACTAAAAACAGCATACCCAACTGGATTAGCAGCGTGCATAGCAGGATCAACAGAAATAAGCGGGGCAATACCAGAGCGGAGGCGCCAATCGCCCGCAACGCACTGGTGCGATGTCCCGCGGAAACCATCTGAATCAACATCAGAATACCGCCAGTAAGCAGGGCGTTGCCAATCAAAGCTGAAAATGTGCCAGCCGCCGACATTTTCAACAATATCGTTTGCTGTTCCGGCGTCATTTGCTGGATCAAGTCCATCATCCCCAGTTCAACGGAAGACAAATCGCTGTCCGCGTTTTGCAATATCTGTAAATCTTCACTACTGGGCGACATAGCATGATTCAGAATGACAGTAATGAGCGCCGTCAGCAGTGCCATCAGTAAAATGCTGAGGAACTGATTACGGGTAAAGTTCATTGTGTCACGGTACAAAGTGTTAGCCGTGATAGGCATGCAAACTCCTTGAGGTAAAATGATCAATCAGGCTTAACCGTTGATTGTAACCTGTTACGCCTCAGTGTGGCACCCTGTGTGCTTTGCGACGTCGTCATTTATTACGTTTCCCGCTTTGATCTGCCGTTGTTTTCGCCAGTGGCGGTAATCCGTAATGCGCTCTCGCCCGGTTACAGGCGTCAGTGATCTGGCCGTTCACCCCAGATTGTACGAACTCACGACACGGCGAAGGGCGATTAATATAAATAGAGCAACTAACGCATTCGCCAATTTTTCCCATCAGGGCGGTACAACGAGGTTTTCGACTGTTGGTTCCCGCCATGCAGCGAAGAAAAGGAGAAAGTGGCTCGGTGAGTTGCGCGGGGACGCAACCGCCGCCGTCATCGGCTTCGGCCCAGTAAAACGACACCCTGAAATAGGCGCAACAAGCGCCGCAACGCATACAGGTGTTATCACTCATTTGATTTAACCACCGCCCTGGCTGGCATTGAATCAACATTAGCAGGAATGAAAATCTACCGCCTAATTCGGACTAAGGGGAGGTTAATTTTCCTGATGCGCATTTTATGTATTTATATCTGTTTTTGATGTGGATCAATTCTTTCATTTTTAATTAGTTAGCATGAATTGATGTGCTTCATTTTTTTTGCTAAAAACCTTTAAAAGATGTGATCTGGCTTAAAACAACCATAGCCACGGCGAGGTATATTTCGCTCGAAATTTAAACCATAAAAAGGGAGTGGGTAATGAAAAAGGCGTCTTTCTTATTACTGGCGGCAACACTGGTGCCATCATTCGTACAAGCGCATCAGGCCGGTGATTTCATCGTCCGTGCGGGATCCGCGACCGTGCGTCCAGTAGAAGGCTCAGATAACGTGTTGGGGCTGGGATCGTTTAACGTTGATAACAGCACCCAGCTTGGTTTGACATTCAGCTATATGGTGACTGACAACTTTGGCGTAGAGTTGTTGGCGGCCACGCCTTTCAACCATAAAGTCGGACTGAATGGCGTGGGGACTATCGCTGAAGTCAAGCATCTGCCGCCGTCGCTGGTTGCGCAATATTACTTCGGTGAAAAAGCGGATAAGCTGCGTCCTTATCTTGGCGTGGGGCTGAACTACACCATGTTCTTCGATGAGAAATTCAATCAGCGCGGGAAAGACGCCGGGCTGAGCGATCTGAGTCTGAAAAACTCCTGGGGGCTTGCCGCACAAGCCGGGTTGGATTACAACCTGGATAAAAACTGGCTGATTAATGCTTCCCTGTGGTGGATGGATATTGATACGGACGTGAAATTCAACCATGCTACCGCCGGGCAGCAAACCATCAAAACCCGGCTGGATCCGTGGACATTTATGTTTGGCGTCGGATATCGGTTCTAAATCGGGTAGTGAAATAAAACGGCGGATACTATCCGCCGTTTTATCGTCAGTAACTAACAATCACTATTGCGAACGCGTCGCGGCTTTCATCTCGCTGACAAAAGCGTTTAACTGAGACAACATTTCAGCCGGTTGATGCTGATTCTTTTCAATAATACGCACAATGGCAGAGCCGGAGATCGCGCCTGCGGCGCCCGTCGCGAGTGACTCACGCACCTGAGCCGGTTCAGAAATGCCGAATCCCTGGAGCGGCGGGGCGGCATGATACTCCTGCAATTTGGCGACCAGATGATGCAGCGGCAATTGCGCCCGTTTTTCCGTCCCGGTCACCCCGGCGCGTGACAACAGATAAGTATAACCACGGCCATAGGACGCAATTTCGCGCAGCAACGCATCATCGGCATTCGGCGGGCAGATAAAAATCGGCGCGATACCATGACGCTGGGCCGCCGCCCGAAAAGGCGCGGATTCCACTACCGGAACATCGGCAATCAGAACCGAGTCAACACCCACTTCAGCGCAACGTTGATAAAACGCATCAATACCATTGCTGAACACCAGATTGGCGTACATCAACAGACCGATAGGCATTTCCGCGTATTTCTGCCGGATAGCGGCCAGCATCTCGAAGCAGTGGCCTGGCGTCACGCCCGCCGCAAAAGCGCGCAACGTGGCATCCTGAATGGTTGGGCCATCCGCCAGCGGGTCCGAGAAGGGGATACCGAGTTCCAACGCATCGGCGCCCGCGGCAATCAATGTATCGATAATCTTCAGCGATTGTTCGGGAGAAGGATCGCCCAGCGTGACAAAGGGAACAAACGCGCCTTCTTTTTTATCCGCCAGACGTTTAAATAGCTGTTGATAACGCTCCATCAGATTTCTCCCCGATCTTTCAGAATATCGTGAACGGTAAATATGTCTTTATCTCCCCGGCCAGACAGGTTGACCACCAGTATCTGCTCTTTCTCTGGCTCTTCTTTAATCATCTTGAGCGCGTAGGCCAGCGCATGAGACGATTCCAGCGCCGGAATAATCCCTTCGTGACGGGAAAGCGCTTTAAAGGCGTCCAGGGCTTCATCATCGGTGATGGAAACATAATCGGCGCGGCCAGTACTGTTCAGGTAAGCATGCTGCGGCCCGACGGATGGGAAATCCAGACCGGCGGATATAGAGTAGGATTCTTCAATCTGCCCGTCGGCGGTTTGCATCATGGGCGATTTCATACCGAAGTAGATCCCCACGCGGCCATGTTTCAACGGTGCGCCGTGTTGTCCTGATTCAATACCCAAACCGGCAGGTTCGACGCCAATCAGCCGTACTGACGTCTCGTCGATAAAGTCGGCGAACATGCCAATGGCGTTAGAGCCGCCGCCCACACAAGCCAGCAGCGCGTCTGGCAGACGACCCTCTTTTTCCTGCAACTGGGCTTTGATTTCTTCACCGATCATCCGTTGGAACTCACGCACGATGGTCGGAAAAGGATGCGGGCCAGCCGCCGTTCCCAACAGGTAATGAGCATTATCGTAGCTGCCTGACCAGTCGCGCAACGCTTCGTTACAGGCATCTTTCAGGGTGGCGGAACCGCTGTGCACGGGGATCACTTCCGCGCCCATCAAACGCATACGGAAGACATTGGGTGATTGGCGCTCGACGTCTTTGGCGCCCATGTAAACGCGGCATTTCAATCCCAGCAAAGCACAAGCCAGCGCGGTAGCGACGCCATGCTGTCCCGCGCCGGTTTCGGCGATGATTTCGCTTTTGCCCATACGTTTGGCCAGCAACGCCTGACCCAGTACCTGGTTGGTTTTGTGCGCGCCGCCGTGCAGCAGATCTTCACGTTTCAGGTACAGCTTAGTGCGCGTGCCGGCCGTCAGGTTTTTACATAAGGTCAGCGCGGTTGGGCGACCGGCGTAGTTTTTCAGCAGATCAAAAAATTTAGCCTGAAAAGCAGGATCTTGTTGCGCGCTGACAAAGGCTTCTTCCAGTTGGCGCAACGCCGGGATGAGGATCTGCGGGACATACTGCCCGCCGAATTCACCAAAGTAAGGATTAAGTAACGTCATAGTATTCCTGTCTTTAATTTGTCGTATCGAGTGTTATGCGGTTGGTTTATATCGTGCGCAATGCCTTGAAAACCGCCGCGATTTTATGCGGATCTTTTTTGCCGGGTTGACTTTCAACGCCGGAATTAAAATCCAGCCCCAGCGCGCCGAACTGCGCTGCCTGCGCCACGTTTTCGGCGTTCAATCCACCGGCCAGCATGACATTATCCAGCGATTCGCCGTCGAGCAGCGACCAGTCAAATGTTTGACCGCTGCCGCCCTGCGCGTTATCCAGTAAATAGCGATCAACATTTTGCAGATTGCGGGCGGGCAGTTCTCCCTGAATGCTCAGCGCTTTCCAGATCTGACAGGCGGCGGGCAACTGCTGGCGAAGCTGTGAAAGGGTTTGCTGGTCTTCCTGTCCGTGAAGCTGAACCGCAGCTAATTTAAGCTGTTCGGCGATAGCGACGATCTCGTCAACCGGCGCATCGCGGAACACGCCGACATAGCGCAGCGGGGCAGCGGCAATTATGTTTTTCGCTTGTGCCAGATCAACATGACGCACAGAAGCAGCCACAAAAATCAAGCCGCCGAAGATCGCGCCGCTGCGATAGGCCGCCTGCGCGTCCTCAGGGCGGGTAAGTCCACAGACTTTGTTCTCTCCCAGACTGATACGGCGCACCGCCATGCTCAGATCGGGTTCGGACATTAATGAACTGCCGATCAGAAAACCGTTGGCGAACTGGCTCAACTCGCGTATTTGCGCATAACGATTAATGCCGGATTCGCTGATCACCGTCACGCCGGCGGGCAGACGCGGCGCCAGCGTCCGGGTACGGTTGAGATCGATGGACAAATCGCGCAAATCCCGGTTGTTGATCCCCACCACCCGCGCTTCAAGCTGGATCGCCCGCTGCAATTCCGCTTCATTACTGACTTCGGTCAGTACGCCCAGCTTCAGGCTATGGGCGATAGCGGACAACTGCCGATACTGCTCGTCATCAAGCACCGATAGCATCAGCAGAATCGCATCGGCCTGATAGTAACGCGCCAGATAGATCTGGTAGGGCGAAATGATGAAATCCTTGCACAGGACGGGTTGCGGCACCGCGGCGCTGACGCGTGGCAGAAACGCAAAATCGCCCTGAAAATATTTTTCATCGGTCAGGACTGAAATAGCGGAGGCATAGTCCTGATAAACCTGCGCGATGGCGACGGGATCGAAATCATCACGAATCAGCCCCTTTGATGGCGAGGCTTTTTTGCACTCCAGAATAAACGCGGGCTTATTCTGTCGCAGCGCCTGATAGAAATCACGCTGGCTTGGCGCGATCTCATGTTGAAAGCTAGACAGCGGCTGCTTTTGCTGGCGTTCTTCAACCCACAGGGCTTTATCACGCACGATTTTACCCAGAATCGTTTTATTCAGAACGGTTTCCTGTATCACATCGTTATCCTCTGGCCGACAGGTCAATAACGCGTTGATAAGGCTGTCCGCTGTGTATGACTTCCAGCGCCTGTTGCGCATTCTGCCGCAGATTTTCCTGCCCGAACAAGCGCATCAACAACGCGACGTTGGCGGCGACGGCCGCGTCGTGCGCGCGTTCGCCCTGGCCTTGCAGCAGCGCCACCAGAATATCACGATTTTCCTCCGGCGTTCCGCCCTGCAATGACGATATCGAATAGCTGTCCAGACCGAAATCGCGGTGCGTCAGTTGGTATGTTTCGATTTTGCCGTCATTCAGTTCCGCAACCTGCGTCGGCGCATGAATGGCGACTTCATCCATGCCGCCGCCATGCACCACGGCAGCGCGCTGATAGCCCAGCATCCGTAGCGCTTCGGCGATGGGGCGCACCAGATCCGGACTATAGACGCCGATCAGCGCCAGCGGCGGGCGGGCGGGGTTGACCAACGGCCCCAGCACATTGAATAGCGTGCGGGTTTTCAATTGCTGACGCACCGGCATGGCATGACGGAAGCCCAGATGATAGTGCGGTGCGAACAGAAAACAGACGCCCAGATCATCCAGCGCCTGACGCGCCGCTTGCGCCGACATGTCGAGTTTGATGCCAAAGGCGGACAACAAATCGGATGAACCTGAACGGCTGGAGACGCTGCGATTACCGTGCTTGGCCACTTTCAGACCGCAACAGGCCGTGACAAAGGCGCTGGCCGTCGAAATATTGATGCTGTTGGTGCCATCGCCGCCGGTGCCGACAATGTCGGCAAAAAGATAATCCGGCCGGGGAAACGGCTGGGCGTCCGCCAATAATGCCGCCGCCGCGCCCGCGATCTCATCAGGATGTTCGCCGCGCACCTTCATGCTGATCAACGCCGCCGCCAATTGGCTGGCTTGCAGTTCGTCGTGAATAATCGCGGTAAACAGATCCTGGCTTTCCTGTCGGCTGATATTTTCACCGCGGTATAATTTTTCCAGTATGGGTTGTAAAGAATTAGATTGTACGGGAGATGTATTTTGCATAATCGAGTCCATCCTTACGCCAAAGCCCAGTCCAGCGTTTGCTCCAGCAAACGCGCACCGTGAGTGGTTAAAATTGATTCGGGGTGAAATTGGAAACCACAAACGCGGTCTGCGTCATTGCGCACCGCCATGACCATGTCATTAAAGCGCGCATTGACGGTCAGCGAGGCGGGGATATTGCTGCCAACCAGCGAATGGTAGCGGGCGACCGGCAGCGGCGAGGGTAAGCCGTTGAACATGCCCAGCCCGTCATGCTCAATGACCGATGCTTTGCCGTGCAGAATTTCGCCTGCCTGACCGACATGACCGCCGTAGGCTTCGACAATCGCCTGATGGCCGAGGCAGATGCCGATAATCGGCAAGCGGCCACGCAGACGTTGCAGCAGTTGCGGCATGCAACCGGCTTTTGCCGGGGTGCCGGGACCGGGGGAGAGCATCAGAACCGGTTTTTCCATCTGCTGCAAGCGTTCAAAAATCGCATCGGCAGGTATCTGGTTGCGGTAAATCACCACATTGTGCTGGCTGGCGCGCAACTGATCCACCAGGTTGTAGGTGAAAGAATCGATATTATCAATCAATAGGATATCGGCCATTAGAATATCTCCCTGGCATGGTGCGCACTGGCGATGGCCCGCAGTACCGCCCTGGCTTTATTGCGTGTTTCATCGGCTTCCGCCTGTGGGATCGAGTCCAGCACTACGCCCGCGCCTGCCTGAACGGTGGCGATGCCATCCTCGACGTAGGCGGAGCGGATAACGATACAGGTATCCAGATCGCCGTGGGCCGTAAAATAACCCACCGCGCCGCCGTAGCTGCCGCGCCGGGTTTTCTCGCTGTCGGCGACCAACTGCATGGCGCGGACTTTCGGTGCGCCGCTCAGCGTGCCCATGTTCATACAGGCGCGGTAGGCATGCAATACATCCAGATCCGCGCGCAACGTTCCGACCACGCGCGAAACCAGATGCATGACGAAGGAATAACGGTCGACTTTGGTCAGGTCGGCGACATAACGGCTGCCCGGTTCACAGATACGCGCCAGATCGTTACGCGCCAGATCGACCAGCATCAGGTGCTCCGCCAATTCTTTATGGTCGGTGCGCATTTCGAGTTCGATACGGCTGTCGAGATCGCGATCCAGGGAACCGTCCGCCCGCCGACCGCGAGGACGCGTACCGGCAATCGGGTAAATTTCAATCTGACGGCTGTCGGCATCGTATTTCAATGAGCTTTCCGGTGAAGCGCCGAACAGGGTGAAATCCTGATCCTGCATGAAAAACATATAGGGGCTGGGATTATGCGCTTTCAGCGTGTGATAGGCGGCCAGCGGGGACGGGCAGGGTAATGAGAAGCGGCGCGAAGGCACAACCTGAAATATTTCGCCGATGCGGATCGCCTGTTGCATCTGGCTGACCACTTCACCGAAGGCTTCGTCGCTCTGATTGCAGCTTAACGTCATATTTTCGATTGACTGATGCGGTAACGCCGGCGCCGAATGGGTCAATTGCTGCTGCAACTGTTCCAGTCTATGTTGCAGGCGGCGCCGTTCGGCATTATCCGGAGTAAACAGACTGGCCTGTAATCTGGTGACTTGTTTTTGATGGTCGAGAATCAATAAGGTTTCCGCCAGATAGAAGCAAAAATCCGGGCAGCGTTGTTGTTGACTCAGTGCGGGCAGCGATTCGAAACCGGCAACCAGATCGTAGGCAAACAGCCCGCCGAGAAATAGGGCTTCACGTTCATCTTTCGGGCTGTCGACCAATATCAGAATCTGACGTAAGGCATCAAAAACGGACAAGGCGCGCAGGCGGGCGTCTTCATCCTGAAGCGTATCCGTATCGGGGAACGTCAGTTCGCGTCCGTTCGGGCGATGTTGATTGAGTACCGCTTCCGGCAGCGCGGTATCGAGTAACGGGAGCAATGCCGCGCCGTTTGCCGTCAGCGCCTGTACTGAAACCTGCTGGCCCAGCGCGGTAATGCGTAAGGCGCTATCGACGATCAACAGACTTTGCAGGTTGGCTTTGCTGTCTATCTCCGCGGATTCCAGCAGCAGCGTCGCTGGTCTGGCCCCGCACAATTGATGGAAAATCGCGCTTGGGTCGTTGCGATAGACGGCCTCGGTACGCAGCAGTTCCAGTTTTGGTTTTGTTGTTTGCATCATTGCGACCTGTATCATTCCGTATCATTGAGTCCATAAAAAAGCCCGCTGGGTAGGCGGGCCTGGGAATATCTGCATGTTGCGATAAACGCTATGCGTGACTACTCCACCCGCGACAGGGAAGAGCGCCACCAACCAAATGTCATCATCTGTTGCGTAGTTATTTGTTGTATGGCCATTGGTTGCATAGTCATTATCGTCATCTCACGATTGGTGAATCAAGCTTGCGTACTAGTTAACTAGTTCATGATTCAAAAGTCAACATCAGGAATAACATTATTTTATTGAACGGCCGAATGCGGTCATAAGGCATGAAATTACCATTTAACATGCATTAGTGGCATCATGCCGCCTTACCTATGCCTAGCCATCATGTTGGATACATTTGTGCCGGAAGAATCTCAATCAACGTTGTCGTCGTTTCAACTCTATGATCTGCATAGCCACACCAGCGCATCGGACGGTTTATTGACGCCAGCCGAACTGGTCGCCCGTGCGGTGGCGATGCGGGTGAGCGTGCTGGCAATCACCGATCACGATACCACCCGTGGGCTGGCGCAAGCCCGCCATGCGATTGAACATCAGCAATTACCGCTACGGCTGGTTACCGGCGTAGAGATTTCCACGCGGTGGGAAAATCACGAAATTCATATAGTGGGGCTGGGAATGGATATCGAACACCCCGCTTTGTGCGCCCTGTTGCAACAGCAGGCGCAATCCCGCCAGGCACGGGCGGAGCAAATCGCTATCCGACTGGAGAAAGCCCGCATCCCGGCGGCGCTGGCCGGTGCGAGTCGTCTGGCGTCGGGCGGTCAGATCACCCGCGCGCATTTTGCCCGTTATCTGGTTGAACTTGGCGTTGCCGCGAATATCAGTCAGGTATTCAAGAAATATCTGGCGAAGGGGAAAACCGGTTACGTTGCGCCACAGTGGTGTACAATAAAGCAAGCGATTGATGCTATTCATCAATCTGGCGGCGTTTCGGTTTTGGCCCACCCAGGACGTTACGATCTGACCGCCAAATGGCTGAAACGCCTGCTAGCCGCGTTTGCCGAAAACGGCGGCCAGGCGATGGAAGTCGCCCAATGTCAGCAAGCACCTGATGAGCGTACCCAGCTTGCGCGTTATGCCCGCGATTTTAACTTGCTGGGGTCGCAGGGATCGGACTTCCATCAACCCTGCGCCTGGATTGAGCTAGGACGGAAATTGTGGCTGCCTGCCGATGTTGAACCTGTCTGGCGACACCCGGCGTTGACGCAAAGCGGATGTGGCGGTCACACATGAAAAACATTTTGAAATAGGTCATGTCATGAGTCAGTTTTTCTATATTCATCCGCAGAATCCACAATTGCGATTGATTACGCAATCCGTGGACTTTCTACATAAAGGCGGCGTGATTGTCTATCCTACCGATTCCGGTTACGCACTGGGATGCATGCTGGGCGACAAGAACGCCATGGAGCGTATCTGCCGTATTCGTTCATTAGACAGCAATCACAACTTTACGCTGATGTGTCGCGATCTGTCCGAATTGTCCACGTATGCTTACGTTGATAACACCGCCTTTCGCCTGATTAAAAACAATACGCCCGGCAACTACACCTTTATTCTGAAAGCGACCAAAGAAGTTCCTCGTCGTCTGATGAATGAAAAACGCAAGACGATAGGACTGCGCGTACCGTCCAATCCTATCGCCTTGTCGTTGCTGGCGGTATTGAATGAACCGATGATGTCCACTACCTTAATGCTGCCGGGCAATGATTTTGCCGAATCCGATCCAGAGGAAATACAGGAAACGCTGGGCAAACAGGTGGATTTGATCATTCATGGCGGTTTTCTTGGGCAACAGCCAACCACCGTGATTGATTTAACCGAGTCGTCGCCGAAAATTACTCGCGAAGGTACGGGCGATATCACGCCATTCCTGTAAGTGCGGCGCTACCCAGACAACAGCAACTATCAGTCCGCAAATGAATTGGCATACAAACGGCGTGAATCACTGTATAATCGGGCCAGTATTTTTTATAACGCATTATTTCTACGTAATTCACTGAATTATATCAGCGTTTTGTTATTCCCCCCGACGCCTGGGAAGGCGACACTCAGAGGTTGCTCAATGAGCGAAAAGCTACAGAAAGTTCTGGCGCGCGCAGGTCACGGTTCGCGTCGTGAAATTGAAGGTATTATCCAGGCGGGACGCGTTAGCGTTGATGGCAAAATCGCCACGCTGGGTGACCGTGTTGAAGTGACGAAAGCCACCAAAATTCGTATTGACGGCCACGTGGTTTCCGTTAAGGAAACCGAGGAAACAGTTTGCCGCGTACTGATCTATTACAAGCCGGAAGGCGAACTGTGTACGCGCAGCGATCCAGATGGTCGTCCTACCGTATTTGATCGGTTACCGAAAATTCAGGGTTCTCGCTGGGTGGCGGTAGGGCGGCTGGACGTAAACACGTCCGGCTTACTGCTGTTTACCACCGATGGCGAACTGGCCAATCGTCTGATGCACCCCAGCCATGAAGTCGAGCGTGAATACGCGGTGCGGGTGTTTGGCGAAATCAACGATGAGAAGATCAAACAACTCAGTCGCGGCGTGCAGTTGGAAGACGGCCCCGCGTCATTTCGCACCATCCGTTATCAAGGCGGCGAAGGGCTTAACCAGTGGTATAACGTGACGCTGACAGAAGGGCGTAACCGTGAGGTTCGTCGTCTGTGGGAAGCGGTGGACGTTCAGGTTAGCCGCTTGATCCGCGTGCGTTACGGCGACATTCAACTGCCTAAAGGTTTGCCGCGCGGCGGCTGGACGGAAATGACGCTCGACGACGTCAACTACCTGCGTAAACTGGTGCAGTTGCCGCCGGAAACCGTAACCAAACTGCCTGTTGAGCGGGAGCGGCGCGGTGTAAAAGCCAATCAAATTCGCCGGGCGGTTAAACGCCATAGTCAGATTAGTTCGGCGCCGGCCAGACGCGCCTCGCCAAAATCCAGACGTAACGCTTAATCTCCTGCGTTGCGCGTGATTTCCGCTGGTTCGGCGATCACGCGCAACGGCTGTGTTTACCAGTCAATTCCCTGTTGAGCTTTGATACCCGCATCAAACGCGTGTTTGACCGGACGCATCACAGTCACGGTATCGGCCATGTCCAGTAAATCCCGATGACAGCCACGTCCGGTGATAATCACGGTTTGTCCGGCAGGGCGCTGGTTCAAGGCGTCAACCACCTCATCCAGTTCCAGATAACCATAACTTACCATGTAAGTCAGTTCATCCAGCACCACCAGATCCAATTGCGGATCAGCCAGCATACGCTTGCCGTGTTGCCAGACGCTCAACGCCGCCGCGGTGTCTGTCTGGTGATTCTGGGTTTCCCAGGTAAAGCCGGTAGCCATGACCTGAAACTCTACGCCGTGTTTCTGCAACAGGTTCTTTTCGCCGTTCGCCCAGTCGCCTTTGATAAACTGAATCACGCCTGCGCGCAAATCGTGACCGATGGCGCGGGTCACCGTACCAAAGGCGGCGGTGGTTTTTCCTTTTCCGTTTCCTGTAAAAATGATCAGGATGCCGCGGATTTCACTGGCGGCGGCAATACGGGCGTCCACGCGTTCTTTAATGCGTTGCTGACGCTGTTGGTGACGTTCATCGGTCATCTGATATTCTCGTTTGGTTATTCGGAGGCCCCGGCTTTTCTGCCGGGTTGGGCGTCAAAGCTCATACCGGTTTTCCGGCGGCTGTCGTCACCCATCAAATAAAGGTACAGCGGCATGATATCCGTCGGCGTTTTCAGTTTATCCGGGTCTTCTTCCGGGAAGGCGCTGGCGCGCATGGCGGTACGCGTCCCGCCGGGGTTGATGCAGTTTACGCGCAGATGACTGTGGCGATACTCTTCCGCCAGCACCTGCATCATGCCTTCGGTCGCGAATTTGGATACCGAGTAAGCGCCCCAACCGGCACGGCCCTGACGCCCGACACTGGAACTGGTGAAAATCAGCGACGCGTTGGGTGATTTCAGTAATAACGGCAACAGCGCCTGGGTCAGCATAAACGTCGCATTGACGTTGACCTGCATGACCTGATGCCAGGTATCGACAATTTGCTCCGTCATCAGGGCGATGTCGCCAAGCAAGCCGGCGTTGTGCAGCACGCCATCCAGATGCGGGATCGCCCGCGCCAGTTGGTCGGCAATGTGGAAAAACTGTTCGGAATCAGCGGTCAGCATGTCGCAGACAATGATGTAGGGTTCTGCGCCATGCGCCTGCAAGATTTGCTGTTTCACGGCCTGAAGTTTGCTTTCTGTTCGGCCAAACAGCACAAGACGCGCGCCGAAGCGGGCATAGGTCAGGGCCGCTTCGCGACCGATACCGTCGCCTGCGCCGGTGACCAGAATGATGCGATCTTGCAGCAGGTCGTTTTTGGGCTGATAGTGCACGGAAAATTCCTCTTACCGCGGCGATAGGGATACCGCGTTTCAGATAACAAACCTGCCCGATACCTTGACTGAGCGGTATGCCATCGCGGTACTGCCCGGTATCCGGCTTAAAATCCAATCGGGATGAGAAATGAGAATGAGGGAGTTATGCCTTAAATAACACGCGTTTTCAATCAGAGCGGCGCCATTTCTTATGGCGGGTGCGGCAAAAAACAGCGGAAAGCAGGCAAATGCTGTGAATAACTTCGCCTTATGGCGCGGCATCAGTTAGCTTAAAGGTTTAGCGCACAACGCTGACGTCGTCGTTGTTTAGCATAATCAACATCCTATTCAATACTCTGTTTAATGAGGGCGGTATTTGTGGAATTACTTTCTCAGTATGGTTTATTCCTGGCTAAAGCGCTCACCATCGTGGTGGCGTTCGGCGCGCTGGTGGTTCTGGCATTCGGTCTGTCGCAGCGCAAGCGCCAGCAGAAAGGTGAGTTGCAGGTGGTTAATCTGAGCGAACAGTACCGGGAGATGCAACGGGAAATGCAAGCGGCCTGCATGAATGACGCTGAGCGTAAGCTGTTATTCAAACAGGAAAAAAAGAAAGGAAAAGCGTCCGCCAGACAGGATAAACAGCGTGCGAAGCGAGGAGAGGGGAAAAGAGTCAAACCTTGCCTCTATGTACTGGATTTCAACGGCAACATGGATGCCGGCGAGGTGAGCTCGTTACGTGAGGAGATCTCCGCTGTGCTGGCGGTGGCGAAACCGCAGGATGAAGTGCTGCTGCGTCTGGAAAGTCCCGGGGGCGTGGTTCATGGCTATGGGCTGGCCGCATCACAACTGCAACGCTTGCGTCAGGGCGGCGTGCGCCTGACGGTCGCGGTTGATAAAGTGGCCGCCAGCGGGGGATATATGATGGCGTGTGTGGCCGATCGCATTGTTGCCGCGCCCTTTACCATTATGGGGTCGATTGGCGTGGTCGCGCAAATCCCCAACTTCAATCGCTTATTGAAGAACAAGGATATTGACGTTGAATTGCATACCGCGGGCGAGTTCAAACGCACGTTGACCCTGTTTGGTGAAAACACTGAAGCCGGACGGGAGAAATTTCAGGCGGATCTAAACGTCACGCACCAGTTGTTCAAGCAGTTTGTACAGGATATGCGTCCTGCTCTGGATATTGACGCCGTCGCAACCGGCGAGCACTGGTTTGGTTCTCAGGCCAAAGACCTGGGGCTGGTTGACGCGATCGGCACCAGTGATGATTTGCTGATTGCCGAACTGGAGAATCACGAGGTTCTCAGTGTCCGTTACTCGCGTCGTAAACGCCTGATTGATCGTCTGATGGGCAGCGCCGGGGAAACCACGGAGCGTTTGATGCTGCGTTGGTGGCAGCGTGGAAATAACCCGCTGCTGTAAAGCATTGAGCGCCGAAATCGCCGTCGCCCGCGAATTAATGCGGGCGATTTGCTTTTAATCGGTCAGATAATATTTTTCTGACAGCACATGGGCCAGATGTTTAAACATATTGAAAACCGCAGTGGTTTTCAGCGTTGGCAAGCCATTGTCATCAAGGAAAAACTCGCCGCGGAAAACCAGTACGCCATTTTTTTGTTCTACACTGTCGGCGACCATGCCGTGCAGGTAGTCGTCATGATTTTGAATAATGGCGTTAGCCTCCGCCAGTAAGTGTTGACGGTCAATCGGGGATTTTTCTTCGTGTACCTGAGATTCATCTGTCATGGATTACCTACTCCTGCATTGAAACTTAATCGTCGTTTTTTACGCCCGCACAATCGTCAAGGCCTGAGAGAACGGGATGTCAGTGGTACAAGGCATTCACAACGAGGGCGATGTTTTTCATAATGGGATAATTGTACTGCGCGAGGCGATGCCATCGCAAATGCGTCAGGTTTTAATCACTTGGCCGCCGATAGCGCCTTCAGTCTGGATTGGCTAAAACGACGTTTCCATGCTAATTAGGTTGCGTGGCATTATTTATCAGGTAGAGTGTGGGATTTTCTGCCATGAGTGGAATAATTTCTTTACGTCGTGGCGGTCTGCGCTGATTTAATGTAGCGGCAGACAACGTTAATATTCAGACGGAATAGAGGGTTACGGGCGGCGCGTTGAAAAAAGACTCACCCACGCAGGATAAATACGCAACGCCGTAATCTGTCATTAATCGAGCATCCGCCCTGGTTTTTCCGGCGAATGCCCCCAAAAGCTATCTGATTTTCAGAAGAATCAAGCAGGTAATAGGACATATGGGAAAAGCTCTCGTAATCGTCGAGTCCCCGGCAAAAGCCAAAACAATCAATAAGTATCTTGGCAATGACTATGTGGTTAAATCCAGCGTCGGTCATGTGCGCGATCTGCCGACCAGTGGCTCTGTCAGTAAAAAGAGCGCGGACTCAACCAAAGACAAAACGAAAAAAACGGTTAAAAAGGATGAAAAGTCCGCGTTGGTCAACCGTATGGGCGTCGATCCTTATCATGACTGGAAAGCCCATTATGAGATTTTGCCCGGTAAGGAAAAAGTCGTTTCCGAACTGAAAACGCTGGCGGAAAACGCCGAACATATCTATCTCGCAACCGACCTTGACCGCGAAGGGGAAGCCATTGCCTGGCACCTGCGGGAAATCATTGGCGGTGACGATAAGCGCTTCAGCCGCGTGGTGTTTAACGAAATCACCAAAAATGCCATTCAGCAGGCGTTCCAGAAACCGGACAAGTTGAATATCGATCGTGTTAATGCACAGCAGGCGCGCCGTTTTATGGATCGTGTGGTGGGGTACATGGTTTCGCCGCTGCTGTGGAAAAAGATCGCCCGCGGCTTGTCGGCCGGTCGCGTACAGTCTGTGGCGGTGCGCCTGATCGTGGAGCGTGAGCGCGAAATCAAAGCCTTTGTCCCGGAAGAATATTGGGAATTGCATGCGGATTTACTGTCAGGTAATGCCGCTCAGTTACAAATGCAGGTCACGCATTACAGCGGCAAGGCGTTTAAGCCGGTTAACAAGGCGCAGACCGAGGCCGCCGTCAGCCTGTTGGAAAAAGCCAGCTATGTGGTTGCCGAGCGTGAGGACAAACCCACCAGCAGTAAACCCGGCGCGCCGTTCATTACCTCGACGCTACAGCAGGCCGCCAGCACCCGTCTTGGCTTTGGCGTGAAAAAAACCATGATGATGGCGCAGCGTCTGTATGAAGCGGGCTACATTACCTATATGCGTACAGACTCGACCAACCTGAGTCAGGATGCGTTGACTATGGCGCGCGAATACATCAGCGACGAATTCGGTAAACGCTATCTGCCTGATGCGGCGAATCACTACAGCAGTAAAGAAAATTCACAGGAAGCGCACGAAGCGATCCGTCCTTCCGACGTGAAAGTATTGGCGGATAACCTGAAAGACATGGAAGCCGATGCGCAGAAACTGTATCAACTGATTTGGCGTCAGTTTGTCGCCTGTCAGATGACGCCTGCGCAATATGACTCCACAACCCTGATTGTTGAAGCCGCAGGCTACCAACTGCGCGCCAAGGGCCGAACCTTACGCTTTGACGGCTGGACGAAAGTTATGCCCGCGCTGCGTAAAAACGATGAAGATCGAACGTTGCCGAACGTGGCGGTGGGCGAATCGCTTGCGTTGCAGAAACTGTTGCCCGGTCAGCACTTCACCAAGCCGCCAGCGCGTTACAGCGACGCTTCATTGGTAAAAGAACTGGAAAAACGTGGGATTGGACGACCATCCACGTATGCCTCAATCATTTCAACCATTCAGGATCGTGGTTATGTGCGGGTAGAAAACCGTCGTTTTTACGCCGAAAAAATGGGCGAAATTGTTACCGATCGTCTGGAAGAGAACTTCCGCGAACTGATGAATTACGATTTCACCGCCCGGATGGAAAGCAGCCTCGACCAGGTGGCGAATAATCAGGCGGAATGGAAAGCGGTTCTGGATGAATTTTTCGCCGAGTTCAGCAAACAGCTGGAAACCGCGGAGCAGGACCCGGAAGCTGGCGGTATGCGGCCAAACCAGATGGTGATGACCAGCATCGACTGCCCGACCTGCGGACGCAAAATGGGGATACGTACTGCCAGCACCGGGGTTTTCCTTGGTTGTTCCGGCTATGCGCTGCCGCCTAAAGAGCGCTGCAAAACCACCATCAATCTGATCCCCGAAGCTGAAGTGCTGAATGTGCTGGAAGGGGATGAGGCCGAAACCAATGCCTTACGCGCGCGCCGCCGTTGTGTGAAATGCGGCACCGCTATGGACAGTTACCTGATTGATAATCAACGCAAGCTGCATGTATGCGGTAATAACCCGGCTTGTGATGGCTATGAGATAGAAGAGGGCGAATTCCGGATCAAAGGTTATGACGGCCCGGTTGTCGAGTGCGAAAAATGTGGTTCAGAGATGCATCTCAAAATGGGACGTTTCGGCAAGTATATGGCCTGCACCAATGACACTTGCGGCAACACACGTAAAATTTTACGTAATGGCGATGTCGCGCCGCCGAAAGAAGATCCGGTACCATTGCCTGAACTGCCATGTGAGAAATCGGATGCCTATTTCGTATTGCGGGATGGCGCCGCTGGCGTGTTCCTGGCTGCCAATACGTTCCCGAAATCCCGTGAGACGCGTGCGCCGCTGGTTGAGGAATTACAACGCTTCAAAGATCGGCTGCCTGAAAAACTGCGTTATCTGGCCGATGCCCCGGCAGTGGATAAAGACGGCAACAAAACTCAGGTGCGCTTTAGCCGTAAGACCAAGCAGCAATATGTCTCTTCGGAAAAAGAGGGCAAGGCTACCGGCTGGTCGGCTTTCTATGTCGAGGGTAAATGGGTGGACGGCAAGAAATAAGCCAATGCATCGGTGATGCCGGGAATTGACCTGGGCCAGCCTTTTTAGGCTGGTTTTTTTTGATCTGGGTAAGGGGATGGTTATTTAGCTGAGAGAATAATTATCTGTTGAGCTACCCTGCATTTCTCTGGCTGGCGCGGCCTGCCGCATGGCGTTACTTGACGGACGGCATGCAATCATAGTTATATAAAAACTATTTTTATGATTTAATGACATTAAATGATGAAAGCTGCGCCAGCGTTTCGTATAACAAAGCCTATTTTCGTCAATAAAACCACATTAGACTTTAGATGCCGCACGCATCATTCAATTGGGAATGGGATAAATTATGAAACTGCAACAGCTTCGTTATATTGTTGAAGTTGTTAACCATAATCTGAATGTTTCTTCTACCGCTGAGGGCCTGTACACCTCTCAGCCAGGGATCAGTAAACAGGTCAGAATGTTAGAGGATGAACTGGGGATTCAGATTTTCACCCGCAGCGGAAAACATCTGACGCAGGTCACTCCCGCAGGACAGGAAGTCATTCGTATTGCGCGTGAAGTCCTTTCCAAAGTCGATGCCATCAAAGCCGTCGCAGGCGAGCATACCTATCCTGATAAAGGCTCCCTGTATGTTGCGACGACGCATACGCAAGCCCGTTATGCGTTGCCTGGTGTAATCAAAGGATTCATTGAGCGCTACCCGCGTGTTTCGCTGCATATGCATCAAGGCTCGCCGACCCAGATTGCGGAAGCGGTGGCTAAGGGAACGGCGGATTTCGCCATTGCCACGGAAGCGCTGCACCTGTACGACGATTTGATCATGTTGCCATGCTATCACTGGAACCGGGCGGTGGTAGTGACGCCCGATCATCCGCTGGCATCCAAACAAGACGTTACCATTGAAGCGTTGGCGGCCTATCCGATCGTCACCTATACCTTTGGTTTTACCGGACGTTCAGAACTGGATGCGGCGTTTAATCGGGCCGGATTGACCCCGCGCATTGTCTTTACGGCGACCGACGCCGATGTGATTAAAACCTATGTCCGGCTGGGATTGGGCGTCGGCGTGATTGCAAATATGGCGGTGGACCCGCGGATAGAAACCGATTTGGTGACAATCAACGCCAACCGTATTTTCAGCTACAGCACCACTAAAATCGGCTTTCGTCGCAGCACATTTCTAAGAAGCTATATGTATGATTTTATCCAACGTTTTGCCCCGCATCTTACCCGCGATGTGGTGGATACCGCTGTTGCGCTACGATCTAATGATGAAATTGAGGCGATGTTTAAAGACATTACGCTGCCGGTGAAATGAAACCGCTATGGTAAAAGAGGGCCAGACTGTCTGGTCTTTTTTAATGACCAAAGGAGGGGCGTTCACATGCTCCCGGATATGGCTAGGCGTAAACTTTTTCCTTGAACTCGCAGAGATCTTCAATCAGGCAAGCGCCGCAACGTGGTTTACGAGCGACACAGGTGTAGCGGCCATGCAGAATAAGCCAGTGATGGCAATCGACTTTAAACTCAGCGGGCACGACTTTCAGCAGCTTATCTTCAACTTGCTCGACGTTTTTGCCCGGCGCAAAGCCCGTGCGGTTACTGACGCGGAAAATATGGGTATCCACGGCAATCGTCGGCCATCCGAAAGCGGTATTTAATACCACGTTAGCGGTTTTGCGGCCCACGCCGGGGAGGGCTTCCAGCGCCACGCGATCTTCGGACACCTGGCCGTGATGTTTATCAATCAGTATGCGACAGGTTTTGATGATGTTCTCAGCCTTGCCGTTAAACAAACCGATGGTCTTGATATACGGCTTGATGCCATCAACGCCTAGTGCGAGCATGGCTTGCGGGGTATTGGCTACCGGATAGAGCTTGGCCGTAGCCTTATTGACGCTGACGTCGGTGGCCTGCGCGGAGAGCAAAACCGCAATCAGTAATTCAAAAGGCGTGTTGAACTTCAGTTCCGTGGTGGGATGAGGGTCGTTAGCGCGTAATCTGCGTAAGATCTCAAGCCGCTTTTCCTTGTTCATCGTGCTTCTCCAGCTACCTTGGCCGCGGCCGGTTTTGCCGCCTGAGCAACACGTTCCCTTCGCTGTTTCATCCTTTCATCAATCAGGTATTTCCCCGCCAGCATCAGCCCTAAACCGATAAAAGCGCCGGGGGGCAACATGGCCAGCAGGAACGGCGAATCCAGGTGAACCACTTCAATACGCAACGCTTTGGCCCAGTCACCCAACAGCTGATCGGCACCGTCGAACAATGTCCCGTTGCCCAGTATTTCGCGCAGCGAACCCAGGACGACCAGCGCACTGGTGGCGCCCAGCCCCATCGCCAGACCATCAACGGCCGATAGTCCGACCGGGTTTTTCGAGGCAAAGGCTTCGGCACGGCCAATAACAATGCAGTTAGTCACAATTAACGGAATAAAAATCCCCAGTGATTGATATAACCCGTAGGCATAGGCGTTGATCAGCATCTGTACCACGCTCACCACGGAGGCGATAATCATGACGTAAATCGGGATGCGGATTTCAGCCGGAACCCAGCGTCTGAGCGTGGAGACGGCGACATTGGTGCAGGTTAATACCAGCGTGGTGGCCAGCCCTAATCCCAGCGCGTTGGTGACGGTGGAGGATACCGCCAGCAGGGGACACAAGCCGAGCAATTGCACCAGCGCCGAGTTGTTTTTCCATAATCCCTGAATCAGCAGATGTTTGACTGCACTCATTTATTCTCTCCACAAACCGGCAGGGTATTAAGTCGTGACGGTAGCGTTTGTAGATACAGCGTGCTGCGTTTTACTCTGTTGATTACTGCGCGCGGCGTAATGGTCGCACCGGTAAACTGGTCAAACATACCACCTTCTTTTTTTACCGCCCAGCGAGCATCATCACTGCCTTGTACTGTCTGACCGCTAAAACGGGTGATCCAGTCAGAAATACGGATTTCTATTTTATCCCCTAATCCGGGTGTTTCCCGGTGCGCCGTGACCCGCGTCCCTAGCACATTGCCTGCAAAGTCGGCGCCAATCAGCAGTTGTATGGCGCCGGAATAACCATCCGGCGCAGTGCTTTCCACCGCCGCCGCGACGGGAATGCCGTCTTTACGGGCAACGAACAGCCGATGGGGGGAGGTTGATCCCAATGCCAAATCAGTGACAATGTAACATTCTTGTTGCATGTCATTATTATAGCGGTCAATCGGCACCACCTGATCCAAAAGCGCTTTTTGTTGCAGTAACGCTTGTCGGGAAATGGTTGGCGCAGTCAGGCTGTTAACCACCGCGCTCATTGCGGTAGTTAAGGCTGCGAACAGTGCCAGTGTCGTCGCATGGCGGCGCATAGTGGTGAACATGGCGATTCCTTAACGATGATGGCCGTAAGCACGCGGTTTAGTGAAATAGTCAATCAATGGCACGGCAATGTTCGCCAGCAAAACAGCAAACGCCACGCCGTCAGGATAACCGCCATATGTTCTGATCAGCCAGACTAACAGTCCGATCAGTGCGCCAAAAATCAAACGACCTTGGTTGGTGGTTGAGGCGGTGACCGGATCGGTGGCAATAAAGAACGCGCCCAACATGGTGGCGCCCGAAAGCAGATGCAGGACGGGCGGGGCATATTTTTCCGGCGCCAGCCACCAACTCAGCGCCGCACATAGCGTCAGACTAAGCAAAAAACTGACTGGAATATGCCAGCGAATGATTCCGCGCGCCAACAGGAACAATCCGCCGATCAGAAAGCCAATGCTGACCCACTGCCAGCCGATACCGGCCATTGCGGAACGAAATAGCGTGGTCGCAAAAAGAGGCTGCTGGAAAATAGCCTGCGGTTGTTGACCTGAGCGCAAAGCGGTTTTGAAGGTGTCCAGCGGCGTCGCCTGACTGACGCCATCGACTGTTTGCATCAACTGTTGCACCGAATGGCCGGACGGCGTCTGCCCCGACAGAATGACGATCAGCGAATCGTAAAAGCCAATCGGCATAACCTGAAGGGGGCCGGGGGGCAACCAACTGGTCATTTGTACCGGAAAGGAGATAAGCAGAACAACGTAGCCGATCATCGCCGGATTGAACGGGTTCTGGCCTAGCCCACCATATAGTTGTTTGGCTATTACGATAGCGAAGGCGGTTCCAATGACAATCATCCACCACGGCGCCAGCGGCGGCAGACTGATGCCAAGCAGGATCGCGGTCAGCAGCGCCGAATTATCGGCCAGCGCCGCACGCGCATTAAATTTTCTTAGTGACACTGTCACGGTTTCCGTGATCAGCGCGGTCGCAGCGGCCAGGCCAACCTGAATCAGGTTGCCGTAGCCGAAAATATAATACTGCGCCAGCATGCCGGGGATACAGGCGATGATCACCAACAGCATAATGCGCTGAGTGCGTTGCTGGTTGTGAGTAAAGGGAGAACTCGCGATTTTGAAAGCCATTTATTCCTCTTGAAACTTCGATGCCGTTTGCGCGGCTTTACGCGCTTTCACGCGGGCGAGTGCCGCGGCCACCGCCGCCTTGCGAGGATCAACCTCAAGCGCTGGCGTTGCTGCGCTATCAGCCGCACTAGTTTTCGCCATCGCTTGATTTTCCCGTGATTGTGCTTTGCGCACGGCGCGAGCGGCAATAACTTCACTGTTATCCGGTTGCTGGCCGGGTACGGCATTAATGACCAAATCCGCATCGGCGCTCTTTTTCTGGCGAACTCGTTCCAGCGCGGCTTGAACCGCTTGCTTATCGCTGGTGGAAACGCTGGCGGCGGCCTGCTTATGTCGTAATTCACGCGCCAGTTTTTCACGCTCAAGACGCGCCTGCTTCGCTTCAAAGCGCAGTTTGGCTTGCGCGGCGCGTTGCGTTTCTTCATCAATGGCGCGAATTTCGGCTTTTTCCTGCCGGTAATATTGCACCAGCGGGATATTGCTCGGACAAACGTAAGCGCAGGCGCCGCACTCAATACAGTCGAATAAATGATGATCGCGGGCCTTTTCATGTTCCTGCCCACGGCTGAACCAATATAACTGTTGCGGCAATAGTCCGGCAGGGCAAGCATCAGCGCATTGGCTGCAACGAATGCACGATTGCTCTTGGGCAACAGGCTCGATTTCGGTATGCGACGGCGCCAGTAGACAGTTACTGATTTTGACTATCGGCACATCCAGCGACGGCAATGTAAAGCCCATCAGCGGCCCGCCCATAATCACCATCGGTTGTTTATTGGCCTGAAAACCGGCGTGTTTGAGTAAATGACGCACCGGCGTACCCAGCCGCGCCCAAACATTACCGGGCTGGCGCAACGCTTCCCCAGTCAGCGTCACCACGCGTTCGGTCATGGGTTCGCCATCGATCACGGCGCGTTTTATGGCAAAGATGGTTCCCACGTTCTGCATCAGCACGCCAATGGATGCCGAGTGCTTGCCAAACGGCACTTCTTTGCCGGTCAGAATTTTGGTGAGTTGCTTGGCGCCCCCGGACGGGTATTTGGTCGGGATCACGCGCAGTTGTATATCGTCGCGCCGACCTAATGCATGACGCAGGGCGTCAATAGCTTCGGGTTTGTTGTCCTCAATCCCGATCATCAGGCGCTGCGGTTGCAGCAGAGAAGCAAGAATATCCATGCCTTGCACAATTTCATCGGCACACTCCTGCATCAGCCGGTCATCCGCCGTGATGTAAGGTTCGCACTCTGCCGCATTGATGATCAGCGTTTCGATCCCGCGCAGGCCGCCTTGTAATTTTGCGGCGGTAGGGAAGCCCGCGCCGCCAAGACCGGCAATTCCCGCCTGATGAAGATGGGCCAGCAGCGTAGCGGCGGATTGTGTGCGGTAATCGGCCAGCGTAGGGCGTTCACACCAGCGGTCTTCCCCGTCGGGGATGAGGATAACGCTTAATTCCGGCAACGCGGAAGGGTGCGCCGTCATGTGTTGACGAGTGGCGTGGATCGTGCCGGATGTCGGAGCATGAACCGGAAGGGTTCGTCCTTTGCCGATGGTCAACGGTTGACCGCGCAGTACGTGTTCGCCCACGCTGACGCACAGTTCACCTTCGGGACCCAGGTGCTGTTTCAGAGGAATAATAAACTGATCAGGCAAGGGAATGTGACGCAACGGCACCCGGCTGGATTGCGTTTTCATTTCCGGTGGATGGATACCGCCAGCGAAATCCCAAATCTTGTCTTTTTTAAAGGCGGATAACAGCTTAAGCATGTTGTTCTACTTGAATAACGCGAACCGGGATCGTATCGAGATCCCACTTCCAGTTGGCGGGCGTTGGCGCAATGGGGCGCAACTCAATACAGTCTGTCGGGCAGGGCGATACGCACAGATCGCAACCGGTACATAAATCACTGACCACGGTATGCACGGCTTTGGTGCTGCCGATGATGGCATCCACCGGGCAGGCCTGAATGCATTTGGTGCAGCCGATACAATTGCTCTCATCGATCCACGCCACTTTACGCTCAGGATTCAGCACTGCGCCGTCTCCGTCGAGCGGCTGGGGATCGATATTCAGTTTTTCAGCCAGCTTGAGCATCATTGCTTCGCCGCCCGGCCCGCATTTATTGATACTTTCGCCATTCAGACACACCGCTTCCGCGTAAGGGCGACAACCAAGGTAACCGCACTGACCGCATTGGCTCTGCGGCAACATGGCCTCGACCTGTTCAACCACCGGATCGCCTTTAACCTGAAAGCGTCGGGAGGCATAGCCAAGAATGAGGCCGAAACACAAGGCGAGCGCGCTGAGCGCTGTAATGGCAATCCAAATCGTGGTCATCAGAATTTCACCAGGCCGGTAAAACCCATAAAGGCCAGCGACATCAGTCCGGCGGTGATCAAGGCGATGGCGTTCCCCCGGAATGGCGCGGGAACATCAGACACCGCAATACGTTCGCGGATCGCGGCAAACAGCACCATGACCAAAGAGAAGCCCAGCGCGCCGCCAAACCCGTATAGGGTTGACTGAAGAAAACCGTGCGCCATATTCACATTAAGCAATACCACGCCCAGCACCGCGCAATTGGTGGTAATCAACGGCAGGAAAATCCCCAGCAAACGATAGAGGTCGGGGCTGGCTTTACGCACAAACATTTCAGAAAACTGAACTACAAACGCTAAAACCAGAATAAACGCCATGGTCCGCAGATAAAGAATATCCAGCGGCTGTAAAATGAACGCATTGATCAACCAGGAAAACATGGAGCCCAGTGTCATGACGAAGGTGGTCGCCAGCCCCAGGCCAATGGCCGTTTCCAGTTTTCTGGACACGCCCATGAACGGGCATAACCCCAGAAATTTCACCAGAACGAAATTGTTTACCAGGAGGATGCTGACAAATAATAAAGCGTATTCGGTCATTACGGTGCCTAAAAAAACAAAACCCGCATATTATCGGGCATTGTCGGGCTTTCGACAACATACCCACTGTAGGGTTATGGACGAAACCACAGTAAATAGCCGCTCTGTATCCCTCTTTTCGGGACAATAGAGGCTATCCATCGTAAAAAAATGTGATAGCCATAAATTGGTGTGAATGCATAACTATTCGACGAGAGATAATAATATCACCGTAGCGTTATATCACATAATGCCATATCGATTTTGGCACGCAGCCTAAATCAAATAATTTTCCGCCAGCCGCCAACTCAGCCCGGCGATGGTCGGCGGCGCGGTACATATTGATGATTTCCTGATTATCCGTCAGAGAATAATTGAGGTGATCGAAGAGTTTTTCCAGACTTTCCGTGGTGCTTACTTTTCTGAATTTAAGCAAGTAGTCATGAACGGTCATAGTGAATGAACATAGATAGTTATGTAATTGAGATGATTAAGTATATGCAACAGATAAACGCTGTCCAGCGCTGAATGGGAAAAGAAAATAGAAAAATCGGATTTTTGATAACAGATAATAAAATGCAATGGAAGGTGATAAAAAACCGTCTTCCATTGGCGATACTAGTGCGAATAAAACTTGTAATAGACCTCATTCCAACGCAGCGCATCTTTGAATGCCGGAAGGCGGGTATCGTTATCGATGACCAGCAGTTCAATATTCTGCATTTCGGCGTACAACCGCATAAAGTCCAGATCCAGCGCCTGACTGAATACCGTATGGTGGGCGCCGCCCGCCAGGATCCAGGCTTCGGCGGCCAGGGCCAGCGTAGGTTGGGCTTTCCAGATCGCCCGCGCGACGGGCAGTTTGGGTAAGAGATGCGGCTGTTCTATGGTATCCACCACATTAACCAGCATGCGGAAACGATCGCCCATATCGATCACGCTGGCATTGAGCGAAAGACCTGCCGGTACGGAGAAAATCAGGCGGGCAGGGTCGGCCTTGCCGCCAATCCCCAAAGGCTGAACATCCAGCAGCGGTTTCTGTTCTTTGGCTATGCTGGGGCAGACTTCCAGCATGTGGGAACCGACAACCAGATTATTGTTATGCTCGAAATTGTAAGTGTAGTCCTCCATAAACGATGTGCCGCCCGGCAATCCGCTCGCCATTACTTTCATAATGCGCAGCAGGGCCGCTGTTTTCCAGTCGCCCTCGCCGCCAAAGCCATAACCTTGTTGCATCAGGCGTTGTACCGCCAGTCCCGGCAACTGCTTTAGTCCGTGGAGGTTCTCAAAATCCGTGGTGAAAGCGTTATAGCCGCCTTGTTGCAGAAAGCGCTTCATACCCAGTTCAATCCGGGCCGCATCCAACAGATTCTGACGATTCGGGCCATGCAGTTTAACCGCATCCGTCAGTTGATAACTGGCTTCGTATTCTTCGATCAGCGTGTCGATATCCGCTTGGGACACCGCATCGACGACAGCCGCCAAATCGCCCAGTCCCCAGGCGCTGACGGCGTAGCCGAACTGGATCTGCGCCCCGACTTTATCGCCTTCGGTGATCGCCACTTCGCGCATGTTGTCGCCAAAGCGCGCCAGTTTCAGATGCTTGCTTTCCTGGATCGCCGCGGCGACGCGCATCCATTTGGCAATACGCTGATGCGCGCTTTTATCCTGCCAGTGGCCGACCACCACCTGATGCGCCTGACGCATCCGTGCGCCGATAAACCCGAACTCACGGCCACCGTGCGCCGTCTGATTCAGGTTCATAAAATCCATATCCATGGTGTTCCAGGGAATTTCGGCGTTGAACTGGGTATGGAATTGCAGCAGCGGTTTATGAAGAATACGCAGTCCGCCAATCCACATTTTGGCTGGAGAGAAGGTGTGCAACCAGAGGAGCATGCCGATGCAGCTATCCTGATAGTTCGCGTCGCGACACAGGGCGGTGATTTCATCCGGGGTTTTCACCAGCGGTTTCAGCACCAGTTTTACCGGCAGTCCGCCTTCCTGATTCAGTCCGGCGGCGACGTTTTCCGCATTCTCTTTTACCTGGCGTAAGGTTTCCGGTCCGTACAGGTGTTGACTGCCGATGACAAACCAGACTTCAAGCTGCTTAAAGTGATCCATGATGACTCCTGTTTCGCTTTTCCCTGTGGGGGAAGAAAATAATCGGTTCAAGCATCCGCTCTGGCTGTCGGGCGGTAAGCGGGCTCGGCCAGATGGCACCACTGCTGGTAACGTTGGTAAAGCTGTTGATAGCGCGCAACGCGCTGGCGGTCCGGCGTCAACGTGCGTTCGATGGGGCTGGCCATATGCCGCTGCGCGGTCGGAATATCGGCATGCTCCCCCGCGGCGACGGCGGCGAAAATGGCGGCGCCCAACGCGCAGCATTGATCGGAAGCGACGATTTGTAACGGACGATTCATGACATCGGCGCAAACCTGCATAATGGCGGGGGATTTACGGGCGATACCGCCCAACGCCAGAATGTTTTCAACCGGGACGCCCTGATTTTCAAAACACTCCATGATGGCGCGCGCGCCGAAAGCGGTGGCCGCGATAAAGCCGCCAAACAGCGTTGGCGCGTCGGTGCCGAGATTGAGATCAGCGATCACGCCTTGCAAACGTTGATTTGCAAACGGTGTTCTGCGTCCGTTAAACCAGTCGAGCACCATCGGCAAATGATCCAGTGTGGGATTGGCGGCCCACGCTTGTGTGAGCCGTTCAAGCAATTGACTTTCCGTTGCCTGTAGCTGCGCGTTGAGTTGTGGATAATCCCGCATGGCTTGCCGCAAAGACCAATTCAGTAGCCGACCGAACCAGGCGTACATATCGCCGAAAGCGGATTGTCCGGCTTCCAGCCCGATATAACCGGGTATCACGCTGCCATCCACTTGTCCGCAGATCCCGGCGATCGTGCGATTGGCAATACGTGACGCATCAGCGATCAAAATATCGCAAGTGGAGGTGCCGATGACTTTAACCAGCGTATAAGGTTGTGCCCCTGCGCCAACGGCGCCGACATGACAGTCGAATGCGCCGCCCGCGATCGTCACGCCGTCAGGTAACCCCAGCCGTTGTGTCCACTCGGCGGTGAGGACGCCAACGGGCTGATTGGCCGTCCAGGTCGCGCTAAACATTGGATATTGCAATCGTTCGGTCAGACAGGGATCGAGCGCGTGCAGGAAAGGCTGGGGCGGCAAACCGCCCCAGTGAGGATGCCACAGGGATTTGTGTCCGGCGCTACAGCGTCCGCGTTTGATTTGCTCCGGCGCTAGCGTACCGGAAAGCAGCGCCGGCAGCCAATCACATAATTCGATCCAGGAGACGGCGTGCCGGCGGACGTCGGCATCTTCACGCGAGACATGCAGAATTTTTGCCCAGAACCATTCTGAGGAGTAGACGCCGCCAATGTAGCGGGTGTAATCCGGGAATTGCCCGCTACGGCATAACGTATTGATCGCGTCCGCTTCCTCTATCGCGGTGTGATCTTTCCACAACACAAACATCGCGTTGGGGTTATCTCAGCGAATTCGGGACGCAACGCCAACACCTGTCCGCGTTCATCAATCGGCGCCGGCGTCGAGCCTGTGGCGTCCACGCCGATGCCGATAATCTGTTGACGTTGTCTGGCCGTCAGGCGCGCCATCACTACCCGGATAGCCTGTTCCATTGATTCAATGTAATCCAGAGGATGATGTCAGAATTGGTTATTGGCCGGTTGGCAATACTTACCTTCACGCCAGCGCGGGTAATAGACCACTTCTGTTTCCAATTCCCGCCCGGAATGGCACTCAACGGCCAGGGCGCGCACCGAATCACTGCCAAAATCGAGGCCAATCGTAATCGCACCTGCACGCATTGCTCCGCTCCTGTTCATCCCGTTTTTATTGTGCTCAACGATAGACAGGGGATAGGTGAGGGCGTGAGGAGGCGTTAGCTGGAAGTATGTATTTTTCTGTCATCGGCTGTCATTTTGTGATGGTCGTCAAAAGTTAACGACCGGTTAAATTTGCTAAATATATGCACAAACCTGTAGTTATTCCGGGATGTGATAGCGCTCTATATTCTTGATGAAAATAGCGGCTAAAACATAGGTCGTCTGAATGCCAATGAATAAAAGAATGGTGCTAAGCCTGTGTTTTTCCTTTGTTCGAGCCTCAAATAGCGTATCAGAAACCATGATATGTACCGGTCTGACCGGGGAATAAAAAAATAACCGTAGCGGAGAACATCATGCATAATTCACTAAGGTGCTGGCAACAATCGGGCTGGCTGCCGTTATGTCACAATCGGCTATCGCCGAAACTTTGAAACTGGGGTTTCTGGTTAAACAACCGGAAGAGCCCTGGTTTCAGACCGAATGGCGATTTGCGGATAAGGCAGGAAAAGATCTCGGTTTTGATGTGATTAAAATTGCGGTTCCCGATGGAGAGAAAACCCTGAATGCCATTGATAGTCTGGCGGCCAGCGGCGCGAAAGGCTTTGTTATCTGTACGCCTGATCCCAAGCTGGGTGCGGCGATTGTCGCCAAAGCACGCAGTTATGATTTGAAAGTCATCGCCGTGGATGACCAGTTTGTCAATGCCAAAGGCGAGCCGATGGACAGCGTGCCGCTGGTCATGATGGCGGCAACCAAAATCGGCGAACGTCAGGGGCAGGAACTGTGGAAAGAAATGCACAACCGTGGCTGGAAGGTGGATGAAACCGCGGTCATGGCGATTACCGCCGACGAACTGGATACCGCGCGGCGCCGTACCAGCGGTTCGATGGAAGCGTTGAAAGCGTCCGGTTTCCCGGCACAGCAAATCTATCAGGTGCCCACCAAATCCAACGATATCCCCGGCGCGTTTGATGCCGCCAACTCCATGCTGGTGCAGCACCCGAAAGTGAAAAACTGGCTGATCGTCGGTATGAACGATAACACCGTTCTGGGGGGCATTCGCGCCATCGAAGGACAGGGCTTTAAAGCCGCGAATGTGATTGGCATTGGCATCAACGGCGTGGATGCGGTAAGTGAACTGTCCAAAGGTCAGGCGACCGGTTTCTATGGTTCGTTGCTGCCCAGCCCGGATGTGCACGGCTATAAAAGTATCCAGATGTTGAACGACTGGGTTACCAACGGGGTTGAACCGCAAAAATTCACTGAGGTGACTGATGTGGTGCTGATCACGCGTGAAAACTTCAAGGTCGAACTGGCGAAAAAGGGCCTGATGTGAGGCAGTTGGGGCCAGGCAGTCCCGCGTTTGCCCTAAACGTTATTCAGCCGGCCAACATGCAGCTGACGTAAGGCCCGCTGGCTGGTGGCCAGCGGTTAACCGTGAGGAAACGGACATGACAGCACAGTCACCCTATTTGTCGTTTCATGGTATTGGTAAAACGTTTCCCGGCGTCAGGGCGCTTGCGGATATCAGTTTCTCCTGCCAGGCCGGGCAGATCCATGCCTTGATGGGGGAAAACGGGGCGGGTAAATCCACCTTATTGAAAATTCTGAGTGGCAACTACGCGCCCTCGGCGGGGGAAATTCATATTCAGGGTAAACCGGTTCAATTCAATAACACGATGGACGCCCTGAATGCCGGGGTAGCGATTATTTATCAGGAACTGCATCTGGTGCCGGAAATGACGGTGGCGGAGAATATCTATCTTGGTCAGTTACCGCATAAATACGGCATGGTTAATTACTCGCTGCTGCGTTATGAGGCCAAATTGCAACTCGAACATCTGGGGTTGGATCTCGACCCGGATACGCCGTTGAAATACCTGTCTATCGGGCAATGGCAAATGGTGGAGATCGCCAAGGCCCTGGCCCGCAACGCGAAAATCATTGCTTTCGACGAACCCACCAGCTCGCTCTCGGCCCGTGAAATCGAACAGCTATTCCGCGTGATTAAAGAGTTGCGCGCCGAAGGGCGGGTCATTGTGTATGTTTCGCATCGCATGGAAGAAATTTTCGCACTGAGTGATGCGATTACCGTGTTTAAAGATGGTCGCTATGTGCGCACGTTTGACGATCGGCGGCAGGTAAATCATGAACTGCTGGTACAAGCCATGGTGGGACGCGATCTGGGCGACATCTATGGTTATCAGCCGCGTCCGCTCGGCGACGAGCGACTGACGCTGAAACTGGTGAAAGCGCCGGCGGTAAAATCGACGGTTTCGCTGCATGTCCGGCAAGGGGAGATCGTCGGACTGTTTGGCTTGGTCGGCGCGGGCCGCAGCGAATTGTTGAGAGGGTTATTCGGCGCGACGCGGATTACGTCAGGTCAGGTATTGCTGGATGGCGAACCGTTGGTGGTGAACTCGCCGATCGACGCGATCCGTCAGGGTGTGATGTTTTGCCCTGAGGATCGCAAGGCTGATGGCATCATTCCGGTACATTCCGTGCGCGACATCCGCTAAGTCTTCAGAAAATCATGGATCCGCGGGTGATTGAAGCTTGCCAGTTCATTACCGGCAACCTGGCCGGGGAGTTACGGATTGAGGATGTGGCGCGCCATGTCTGTTTGTCGCCTTCGCGTCTGGCGCATCGGTTCCGTGAGCAGGTGGGCATCAATATTCTGCGCTGGCGTGAAGATCAGCGGGTTATTCGGGCCAAGCTGTTGTTGCAGACGACGCAGGAGTCGATCGCCAATATCGGCAGGGTGGTCGGCTATGATGATCAACTTTATTTTCCAGAGTATTCCGAAAACGCGTGGGCGTCAGTCCCAGTGATTTTCGGCGGCGCAGTAGTGAAATCAACTACCCGTCCGCCAAAACGCGCGAGGCGCCGTGCTGGGGAAATCAAAGCGCTGGCGTGGTTGGCATCTGAACGGGACGAGCGGTAAAAGCGGCAAAATAGCTAAAAATAGGGGATTGCCCCGGTGCTATACTGACATTCACTATTGGGTAAGCGCATTAAGGGGAATCTTCATGAGTAACACTATCCGTGTTGGGTTGCTGGGTTATGGTTATGCCAGCAAAACGTTTCATGCGCCGCTTATTGCCGGTACGCCGGGAATGGAACTGGCCGCGATTTCCAGCAGCGATGCGGATAAGGTTCATGCTGACTGGGCAACCTTGCGTATCCAAAGCGATCCGCAAACGCTATTTAACGATCCGAATATTGATCTGATTGTTATTCCCACACCGAATGACACACACTTTCCTCTGGCTCGTCAGGCGCTGGAAGCCGGGAAACATGTGGTGGTCGATAAGCCCTTTACCGTCACCTTGTCGCAGGCGCACGAACTCGGCGCGGCGGCGGAGCATAAGGGCAAACTGCTTTCGGTTTTTCACAACCGTCGCTGGGATAGCGATTTCCTTACGTTGAAAAATCTGCTGCACAGCGGCGCGTTAGGCGATGTGGTGTATATGGAATCCCACTTCGACCGTTTCCGTCCTGAAGTCCGTCAGCGCTGGCGTGAAGACGGCAGCGAAGGGAGCGGCATCTGGTACGATCTGGGGCCGCACTTGATCGACCAGGTGTTGCAGCTATTTGGTTTACCAGTGGCGATCCAGGTCGATATGGCGCAATTAAGACCCGGCAGCAAAGCGGTCGATTATTTCCATGCCACCTTGATTTATCCCCAGCGCCGCGTGGCGTTACACGCGAGTATGCTGGCGGCGGCGCCTACGGCGCGTTATATCGTTCACGGTACGCGAGGCAGTTTTGTGAAGTTCGGCGTTGATCAGCAGGAAGATCATCTGAAAGCCGGGCAACGTCCGCCCTCAGCGAGCTGGGGACAGGATAAGCAAGATGGCGTGCTGACGCTGCACCGTGACGGCGTGATGGCACAGCAAGCCGTCACAACCATACCCGGCGACTATCCGGCTTACTATGCCGCTATCCGTGACGCGTTAACCGGCAAAGGAGATAACCCAGTCAGCGTGCATCAGGCAATTCAGGTGATGGAATTGATCGAACTGGGGCTGCTCTCTTATCAACAGAAAAAAACCATGACGGTAAAAAATAGCTAAATAGCTGTTCCAAATAGTAGATCACTTTGAGGGAACTCAGTCCGAGTTGAGCGATCTGATCAATCGCCAAAAATCACAAATCACCAACCG
>NZ_QNRY01000022.1 GCF_003315515.1 Brenneria salicis ATCC 15712 = DSM 30166 | reverse complement strand
CCGCCAACAGTGCCACCGCGACGTCAACGGCGTTTGCGGTACAAGGCGATGATGTCTATCAGGACGGTGAAAGCTATGCAGTGAGTGTCGTCGATGCCGGTGAACATAACTTCGAGCAACTGGACAGCAGCGATACCGCGACCGTCACCGTGACGGATACGGAAGACACCACCGCTATCACCCTGAGCTCGGACAATCAGGTGACTGAAGGCGGCGCATTTACCGTCACCGCCACGGTAGGCACGCCGGTCACCGGCAGCCCGCTGGTCATTACACTGAGTAATGACCAGACCCTCACCATTCCGGTCGGTGAACGTACCAGCACGGTTCAGGTTGAGTCACGTGCTGATGATAGCTACCGGCAAGGCGATGACGCGCTGACCATCGGCATCAAAGAAACGTCTGGCGGCAACTATGAAGCGCTGGATACCAGCAGCACAACCACCACCACGGTGGTGGATAACAGCGACGCCACCACACTAACACTGGGCGACATCACGGTGACAGAAGGCAGCGGCACCGCCACCATCGGTGCGACATTAAGCCAGCCGACCGACCGCGAATTTACCGTTACGCTCAGCAATGGCGCGACCATCACCTTTGCCGCCAACAGTGCGGTTGGCACCTCAACCGCCTTTGCGGTGCAGGGCGATGATGTCTATCAGGACGGTGAAAGCTATACGGTCAGTGTGACCGACAGCGGCGCGCATAACTTCGAGCAACTGGACAGCAGCGATACCGCCACGGTGACGGTAACCGATACGGTGAATGAGGGTATTGCGACGCTGACGGTGGATAAGAATACAGTGGCGGAAGGCGAAAGTTTCACGTATTCCGTGACGCTAAGCACTCAGGCTGGTTTGCCGATAAGCAACCACGCTGCGCTGACGTTTACGCTGACCGACGGCACAATAGTGACGGTGCCGGCGAATAGCGCGAGCGGTTCGGTGACGCTGGTGGCGAAAGACGATGTGTTTGTCGGCGGTCAACCGGCTGTGATGAATCAATTAGTGTCGGTGAGCGGCGGTGAGGCGTTTGAGAAGTTGACGCTGAACGATAATCCGGTGACGACCACGGTAGCGGATGAACCGGGGACGCCGGGAAATCCGGGCGATCCAAACCAGGGCGATGCGCTTATTGTGTCGATTCAGTCCAATAAGCCTGAGTTCGCCGAGAATGAAACGCAGACCTTTACCGTTTCCCTTAATAAGCAACTGGATCGTGATGTGGTCGTCACGTTGGACGGCGGTAAGACCGTCACTATCGCCCAAGGCACGACTGAGATGATCTATAGCCGCGCGGCTCAGGGCGATGACGTATATCAGGATGGCGCATCGTTGACGGTGGCATTGCAGGATGCGCAGTCCGCTGACGGCACATTGTTCGAGAACCTGACATTGGGAGCGCCCGCTGAAGCAAATGTGGTCGATACCGTTGATATGGTGACGGCGGTGTTGAGCGTGTCGCCAAATCCGGTCGAGGAAGGGGGCGAGGTCACCTACACGGTTGAATTGTCCGGTCCACAGGGTGCTGATTTGAGTGATCACGGTGGTTTGATGATTGCTCTGTCTAATGGCAAGACGGTCACGATCGCGGCAGGCTCGACGCTCGGTACGGTAACGAAGACGGTTGATGATAATGTTTTTGTCGGCGAGCGTCGGCAGACGGTAGGTATCGATAGGATCACCGAACAGGGCTCGGGAACCCAGGTGTTCGAAAATCTGACCAAAGGCAGTGACGTGACGCTGACAATCACCGATGAAGTCGTGCCGGACTCGGATGACACCGTTTATGCGGTCATCAGTGTGGATCAGCCGATGGTATCTGAAGGCGGCGCACTGAATTACACGGTAAAACTGGTGGATAGCACAGGTAAAGCCGTGGAACTGCCGGCAGGCAAGTCCGTCGATGTCTCGCTGAGTTGGAGCGGCGACGCGGCGAATAACAGCGATACCACGGGCCGCCCAACCAGCGTCACGATTACCGGCGGCTCATCTACGACATTTGTGGTAGACGCCGTGGATGATCAGGTTAGGGAGTCTGACGAACAACTGGTCGTGACGATCACTGGGGTGACGGATCCGAACGGCGCATTTGAGGCGTTGGCGATAAGTTCTCAGGATACCGCCTCAAGTACGGTGATCGACAATGATCAAGAACCGAGGCTCACGGCGGGTAAGACCCATGTCTCTGAAGAAGGCTTGTCCGGCGGTGCGCCTGATACCCGTGGCGATAATGATACAACGGATTCACGCTTCAGCAGCGGTACAATAACGGTTGAGCACCCGCACCCGACCACGGTAACGCTGGTTGTGCCTGACGCGAATGCGCCGGCGCTGACGTCTGAGGGGCAATCTGTTTCCTGGGCGTTGTCTCAGGATGGCAAAACGCTCATCGGCTCGACGACGGCAGGTAAAGTCGTCACCCTCTCCATCGACGATTCGGGTGAATACAACGTGGAATTACACCGTTCCATCGATCATTCGAATACGACGGAAGAGGATACGTTTGACTTCAATGTGGGCGTTAAGGTTGCCGATCAATATGGCAACACCAGCAATACGACGCTAACAGTAGTGGTTGAAGACGATGCGCCGGTTGCTCAGAATGTTGAAAACACGCTATCGGTGCCTGTGAGCGAGGTGATCGTCACCGGTCTTCAGGGCGGGTTTGTGAATGCCAACTATCAAAGAGATGCTAACGGTAGTTCCACGGATACGGATAGCGCCGATAGCTACTACGAGCAACTGCGTTGGGGGAATGGCACCGGCTCCGGGCGTTCGGGATATGATTATTACGATAATGAAGATTATCGTAATAGCAGTTCAGAGAGTTTGATCGGTTCCACCTTTAAGTTAGGGGCGTTTACGCATCTTAACTATCCGGTAACGGGCGGGGTGCTCGACTCGACTGATTTGGTGGTGAATTTTAACGTCATGATTGATGGTGAAAACCACGAAATCACCCATACGATAAAATTGACGCATACGGAAACGGCCAATACGGAAAATGTGTGGGTGCCGGGAAAGTGGTGGTGGCCGGGTCATTGGGAGCAAAGAGAACTTTCCGCTGAAGCCCAGCGCGATATTGTTGAAATTGATCAGGCTACCCTGACGAAGACGTTTACCGTAGGTGACCGAACTTTCGAGTTCACGATCGACGGCTTCAAGAACGGCGAATACGGTACGCCGGTTTCCAAGGTATATACATGGGAAAACGCCTCCAATGCGTTTGATCTTTATGCCACCATCTCTGCGGTGGATGATATGCCCAGAATCGAGGGACAGATTGACGGCGACGCTTACCAGATTGGCGCCGATGGCGCCGGGGTGGAAGGCGTGATTTGGAATAATGCCACGCAACAAGCCGACGGCACCTATGTCATTGTGAACGAATACGGGACATTTACCGGGAAATCGGATGGTTCTTACACGTTTGAAATGAGCCGTGAAGCCAGAGATAGTATGGCGGTGGGCGATCAACCGGAAATGAAATTCTCTTACACCGTCAAAGATAGCGATGGTGACGCGGCAACCGCGGATGTGGTGATTACGCTCAAAGGTGAAGCGAATGCTCCTGAAACTGGTCAGGCGCCGGAGGTCATTGAGCTTGTCGGCGAGGTGCAAGAAATTTCCGACAACGGCGATCTGAATGGCGGAGCGGGTGATGGCTGGAATGGGCAATGGAATACCAACGAGCCGACAAGCTGGAAGGGCGCTTTCTTCTCGCTGGCGGATAAAGATAAAGGCATGATTGCGACCGATTATGATTATCTCGGTCAACGTATCGCGCAAAGCGGTCTGCCGTCCGGGGAACTGCCGAAAGTCTGGCAGCAGGTTGATGGCTTGACTGCCGGTTCGGTTATCCAGATGGAACTGGGCTGGAATAATGGTATTTCTGGTAATGGCGGGGCGAATGGCACGCCATTACAGGTGGTGATTTCTTTCAATGGCATTGCGCTGTTGAAGATTACCACGCCGGATACGGCTAATTATAACTGGCTGACAGACGGCGAGTTCGAGAATGGTCAATGGGTTGACTACTTCCCGGATGATGCGTTGAACGCCTCGGTTGAAGTTTTGCATGATGGCGTCACCTTCGTGCTGGATGGCGTGACCTACGGCGCGCAAGATGTCGCGGCGTTGGAAACCTGGGCGAAAACCTATCAGGATACGGCCAAACGCACGGATGCTGATTATCTGGATGACAAGTTCAGCGTTATTCAGATTTCGCTGCCGGATGATGTGTTGCCGACAAATGGCAGCGGTGAACTGGCTGTTGAATGCAACCCGCTGGATAATTACGCCAACATAATGGATGATATCCAGATAGGCTCCTTCAAGCTCATCGGTGCGGGAGATATCACCACGCTTCCGCAGGATGATGTCGCCACGACGTTCAACGCGCAGGTAACCATCGCCGATGCGGATTCTCTGGATCTGAAAGAGGTGGTCATCAAGGCCGACGGTCTGGGCGCAGACGATAAAATATCGTTGCCGGATAATGAGTTGTTTACTGTTGCGCATCAAGACGATGGCGATGTGTTGACGATAACGTCCAGGGATAGCGCGGGTGAAAGCATCAGCGACTGGAACAGCTTCCTGTCGCAGTTAGCCCTCACCACATCCGGCAGTGACGCCAAATCGATCAGCATGCAGGTGACCGATATCGAGGGCAATACCAGTAAGGCGTCCACCATCTATTTTGGCAGCGCAGGCAATGATGAACTGCATGGCGGCAGCGGCAATGACCAATTGTTTGGCGGTCAGGGCAACGATATTCTGCTAGGCGGTAAAGGCGATAATATCCTTACCGGCGGTTCGGGGGCGGATACCTTTAAATGGCAGTCTGGCGACACCGGCCATGATGTAATCAAGGATTTCAACGCCAGCGAAGGCGACCGGATCGATTTGAGCGATCTGGTCGGTGAACTTGAAGAGGGAACCGACATCAGCCGTTACATTCGCATTCAGGGTAACGACGGTTCGCCAACCATCGAAGTCAGTACGGAAGGTAATTTTACCGCGGATAACGGCGGTACGGTCGCGGTATCCATTACGCTTGATAACTATAATGGCGCGCTGCCGTCGCTTGAGAGTTTGATCAGCAAACCGGAACATGCGGAAAGCTGAAAAGAACTTCGGTAAACAGCCCCGGCAGACTGGGGTAATGGCAGTAAAAGGGGCTTTCAAAGGATTCTGTCGGCTTCATGTTTTCTTCAAGAACACTTAACAAGGCCTCTGAATATGTTTTATATCCAGCGCGATAGTGATGGTTACCTGCTCAAGGTTGATGAGAGTCCTTTTCCCGAAATGAATGGCGAATTGCCTGACGATTCCGCAGAAGCGCTGGAATGGCTCAACAGCCATGAGGTTACGCAGGCCAGTTTGCAGCAACTGCGCCAAAGCGATCGGGAAATGGTGCGCGTACTTGAGGATTTGATTCAGGTTTTGATGCAAAAAGGACTCATCAACATTACCGATTTCCCGCCAGCGGCTCAGCTAAAGTTGATCAGTCGTACTCAGGCGCGTGAAGCGTTGAACGGCAGTTTGAACAAGTTGATTGGCGATGATGAAGACGGGATGTTCTGATGCTGGCTGAGATAAGGGCGCATTTTTTGCTGAACGCGTTCCGACATCCTGCTTATTCCCCGGCAATCGCGCCGGGGATTTTTTTGCGGCTTTATTCTAAGGTTGACTGACGCGCGGCGCCGTTATATCGGCGGCTGGCACCGGTTCACCCAGCAGACGGCCCATTGCGCCTTGCAACCCCATTTCCTGAAGAACGTTCAATTCGCCAATGGTTTCCACGCGTTCGGCAATCAGCGGCAGCGCAATACTGTTGGTGGCGCGATATAACGCTTCAATAAACATCTTTTTATCCGCTTCCTGATCGATATTGCGAATATAGCTGCCATCGACTTTCAGGTAGGCCAGTCCCCATTGGGATAAATTACCGATCATATTAAACCGACCGCCGAAGTGTTGCAGCCCCAATGTGCAGCCGTGTTCATTGAGCAGTTTGATTAATGCCTCAAGCTGTGCGGTGTCCGGCAAATGATTTTCATCCAGTTCCAGAATCAGCCGTTTCGCCAGCGCGGGTTGATGTTTTAGCGGCGCGAGCAATTGCGCCATTAACGGCAGATCAAGAACGGTATTACCGGACAGGCTGAGCGCCAGGTTGCCGGGGTATTGGCGTAAATACGCCAATACCTGTTGCAGCATGATCTGATCCAGCCGGGTGTGCCAACCAAAGCGTTGCACCCAGGGAAGGAAACGCCCCGCGGCAATGCTGTTGCCTTGTTCATCCTCGATTCTTGCCAGCACTTTATGGTGCAGTACCCGCTCAGGTTCTAGACAATCCACCACCGGTTGCAGGAATAGTTGTAAACGGCCTTGTTGCAGAATGGGATCAAGCCGGTTGAACCACCTATGCCGGTCGGTTTCCATCTGAGCAGGCGCCAGATGAGATTCATCAGAAATGGTGGTGTCGGAATTGCTTTCGGCTCTGGTAAGCGCCTGATCGCCCTGCACCAGCAACGATGATGCCGAATCGCCGGCGCGGAATGGCACTATGGCGAATCTGGCTACCGGCGATACATCGGTTTCTCCGGTGTGGTTCAACGTTTCAATATTGCGCGACAGATCGCCGACCAGCGCGTAAGCTTCTTTATCCACCAGACCGGGGCACAGCATGGCGAATTCCCCCCCGCGGATACGCGCCAGAATACTTTCCGCTTCGCTATGCTGCTTTTGGATATGACGCATAATCTGACCAATCGAAGTCAGCAGCGCATCGGTGCGCTGACCACCCAGCCGTTGATTCATTCCTGCGAGATCCTGTATGCGGATCATAATCAGAAAACCGGGCGCGGTTTCTTCATCTTCCAACTTGTCATTAAATTGCATATCGAAAGCGCGACGATTGGCCAGCCCGGTCTGCGGGTCCTGGTAGGCATCCTGTCGCAAGCACTCGCTTCGTTCCGCTTCCTCTTCAAACAGGGTTTTGAGTTGGCTGACCATCAGGTTCATGGCTTGCGCCACCCGGCGGAATTCCGGAGTATTGGGTAAATTCGGCTGATTAAGGAATTCCCGGCGCGTTATCGCCAGCGATTGTTCAACAATGTAATCCAAAGGACGTAACTGGCGGCGCAACAGAACGGCGCCGATCAATACGCCCAGCGAACCGCAGCCAAGCAACCACAGGAGGGTGGCCGAACTACTCTTCCATAAGCGGGTGACGGCGAACATGGGATGGCTGGCCACCTCAACCTTGGCCGCCTGTTCCCATCCCCGCATAATGATGGCTTCGCCCACGCCGGGCTGGAGATTAACCAGCCGGACGAACCAGGCGGGGACATTCGGTATTTCCGGCGAAGATTGACGCGTCAGCGTGATTTTACCGGTTTTTAAATCCCGAATACGGATGCTGGAGAAATAACCGCTGTCGAAAATGGAACTGACCATCAGTTCCACCATCGCCGGATCGTCAATATTGGGGGTCAGAGACAAGCCGAGTGCGGTGGCCGCATCCTGCGCGTGGGATTGAAGCTGGTTATTGGAGTGTTCACGGGAGTTTTCCAGACTGACGAAAAAACTGCCGCTGAAGATAATCAGCACGAACAGGCAGATGGCTATCAGTAATTGTTTATATAGAGACATAGCCTCATCCTACTCCTCAATTGAAAATCCTTCGGCACGCATTTTAGTTAACAAATCCTGCCAGCGTGAAAGTCGTTTACTGTCGCCCACACGTTTGTTGCCGCTTGCTCCCGGCAACCATAAACCTGCGCCGTTGAAGGAATAGACCGGCAGTAAATCGTCGCGCTGCGTCGCCGGTTGGATCTTATCCGTCAGATTATCCAGCACCAGCGGAATGGCGGTCGGCGTTGGATAGTAGGTAAGCACCATATGGGCTCTATTCAGGCGCAATGCTTTAACGTAAGTAATGCGCAGTTTTTCGCCGGATACCCCTAATTGACGCAGGGTAAAATATTTGGCGATGGCGAAGTCTTCACAGTCCGCCGCGCCTTTGCGCAGCGTTTCGATCGGGCTTGCCCAGTAATCTTCCTGATTCCAGATGACGATATCATCCCGAAACAGTAAGAGATCATTAAAAAAACGGTTTACGGTTTCCAGCAACTTCTTTTCTTCGGTACTACGCGGCGTCGCCAGTAAGGTCTGCCATCCTTCAATCCGCGAATCGGCGCCCGGCGGCATCGGGCCATAAAGTCGTTCGGTGCGTTGGGCGATGGTAACAAAGTCCCAGTCGGCGCGCAGGGAACCCGCCAGCAGAAACAGCAGACAGCAGATAAAAAATAGTTTGCAATAGGATGCTTTAGTCCCGTGATATCGCACTGATGTTTCTCTGTTTGCCCTCAAGGCCTGTTTTCGCTGTGTGAAGACGGAATAAATTAAGTTATACAGACTGTTGCAGAGTAGCTTACTTTTATAATAGCAAAAAGAGATTACTATGAGCGCCGGACAATGATCGCCAGCAATCGCCACAATAAAAGCGGCGAAAATGATGAGGTAAGCAGGATGAAGGCAGACGCAATGAATTCAGGCGATCTCCGCTTGGGCGCACTGGTATCTGAAACCCGTAACCCCGCCACGATGATGTTGGATACGCTGTCTACGCTGGACATGATGCGCGCGTTCAATCAGGAAGACAGGAAGGTGCCGGAGGCCGTCGGGCGGGTGTTGCCGACGATTGCCGAGGCGGTCGAGCGGGCGACGGATGCGCTTAAAGCAGGTGGCCGGCTGATTTATCTTGGCGCGGGAACCAGCGGACGGCTTAGCGTGCTGGATGCTTCTGAGTGTCCGCCGACCTTCGGTGTCCCGCATGGTCTGGTGATCGGCCTGATAGCGGGAGGGCCGGGCGCGCTGCTCAAGGCGGTGGAAGGCGCGGAGGACAATCCGCAATTAGGCGAAGCGGATCTGGTAGCCCTTGACCTGACGGCTGATGATATGGTTATCGGGCTGGCGGCATCGGGCAGAACGCCTTATGTTATCGGTGCGCTGCGCTATGCCCGGCGCATGGGTTGCCGGACCGCGGCGATATCCTGTAATCCTGATTCACCCATCGCGCAGGAAGCGCAGATCGCGATTTCTCTTGTTGTCGGGCCGGAAGCGTTAACGGGATCGACCCGGCTGAAATCGGGAACGGCGCAAAAGCTGGTGCTGAATATGATTTCCACCGGCGTGATGGTAAAGCTGGGAAAGGTGTATCAGAATCTGATGGTGGATGTGAAGGCAACCAACGTCAAATTGCTTGACCGTGCCTGCCGCATTGTGATGGAAGCGACAGGTGTGCAGCCGGATGTCGCGCGGCAGGCGCTATTACAGACCGAAAACGAGGTCAAGCCGGCGATTCTGATGATCCTGAGCGGCCTGGACGCGGAGCAGGCGCGTCAGCGGCTGGCGCGGCACGGTGGTTATCTGCGCGAGGCGCTGATAGGCTGATTTCATGATGGCGTGGTTATTTGTCAGGTGGAAAAGTCTTTTTCTATGCTTTGACCAAGGAGTGATGTTTTGAGCGATAAGCGAAGTCCGCGAGTGGTGTTTTTTGATCTGGATGGCACGTTGCATCAGGAAGATATGTTTGGCAGCTTCCTGCGTTTTTTGCTTCGTCGTCTGCCGCTCAATAGCGTTCTGGTTATTCCGCTCCTGCCGGTGATTGTTCTGGGATTGGCGCTACAGGGACGCGCCGCGCGCTGGCCGATGAGTTGGCTGTTGTGGGCGATAACTTTTGGACGCGGCGAAGCCCATTTGAACGGCCTGGAAAAGCAGTTTGTCAGTGACTTCCGCCGTCAGGTTACGCCTTTTCCTGAAGTTCAGGCGCGGCTTACGACATATTTACAAGATACGGATGCGCAGGTTTGGCTGGTAACCGGATCGCCCCAGCGTCTGGTCGAACAGGTTTATCATGATTCGCCTTTCCTGCCGGGGGTGCGACTGATGGGAAGCCAGATGACGCGCCGTTACGGTGGCTGGGTGTTGACCTTGCGCTGTCTGGGGAGGGAGAAAGTCATTCAGATGGAGCGGCAACTGGGTGCGCCGCTGAAACTCTACAGCGGCTACAGCGACAGCAAACAGGATAACCCACTGCTCTATTTTTGTGAGCACCGCTGGCGTGTGACGCCAAACGGCAGCCTGCAACAACTGGAGTAATGTCCCTCCGGGTTGTCCCGGCTTATTCTATCGTTATAATGTCCGCCGCAACACGTTACCGAGAAGAGAACGAGGACATGGTGAGCCACGTACCGGATGATGAATATTGGATGCGCCATGCGCTGACGCTGGCCCGGCGTGCTCAGGATGAAGGGGAAGTACCGGTCGGCGCAGTATTGGTTCTGGATAATCAGGCGATTGGCGAAGGCTGGAACCGCCCGATAGGTCATCATGACCCGACAGCCCATGCCGAGGTTATGGCGCTGCGTCAAGGGGGGCAGGTGTTGCAGAACTATCGCCTGTTGAACGCCACGCTTTATGTGACGCTGGAGCCGTGCATCATGTGTGCGGGCGCGATGATCTACAGCCGCATTGGGCGGCTGGTTTATGGCGCGGCGGATGAGAAAACCGGTGCGGCGGGGTCGCTGGTGGATATTCTGCGCCATCCGGGTATGAATCATCAGATCAACATTGAGGCAGGGCTATTGGCCGATGAATGTTCGGCTATGCTCAGCGCCTTTTTCCGTATGCGGCGTGATCAGCACAAAGCGCGTCGGGAAGCGGATAAAAAGGCCGCAGGTTAAGCGCGGCTTATTCCGACAGTTTATCGGCTGGCACCGCCGGATAAGCCTGCGCAGCAAGTTGCTGTTGCTTTGCTTTGTGTTCTTTTTCCGTCAGATACCCTTCCAGACTCACCATATAGCGACGAATATTCTCCACATAGTAATAAGCCTGTCGTCCGCGAGCGTAGCCATAAGTGGTTTGCGCGTAGTAGCGCTTCTGACTCAGCATCGGCAGACGCATTTTTACGTCCACCCAACTGTCGGGATTGCCTTGCTGTTTTTCGGTCAGCTTTCTGGCATCCAGCAAATGCGCGTATCCCATATTGTATGACGCCAGCGCAAACCAGATTTTCTCATCTTCAGGAATGGTGTCCGGCATCTTTTGCATCATATGAGACATATATTGAGCGCCGCCACGAATGCTCTGTTCAGGATCGAGGCGATCGGTCACGTCGAGACTTTCAGCCGTATTTCTGGTTAGCATCATAAGGCCGCGAACGCCGGTCGGCGAGGTGGCCAGCGAATTCCAGTGCGATTCCTGATAGGAGATGGCCGCCAGCAATTTCCAGTCGATTTCGGTCGCATACTTTTCAAATAGCGGCCTGTATGCAGGTAGTGTTTCATCAATCGCGTTCAGGAATGTCGTGGTGTCCACGTAATCAAATTCACCAACATGGCCGAGGTACTTTTCCTCCAGACTCGCCAGCGTACCGTCTTCAACCATCTGGCTGAAAAAATCCAGCAGCGCCGCTGACAGACTATCGTCATGGGCGCGCCGCATATACCAGGTGACCGGTTCTTCATCACTCAAATCGAAGGCGACGGCAAGTTGCGGATGGATACGTTGCATTAACCCGATGGTCACGGAATCGGCGATGGTGTAGTCCAGGTTGCCGTCCGCAACCTGTTTCAACAGATCATTTGAGGTCAGATCTGAGGCCGATTCCCAGTTGAGTTGGGGATATTTCTTGTCTCTCAGATCGCGAAGCGTGGCGATGTGGGCCGAGCCTGAGGTGACAGCCAGTCGCCCCGGCAGTTTTTCCATATTCCGGGGACGCGGCTTGCCCAGCCGATACACAAGCTGCTGCGAGACGGAATAATAAGAGGGGCCGACGCGGAAACGTCCCTGCCGTTCGTGGTTATAAATCAAACCGGCCGCCAGCAAATCCGCGTTATCGTTATCCAGATCGTCAAACAGTTCATCCAGATTTTTACGCGCAGACACCACCAGCCGGACGTCGAGATAATCGGCGAAACGTTTTGCCAGTTCATAATCCAGACCGCCGGGGGCGCCGTTATTGGTGTAGTAAGTCAGCGGGGAGTTAATGGTGCTGATGCGCAACTCTCCGCGTGCAAGAATCTGTTTAATCTGCATATCCTGGCTGCTGCGCCAGGGGATCGACGGCCATAAGGCCAGCGCCAGCAGTAACGTGATAATCCCGATGAAAAAATAGTTTAATTTTAGAGGCTTCAAATAGTTGTCTCTCAGCGGCTAACGAGCCTGTCTGTAACGGCAGTTTTTTCATCGCGGGTGATTTGTTCCTCCCGCCACTCTGTGGGCCGTCGCAAGCGACGTTAAAAACCGCGTCTGGCGTTTTTTTGTACATAAAGTCGCAGAGTCGGGGCATTTTGCGCAACAAACCGCCAGCGTGCAACTTTTATTGATTTGCTTAATGATTAACCGTGGTCGCCCTGCGATGTTCAATAATAGCCACGCAAACGGTTTCGTCCGGGGGCAGGATTCTCTATAATGACGCGCGTTTCCCCCTGTAGCGCCCAACGACCGCACTATTAGTAAGTGCATCGAAGACGAGAGAACTTTAGATTATGGAAATACTGCGTGGTTCACCTGCTTTGTCGGCTTTTCGTATCAATAAATTGCTGGCCCGCTGCAAAGAGCACTTTTTGCCGGTTAGCGATATCTATGCCGAATACGTGCATTTTGCCGATGTCAGCGCGTCGTTGAACAACGATGAACAGGCCAAACTCACCCGTTTGCTGAAGTACGGCCCTTCTCTCGCTGAACACGAGCCGCAAGGCCGACTGTTGTTGGTGACGCCACGTCCCGGCACCATATCTCCCTGGTCTTCCAAAGCGACCGATATCGCGCATAACTGTGGATTGAACAAGGTCCTGCGTCTTGAACGTGGCCTGGCATTCTATATCCATGCGCCAACATTGGATGATGCGCAATGGCGGCAACTGGGCGCGCTGTTGCATGACCGTATGATGGAAAGCGTATTTGACGACATGCGGCAGGCTGAGCAACTGTTTTCTCATCATCAGCCCGCGCCATTGAAACGTATTGAAGTCTTGTTACAGGGACGCCAGGCGCTGGAAGCGGCAAATATTCGTCTGGGGCTGGCATTGGCGGAAGACGAGATCGATTATTTGCTGGAGGCGTTCAAAAAGCTCGGTCGCAACCCGACGGATATTGAACTGTACATGTTCGCACAGGCGAACTCCGAGCACTGCCGCCACAAAATTTTTAATGCTGACTGGGTGATTGATGGCGTTGAACAGCCGAAATCGCTGTTCAAGATGATCAAGAACACCTTTGAGCATACGCCGGAACATGTGTTGTCGGCTTACAAGGATAATGCCGCGGTGATGGAAGGTTCCGCCGTGGGCCGCTTCTATACCGATACGCACGGCAAATATGATTACCATCAGGAAGAGACGCATATCCTGATGAAAGTGGAAACGCATAACCATCCGACGGCGATTTCCCCGTGGCCGGGCGCGGCGACAGGTTCCGGCGGCGAGATCCGCGATGAAGGCGCAACCGGGCGGGGCGCCAAACCGAAAGCCGGGTTGGTGGGTTTCTCCGTTTCCAACCTGCGCATCCCTGGTTTTATTCAACCGTGGGAAACGGAAGAATTCGGCAAACCCGATCGCATTGTCAGCGCGCTGGATATCATGACCGAAGGGCCGCTGGGCGGGGCGGCGTTCAACAATGAGTTTGGCCGTCCCGCGCTGACGGGGTATTTCCGTACCTATGAAGAGCGGGTCGATAGCCATAATGGTTGCGAACTGCGCGGCTACCATAAGCCAATCATGCTGGCGGGGGGGATCGGTAATATCCGTGCCGATCACGTCAGAAAAGGCGAGATCGGCGTCGGCGCCAAGTTGATCGTCTTGGGCGGGCCGTCCATGAATATCGGTCTGGGCGGTGGGGCGGCCTCATCAATGGCGTCCGGCCAGTCCGATGCCGATCTGGATTTTGCCTCTGTTCAGCGGGATAACCCGGAAATGGAGCGCCGTTGTCAGGAAGTGATTGATCGCTGCTGGCAATTGGGTGAGGCGAACCCGATTCTGTTTATCCACGATGTGGGCGCGGGCGGCTTATCCAATGCCATGCCGGAACTGGTGAGCGATGGCGGGCGCGGCGGACGTTTTGAGTTGCGTGACATCCTGAATGATGAACCGGGTATGAGCCCGCTGGAAGTGTGGTGCAATGAATCGCAAGAGCGTTATGTACTGGCCGTCGCGCCGGAGCAACTGGCCCGCTTCGATGAAATTTGTCGCCGTGAGCGCGCCCCTTATGCGGTGATCGGCGAAGCGACGGAAGAATTGCACCTGACGCTCAATGACCGTCATTTCAACAATCAGCCGATCGATCTGCCGCTGGATGTTTTGCTGGGCAAAACGCCGAAAATGCTGCGTGATGTTGAACGTAAGCAAGCGGCAGGCACGCCGCTAAAACGTGAGGGCATTTATCTGGCCGAAGCGGTGGAGCGTGTGCTGCATTTGCCGGTAGTGGCGGAAAAAACCTTCCTGATCACCATCGGTGACCGCACCGTTACCGGAATGGTCGCCCGTGACCAAATGGTCGGGCCGTGGCAGGTGCCGGTGGCGGATTGTGCGGTCACCACCGCCAGCCTGGACAGCTACCACGGCGAAGCGATGTCGATTGGCGAACGCGCGCCTGTTGCGCTGCGTGACTTCGCCGCGTCTGCGCGTCTGGCGGTGGGCGAAGCCCTGACCAACATTGCCGCGACCCAGATTGGCCCGCTGACTCGCGTGAAATTGTCCGCGAACTGGATGGCGGCGGCAGGACATCCCGGTGAAGATGCCGGTCTTTATGATGCGGTGAAAGCCATCGGCGAAGAACTCTGTCCGACGCTGGGGTTGACCATACCGGTTGGTAAGGACTCCATGTCGATGAAGACGCGCTGGCAGGAGGGCGGAGAAGAACGCGCCATGACATCGCCGATGTCGCTGGTGATCTCGGCGTTTGCCAGGGTGGAAGATGTGCGCCGCACCGTCACCCCTCAATTGCGCGCAGAACAGGATAATGCCTTGCTGCTGATTGACCTGGGCGCTGGTAACAAGGCGCTGGGCGCCACGGCGCTGGCTCAGGTTTATCGTCAATTGGGGCATACAACCGCGGATGTCCGCAACGCGACGCAACTGGCCGGCTTCTTTAATGCCATCCAGCAATTGGTCGCGGACAATGTCCTGCTGGCGTATCACGACCGCTCTGACGGCGGTTTGCTGGTGACGCTGGCGGAGATGGCATTCGCCGGACACTGTGGCGTGAACGTTGATATCGCCACGCAGGGTGAAGACGTTCTGGCGACTTTGTTTAATGAAGAACTGGGCGCGGTGATTCAGATCCCCGCGTCACGTCGCGCCGAGGCGGAAAGCGTCCTGGCTCTGCATGGTCTGGCGGAATGCGTTCACTATCTTGGTCAGGCTGAAGCCGGTTCCCGCTTCATGATCAAGCGCGGCGAAGAGGTGGTGTACCATGAGAACCGCATTACGATGCGTAACTGGTGGGCGGAAACCACCTGGCAGATGCAGCGCCTGCGTGATAACCCGCAATGCGCCGATCAAGAACATACCGCCAAAAAGGATGAAAACGATCCGGGTCTGACTGTGGCGTTGACTTTTGATCCTCAGGACGATATCGCCGCGCCGTATATTGCCCGTCAAGTACGTCCTAAAGTCGCGGTATTGCGTGAGCAGGGCGTCAACTCCCATGTGGAAATGGCGGCGGCTTTCCATCGTGCGGGCTTTGATGCCATTGATATTCATATGAGCGATTTGCTGGCGGGACGCCGTGATCTGCAAGACTTCCAGGCACTGGTGGCGTGCGGCGGCTTCTCGTATGGCGACGTGCTGGGCGCGGGCGAAGGCTGGGCGAAATCCATTCTGTTCAATTCACGCGTGCGTGATGAGTTCGCCGCGTTCTTCCAGCGTCCGCAGACACTGGCGCTGGGCGTGTGTAATGGCTGCCAGATGATGTCGAACCTGCGGGAACTGATTCCGGGCGCTGAGTTGTGGCCGCGGTTTGTTCGCAACAAATCAGATCGTTTTGAAGCGCGTTTCAGTCTGGTTGAAGTTGAAAAGAGTCCGTCGCTGTTCATGAGCGACATGGCCGGTTCACGTATGCCTATTGCGGTTTCTCATGGCGAAGGCCGTGTTGAGGTTCGTGATGATGCTCACCTGAGCGCGCTGGAACAGCACCATCTGGTCGCCTTGCGTTACGTGAATAACTACGGGCAGGTGACGGAAAATTATCCGGCCAACCCGAATGGTTCGCCAAACGGCATCACCGCGCTAACCAGCGGCAATGGCCGCGCAACTGTAATGATGCCGCACCCGGAACGCGTATTCCGTACGGTCAGCAACTCCTGGCACCCGGAAGAGTGGGGCGAGGATGGCCCGTGGATGCGTATGTTCCGCAATGCGCGCAGACAACTGGGATGACAGTGCGTTAATCATAAGGTCGGTTAATCATCAGAAGGAGCTTCGGCTCCTTTTTGCTAACTGCGGTTAACGCGAGTGGCGGCGAAATAAGCATAAACTCCAACTGTTGATGAAACTGTCGTGTTTTTGCGACAAACGCAATCTTCAATGTCGCTAATTGATGACACTTAACTTCATGATTTATATAGGCAAGGATGAATTGCAGCAACGCTGTCGGTTTTTGACGACATAAATGGCTGCTTTTAGTGTGAAGGATAGCGTCAGCTTCAGATTTTAAAAATGCTGAAATAAATAAATTATTAAAAATCATTGCATTAAGAAATTTATTTAAAGCTGGCACAAACCATGCATAATATACAACGTTGCTCATTCAACTGGTTATGATTGCACTGCCGACGGGCGGAAATCTCGCTCATAACACCCGGAATGACGCCAAAAGAAAGGGTGCCTATCGTCCACCAGACCGATAATATTTTATCAAGCATCGGACGACACGTTGAGTGAGGCACCGCCTATTCAGTTACGCGGCCAGCGGGAGCGATTCTTCTGGCCACGTAATGCTAATGTCAGATCGCCGCGCTCCCCTCTCATTTCCCGTTAATGAATATCCTGATTATTCCCGGTGATAGCTATTCCAGATGATAGTTATTCCAGATGATAATTTGTTGCGCCCTTTATCCTGAACGGCAACGCGCCGCATACCTCATCGGAAAAACGTTCCTGACGTTTTTATCGGATTCAGTTAGCATCAAGTACGGGTTGGTAGGTAGCGAGATGATTTCTTTGAAACGATGGCGTTTGTTTCCGCGTTCTCTGCGGCAATTGGTAATCATGGCTTTTTTGCTGGTGTTGTTGCCCTTACTGGTGCTGGCTTATCAGGCTTATCAAAGTCTGGATACGCTCAGTGAACAGGCGGCGGAGATTAACCGCACCACATTGACGGACGCTCGCCGCAGCGAAGCGATGACCAGTATCGCGTTGGCGATGGAGCGCAGCTATCGTCAGTATTGCGTACTGGACGATCAAACGCTGGCGGCGCTGTATCAAAATCAGCGTAAGCAATATTCTCAAATCCTCGATGCTCACGCGCCGATCCTGCCGGATCCACGCTACTATCAAACACTGCGTCAGTATTTAACCCAACTTGCGGAGTTACGCTGCGATAACAGCGGCCCGGATCACAATGCCTCCGGGCTGCTGGAACGCTTTTCCCAGGCGAACGGACAGATGGTGCAGATGACGCGCGATGTGGTGTTTTCCCGTGGTCAGCAGCTACAACAAGCGATTGCCGAACGAGGTCGGTTCTTTGGCTGGCAGGCGCTGCTGCTTTTTCTGGTCAGCATCATGCTGGTGATGTTGTTTACCCGGATGATTATCGGCCCGGTCAATGGGGTCGAGCGGATGATTAATCGCTTGGGCGAGGGCCGCTCGTTAGGGAATACCAGTACCTTTAAAGGGCCGCGCGAAATTCGATCGCTGGCTCAGCGTATCATCTGGTTGAGTGAACGACTCTCCTGGCTGGAGTCGCAACGTCATGAGTTTCTACGCCACATCTCCCATGAGTTGAAAACGCCGCTGGCGAGCCTGCGTGAAGGTACGGCGTTATTGGCCGATGAGGTGGCGGGGCCATTGACCGCCGATCAAAAAGAGGTGGTCGCAATTCTGGACAGCAGCAGCCGACACCTGCTGCAATTGATCGATCAACTGCTGGACTACAACCGTAAGCTGGCTGATGCCCCCACGGAAATGGAACAGGTGGAGATTGAAGAAATCGTCGAGATTGTGGTGTCGTCCCATAGCCTGCCCGCGCGGGCAAAAATGCTGCATACCGAGGTCAAACTGAATATAGAGCATTGTTGGGCGGAGACCACGCTTTTGATGCGTGTGCTTGATAATCTCTATTCCAATGCGGTGCACTATGGCAAGGAATCCGGTAACATTTGGATCGCTAGTCGTCAGAGTGGTAATCGGGTACAGATTGATGTTGCGAATAACGGCACGCCTATCCCTGATGCGGAGCGCGACATGATTTTTGAACCTTTTTATCAGGGAAGTCATCAGCGCAAAGGCGCCGTCAAAGGCAGCGGTCTGGGGTTGAGCATTGCCCGTGATTGTATCCGCCGTATGCACGGCGAACTCAGCCTGATCACCGTTGACTATGCTGAAGTCTGTTTTCGTATTGAATTGCCTTTAACGTCTGAGAATAAATAATGAATGCATGGTTTGACCGTCCTTGTCCGCAACGCATTCTGTCTGTTGTGTCTTCGCGCCGCGTGCTAAAAGCCGTGGTGATGTTATCCCCCTTGTTGCTGGCTGCCTGTAATAGCCATGTAAATCGCGGCATATCGTCGCTGGACAGGGAAAGCCCTATGCCGAAAGAGCAGGTGACCGATTACCGCATCGCGCAATGTGAGCACCTGTGGCAGGTGGACGATCGTGAAGCAATGAATAATGCGCTCTACTGGCTGCGTGCAATGGATTGCGCCGGGCGTTTGACGCCTTTTCAGGCACGCGAAGAAGCGCTGCGGCTGGAAGAAGGGCGTTGGGAAAATGCCTTCAAGCAGGGGATTTTGCTGGACAACGCCGGCATAACCCAGACAGAACGACATCAGATGCTGGAACAACTCAATGTGTACCGTCTGGATTTTCCGTCGTCATTAAGGTCATTGGTGCAAACCTGGCGTGATCGACAAACCCTGCTGCTGGCGTTATCCGATGAACGCTCGCGTTATAAACGTTTGCAAGAATCCAGCGATAAGCAACTGGATACCTTGCGCATCCAGCAAAATCATCTGCAATATCAACTGGAAACCACCACCCGGAAATTGGAGAACCTGACGGATATTGAGCGTCAGCTTTCGTCTCGTAAACAACTATCGGGCGAGTTGCCGGGAAATGATGTCGAATATCGTGGCAATGGCAATGTAGGTGTAAACCGTGAAACTCGCGGCGCAGTGCAAAACTCTACGGTCACGCCGACCAAAGCAGAAGATACTTATTCACCGCCGGTGGAGCCAGAGAGCACGATTAAGGAGCCGAAAACCCCATGATAGCCCGTAAACCGGCGAATTTATTGCTGGTGGATGATGATCCCAGCTTATTGAAGCTGTTGGGCATGCGTCTGACCAGCGAAGGCTACGGCGTAATGACGGCGGAAAGCGGTCAGGAAGCGTTAAAACTGCTGACCAGAGAACAATTTGATCTGGCTATCAGCGATCTGCGCATGGATGAGATGGACGGCATGGCGCTGTTTGCGGAAATTCAGCGCTATCAACCCGGTATGCCGGTCATAATTCTGACGGCGCACGGTTCGATCCCGGATGCGGTGGCGGCAACGCAACAAGGCGTATTCAGTTTTCTTACCAAGCCGGTTGATCGTGATACGTTGTATAAGGCGATTGATGAAGCAATGGCGCTTTCAGCGCCGGCGGGTGATGAAAGCTGGCGTGAAAAAATCGTCACGCGCAGCCCGCTGATGCTACGTCTGCTGGAGCAGGCCAGCATGGTGGCGCAGTCAGACGTCAGCGTATTGATTAACGGACAGAGCGGAACAGGAAAAGAGGTGCTGGCGCAAGCGATTCACGCCGCCAGCCCGCGAGCGAAAAAAGCCTTCATCGCCATTAACTGCGGCGCGTTGCCGGAACCGTTGCTTGAGTCGGAACTGTTCGGTCATGCGAAAGGCGCGTTTACCGGCGCCGTCAGCAGCCGTGAAGGGTTTTTTCAGGCGGCGGAAGGCGGAACGCTGTTTCTGGATGAAATCGGCGATATGCCGCTGTCGTTGCAAGTTAAACTGCTGCGCGTGTTACAGGAGCGCAAGGTTCGTCCGCTGGGCAGTAATCGTGATCTGGATATTAATGTGCGGATCATTTCCGCGACTCACCGTGATTTGCCAAAAGCAATGGAAAAAGGCGAGTTTCGTGAGGATCTGTATTATCGGCTGAATGTGGTGAATATGAAATTGCCCGCCCTGCATGAACGTGCCGAGGATATCCCGCTGCTGGCTAATCATCTGTTGCGTGAGTCGGCAACCCGGCATAAATCCTTTGTGCGTACTTTCTCAACGGATGCCATGAAACGGTTGATGACGGCGAGTTGGCCGGGTAACGTGCGGCAACTGGTTAACGTTATTGAACAGTGCGTGGCGCTGACCAGCGCGCCGGTTATCAGTGAAGCGCTGGTTGAGCAAGCGCTGGAAGGTGAAAATACGGCATTGCCGACGTTTGTCGAGGCTCGCCATCAGTTCGAGTTGAATTACTTGCGCAAACTGTTGCAGATAGCCAAAGGCAATGTCACGCAGGCCGCGCGTATGGCGGGTCGTAACCGGACGGAATTTTATAAACTGTTGGGGCGTCATGAGTTGGACGCTAACGATTTTAAGGAATAATGCTAATAGCTTGTCAGACGGGAATCTGACAAGTTGATTGTTCGCTGATGCCCGGCTTTGGCCGCAACATAGGTAATAAAAAGGTTCTTCGATGAAAAAAATTGATGCGATTATCAAGCCGTTCAAACTGGACGATGTACGTGAAGCGTTAGCTGAAGTGGGCATCACAGGGATGACGGTAACGGAAGTAAAAGGTTTTGGTCGTCAGAAAGGTCACACGGAACTGTATCGTGGCGCTGAGTACATGGTTGATTTTCTGCCCAAAGTGAAAATTGAGATTATAGTTGCCGATGATATCGTGGATACCTGTGTGGAAACGATCATGCAGACGGCACAGACCGGCAAAATTGGCGACGGTAAAATCTTTGTCTTTGATGTGGCGCGGGTGGTGCGTATTCGTACCGGTGAAGAAGACGAAGAAGCGATTTAATCACCGGGACGTGGATTGGCGTCTGATCATGCGTCTTCTTCAACGGCGTTGTCTGCAAGCCAGTCCTGGTCGGGCTGGCTTTTTTATTTCTTTATTTTGACTGGCGTTCGCTGACCATGCTGTCGGCCAGCGTTTTCAACTCAGGTGTTTGCCGAATGGCTTTGGCGACTATTTCCGCAACGGCGATCGCCCCTTTTTGCTGGAAGTGCGTGGTATCCGGGGTGGTCAGGCTGCCCGTCTGATTGCGATAGAAAGGGTATTTCTTCGGGTCCGCCGCCAGCCAGTATTGTTTCCAGTGATTACGGCCTCCCTGGTTCGCCAGTGCAATCGTGGCGGGTTCGATATCCAGCAGAATGACGTTATTGGCCGTTGCCGTGTTTTTGATGGTTTGGCTGTAGTCGCCGACAAAGGCATATCCGCCTTCGCTATTTTGCCGCGTAAAGTGGCTGTGTACCGCGGGTATGCCGTTTTTACCCTCCGCCGTGCGTACACGCGCGGTGGGGGTCAGCAGTACGGGCGTCATTTGATACTGGCGGGCAAAATTGAGGTAACGTTCCAGTGATGTCTGGAATGACATATCCGGTTTACCACGCGCAGCCTGACGTTCACCTTGCGCATTGTTGGGATAGGAGCACAGGTTGGCGACATCGGCAGCGCCGCGTACCGGTCTGGCGCTGTTGCAGTTTTGGTCGTTATGTCCCATTTGGATGAACAGGAAATCACCCGCTTTCATCAACGGTTGTATCTGGCGGAACCAGCCTTCATGGAAATAATCGCGTGAACTGCGACCAGAGCGGGCGGCATTAACGATTTTTACCCCGCTATTCTTTTTGAACTGTTGTTCGAAAACCTGTCCCCAGCCCATGCGCGGAAAACGGGCTTTTTCATAGGTTGCCGCGGTAGAGTCGCCAACGATAAAAATACGGGTTTTGGCTTTTTGCATCTCATCCAGACGCTGGCGGGCGAACTTGTAATCCAATGGCTCATAATTGCCCTGAGCGTTCAGACCGACGATCGGGCGAAAATTGCTATCGGTCAGCACCGTATGCCCGGAATAACCGGTGTTGTTGTCATAATTACGGTTATGATTAATGACCTTGATGATATTGGTCATGGCTTCCTGCTGGGTGGACGGATAGGTCAACGGATCAAACCGTACGGGGGCGGCGATACCCGCTTGCTTCAACGCCGCGTTAAACCCGGCATGAAAAACGCCATAGGCCTTTTCCCATGCCGCCGTATCCAGTGTCGGCGACGCTGCGTCATCAGCCAGTTGCTGTGGTCCGATATAGCCTGTGGCGGCGGCGACATCGGAAAGGATACGATCGGTTAACGGATTGATGTTGACGATATTCTCTTTGCCCGATTGTAGTGATGGCGCCAATGCCGTCAGACAGATCGCCCGCGGTAGGTAATTGAGCAGGCAATTATTGCCGCCGGATTCGATGGCCGAAAGCCGTAACGGGGCCGTTAATGTTGAAATGTCGAGGTGATAATTCCCTTGCTCTTCCGTTTGCGTTTGCCTGCGCTGCCCTTGCTGATCCCGGATAATGATTGTGGCGGGGAGATGGATTTCACGGTGCGTCAGACGGCCCGTGAGGGTGGTGTTTTCGCCCAGACTGGCGCTTGGCATGGCCGCAATGTCGGCGGGCGGGTTGGCGCTACGGGCGGCATCGGGTGATTTGGCGTGGACCTTCATCCAGGGAACTGAAAACAGGATGGCGCAGGCCATCTCCTTGGAAAAACGTTTTAGCATGGTTAAACATATCCCTTGTTGCATGAGTGGAAAAAGTGTTGAAAACGGGTTGCGCCTATTGTCGAACAGATCGCGGGGATTTTTATAGATTCAGTCATTTAAAAAGTGCTGTTTTTTGTTTTTTACTCATCTGCAACGGCATGGTCGGAAAATGCGGGCTGGCGAGTCAATATGAAAAACAAACAGCTTGAAAATGAAGAAATCTCTGCTTCCCGTTGCGAGTAATAAATCCTCTCAAGCCTTGTACCGCCTATGGCTAATCGTTTGCGTAAAAACCTCTGTCAAGGCCTATCTTCAACAGCGATAAACGGTTTACACTATAGGCCAGTACCCAAACGGGTGATTGTTTCCCAGTATATTTAAGTTAGCTGAGTCAGGAGATGCGGATGTTAAAGCGTGAAATGAACATTGCCGATTATGATGCCGAACTGTGGCAAGCAATGGAGCAGGAAGTGGTGCGTCAGGAAGAGCACATTGAACTGATTGCGTCCGAAAACTATACCAGCCCGCGCGTCATGCAGGCGCAGGGTTCTCAACTCACTAACAAATATGCTGAAGGCTATCCGGGTAAACGCTATTACGGCGGTTGCGAGTATGTGGATGTGGTTGAGCAACTGGCTATCGATCGCGCCAAAGCGCTGTTCGGCGCGGATTATGCCAATGTCCAGCCTCACTCTGGTTCTCAGGCTAACTTTGCCGTCTATACCGCGCTGTTGCAGCCGGGCGATACCATTCTGGGCATGAACCTGGCGCACGGCGGCCACCTGACTCATGGTTCCCCGGTTAACCTGTCTGGTAAACTCTACAACGTGATCCCTTACGGCATTGATGAAAGCGGCAAGATCGATTACGAAGAAATGGCGCAACTGGCTCACACCCACAAACCAAAAATGATCATCGGTGGTTTCTCTGCTTACTCTGGTGTGGTCGACTGGGCAAAAATGCGCGAAATCGCCGACAGCATCGGCGCTTATCTGTTTGTTGATATGGCGCACGTCGCCGGTCTGGTTGCCGCGGACGTGTATCCGAATCCGGTTCCTCATGCGCACATCGTGACCACCACCACCCACAAAACGCTGGCAGGCCCGCGCGGTGGTCTGATTCTGGCGAAAGGCGGCGACGAGGAACTGTATAAAAAACTGAACTCCGCGGTATTCCCTGGCGGACAGGGCGGCCCGCTGATGCATGTTATCGCCGGTAAAGCCGTCGCGCTGAAAGAAGCAATGGAGCCTGAGTTCAAGATTTATCAGCAGCAGGTGGCGAAAAACGCCAAAGCGATGGTCGAGGTATTCCTGTCTCGTGGTTATAACGTGGTTTCCGGCGGCACCAGCAACCACTTGTTCCTGCTGGATCTGGTGAGCAAAAACATCACCGGCAAAGAGGCGGACGCCGCGTTGGGCCGGGCCAATATCACCGTTAATAAAAACAGCGTGCCGAACGATCCGAAAAGCCCGTTCGTGACTTCTGGCGTGCGTATCGGTACGCCGGCCGCCACGCGCCGGGGTTTTAAAGAAGCGGAAGTGCGTGAACTGGCTGGTTGGATCTGTGATGTGTTGGATAACATCAACGACGAAGCCACGATTGAGCGTGTTAAACAAAAAGTGCTGGATGTCTGCGCCCGTTTCCCGGTTTACGCTTAATCTCAAACTTTCCCCTGAGAAAGTCTTTACGGCTTTCCGCCAAACATCAACGCCAGCCGACGTGCTGGCGTTTTTCATCTATGACGATGGTTTCCGGCTTCCTGTTTGAGTCTTTGCTGGGAGGCACATTCTGGGTGAGGGCGCTGTTGGCTGTTCCGGCGTTGTTTATTCGTCCCACTGTTAGCCATCACACCACCTGAAACAGTGGGACATCCATAAACGCGATCTATTTTGTACAAGGCTGTGTGTACTACGTTATGTGTACTACGTTATGTGTACTACGTCGTGGGTTCGCTGACCAGCCCGTCGATAATCACCTGCGCGACGCCCTGCGAGCAGCGCTCGATGCGTCCCCGCACGCCGTAAACCGCAGACAGGCTTTCCGGGCTTATCACGTCGGCGGAAGCGCCGTCCGCGATCAGGTTACCGTTTTGCAGCATCAATACGTGATCGCCGTGACGCAACGCGATGTTGATATCATGCACCACGACAACGGTAATGATATTCCGCTTACGTGTTTCCTTACGCACCAGATCCATCACATGGAACTGGTAGTTGAGATCCAGCGCGCTGAGCGGTTCATCCAGCAGCAATAACGAGGGTTGACGAATCAATGATTGCGCCAGTCCCACCAGTTGCTTTTGTCCGCCGGAAAGTTGATCGAGGTAGTTCAAGGCCAGATGTTCAATACCCAGTTGTCGTAACAGGGTCATGACTTCGGCCTGCTGAACCGCGGTATGCAAGCCGCCGGAGGCGCGCTGCGCGGCGATAATCGATTCCAGTACGTGCAGATGCACGCCCGCTGGCAGCGATTGCGGCAGATAAACCACTTTTTCGGCCCGTTGTGCGAAAGGCAACTGCATCAGGTTGCTGTCATCCAGCCACAGTTCGCCTTCGGACGGGTTCAGTCCGGCCATCGCACGCAGCAAGGTCGATTTACCGCTGCCGTTAGGACCCAGCAGGATGGTGATTTTCCCGCGAGGCAACAGCGGAACCGACAGATTGCGAATAACCTGACGTTTGGGATAGCCCGCGCGAAAGTGCGAAAGTCTTAATCCTTGCCGGCTCATACATTTCCCCTATGGCGCAGAATAATACTCAGGAAGAACGGCACGCCGACCAGTGAGGTAACGATACCGACCGGAATGATCACGCCGGGGATCAGATTCTTCGAGGCGACAGAGGCCAGCGATAGCACCAACGCGCCGGTCAGTGCGCTCGCAGGCAGGTAAAAACGATGATCTTCACCAAATATCATGCGCGCAATGTGCGGCGCGACCAGACCGATAAATCCGATGGGGCCGACAAACGCCACTGAGATGGCCGACAGAATGCTGATACGCAGCAAGCTCGCCAAACGCAAACGCCGAACGTTGATGCCAAAGCTGACGGCGCGATCTTCACCTAACCGCAAGGCGGTAAGTTTCCACGAACTCATCAGCGACAGCGGCATGACGACGACGAGCACCAGCAACAGGACGCCCAGCTTCTCCCACGATGCCCGCGCCAGGCTGCCCATCGTCCAGAACACCAGGCCTTGCAGCGTATCTTCGTTGGCAACGAACTGAAGCATGGAAACCAACGCATTGAACGTGAACACCAGTGCGATACCGAACAGCACCACGCCGGAGGTGGCGACCTGCGTCCAGCGGGTAATGGCGTCAAGCAGCAAGGCGGCGAGCAGGGCGAATAGAAACGCATTGGCGGAGATAAACCACTGATCGGGAATACCGGGGAGGCCAATTCCTAATACTATGGCCAGCGCCGCGCCGAACGCCGCGGCAGAGGAAACGCCCAGCGTAAACGGGCTGGCCAGCGGGTTATTCAGGATGGTTTGCATCTCCGCCCCGGCCAGCCCCAGCGCCATGCCGACAACCACCGCCATCAGCGCGTAAGGCAGGCGAATATTCCAGACGATAACGCGCGTCCCGGCATCCACGCTGGCCGGATCGGTCAGCGCCTGCCAGAGCGCATCCAGCTTCAACCCTGATGGCCCCATCGTGAAATCCAGCAATAGCGAGCCGATGATAACCAGCAGCAGCATTGTCATGATGCTCACGCGGCGTCGGATGATGCCGCGATAGTCGTCCATCACGGCGCCGTCATCCAGAGCGGTAGGTCCAGTGGTTGTACTCATTAACGCTTACTCACCTTCTTTCCAGGCAAAGATAAAATCATTATCAGGCAGCGAGGTAAAGTTTTTGATGATATGACGATAGCTATCGTCAGGATTCAGATCAGTGAACGTCTGCGGATAAATCGCTTTGGCCAGATATTCCATACCGACAATGTTGTAAGGATGGTTATAGAACGGATGATAAACGCCAAATACCTGTTTTTGCTTCACGGCAGGGATTTGGTTCACCCCCTGGCGAGACACCAGTTTTTGGGCTTTTTCGGCAATGTCGGTTTTATCGGCATTGTAGCCCAGCGGCAGCGTAATGCTGGTGCTGGAGTTGCGTTTGGCGCCGGTCATGATGTAAACATCGGGTTTCATGCTGATGAGTTTTTCCAGCGACACATAGCCATTGGCGCCTGGCAGCAATTCAGAACCGATATTGTTGGCGCCGACCGCTTCGACCATGCCGCCCCAGCCGTTATGCGCATGGCTGAAGCAACAACTTTCCGAGCGTCCGGCCCAGGCTTCGACAAACACATTGGCTTTTTTGGGCAGCGTCGCGGTTTTCTGCTGAATGGCGGCCAGGTGCTGGCGATAGAATGTGGTATAGGCTTTGGCGTTGTCTTCTTTATCCAACACTTTGCCCAGCAAATCGACGCTATCCGCGGTGTTTTTGACCGGGTTGACCTCTGAATCGATAAATAACACCGGGATACTGAGCGCGTTGAGTTTACCCAACACGCCGCTTTCACTCAGTGACGGTTTGGCGCGTAATTGCGCTACCATCAAATCCGGTTGTCTGGATAGTAAGGTTTCCAGTTCAATCGCGCCATTGTCGCCGGATTTCATATCCAGCACATTTTCAGCTTGCGGCCATTTGCCTTTCAGTATGTTCCAGAATGCGATGTCTGATTTTTTGGGAATGTTGTTCCAGGCGACCAGACGTTCAAACGGATTCTCCCGATCCAGCAGCGCCAGGGTTGTAATGTCCCGTCCGTCCTGTATCACGATACGTTGGGGACGCTGTTTTACTTCGACCTGCCGTCCATCCATATCGGTGACGGTTAAGGGGTACTGGGTCGCGTAACTGGCGAATGAAACGCAGAGTGCCGTAGCCAGCAACAACGAGGTGAAAGGTTTTTTAAACATAATCATTTCCTGAACTTCTCTCCATTGAAGGAAAATGATTTTAATAATTATTATCAACTCAGGGTAGTGCGGATAAGACGAATAATGGGCAATTCGGTAATGCGTAACTAAAAAAACAACACGCCAGCCCAAGGCTGGCGAAGAGGATTGGGATATTGTCAGAAAATGTATCAGCGTTTCAGCGCATCGCTCAGTTCATCACGCAGGGTTGCCAGCATACATTTCACGACGCGTGGGTTACCCGCCACCAGATTACCCGAGGTGAGGTAATTATGGCCGCCGACAAAATCGGTCACGACGCCGCCGGCTTCACGCACCAGCAGTTCGCCGCAGGCGAAATCCCAGGGTTTCAGACCGATTTCAAAGAACCCGTCAACACGACCGGCAGCGACATAGGCCAGATCAAGCGCCGCGGAACCGGTGCGACGGAAATCCGCGCACTGAGTAAACAGCGCGGCGACAATATTGATATAGCTTTTGGCATGTTGCTTCGCTTTGAATGGGAAACCGGTAGCCAGAACGGTGCCATCCAGATCGCGTGCGTTGCTGCTGCGCAGACGATAACCGTTCAACTGCGCCCCTTGACCACGGGTGGCGGTGAACAGTTCGTTGCGCATCGGATCATAAACAACGGCAACTTCCGTGCGGCCTTTGAGGCGCACAGCAATGGAAACAGCGAAATGGGGGAGGCGTTTAATGAAGTTGGCGGTGCCATCCAGTGGATCGATAACCCATTGTACAGCCTGATCTTCACCAACCAACTCACCACACTCTTCACCAATAATGGTGTGTTGCGGGTAAGACTTACGGATGACTTCAATGATCAGACGCTCTGCATCCCGATCGACGTTGGTGACAAAATCGTTGCTGCCTTTTTGACTGGCTTCCACGGCGTCAGGGGTTTCGTAATTTTTAGCAATTAAATTACCGCCTTTACGCGCAGCGCGTATAGCGATGTTGAGCATCGGATGCATGGTATCGTCCACTAGAATGTTAAAGAACAGAAAACGGGGCGCATTATAGCAGGGGAAAAGGAAAATATCTAAGTCTGTGTTAGAATATTCCGATTTCCTTTTCGCATGATAGAGTTCACATGTTACACAATATTCGCATTGTTCTGGTTGAAACATCCCACACCGGCAACATGGGTTCCGTTGCCAGAGCAATGAAAACCATGGGATTAAGCAAGCTGTATCTGGTTAATCCGCTGGTAAAACCCGATTCCCAGGCCATCGCTCTGGCGGCGGGCGCCAGTGACGTTATTGGCGACGCCGCGCTGGTGGACACGCTGGATCAGGCGCTTGAAGGGTGTAGTCTGGTGGTGGGAACCAGCGCCCGCTCCCGAACCTTACCCTGGCCGATGCTGGAACCGCGCGAATGCGGCGTGCGCGCCGCGCAGGAAGCCGAACATGCGCCGGTGGCGCTGGTTTTCGGTCGTGAGCGCGTCGGTTTGACGAATGATGAATTACAGAAATGCCATTATCATGTCGCTATCCCGGCCAACCCTGAATACAGTTCGTTAAATCTGGCGATGGCCGTGCAGATTCTGGCTTATGAAGTGCGCGTCGCCCATCTGGATCGTCTTGCCGTCGGTAAGGAAGTCCACGGCGAGACGCCTTATCCGCTGGTGGATGATCTGGAGCGTTTTTATCAGCACCTTGAAAAGACATTGATGGAAACCGGTTTTATCCGACAGGCGCATCAGGGGCAGGTGATGAACAAACTGCGTCGGCTGTTTACGCGAGCCAAGCCGGAAAGTCAGGAACTGAATATCCTGCGCGGGATACTGAGTTCGATTCAGAAGAAGAATAATGATGCATAATGGATGAATAATACTTGAGTGAATTACTTGGTTAAATAGTTGACTGTAACACTCGGGAATGTCAGACTCAGGCTATGTTCTGCTAATACATGTCTTCATAATACATGTTTTATCTACAGGTATCACTATCATGAGACTGACATCTAAAGGCCGTTATGCTGTTACCGCCATGCTTGATGTGGCGCTGCATTCTAAAGAAGGCCCGGTTCCGCTGGCTGATATTTCCGAACGTCAGGGAATTTCACTCTCCTATCTGGAACAATTGTTTTCACGCCTGCGTAAAAACGGTCTGGTCGCCAGCGTGCGTGGTCCGGGCGGCGGTTATCTGTTGGGCAAAAGCGCTGATGAAATCGCGGTGGGCATGGTGATTTCGGCGGTAGACGAATCTGTCGACGCCACGCGTTGTCAGGGACGTGAAAGTTGTCAGGGCGGCGATCGTTGCCTGACCCATACGCTGTGGCGTGATTTGAGCGACCGAATTACTGACTTTCTGAACAACATTACGTTGGATGAACTGGTCAACAATAAAGAAGTGCTGGATGTGGCGGACAGACAGGACACCGATACCCGTCGCACCGCCAACGGTCGGATTCAGGACACGATCAACGTCAATCTGCGCGCCTGATCATTCATTCGCGTCGGCGGATCGTTCGATCCGCCAAATCAAGCCTCCCGCCAGTTATTTTTTGTCATTGATTTTCAACAGCGCATGGCGTTTAACCGAAAGGCTGCGGATAGACAGTCTGCTAATAAAACAAGACGCTTTGCACGTTTTGAAGTGATGTAGGGAGTTTATGAGCAATGAAGTTACCGATTTATCTGGATTATTCAGCGACGACGCCGGTTGATCCGCGGGTCGCTGAAAAAATGATGCAATGCCTGACCCTGGACGGCACTTTCGGCAACCCCGCTTCCCGTTCCCACCGTTTCGGCTGGCAGGCGGAAGAAGCCGTCGATATCGCCCGTAACCAGATTGCCGAACTGGTGGGGGCCGACCCGCGCGAGATTGTCTTTACCTCCGGCGCGACAGAGTCGGATAATCTGGCCATTAAAGGCGCCGCCAACTTCTATCAGAAGAAAGGCAAACACATCATCACCAGCAAGACAGAACACAAAGCCGTGCTGGATAGCTGCCGCCAGTTAGAGCGCGAAGGGTTCGACGTCACCTATCTTGCGCCGCAACGCAACGGTATTATCGACCTGAAAGAACTGCAAGCCGCAATGCGTGATGACACCATTCTGGTTTCCATCATGCATGTGAACAATGAAATCGGCGTGGTGCAGGACATCGCGAGCATCGGCGAAATGTGCCGTGGCCGCGGGATCATCTTTCATGTCGATGCCACCCAGAGCGTGGGTAAGTTGCCCATCGATCTGAGCCAGTTAAAAGTGGATCTGATGTCTTTCTCCGGCCATAAAATTTATGGTCCGAAGGGCATCGGCGCACTGTACGTTCGCCGCAACCCCCGTATTCGTATCGAGGCGCAGATGCACGGCGGCGGCCACGAGCGCGGTATGCGCTCCGGCACCTTGCCTGTTCATCAAATCGTCGGCATGGGCGAAGCTTACCGTATCGCCAAAGAAGAAATGGACGCCGAGGTGGTGCGCCTGCGCGCATTGCGCGATCGTCTGTGGCACGGTATCAATGATATTGAAGAAGTCTATCTGAACGGTGATATTGAACAGGGCGCGCCGAATATCCTCAACGTCAGCTTCAACTATGTTGAAGGCGAGTCGCTGATTATGGCGCTCAAGGATCTGGCCGTTTCGTCCGGTTCCGCCTGTACCTCCGCCAGTCTTGAACCCTCCTATGTGTTACGCGCGTTGGGTATGAACGATGAACTGGCGCATAGTTCGATCCGTTTCTCTCTGGGACGTTTTACCACTGAAGAAGAGATCGACTACACCATCGAGTTGGTGCGTAAATCCATTGGCCGTCTGCGCGAGCTTTCTCCGCTGTGGGAAATGTTCAAGCAAGGCGTGGATATCAGCAGCGTCGAATGGGCGCGCCGGCCTGCGGCGATGTGATGAAGTTACAGATTAAGGTTAACGACGCCGGGATTATCGAAGACGCCCGCTTCAAGACTTATGACTGCGGTTCCGCCATTACGTCCAGTTCGCTGGTGACGGAGTGGGTAAAAGGCGAACCGCTCAACGAGGCGGAATAGTCATTGCTATAACGGGCTGCTCTGGGCGGCCCGCTCTATTTTTGTGCGATGACCCGCACATCGGGTTATCGGAAAAACAGTCTGGAGCCGAATTATGAAAAACGAAGCGATGCTGATTTCACTTTCCACCCAACCTGCGGATGCGCGCTGGGGAGAGAATGCGTCATTAAGTATGCATGAAAACGGTTTTACCATTCACTTGAATGGGAAATCTCCGTTGGCGACCATCCAACGTGCGGCCCGTAAAATTGACGGTCAGGGCATCAGGCACGTCAAACTGGCCGGTGTTGGTTGGGATCTGGCGAACAGTTGGGCATTCTGGCAAGGCTATCGCGCGCCGAAAGGCCAGCGGACGGTGGAATGGGCGGAACTGAATGAGGCTGACCGGAAAGAACTGGATGACCGTCTGAAGATTGTTGACTGGGTGCGCGATACCATCAACCTGCCGGCGGAAGATCTCGGGCCTGAGCAACTGGCGACCCGTGCGATCGATCTGTTGTGTGAGGTTGATTGCGATGCGGTTAGTTATCGCATCACCAAAGGCGATGATCTGCGTGAGCAGAACTACGCCGGTATTTATACCGTTGGCCGGGGTTCCGATCGTGCGCCGGTCCTGTTGGCGCTGGACTACAACCCGACCGGCAATCCCGATGCGCCGGTGTTCGCCTGTCTGGTGGGCAAGGGCATCACCTTCGATACCGGGGGTTACAGCCTGAAACCCAGCGGCTTTATGGATTCCATGAAATCGGACATGGGCGGCGCGGCGACCGTGGTGGGCGCGCTGGCGCTGGCCGCCTCGCGTGGGTTGAAGCAGCGGGTGAAGTTGTATCTGTGTTGTGCGGATAATATGGTCAGCGGTAACGCGTTCAAGCTGGGCGACATTATCCGTTACCGCAACGGCAAGAGCGTTGAAGTCATGAACACAGATGCGGAAGGGCGTCTGGTGCTGGCCGATGGACTGATTGACGCGTCTGAACAGCATCCGCAGTGGATCATTGATTGCGCGACGCTGACCGGTGCGGCAAAAACCGCTTTGGGTAATGATTATCACGCGCTATTCAGTTTTGATGATGAACTGGCGGCGGCATTACAGGCCAGCGCGCAACAGGAAGACGAACCATTCTGGCGTCTGCCGCTGGAAGCGTTCCACCGCGGTCAACTACCTTCCAATTTTGCGGATTTGAATAACGTCGCCGGGGCCGCGCACAGTGCGGGCGCGAGTACGGCAGCGGCGTTTTTATCGCATTTTGTGAAGAATTATCAGCAAGGCTGGCTGCACATCGACTGTTCCGCCACCTACCGCAAGGGCGCTGTGGAGCAATGGTCACCGGGCGCCACCGGGCTGGGCGTGCGGACGCTGGCGAATTTGCTGTTGAGCAAAGCTGAATAGTCAGGATTCAGTTATCATTGCCGGAATGTGCTGTTCAGCAAAACCGGACCAGCCGTCCGGTTTTTAATGCAATCAAGGGTTGAGGATAGGTATGGATTTTTCACCACAAAATAAACTGGAAGAGGTGCTGGTAATGGCCACAACCGAGCCTGCGCATCGGCCTGAGTTTTTCAGCGAATTAATGGAAGCCACTGTCTTCGTCTTAGGCAGCAGCGATGAAAGTGAAGCGCGTGGTGAAAAGATCCTGCATGCGGGCGGCAACGTACAGATTCAGCATTGGGAAAAGGCCGACGGTTCTTCCGCCATTCCTTTTTTCTCGTCGCTGGCCGCCTTGCAGCAAGTGATTACCGAAGAACAATCCTTTCTGGCATTACCAGCCCGTTCACTGTTTGAAATTACACTGGGCGCCACCTTGTTTCTCAACCCCAAACTGCCGTATGGAAAAGAGTTTTTGCCACAGGAGGTGCAACACATGCTGTCCGGCGAAGGTAACGGATTGGTCGAGCAGCGCATTGTTGAGGAAGATACTCAAGTGGTGATTGGTCAGCCCGCCGAAATGCCGGTGCAAATGATTGATTCTCTTACCCAGTTGTTCACCAAGTATCGGCATGTGCGCCGCGCATTTCTGGCGCAAATCCAGGAGCCGGATGAAAAAGCGCCGCATCTGCTCATCGGGATTGAAGCCGATCAACAGGTGGAGGAAATTATCCGCGCCGCAGGCAGCGTCGCCAGCGATACGTCAGCGGATGAGCGTCCGGTTGATCTTTGTGTGGTTAATGAAAATGAGCCTGGCATCAGTCACTACCTGATCAAACACACCACGCCGTTTTATGAGCGCAAATGGGGTAGTTTCCTGCGCGATTTCAAGGATACCAGTCACGCCTGAACCGGTGTCGGCGTAGCGGCGGGTGATCAATCCGCCGTTGTCGCCTGGAGCAATAACAGATCGATCAACATCACCAGATTCGATTCAAACGAACTGATCTCACCCGCCTCGGCCGCATAATGCACCGCATCGTCATACAAACGGAAATGCAGATCGGCCTGCTCGCCTAATGAATTCAGAGATGCTCTGGTGAACGCAATCACCTTCATACCGATATTTCTGGCAACTCGTACCTTGTCCAGCACCTGCTCGGTTTCACCACTGCGGGAAATGGCGATGAACACCTGATATTTGGGTGCATTGTTGAGAAAAATGCCTCTGCTATCGCCCAACCCGGAAGAAAACGCGTCTTTACCCAAAACCTGAAGCTTTTTCGCCAGATATTCTGCAAACAGGTGGGAGAAACCGGCGCCATAGAGGAAAAAATGGCTTTCCTGACGCAAGATCTGGCTGAATGCGGCCATCTCTTGCGCGCTGATATAGGAAAAGGTATGTCGGTAATTATCAACAAAATGCTGAAACGCCGCCGGAAGATGATTAACGGCACAAGGTTCGGCCATTGGCGGCAAATGCGGCTGCGTCGTCAGCAGTTGCTTACAGTGATAAATAAACTCGCTGTAACCGCTGAACCCGATTTTCTGACACAAACGCATGATGGTGGCGGTAGAAACGTAGGTTTGTTGCGCCAGTTCCCGCACGGTAATTTTCCCTATCAGAGAAGCATGTTCCGCGACAAAGGCCAGCACGCGATATTCCGCGCGCGTCAGCGACTGACCACGTTGCATCAGCGATGCCAGCCGGTTATCCATAAGGTGCTCCTGAACCGTTGACGACAGCCGGGGAATCAATCAAGCGTGATGGGCATGTCATTGCGGCTGCCCCAATCGCTCCACGCGCCATCGTAAAGCGTCACATTGGCGACATTCAGTACGTGCAACGCCAGAATAACCACGCAGGCGGTGACGCCGGAACCGCAACTGGCAACGACCGGACGACTGAAATCCACCCCATGCTGATGCAGAATGGCGGCGAGTTCGGCATTCGGTTTTAGCGCGCCGTTGGCGACCAGATCACCCCAGGGTACATTCAGGCTGCCGGGAATATGTCCGCGATGCAGGCCGGGGCGCGGTTCGTCCACTTCACCGTTAAAGCGGGCGGCAGGGCGTGCATCGACAATCTGCGCGGAGCGATCACGGCTGATCGCCAACACCTCATCACGTTGACGGATCGCCTTCTTATTCGGTCTGGCGTCGAAAACCGCAGGCGCTCGCTCGACAGCACCTTGTTCCAGTGGCAGGTTTTGATTTTTCCAGCCAGCCAGTCCGCCAGCGAGAATTGAGATCTTCTCAACGCCAACGGTGTGCAGCATCCACCAGGCGCGCGGGGCGGAGAACAGATTGCCCTCATCGTAGATAACCAGGTGTTGCTGATGACTGACGCCCAGCCCGCTCATGGCGCGGGAAAAGTCCTCGCTGTCCGGCATCATATGCGGCAGGTCGGTATGGTGATCGGACAAGGTTTCAATATTAAAAAATACCGCGCCGGGAATATGACCGGCACGGTATTCCGCATTGATATCGCGGATTGTCTCGCCCGGCGGCAACATTCGGGCGTCAAGGAGCGTGATCGCGCTGTCGTCAAGATGCTCGGCAAGCCAGGCGGCAGAAACAAACCATTCGTTAGAAACCAATGATGCAGAAGAAGATGCTGACATAATTCCTCCAGGCCGGGGCTAACGGTCAGTCAGTCCCGATGTGAAACCGTGGAGGCATTGTCAGCGATTTCTTCTATTCCGACAAGCACGCGCTTACTGAGCGACGCCGTCTGTATAGGCTTGTTTTAGCTGCGGCCAGTACTCACGGTTAGCCTCAATCATATCGTCCAGAATCGCCTTCGCATGCTGCATGGTGGGTACTGTGCGATTCAGCGTGAAGGCCTGCAACGCTTTTTCATAACTGCCTTCCAGCGTCGCCTCAACCAACAGTTGTTCCGAAGCCAGTTGCTGTTCCAACAGCGCCCGGTGGAACTGAGGCGCATTACTCATACGAACCGGTTCAGGCCCTTGCGCGGTGATGTAGGCGGGGACTTCCACCATCGCATCATAAGGCAGATTGGCTATCGCCCCTTTGTTTTCCACAATCACCAGATGGCGCTGGCGCAGATCGAAAGCCAGCGAGCAGGCGACGTCAACGATAAACTCACCATGCACGCCAACGTGGAAGGCGTCTGACAGTACGCCGGTTTCCTGATAGCGAGCCGCCGCCGCAAAGAGTTTCTTCTCGCGTCCGTCCATTACTTCATTGGCGCGGGTGTAATCGGGGTTCTGATGTTCGACAATCTGATTCGGCATCAGGTAATACTGCAAATACGGGTTCGGCACAAACTCCGGGAAATGATCCATGATCGGCTTGATGTTGCGCCAGGTCTTAACCCAGGACGGATCGGCATGCTGCGGATCGGTGTCGGCTGCATCGGCGGTCAGCAAGCCGTAGCGTGCGATATGTTCGCGCAGTTCGGGCAGGCGATCGACGCCATCGACCAGCACGCGGGTAAACCAGCCAAAGTGGTTGAGGCCGAAATAATCCACCGTGATGTCGTGGCGGTCAACGCCCAGCACCGCGGCGATATTACGCATCGCGGCGACCGGCATGTCACAGATATTCAGCACGCGCGCGTTGGGGCGCAGGCGGCGAATACCTTCGGCGACGATCGCCGCCGGATTCGAATAATTGACGATCCAGGCGTCCTGATGAGCGTAACGCGCCACCAGATCGATCAGTTCGACCATCGGCAGAATGGTGCGCAAGCCGTAAGCCAATCCGCCGGGGCCGCAGGTTTCCTGCCCGACCACGCCGTGGCGCAGAGGGATTTTCTCATCCTGCTCGCGCATTTTGTATTGACCGACGCGCATCTGGGCGAAGACAAAGTGCGCGCCGCTAAACGCGGTTTCCACATCGGTGGTGACGGTGAATTTAATCTCGCGGCTATGATCGCGGATGACTTTTTCAACCACGGGCGCAATGGTTTCCTGTCGCTGACCGTCAATGTCGTACAGACGGATTTCCGCCAGCGGAAAATCCGCGAGACGCACCATCAGACTTTTTACGATGCCTGGCGTGTAGGTACTGCCGCCGCCGGCAATAGTCAGAATGAATGGGGGTTTCGTCATGGTCAATCTCCTGTTAAAGCGCGTTTTCAACTGCTTCGCGTATGGTTTTGACGTGAAGTCCGTATACCACCTGCACATTGTTACCCTGACGGATAACGGCTTTGGCGCCGGTGGTTTTGAGTTGTTGGTCGTCAACTATCGTCGGGTCCAGCACCGTTACCCGCAGACGGGTGTAACAGTTATCCACGACTTCAATATTCGGTTTGCCGCCCAGTCCGGCAATGATGGTTGAGCCGACGAGGTGAGCATCGTTTTTGACCTGCTGCTGTGCTTTTGCCTGATATTCGGTTTTGGAGTACAACCGGGTGTCTTCTTCACTGGCTTCGCGTCCCGGCGTCGGCAGATCGAAATAGAGGATCAGGAAACGGAAGACCAGGAAGTAAATCACCGACATGATCAACCCGACGACGATGTACATCGGCCAATTGGATTTCTCAATGCCCAGCGGCAGGTTGTAAAGCAGGAAGTCAATGACGCCGTTGGCGCCAATGGCGTGAACGCCCAGCACAGAGAACAGCATCATGCCCAGGCCGGTCAGGACGGCGTGAACCACAAACAGCAACGGCGCGACGAACAGGAAAGAGAATTCCAGCGGTTCGGTTACGCCAAGCAGGAAAGAGGTAAAGGCGGCGGGGATCAGAATCGCTTTGGCCGCCATGCGTTTTTCTGGTTTGGCGGTCACATACATCGCCAGCGCCGCCGCGGTCAGACCGAACATTTTACTGATGCCGCGCGCATCCCATACCACCGTCGGGCTGAGTTGTTTGACGCTTTGGCAAGCCATCTCAGCAAAGTAGATATTACGTGCGCCTTGATACAGGTTGCCGCACACCTCGGCCATCCCGCCCAGTTCGGTATACAGGAACGGGGTGTAGACCAGATGATGTAACCCGGTTGGGATCAGAATGCGTTCCAGAAAACCATAGATGGCGACGCCAAAGGGAACGGCGCCTTGAATGGCAAACGCCAGTTGGCTGATCCCTGCCTGGGCGAACGGCCAGATGGCGCTCATGACGAAACCGAGGGCAATTGCCAACGGGATCACTAAAATGGCGACGAAGCAGTGACCTGAATAGATCGCCATCAAGCCGTCGAACTGTTTGCCGGAATAGCGGTTATACAGATAACCGGCCAGGGCGCCGATCAGAATACCGGCGAAAACGCCCATCTCCAGGACTTGAACGCCGAGCGCCATGCCTTGTCCGGCGGCGCGCATTTCGGCGACTGGCGCCAGTTTTCCTTGAATTTGAAGGGTAATGTTCATCGCATTGATGAAGATGATGAACGCCACCAGACCGATCAGCGCCGCGTAGCCCTTATCGCGCTTTGCCAGCCCGATAGGAATGCCGACAGCGAAAACTAGCGCCAGATTCGCCAGAATAGCCACCGCAGATTTGGAAACCAGTTGACCAAAATCCTGAATCAACGGGTGATTAAGCAAGGGAATATATCCGGCCAGATTACCGTTGCCGAACACGTTGCCAAACGCGATGAACAGCCCGACAATCGGTAATATCAGCACTGGCCCGTACAGGGATTTACCAAAATTCTGTAATGCATTGACCGCGTTTTTCATTATCAGCCCTCTTGGTGGCCATTATTAGGGGTACAGCGCAAGGCTAGCAGCGAATGAAGTGAAATATCCAGTTATCTTATTGTTTTAAAAACAAATAACCCATAATGTTACAAGTAACGTTCAGAATTATGATCGCCGATGATTTGTTACATCATGTGATGTTCCCGATTGAAACCGCACCGGACGTCAGCAATATCGATAGTGAAGTAGGGCAAAAGCTAATGTTTTTTAACAAAATGTTATTCCGCCGATAGGCAACAGCGCTTGCTGCCCCTATAATCTGCGCTACTTTCACTGGCTGGGGTTATTATTTCTCCAATCCGGCTGCTATCTGATAGTAATTTAATGAGGTCAATATGACGGTAGAACGTACCTTTTCCATCGTAAAACCCAATGCTGTCGCCAAGAATGCGATTGGGGCCATTTATGCACGCTTTGAAAGCGCGGGTTTTAAAATTATCGCCGCCAAAATGCTGCAACTGACCCGTGAGCAGGCTGAAGGCTTTTATGCTGAGCATCAGGGAAAACCGTTTTTTGACGGCCTGGTTGAGTTCATGATTTCCGGCCCGATTATGGTTCAGGTACTGGAAGGTGAAAATGCGGTGCAGCGCAACCGTGACATCATGGGCGCGACCAACCCGGCGAACGCGCTGGCCGGTACGCTGCGCGCCGATTATGCCGACAGTTTCACTGAAAACGCCGTGCATGGTTCTGATTCCCTTGAATCCGCTCAACGTGAAATCGCCTATTTCTTCAGCACCGATGAAATTTGTCCGCGTAACCGGTAAGCGCCGGCGCGGGGCCGCCGGGTGTTGGTTTGATGTTCGGCGCATAAAAAGTGCGGCGATGGTGGCTTCCCTGTTTTAAACTTTGTACAATGCCGCGCCCCGGATGAGCTTGCGCTTGTCCGGGGCGTTTCTTTATCATCCTTCTTTAGCGCCATAACGTGTAATAACGAGGCCTGGGTTCCTATGTCTGAACAAATCGTGTCTGAGCAAATCGTGTCCGAATTTTCACCGGCGTCTGCCGTCGCCTCTCAACCTGCCAAAACCAGTGCGGGAAAAGTCAATCTGCTGGATCTTAACCGTCAGCAAATGCGGGAGTTTTTCGCCTCGCTTGGCGAGAAACCTTTCCGCGCCGATCAGGTGATGAAGTGGATTTATCACTATTGTTGTGATGATTTCACCCAGATGACGGATATCAACAAAGCCTTTCGCGGCAAGTTACAGGAAGTCGCCGAGATCCGTGCGCCCGAAGTGGTGGACGAACAACGCTCATCTGACGGCACCATCAAGTGGGCGATTTTGGTCGGCGGTCAGCGTGTCGAGACGGTCTATATTCCCGAAGAAGATCGCGCCACGCTGTGTGTCTCTTCCCAGGTCGGCTGCGCGCTGGAGTGTAAATTCTGTTCCACCGCGCAGCAGGGGTTTAACCGCAACCTGCGGGTATCTGAAATCATCGGTCAGGTATGGCGGGCGGCCAAAATCATCGGCGCGTTCAAAGTCACCGGTCAGCGGCCTATCACCAACGTGGTGATGATGGGTATGGGCGAACCCTTACTCAACCTGACCAACGTGGTGCCGGCGATGGAAATCATGCTGGATGATTTCGGTTTTGGTCTGTCGAAACGTCGCGTCACGCTGTCGACATCCGGGGTGGTGCCGGCGCTGGACAAACTGGGCGACATGATCGACGTCGCGCTGGCGATCTCCCTGCACGCGCCAAACGATGAAATCCGTAACGAAATCATGCCGCTGAATAAGAAATACAACATCGAAACATTCCTGAGCGCAGTACGGCGCTATCTGGCGAAATCCAATGCCAATCAGGGACGCGTGACGGTGGAGTACGTGATGCTGGATCATATCAACGACGGCACGGAACATGCCCATCAGTTAGCACAACGTCTGAAAGACACCCCATGCAAGATTAACCTGATCCCGTGGAACCCGTTCCCGGGCGCGCCCTATGGCCGCAGTTCGAATAGCCGTGTCGATCGCTTCTCCAAGGTGCTGATGGAGTATGGCTTTACCACGATTGTGCGCAAAACCCGTGGCGATGATATTGATGCCGCCTGCGGTCAGCTTGCCGGCGAAGTGGTGGACAGAACCAAGCGCACGCTGAAGAAAAAAATGGCGGGTGAACCTATCGCGGTTAAAACGGTCTGATACCTAATTGTCTTGGCCGTTAATGAGCGCGATAATATTTATGACGCGGGCCAGGTCGGGCGATGACTGATGATGGGCGCGGGATGGAACCCTAATAAAAGGACGTCAGGGATGATGCGAAAGTTAAGGCAAGGAACCGGTTGGCTGGTGGTAATCATGGCGGTTTTGTCGGCGGGATGCGGTAATCATTCATCCCGTGAAAACGTTACTCCCATGATTGCGCAGACCCGTTTGCAACTGGAGCTGGAATATCTGGCGCGCAATAATCTGGAGGCGGCGCGTCAGAATCTTGAAAAAGCGCTGGATGCCGCGCCGCGGGATTATCGCACCCAGTTGGGCATGGCGCTTTATGAGCAGCGCATCGGTGAAAATGAATCTGCCGGGCGGCGTTATCAGCGCGCGTTTGCGCTGGCGCCTGAAAACGGCAGCGTGATGAATAATTACGGTGCGTTTCTGTGTAGTTTAGGGCAATATGTAGCGGCGCAGAAACAGTTTAGTGCGGCAGCGCAACTCCCTGATTACAGTCAGGTTGCGGATGCGCTGGAAAACGCGGGCTATTGCTTTTTCAAAGCCGGACAGAATGATGAAGCGCGCAGATTGTTAATCCGGGCTATAAAGTATGATCCTGCCAAAGGTGCTATGCTGTTGGCAGAGGCTGATAAACAGTTTTCCAGCGGAAAATATGAGCAAGCCAACTGGCTCCTGGACATTTATCAGCATATTCTTCCGGCCAGCGCCGAGAGTTTATGGTTACAGATTCGTTTCGCCGCGTTAGCTGGCTATGATGAGGATATTGAACGTTATGGCAAATCGCTGGCGCGAAATTTTCCACAATCTAAACAGTACCAGCAGTTCTTAGCTAATGAATACTGAAGCCACTCAAGATAATACAGAATCAACCATTCCCGGCGAACGTTTACGTCAGGCGCGTGAGCGGCTGGGGTTGACTCAGCAGAGCGTTGCTGAGCGTTTGTGCCTTAAGCTTTCCACCGTTCGCGAGATAGAAGAAGGTAATACGCCAACGGGGCTGGCGCCGACATTTTTACGCGGATATATCCGTTCCTATGCCAAACTGGTTCATTTGCCCGAAGATGAACTGTTGCCGATGCTGGATAAACATGTGGCGCCGAAGGTGTCGAATGTTGCTCCCATGCAGAGTTTCTCTCTGGGTAAAAGCCGTAAAAAACGTGACGGTTGGTTGATGACGTTCACCTGGCTGGTGGTGATTGTGGTGCTGGGATTGACTGGCGCATGGTGGTGGCAGAACTATCAGGCGCAGCAGCAGGAAATCAACAGTATGGTGGACCATGCCAGTTCAATGCAGGCGCAGAGCGAAGGTCAGTCTGTGCCGCTGATGGATAACAGCGAACCGCCAGCGGATTCGAGCGTTTCCACGCCGGTGGAGTTGCCCTTGCCGGGGGTGACGCCGCCTGAGACGCTTGCTAATCCTGCGATGATCCCCCCTCAGCCCGCATCGCCGTCTGTTGCCTCGCAACCGACCACACCCTTGCAGCCGGATAACAATAACGCCGCGTTGAGTTCAGTCGAGGTTGCCCCGGCGACCGAGACAGCTTCGAGCGAAAATCCAACCCCGCCTGCGGCCAGCGACAATGCGCTGGTCATGAGTTTCAACGCGGATTGCTGGCTGGAAGTGCTTGACGCCAGCGGTAAAAAACTGTTCAGCGGTATGCAGCGTAATGGCGGCTCACTGAATCTGAATGGTCAGGCGCCGTATAGACTCAAGATCGGCGCGCCCGCCGCGGTCCAGATCCAATTCCAGGGTAAACCCGTCGATTTGAGCCAGTTTGTGAGAAGCAATCAAGTAGCTCGCCTTACACTGGCCGCGGAATAACGTAACGTTTACGTGATGTTGCAATGTTGGAGAAGAAGTAATGCATAACGCAGCACCCATAACCCGTCGCAAATCAAAACGGATTTACGTCGGCAAGGTGCCTATTGGTGATGGCGCGCCGATCGCGGTGCAATCCATGACCAACACCCGAACCACCGATGTTGAAGCGACCGTTGGCCAAATCAAGTCACTGGAACGTGTTGGCGTTGATATTGTCCGCGTCTCCGTGCCAACCATGGAAGCGGCGGAAGCATTCAAACTGATCAAGCAGCGTGTGAATGTCCCTCTGGTGGCGGATATTCATTTTGACTACCGCATCGCCCTGAAGGTGGCGGAGTACGGCGTTGACTGTCTGCGAATCAACCCCGGTAATATCGGCAATGAAGAGCGTATCCGTTCTGTTGTTGATTGCGCGCGGGATAAAAACATGCCGATCCGTATCGGTGTGAACGGCGGTTCGCTGGAAAAGGATTTGCAGGAAAAGTATGGCGAGCCGACGCCGCAGGCGTTGCTTGAATCCGCGATGCGGCATGTTGATATTTTGGATCGCCTCAACTTTGATCAATTCAAAGTCAGCGTGAAAGCATCGGATGTGTTTCTGGCGGTGGAATCTTATCGTCTGTTGGCCGCGCGTATCGATCAACCGTTGCATCTGGGGATCACGGAAGCGGGCGGCGCACGCAGCGGCGCGGTCAAATCCGCTATCGGCCTCGGCTTGTTGCTGTCGGAAGGTATTGGCGACACGCTGCGTATCTCGCTGGCTGCCGATCCCATCGAAGAAGTGAAAGTTGGTTTTGATATTCTAAAATCACTGCGTATTCGTTCCCGCGGTATAAACTTTATTGCCTGTCCAACCTGTTCCCGTCAGGAATTTGATGTGATTGGCACCGTCAATGCGCTGGAGCAGCGACTGGAAGATATCATCACGCCGATGGATGTGTCGATCATCGGCTGTGTGGTCAACGGGCCGGGCGAAGCGCTGGTTTCCACCATTGGCGTCACCGGCGGCCATAATAAGAGCGGTTTTTACGAAGATGGCGTTCGCCAGAAAGAGCGTTTTGACAACGAGCAGATGATTGATCAACTGGAGGCCAAAATTCGGGCCAAAGCCTCCATGATGGATGAAAGCCAGCGCATCACCGTTAATCTGGTCGATAAATAAATGGCGTTGGCGCGGACATAGGCCATCACTCGCATAATTTATCATTCCTAACCTGATGAGGATCGGCCTGCATTGAAGATAGGTTGCCGATCCTCCTATAATCGGGTTTATTTTTGAAAAACGCATAGAGAACTGACGTGGCAAAAAATATTCAAGCCATTCGCGGCATGAACGATTACCTGCCAGCCGAAACGGCATTGTGGCAGCGTATTGAAACCAGCCTGAAACAGGTGCTCGGCAGCTACGGCTACAATGAAATCCGCACACCGATTGTTGAGCAAACTTCGCTGTTTAAACGCGCCATCGGTGAAGTGACCGATGTGGTTGAAAAAGAAATGTATACCTTCGAGGATCGCAACGGCGACAGCCTGACGTTGCGTCCTGAGAATACCGCGTCATGCGTTCGCGCCGGTATTGAGCACGGTATTCTTTATAATCAGGAACAGCGTTTGTGGTATCTGGGGCCGATGTTCCGCCACGAACGTCCGCAGAAAGGACGCTACCGCCAGTTTCATCAGTTGGGTTGTGAAGTTTTCGGGCTACAGGGGCCGGATATTGATGCCGAACTGATTCTGCTTACCGCTCGCTGGTGGCGAGTGTTAGGCATCGCCAAGCACGTCAAGCTGGAACTGAACTCGATTGGATCGCTGGAAGCCAGAGCGACTTACCGTGAAGCGCTGATCGCCTTTCTTGAGCAGCATAAAGATAAGCTGGACGAAGATTGTCTGCGTCGCATGTACACCAATCCGTTGCGTGTGCTGGATTCAAAAAATCCGCAGGTGCAGACGTTACTCAACGATGCGCCGGTTCTGACGGATTATCTGGATGAAGAATCTCGCGCTCACTTTGTCGCGTTGGGTGAACTTTTAACGCAGGCGGGCATCCCATATACCGTTAATCCTCGTTTGGTTCGCGGTCTGGATTATTACAACCGTACCGTGTTTGAATGGGTCACCACCAGTCTGGGGGCGCAGGGAACGGTTTGCGCCGGCGGACGATATGATGGCATGGTTGAGCAGTTGGGCGGCCATGCGACGCCCGCGGTGGGGTTTGCGATGGGGCTGGAGCGTCTGGTGCTGCTGGTGCAATCGGTTAATCCTGAGTTTAAGGCGCATCCGGGCGTGGATGTCTATCTGGTTTCTTCCGGCGCAGGCACGCAGGCGGCCGCCATGCAACTGGCTGAAAAGCTGCGTGATACGTTGCCGCAATTGAAACTGATGACCAACTATGGCGGCGGCAATTTTAAAAAGCAATTCGCCAGAGCCGACAAATCAGGCGCGCGCGTAGCGCTGGTTTTAGGTGAAAACGAAGTTGCGGCAGGTCAGGTTGTCGTCAAAAACCTGAGCAATGGCGAGCAGGATACCCTGGCGCAGACCGACGTCGCCGCGCGTCTGGCAACGTTACTGGATTGAGGAGAAAGACACCGTGGAAGTCTATACCACAGAGAATGAACAGGTTGATGCGTTACGCCGTTTCCTCGCGGAAAATGGCAAGGCGCTGGTGGTGGGCGTGGTGCTCGGTGTCGGGGCGCTGGTTGGCTGGCGTTTGTGGCAGAATAGCCAGAGCACCAACGCAATGGCGGCGTCTACGTCATATCAGCAAATCACCGAACAATTGGCCGATGGCAAAACGGACGGCGTAGCGGCGGCTGAGAAGTTCAGCACCGCGAATAAGAACAGTTATGGCGCACTGGCTTCACTGGAACTGGCGCGTCATTATGTCGATCAGAAAGATTTCGCCAAGGCGGAACAACATCTGGTGTTGGCCCAATCCCAGACCAAAGATGCCGACTTGCTTGCACTGGTGAACCTGCGTCTGGCGCGGATCCAACTGCAAGAGAAGAAAACGGACGAGGCGCTGAAAACGCTGGATGCCATTAAGCTCGATGGCTGGGTGGCGCTGGCGGCGGATGTCCGTGGCGATGTGCTGGTCGGCAAAGGGGATAATCAGGCGGCGCGCGACGCGTACAACAAAGGTTTGTCTGCTAACCCTCCGCAGGCATTGAAGGCATTGCTGACCATGAAACTGAACAATCTGTCCAGCTAAGAGGAATTCCATGCAATTGCGTAAAACACTTTTAGTAGGACTGGTTTCTGTTGCCCTGCTGAGCGGTTGTTCGCTGTTTAACAGCGAAGAAGATGTTGTCACGATGTCTCCACTGCCAAAGGTGGAGAATCAATTTACTCCCACCAAAGTGTGGAGCCGTTCAGTCGGCAGCGGTATCGGGGAGTTTTACTCCAATCTTCATCCGGCATGGCAGGATAATCGCGTCTTTGCCGCCGATCGCCGGGGTACTGTCAAAGCGCTGGATCTAAATGACGGCAAAGAAATCTGGCGGGTTGATCTGTCTGAGAAAACCGGGTTTTTCTCCCGCAATAAACCCGCGCTGTTGTCCGGCGGCGTGTCCGTTTCCGGCAGCCATGTCTATATCGGCAGCGAGCAGGCGCAGGTCTATGCGCTGAATGCGGATGATGGCGCGGTGGTATGGCAGACCGCTGTAGCGGGCGAAGCCATTTCCCGCCCGGTCGTCAGCGACGGCGTGGTGCTGATCCACACCAGTAACGGCATGTTGCAGGCATTGGACGAAGCCGATGGCACGATTAGATGGACCGTCAATCTGGATATGCCGACGCTTTCCCTGCGCGGCGAATCTGCACCAACGACGGCGTTCGGCGCGGCGATTGTCGGTGGGGATAACGGTCGCGTGAATGCGGTGATGATTAATCAGGGCCAGCTTATCTGGCAACAGCGCATTTCCCAGCCAAGCGGCGCGACGGAAATCGATCGCCTGAACGATGTTGACACCACGCCGGTTGTGGTGGGCGAGGTGGTCTACGCGTTGGGTTATAATGGCAACATGACGGCGCTGGATTTGCGTTCAGGTCAGGTTCTGTGGAAACGAGAACTTGGTTCGGTGCAGGATTTCATCGTCGATGGCGACCGCATCTATCTGGTTGATCAGAATGACCGTATTGTGGCGCTGAATACCAATGGCGGCGTCAATCTGTGGCGTCAGAGCGATTTATTGCACCGTAATCTGACCGCGCCAGTGCTGTTCGACGGCTACCTGGTGGTGGGGGATACGGAAGGCTATCTGCACTGGTTGAATACGGCTGACGGGCGTTTTGTGGCTCAGCAGAAAGTGGATGGTTCAGGCTTCCTGAGCAAGCCGGTCATTGCCAGCGACAAGCTGCTTATCCAGGCGAAAAATGGAGAAGTGTACGCTTTTACCCGCTAGTTAACGCCCTGCACGTTTGGGTCCCTGCCGTTGGCGGAGACGATCCCGAAACGGCTCCTGACTGTATCAGGGGCCGTTTCGTCTTTTTATCGTTAGCGAGCATTCTCGCTGTAACGTATTGAAATATAAGTAATGAGGTTGTAACAATGATACCTGTCGTCGCGCTGGTCGGACGTCCGAATGTGGGAAAGTCCACGCTGTTTAACCGCTTAACACGCACTCGTGATGCATTGGTGGCGGATTTCCCAGGGCTGACTCGTGACCGCAAGTATGGCCGTGCGGAAGTGGAAGGCCATGAATTTATTATCGTTGATACCGGCGGTATCGATGGTACGGAGGACGGCGTTGAAACACGCATGGCCGGTCAATCGCTGGTGGCGATTGAAGAAGCGGATATCGTCCTGTTTATGGTGGATGCCCGCGCCGGATTAATGCCGGCGGATGAAGGTATTGCCCAGCATCTGCGTAGCCGTCAAAAGACCACGGTTTTGGTCGCCAACAAAACCGATGGGCTTGATCCCGATACGGTGACGGCGGATTTTTACTCGCTCGGTATGGGTGAAATTCATGCGATTGCCGCCTCTCATGGCCGTGGCGTGACCTCGCTGCTTGAGAAGGTCTTGTTGCCGTTTGTACAGGATGAGGTGACGGAGCCGGTTGAGTTAACCGAGGAAGAAGCGAACGCGGCTTACTGGGCGGAGCAACTGGGGGAAAATGCGTCTGAAGGCGAGATCGCGGAGGACGACGACTTCAACCCGGAAGATCTGCCGATAAAGCTGGCGATAGTCGGGCGGCCTAACGTGGGTAAATCCACCCTGACTAACCGGATTCTGGGTGAAGACCGGGTGGTGGTTTACGACATGCCTGGCACTACCCGCGACAGCATATACATCCCGATGGTGCGTGATGAGCGTGAATACATACTGATCGATACCGCCGGGGTGCGTAAGCGCGGCAAAGTTACCGAGACGGTGGAGAAATTCTCCGTGATCAAGACGCTACAAGCCATTGAAGATGCCAATGTGGTTCTGTTGGTGATTGACGCGCGTGAAGGCATCTCCGATCAGGATCTCTCTCTGCTGGGCTTTATCCTCAATAGCGGGCGCTCACTGGTGATTGTGGTCAACAAGTGGGACGGACTGTCGCAGGAAGTACGTGACGAAGTGAAGGAAATGCTGGATTTGCGCCTTGGCTTCATCGATTTTGCCCGTATTCACTTTATCTCCGCATTGCACGGCAGCGGTGTGGGCAACTTGTTCGAATCGGTGCTGGAAGCTTACACTTGCGCGACCCGTCGTGTGGGCACCTCTATGCTGACCCGCATTATGCAAATGGCGGCGGATGATCATCAGCCGCCGTTGGTGCGCGGTCGCCGTGTAAAACTGAAATATGCGCATGCGGGCGGCTATAACCCGCCTATTGTGGTGATCCACGGTAATCAGGTCAAAGATTTGCCTGACTCGTACAAGCGCTATCTGATGAATTACTATCGCCGCACATTGAATGTCATGGGGACGCCGATCCGTATTCAGTTCAAAGAAGGCGAGAATCCCTTTGCCGATAAGCGCAACACGTTGACGCCAAACCAGTTACGCAAGCGTAAGCGTTTGATGCAGCACCTTAAAAAAAGTAAATAATGTATTTGGCGGGGCGAAGGATGATCTTCGCCCCGTGTTGTCGGAGAGCGAACGCGTTCAGCCAGAAGGGAAAGTCATGTCCTGGGAAACCTGGAGTTTTGCATTTCAAGTCACCATGCCCAATCTGTTGCTCCTGCTGCTGGGTATGGGAATGCGTCGGCTGAATCTGTTGGATGACGCGTTCTGTGATTCGGCAATGAAACTGGTGTTCAATCTGGCTTTACCCTGCCTGCTTTTTTTCAGTATCGCGACGAATCAACAGTCGATGGCCGATCATCTGCCGATGATGATTTACGGTACGTTGGGAACCCTTGCCACCTTTCAGTTATTGGAGTTTGTGGCGGTCTATCTGGTGAAAGATCCGCGAGAGCGGGGGATTTTCGTTCAGGGCGGTTTTCGTTCCAATACCGGCATCATGGGATTGGCATTTGCGATGAGCGCCTACGGTAGTGAAGGTGTGGCGGTAGGATCGCTTTATCTGACGGTAACGGTGATCCTATTTAATGTGCTGTCGGTGATTACGCTGACCCGCAGTTTGCGGCGCGACGAGCAGGGAGGGAGGATTAGCACGAAAGCGCTGCTGGTCAGTATCGTGACCAATCCGTTGATTATCGCCCTGCTGTTGGGATTGCTCTATTCACGCAGTACGCTACCGATGCCGGAGGTGATTAAGCAGACCGGACATCTGGTATCAGCCTTGGCGTTACCGCTGGCGCTGCTGTGCGCGGGGGCCAGTCTGGATATCCGCACCATGCTGCGAACATCCAACGTTGCGGCGCTTTCTTCTGTCGCCAAATTACTTGTGGTTCCCGGTTTGCTGACGCTGGGCGGTTGGATGGTCGGGTTTCGTGGCGTATCGCTTGGTGTTATTTTCCTGTTTTCAGCGACGCCAACCGCAGCCGGGAGCTATGCCATGACGCGTGCGATGGGCGGCAATGCGACGCTGGCGGCGAATGTTATCGCGATGACCACCGTCGGATCATTTTTTGTGACAGCAATCGGCCTGTATTGCTTACGTTCGCTGGGCGTGATTTAACCGTAGCAGTGACATAAGACTTATTCGCGAGGAGATGAAATGGACGCAATGTGTCCGCAATGTAATAACCCGCTGGTCTGGCAAGACGGTGATACCTTTCAGTGCCGCGCCTGCCGGGAACGTTATTGCCAGGAAGCCCGTTGTCCCGAATGTAAGCACATGCTTGACGTGTTGAGGGCCTGCGGCGCGATAGATTATCTGTGTCGGCAACACGGATTGATCTCAAAAAAGCGCGTGTTGTTAAGCTACCTTCGCGCCGACTAATCATGCTTATGGCTGCACGCCGTTACGCCAGAGCTCCGTCAGTTCCGGCGGCGCGCTGTCTTCGGGGATTAACAGGATGGCTTCGGCGTATTGCTGCTGCGGGTGGCCATAGCTGATATGAATCCGATAATAAAATTGATCGCCGCGTCCAGGGCCATCAGTCTCGCCGGGTTCACGGGCCTGCGGCAGCGCGTTGAGGATCGCCCGGCAGATTCGCTCTCGCTCGGATATCGGCACACTGGCGAGTACGAAACGGCGCAGGCCCGCCAGCTTGGGGATCCAGGCAAGCCCACCTTCGCGGGCTAATTCGATGACCGCATCGTCGTTAAGCTCCGGCAACGTTTTCATAAAAGCTCCTGCCTCACCTCCACACCCACCGTTTCCCATGCTTGCCGGATGGTATCGGCAACAGTTTGATTGAATCGTTTAGCGGCATGACGAATGGTATAACGGGCGAACATTTCGAAATCCGCATTCTGCGGCAGCGATTCATCGCACACGGTGTCATACCAGATTCTACCGGCTTTTTCCCATGAATAGCCGCCCAGTGCGGTGGCCGCCAGATAGAAGGCGCGATTGGGGATACCGGCATTCAGGTGTACGCCGCCGTTATCTTCGCGTGTGTTGACATAGTCATGCATATGGGAAGGTTGCGGATCGACGCCTAACAGCAGGTCATCATAGGCTGTCCCGGGATGTGACATGGAGCGCAAACCCATACCGTGAATACCCTCGGCCAGCAAGCCAGCCCCGATAATCCAGTCTGCCTGTTCGGTGGTTTGTCCCAGATGAAACTGTTTTACCATCATGCCAAAAACATCGGACAAGGATTCGTTCAACGCCCCGGATTGGCGGAAATAAATTAGTCCCGCTTCATTTTCGATAATGCCGTGAGCCAATTCATGGGCGACCACATCAATCGCAATGGTGAAACGATTGAATATTTTGCCATCGCCGTCACCGAATAGCATTTGTTGTCCGTTCCAGAACGCATTCTGATAATCCTTTCCGTAATGCACCGTACCAGCCAGCGTTAGTCCTTCGTCATCAAGCGAATTACGCTGGAAGATCTGCCAGAAGAAATCGTAGGTAACACCAAGATAGTCGTGGGCTTCATCAACGGCGATATCGCCATTACTGGCTTGCCCTTCTGCGCGTACCGGTGTGCCGGGTAGCTGTTGCTGATTTTCAGCGTCGTAAATTTCACGATGCACCTGTCCGGCAGGCTGCTGTGCATGGGGTAGTGGCCGGGGATGATGGCTTACCATCAATGACTGGACATGCATCAACATCTGTTGGGCGCAACGGCGCTGCTCTTCCGAACCATTAGAGATAATACGATGCAGGATATAGGGGGGGATCACGCCATAAATCGGTCTGGACTTCATACCTTATCTCCTTGAAAAGGCGATCATCGGGTAACGCAGACGATCAGCAAAACTCACGCATTCTTACTTTCACTATAAGAAATTAGTAGGCTGGAGATCAGTATAGTTCAGAAGTTGAGGCGGATAGCGGGGACAATCATCAGTTTTAGGACAAATCCCCTACGGCGATTAAGACTTGTTACGTCGCCTATTGGCGGGCGCGGTGGGGGGTTGCGGCACGAGGGCCGTGACCTGACTTTCTACCCATCCATCCTGCAACCGGGTTTTCAATGTTTCGCCCGGCGAGATTTGGGCGACGTTTTTCAGCATTTTGCCATCCGGCGTCGTGGTGACGTTGTAGCCGCGCGACAACGTTGCCAGCGGGCTGACGCCGTCCAGACGGGAACAGGCGACGCCCAACCGTTGTTGTTGCTTATTCAGGTTACGTTCAACGGCATTCTGCATCTGATAGCGCAATTGCTGTAAACGCTGCTGCGCCCGCTGAATTGTCGGCAACGGCTGCTGCTGAAACAAACATTGTTCCATGCGTTCGTGGCGGCGCATATTCTGTCGCAACTGTAGCTGCATGGCATCATCCAGTCGCTGGCGGAGTTTCACCAACAGAGCCTGCTGACGCGCCAGCCGCAACTGCGGATGCTGTTGCTGCAAGCGATGATGCCAGCGCGTGAATACCTGATGGCGCTGAGCAAGATAGTAATCCATCGCCATTTCCAGACGCTGGCGCTGGGATTGTATCTGACGCAGCAATTCAAGCTGATCACGGCTGACCAATTCTGCCGCGGCGGAAGGCGTTGGCGCACGCAGATCGCCGACGAAATCGGCAATGGTTACATCGGTTTCGTGACCCACCGCACTGACGATGGGGATACGGCTGGCGAAAATCGCCCGCGCGACACGCTCATCGTTGAAGCTCCACAAATCTTCCAGTGAACCGCCGCCGCGACCGACGATCAGGACATCACACTCGTTGCGCAGGTTGGCCAGTTCAATGGCGCGCACAATCTGTAACGGCGCTTCATTGCCTTGTACGGCAGTGGGATACAGCACCACGGGCAGTGAAGGATCGCGTCGCTGCAAAACGTTTAAAATATCGTGCAAGGCGGCGCCGCTGGCGGAGGTGATTACGCCGACCTGTCTGGCCGGGGAGGGGAGCGCCTGTTTGAACTGCTGATCGAACAGCCCTTCGGCGGCAAGACGCTGCTTCAACTGTTCAAACTGCTGTTGCAACAGACCATCTCCGGCGGGCTGCATACTTTCCGCCAGCAACTGATAATCGCCACGCGGTTCATACAGCGTAATGCCGGCGCGTATCAGTACCTGCTGACCGTTTTGCGGACGAAAGGCGACCCGGCGGTTACTGTTGCGGAACATGGCGCAACGCACCTGGGCGCGCTCATCTTTCAGCGTGAAATACCAATGACCGGAAGACGGCTGCGAGAAGTTGGAAATTTCGCCGGAAAGCCAGATCTGCCCCATTTCCATTTCCAACAATTGTCTAACCGTCTGATTCAGGCGGCTGACGGTAAAAATAGCAGTGGCGGGAAATTGAGACATTGTGAGCTAGATCAAATTTTAAAACAGTGACTTAATTGATTGATACTACCTGGCTGTAATAGGTAATCAAGCTTTTTAGTAAAAAATGCTGGAGGCAACCGATTACGCTCTGTATAATGCCACGGCAATATTTTATCTGTTCTTACACCCACCTTGGTGAGATATTGCCCATGCTACGTATCGCTAAAGAAGCACTGACGTTTGATGATGTTCTCCTTGTTCCCGCCCACTCCACTGTCTTGCCTAACACGGCTGATTTAACCACCCAACTGACGAAAAAAATTCGTCTCAATATTCCTATGCTGTCGGCTGCGATGGATACCGTAACCGAGTCTGGTCTGGCGATTGCGCTGGCTCAGGAAGGGGGCTTGGGCTTTATCCATAAAAACATGTCGATTGAGCGTCAGGCGGATGAAGTCAGCCGCGTAAAAAAACATGAAAGCGGTGTGGTCGTCGATCCACAAACCGTTACGCCAAATACCACATTGCGTCAGGTAAAAGAATTGACCGAACGTAATGGTTTCGCCGGTTATCCGGTTGTTGCCGAAGGCAATGAACTGGTAGGGATTATTACCGGTCGTGACGTGCGCTTTGTGACCGATCTGGATCTGCCGGTCAGCGCCGTGATGACGCCGAAAGCGCGTCTGGTTACGGTAAAAGACGCGGAAGCGCGTGAAGTCGTTCTGCAAAAAATGCATGAAAAACGCGTGGAAAAAGCGCTGGTGGTGGATGAGCAATTCCGTCTGCTCGGCATGATTACCGTAAAAGATTTTCAGAAAGCAGAACGCAAACCCAACGCTTGTAAAGACGAGCACGGTCGCCTGCGTGTCGGCGCGGCGGTTGGCGCGGGCGCGGGTAATGAAGAGCGTATCGATGCGCTGGTCGCGGCGGGGGTGGATGTGTTGCTGATTGACTCTTCCCACGGCCACTCCGAAGGCGTGTTGCAGCGTATTCGTGAAACCCGCGCCAAATACCCTGATCTGGAAATCATCGGCGGCAACGTGGCAACGGGTGCGGGCGCCAGAGCGTTGGCGGAGGCTGGCGTCAGCGCAGTGAAAGTCGGCATCGGCCCTGGTTCCATTTGCACCACCCGCATCGTGACGGGTGTCGGTGTTCCTCAGATCACCGCTATTTCCGACGCGGTTGAAGCATTGGAAGGCACCGGTATTCCGGTTATCGCCGATGGCGGTATTCGTTTCTCCGGCGACATCGCCAAAGCCATTGCAGCGGGCGCCGCTTGCGTCATGGTCGGTTCGATGCTGGCGGGGACGGAAGAATCTCCGGGTGAAATCGAATTGTATCAGGGACGTTCTTTCAAATCTTACCGTGGTATGGGTTCACTGGGCGCGATGTCCAAAGGATCTTCCGACCGCTACTTCCAAAGCGATAACGCCGCGGACAAACTTGTGCCGGAAGGCATTGAAGGCCGCGTAGCCTATAAAGGCCGCCTGAAAGAGATCGTTCACCAGCAAATGGGCGGTCTGCGCTCCTGTATGGGGCTGACCGGCTGCGGCACTATCGACGAACTACGCACCAAAGCGGAATTCGTGCGTATCAGCGGCGCGGGTATTCAGGAAAGCCATGTTCACGACGTGACCATCACCAAGGAGTCACCGAACTACCGTATGGGTTCATAAGGTGATTTGCAGGCTGATTTAACCCGTTAAACCTGGTAAGATTGCCGGGTTTAATCACTTTTGCTTTTTCGTATTTTGGAATACGCCTCTCATGACAGAAAACATTCATCAACACCGCATTCTCATTCTGGATTTCGGCTCGCAATATACGCAGTTGGTCGCACGACGCGTTCGTGAACTGGGCGTTTATTGTGAACTCTGGGCATGGGACGTCACTGAAGCGCAGATCCGTGAATTCAATCCTAACGGGATTATCCTTTCCGGCGGCCCGGAAAGTACCACTGAATTTGATAGCCCACGCGCGCCGGAATACGTTTTCCAGTCTGGCGTACCGGTTTTAGGCGTTTGCTACGGCATGCAGACTATGGCGATGCAACTGGGCGGTCAGGTGGAAGGCTCCAGCGAACGCGAGTTCGGCTATGCGCAGGTGGAGGTGAAAACGGACAGCGCGCTGGTTCGTGATATTCAGGATGCATTGAGCGCCGCAGGCGCGCCGCTGCTGGATGTATGGATGAGCCACGGCGATAAAGTCACCGCCCTCCCTGAGGGATTTGTGACCGTCGCCAGCACGGATACTTGTCCGTTCGCGATCATGGCTAACGAAGAAAAACGTTTTTACGGCGTGCAGTTTCACCCGGAAGTCACCCACACGCGTCAGGGACAACGCATGTTGGAGCGTTTTGTACGTGATATCTGTGAGTGTGAAGCGCTGTGGACGCCAGCCAAAATTATTGATGATGCGGTAGCGCGTATTCGTCAGCAGGTCGGTGATGATCAGGTGATCCTCGGTTTGTCCGGCGGTGTGGATTCCTCCGTAACCGCGATGCTGTTGCACCGCGCGATTGGCGAACGCTTGACCTGCGTATTCGTGGATAACGGCTTGCTGCGTTTGAACGAGGCGGATCAGGTACTGGAAATGTTTGGCGACCACTTCGGCCTGAACATTGTTCATGTCCCGGCGGAAGCGCGCTTCCTGAACGCGCTGGCAGGGGAGGATGAGCCGGAAGCGAAACGTAAAATCATCGGGCGGGTTTTTGTTGAAGTCTTCGACGAAGAAGCCAGCAAGCAGTCCGAAGTGAAATGGCTGGCGCAAGGTACTATTTACCCTGACGTTATCGAATCCGCCGCTTCCGCAACCGGCAAAGCGCACGTCATCAAATCTCACCATAATGTCGGCGGATTGCCGAAAGAGATGAAGCTGGGTCTGGTCGAGCCGCTGAAAGAACTGTTCAAGGATGAAGTCCGCAAAATCGGTCTGGAACTGGGTCTGCCGTACAACATGCTGTACCGCCATCCCTTCCCTGGCCCAGGGCTGGGCGTGCGTGTGTTGGGCGAAGTGAAGAAAGAATATTGCGACCTGCTGCGTCGTGCCGATGCGATCTTCATTGAAGAACTGCACAAAGCCGAACTGTACAATAAAGTCAGCCAGGCTTTCACCGTCTTCCTGCCGGTTCGTTCCGTTGGCGTAATGGGCGATGGCCGTAAATATGATTGGGTCGTCGCACTGCGCGCCGTTGAAACCATCGACTTTATGACCGCGCACTGGGCGCACTTGCCGTATGAATTCCTTGGCCGCGTATCCAACCGCATCATCAACGGAGTAGACGGCATTTCCCGCGTGGTTTACGACGTGTCCGGTAAGCCGCCGGCGACGATCGAGTGGGAGTGATCCGAGGTTATTCAGGGACTATCGCCAACTATCGAAAAATCGCCATAACGTTTTGATTTTTAATTAAATTGAAAGTGGTGACTATCGGTAGCTATCGCCGGCCAGCAGCACAGGCTGGCGGTAGAAATGACGGTAAGTTCCAAAGCCCGGATTAAGACCTTGCCGTTGATGATTGATTCTTTTTCGGTCATGACGGTAAAAATTCCCTCCCAAAGCTAGACGTGACGCGGCTTTCGAGGCATCTTCAGACTTCCTGACCCCTGACGGTAAAAACCGCCATTGAACAGGAGTTAAATCACGATGCTTACCGACACCGCATTACGTAATCTTAAGCCCAAAGCCAGGCCGTACAAGGTTTCCGACCGGGACGGCATGTATGTGACGGTATCGCCTACTGGTACCGTCACCTTCCGCTACGATTACCGTCTTAACGGACGCCGCGAAACCCTCACCATCGGCCGTTATGGCCCCGCCGGTATTTCCCTTGCTTTAGCCCGTGAAAAGCTGCTCGACGCCAAGCGCGCTATCAGCGAAGGGCGTTCCCCCGCACATGAAAAACAGCGCGAGAAGCGCCGGCTGACGGCCGCCAAACATTTTGGCGATATGGCCGCTCGCTGGCTGGTCGATGCGCGCATGGCCGATAGCACCCGTTCCATGCGCAAAAGCATCATGGAACGCGATATCCTGTTGGTCTTCGGCAACCGCCTACTCACCGAAATCAGCCCCGATGATTTGCGTGCCCTGTGCAACAAGGTGAAAGCCCGTGGCGCCCCGGCCACGGCGGTGCATATCCGCGATATCGTTAAACAGGTCTATGTCTTCGCCATTCTGCATGGCGAAAAGGTCGAGAATCCGGCCGACGAAGTCAAGGCCGCATCGATCGCCACCTTTGTACCGAAGGAAAGGGCGCTGTCGCCAACCGAGATCCGGCTGGCGTTCCATCAGCTCGAATCCATTGCTTCTTATCCAACCATCCGACTGGCGCTGCGCATGATTCTGCTGACCCTGGTGCGCAAAAGTGAACTAGTGGAAGCCACCTGGAACGAAATCGATTTCGAGAACGCCACCTGGACATCCCTAAAGAGCGCATGAAAAGACGTAATCCGCATATCGTCTACCTGTCCCGGCAAATGCTGGATATTTTTGTGGCGTTGCATACCTGTGCCTCCGGCTCAAGGTTTGTACTGCCGTCACGCTATGACGGCCATCGCAGCATGTCGCACGCCACGCTGAATCGGGTAACGGTGCTGGTGGTGCAGCGCGCGCAGGCTAACGGATTGCCGCTGGAGCCGTTCGCCAGAAAACCGGTGGGCTGGGCAATGTCGTTCTCACCGGACAGCAGGCTGACCACTAAAGCGTTGGAAATGGCTTTTGAAAACCGGGGCA
>NZ_QNRY01000021.1 GCF_003315515.1 Brenneria salicis ATCC 15712 = DSM 30166 | reverse complement strand
TCTGCACTAAAATTTCTTTTTTTCATTGGAGCACCTGTGTTGTTCTGAGGTGAGCATATCACCTCTGTTCAGGTGGCCAAATTCAGTATTCCACTACAGATTAATCAGACGAAGATTATGTACAAGCATCGAAGATGGACAGCGCCGATTAAAACGGTCACAAAAACCGCTCAACCTGTTTGTCTACGATAAGCCGCGTTCGTCAGCGGTACGCGAGCACAACAAAGAAGCGCTACGCATTGCCGATTCAAATGACAATTGGTTACTGCAATCAACGGATGCAATACATCAAAGCCGCTTTTGTTGGCGGCTGTACCAGCTGCCCGGGCATTTCCCCTGGACGCCTAATTTGCACACCAATCACCATATGGATATACTGAAATAACCAAATGGAGGTTAATTATGAAAACATTTAGCTTATCCACGACTCAGACCAGACCGCCTCGCTTATGGCAGGTGGCCGGGTTAAACAATTCCGATGGTGTGGCGCTGCTGGGGCAGATTAGCGAAGGACTTGATGGCAAGGTTGCTAACCTGATTGTTGACTGGGCGAAGATAACGCAAAACGACCTGCGCAAAATGTCCGGCATTCCGTCAACGACGTTTAGTCGCAGCGTGAAAGCGCGATTCAGCGCCGAGCAAAGCGAACGACTGGTGCGCATCATCCGCGTTATTGATCGGGCGGTAGAATTGTTCGAAGGTGATAAAGAAGAGGCGCAAAAATGGTTGAATGAGCCAAACAGGGCGCTGAGCTGGAAAGTGCCGGCAGAACTGATGGCATCCGAAACCGGGGCTTACGAGGTCATGAAATTGATCACGCGCCTGGAACATGGAGTGTACTCTTGATTCTCTATCGGCTGATAAAGACAAAGTATCTTTCTACAGCCTGGACGGGATACGGAGCAAAGGAGGCTGGAGGCCGCTGGAACAGTGTTGGCATCTCGATGGTTTATGTATCAGAAACAGCATCGCTTACCATGCTGGAGACGCTGGTACATCTGCATGCGGCGCAGATCCTAGAGTATTTCACGCTATTGCGTATCGATGTGCCTGATGATCAAATTCAGAGCGCCGATATGGATGAACTGCCAGATAATTGGGCTGATGAAGACGCGCCGCCGGAGCTGGCCGAATACGGTGATGCCTGGTGCTTTGCCAAAGGTTCGATAGCGTTGCGTGTCCCCAGTGCCCTATCGCCCGTGGAGTATAACTACCTGTTAAACCCTGAATACCCCGATTTCTACGGGATCATTCAGAAGGCAGAGACTATTCCATTCCAATTTGATAGTCGGCTAAAACCTGAACGTAAATAACGTATATGGAAGGTTATGGGTTTGACGTTCAACATTCAAAGGAACGTTTATGGTCATCGGGAAATTAAGAAAAGTTGGCAATTATCCACGCCATAACCGTTAAAATATTCCATCAACACAAAGTTATCCCCGCTCACATCAACCATGAGCAGGGAGGTGAACTTACTTCAGTGCTGCTTTCACCACCGTTGCCAGTGGGGTCGTTGCTCGCCCGATCAGGTTGCTCAGTTGATGGCTACCATCAAACAGACCGCCTTTGGACGCTCCCGTATCCGAATCCGCAATGATCCCGGCAAAAGCCTCTGGCAAGCCAGCGCCAACCAACGCCGCCTTGTATTCCTCTTCCGACAGGTTTTGATAACCAATACTTTTACCAGACTGTTTGCTGATCTCAGCCGCCAAATCGGTCAGCGTATAAGCTTCATCGCCAGCCAGTTCATAAATCTTGCCGGCCTGGTTTTCCCGCGTCAGAACGGCAGCTGCAGCCGCGGCAAAATCCGCACGCGTGGCGGAGGCGATCTTTCCTTCTCCGGCACAACCAATAAAGACCTCGTGTTGTAATGCAGCCGGTATGCTTCCCGTATAGTTTTCCGTGTACCAACCGTTGCGCAGTACAACATGGGGCAGGCCCGATTGTTTTAACAATGCTTCGGTTTCACGATGCTCAGCCGCCAGCGCAAGCGGTGAGGTATCCGCATGCAGCAAGCTGATATAAGCCAGCAGCGCTACTTTCGCTTTAACAGCGGCTTCAATCACATTGCGGTGCTGAGCAGCGCGCTGACCCACTTCGCTGGAGGAAATTAACAATACCTTATCAACGCCTTGCAACGCGGAAAAAAGCGCCTCTGGCTGGTTATAGTCCGCCGATTTTACCTGAACGCCGTGAGCGGCCAAATCCGCCGCTTTATTCACATCCCGCACCAGCGCCAGAATTTCCGTCGCCGGAACCTTTACCAACAGTTGTTCAATGACTAAACGGCCCAATTGACCGGATGCACCTGTAATCGCAATCATCATTAAGTTCCTTTCTTTGACTAACACAGGCTGGCATAATACCCACAAAGCTAACTTTAAGTAAGTACGCACATAAAGGTAAGTATAGTGCATAAAAAAATAAACGATGCGGACTCTCTTGTCGCAATGATGCCAAAGGGCGATCTTTTCGCTGAAAAATGTCCGTCCCGTCAGGTGCTTAACCACGTTACCAGCCGTTGGGGGGTATTGATACTGGTTGCGCTGATGGAGGGAACTCACCGTTTCAGTCAGTTACGGCGCAGAATTGGCGGCGTGAGCGAACGCATGCTGGCTCAGACGCTACAGTATCTGGAAAGCGATGGATTTATCCTGCGTACCGCCTATCCCGTTGTTCCGCCGCATGTGGAATACAGCCTGACGCCGCTGGGCAGAGAAGTGAGTGAAAAAGTAAAAATCCTGGCCGATTGGGTAGAGGAGAATATCGGGACTATCGTCGCTACTCAGCGGAACAACGAGTCGCAATAGGCGTTTCCTCCAAGCATCAGGGAAAAAAGAGGTCATGGTGTAGACAACGTGATCCCAGGAAGATAGGTAGATATGCGCCATATGGTCTACGCTTAAACCTGTTCCCATAAATCACAGGAGAAAGTATGTCTATCGAAAAAGTTCTCTATGTTGCTCATGCTAAAGCAACAGGCGGGCGTGATGGCCGCGCTGTTTCATCAGACAACCATCTTGATGTGAAGCTTGATGTGCCAAAAGAACTGGGTGGTGGAGGAGGTGAAGGCACCAACCCTGAACAACTGTTTGCCGCAGGTTACTCCGCCTGTTTTCTGGGAGCGCTGAAAAACGTCGCCTCAAGTGAGAAAGTCTCGCTGCCGTCCGATACGTCAATCGAAGGCAGTGTCGGTATTGGCAAGATCCCAACCGGCTTCGGCATTGAAGTGGAGTTGAAAATCTCCATCCCCGGCTTTGACAAAGCCAAAGCGGAAGAACTGGTGCAAAAAGCACACACCGTATGCCCTTACTCAAACGCCACGCGCGGCAATATTGACGTCACGATGAAAATTGTCTGACGGCGGAATAACCACAAGCCTTGCTTTCCTGCAAGGCTGAAATATCAGCACATCGCCTGCTACGGCGGTAAAGTACAGGCAATATTTGATGTACGCCTGCGCAACCCACCCCGGTCTGGCGTCAGGGCCTATGTCAACTTATCGAATTCGCTTTCCCCGTGTCAACAAACCGCCCCATCAATAAAAAACCAAATAAAAACTAATAGTTTAATTAAGTTAACATCAATATGAATATGAAATGGTATCTCACTAACTCAATCAGAATATTTTCATTCAGAAACTTTGCATTAACCATATCGTTACCTGTTCTACATCAAAATCTGTGGTTTTCAGAGCCATTAGGATGAAGGCAATAAATGGGGGGATAGTTGTATTTTCTCCTGACGAGATCCTGCCAACCCCTTCCAAATCACTTTCTGGGCAACCAGACAAAAAATCGAACGCTATCAATCAGAGTATCTCGCTCATGATGTGAGTGAGTGTTTACATTTAACGCGTTTGTACGCAATAAGACCCCTTGCGTTTCGCTACGGTCGTTATAAGAAGGTATTTTTTGTCGGGAGAGTTTATGAATAGGTTTGTTATTGTCAGTGCTCAAGACTGTATGGGTTGTCGCGCCTGCGAAATTGCCTGCGTTATTTCACACAACGACGAACAATATCCAACCCATGCTGAATTGTTCCAACCCAGAATAAAAGCCTTCAACACACAAGATTTTCGCTCTGCGGTGACCTGCCGTCAGTGTGAAGATGCTCCCTGCGCCAGCGTTTGCCCGACTCAGGCGCTGGTAAAAAAAGATAATAGTATTCAAATCATTAAAGAACGCTGTATTGGTTGCAAAACCTGCGTACTGGCCTGTCCGTTTGGCGCTATTTCGGTCGTCACCAACGCCACGAACCGTGGCGCCACGGCATATAAATGCGATCTCTGCTCAGGCCGTTCACAGGGACCAGCCTGTGTGGAAGCCTGTCCGACGCAAGCCCTGCAATTGGTCAGCGAACAGACGTTGGAAGCAAACCGCCGCAAAAAACAGCAAAACATGGCGTTGCTTACATCAACGCACTGGCAACGAGCCATACCCGTCGGTAAGGCCGAGGCACGCAACCCGTTAAACCAGAGAAAAAACTGGCCCCGGCGCGACGCGGAAAAAAAACCGCTGACACAACGTAAAACCACGTTCGACGAGATATATCACGGCTTTACGCCGGAGCAGACGCGGGATCAGGCCGATCGCTGCCTCGCCTGCGGGAAACATTCCATTTGTGAGTGGACCTGTCCGCTGCATAACAATATCCCCGAATTACTCAACCTGACCAAACAAGGCCGAATTCTGGAAGCAGTGGAACTGTCTCACCAGACCAGCAGCCTGCCGGAGATCTGTGGCCGGGTATGCCCGCAAGACAGGCTGTGCGAAGGCGCCTGCACGCTGGGCAAGGAATACGGCGCGATCACCGTCGGCAATATTGAGCGTTACATTACCGATACCGCCATCGCCATGGGCTGGAAGCCTGATTTGAGTCGAGTTACGCCAAGCGGCAAACGTGCCGCCATTATTGGCGCAGGCCCGGCGGGACTGGCCTGTGCGGATGTTCTGGCGCGTAATGGCGTTCAGGCTGTGGTGTTCGATCGTCATCCTGAAATTGGCGGCCTACTGACATTCGGCATTCCTCCTTTCAAACTGGATAAGCGAGTGCTTACTCACCGCCATGAGATGTTCCGTGAGATGGGCATCGAATTTCAATTAAATATCGAAGTGGGTAAAGACGTTTCACTCCCTCAGATCCTCAATGAGTTTGATACCGTGTTTCTCGGCGTGGGTACTTATCGCTCCATGAAGGCGGGGATTGAAAATGAACAGGCGCCCGGCGTTTTTGATGCGCTGCCGTTCCTGATAGCCAATACCAAACACGTAATGGGTTTACCGGAGCTTGACGATGAACCCTATATTTCGATGGCGGGAAAACGGGTTGTGGTGCTCGGTGGCGGAGACACCGCGATGGACTGTCTGCGCACTTCCGTTCGTCAGGGCGCCGTATCCGTCACCTGCGCGTATCGCCGTGATGAAGCCAACATGCCTGGCTCGAAAAAAGAGGTAAAAAACTCACGGGAAGAAGGCGTTGAATTCATGTTCAACGTACAACCGCAGAAAATTTGTCTGAATGAGCAAGGAGAAGTGTGCGGCATCAGTCTGATTCGCACTGAATTGGGCGCCCCCGATGCCAGCGGGCGTCGGCGCCCGCGTCCTATTGCGGGGTCCGAATTTGTACAACCCGCCGATGCCATCCTGATCGCGTTTGGTTTTCAGGCGCACAGCATGCCCTGGCTGGAAGAAGCGGACGTCAGTCTGGACAAATGGGGTTACATTATCGCGTCCGCTAACAGCCGCATTCCCTGCCAGACTAACCACCCGCGGATTTTTGCCGGAGGAGACGCAGTACGCGGAGCCGATCTGGTGGTCACCGCAATTGCCGATGGCCGTAAAGCAGCGAAGGGAATGATTGATGTTATGGGGATAGGAAAGAGTTCAGCGACCCGGTCGGCAACCTCACTCGCGTCTGATTCCGGCGCATCCCTGAAGGAGACGCCCTGATGAATCAATTCGTTATCGCCGATGCGCAGAAGTGTATCGGCTGTCGAACCTGCGAAATCGCCTGTGCGGTGGCACACAGCGGCGGCAATAGCGCGACGCTACAGCCCAGTCGTTTTTTCCCTCGCTTAACCGTAATAAAGAACGCCAGCGTCAGCGTACCCGTCCTGTGCCGCCAATGTGAAAATGCGCCCTGCGCCAGTGTTTGTCCTCATGATGCGCTGGTGCGCGACCACGACAGTATTCAGGTGATTGAGTCACGCTGCATTGGCTGTAAAAGCTGCGTGATCGCTTGTCCTTTCGGCGCGATCAATGTCACAGCAGTTCCTGTTGCGATTAACAGCGGGTCGGCGCTCACTAAAAGCGAAGTACATAAGTGCGATTTATGTGTCGGTGTGGCTGACAGCCCTTCCTGCATCAGCGTCTGCCCAACCTCCGCGCTCAGATTGGTAACATCGGCTGAATTGCATAAGAGAACGTATGAGAAGCAATGGCATTCAGCGCAAGACTACCGGAACATTGTTGCTTTTAATAAATAATAATCGCCGATTTATCTACCTATTTTTATTTAGATCATATATTAGTCTGATAATATGCCAATGAGATACCACATAAACGGAATATTTGTACTACCATCATTTTTAATACCGGGGCATGCCTTTAGGTAGAACCCAGGCGAATCGAAACCTTTATCATTATCACGGAGTGAACAATGACCTGTCATTTTGTCAGGTGGACCAGCACGGAAGCGCTTCCCGACTTGCAAAGATTATCGGATGACCTTATTTCCTCAACACAAGGCTTCTCCGCTAAACGTCGCGAGCGTTATCTGAAAAGTCGGGCGCTGCTGGCGGAGATGATGTTCTACTTTTTCGGTTATCCGCAATTACTGCCTTTGCTTTCATCGCCGGAGGGCAGACCTTATTTTGCTGATCCTATCCTGCCTAATTTCAGCCTGGGTTATGCCGGGAATACCATTGCCATTCTGCTGAGCGAAGAGGGACTGGTCGGCATGGATATCGAGATTGTGCATGTCCGGTCAAATAATCAGGTTCCTGCTCATCTTCAAACCCGCACGCAGGCGGAGCAAGCCTGGATTGACGCACAACAGGATCCTCTTGAAGCCGCCACACAACTGTGTACCATTCGTCAGTCCCTGTTGAAACTTCCCACACTGAATGTCAGCCGCCCCGAAAGCCTGAAGCTTCATCCGGCTTCCGGACGACTACGTACCAACAGCCTGTCTGAAGTTGAAGTGATTAGCGATATTGACGATTACCTGGCATGGGCATGCGCGCATGCGCCAACGCTGAACCGGCTGGTGATCTGGAATTACTCCTCAGACATGGGCATGAAGAAAACCAGAGAGATCATCCATCAACAGCGTCAATCTGTGCGTTATATGAGACTGACCAGCCACGCCGTTGAAAAAACGATCTCCTCACCATTTCAGTAAATTGCGCTTACCTCCACCACGAATAAAAAGCTGCGCTCCGGGTAAATCCCGGAGCGGGAAAAGAATTAATGCGCATCGATAAAAATGATTTTTAACAGGAACAACAGCGCGACAACCACCACGCAAGGGCTGATTTCACGCCAGCGGCCTGTCGCCAGCTTCATTATGCAGTAAGAAATAAAGCCTAATGCAATCCCTTCGGTGATCGAGAAACTGAACGGCATCATCACCGCTGTGATAAAGGCCGGTACCGCTTCCGTCAAATCATCCCATTTCACTCGCGCCAGACTGGAGGTCATCAATACGCCGACATAAATCAGCGCGCCCGCCGCCGCGTAAGCCGGAACCATCCCCGCCAGCGGCGACAGGAAGATAACCAGCAAGAACAACAGCCCCACCACAACCGCGGTCAACCCGGTACGGCCGCCGACGGACACCCCGGAAGAACTTTCAATATATGCCGTCACGGAGGATGTGCCAATAAAGGAGCCGGCAACCGAACTGACGCTGTCCACATACAACGCTTGCTTCATGCGGGGGAACTTGCCGCGGGCATCCACCAGACCCGCTTTATCCGTCACCCCGATCAACGTGCCGGAAGAGTCAAACAGGTTAACCAGCATAAAGGAGAAGATAACCCCGGACAGGCCCAGATTTAACGCGCCGGCCAGATCTACCTGTCCCACCACGGTCATCACGCTGGGCGGCATCGAGAAGACACCGGAAAACGTCACGTCGCCGAGCAGCAGACCCATTGAGGTGGTCACCACGATAGAAACCAGCACCGCGGCATGAATATTACGCGACGCCAACGCCACAATGATGAAAAAACCCAGTGCGCCCAACAGCGCGCTGTGCGACGTCAGATTACCGATCGTCACCAGCGTTTCAGGGTTAGGCATGATAATACCGGCATTTTTCAAGCCCATCATGGCAATAAACAGGCCGATGCCGCTGGCGATGCCGAGACGCAGGCTAAGGGGAATATTGGCAATCATCCAGTAACGAATCTGGCAAATCGTCAACAACAGGAAACCAACCGCACCCCAGAAGATTGCGCCCATGGCAACCTGCCAGGAAAGCCCCATCGCCCCCACAACGACAAACGCAAAAAAGGCGTTCAGCCCCATCGCCGGCGCCAGAGCGACCGGCAGATTGGCCAGCAACCCCATCAGGATGCTGCCAAATGCCGCAATCAGACAGGTGGTGACAAACACCGCTTTGGTATCCATGCCGGCCACACCCAGAATTTGCGGGTTGACAAAAACGATGTATACCATCGTCAGAAACGTGGTGAAGCCTGCTATGGTTTCAGTTCGCGCGGTGGTGCCGTGCTGTTTCAGCTTAAACACGCGTTCCAGCAGGCCTTGCCCGGCGGTAAGATCAGTTTGTGATTTATTCATTGTCAGCATTCCAAAGAAGGGATAATGGTTTTCGCTATCCTATAACAATTTTGCACATTTATGCGTATTAACGCTGATTCCCTTAAAATTGATGGGAAGAGATTCAAACTGCTGTAACGTCATCAGGCTGGCTTGTTTCGCCACCGTAACCATGAGCGCTTTAATTGTTTTTCCTGCTGACTAAAGCGCTGATTAACCCTGTTTGCCAGCAGTTCCAGCGACAGACAAAACACAAAATAGACCAGCGCGACAAACAGGAACACCTCCATCGGGTAGACCATGCTGCGATTGTTCACCTGCGTCGCCAGAAACGTCAGTTCACCCACGCCAACGATGTAAGCCAGCGACGTGTCTTTAATCAGGGAAATCCATTGATTGATAAACGACGGCGCCATCATCCGCAACGCCTGTGGCAAAACGATATTCCACAGCACTTGCCAACGTGTTAATCCCAGCGATAAGCCCGCCTGCCACTGTCCGCGACCGATCGCGACAATACCGGCTTTCACGCTATGTGCCAGATAAGCGGATGCAATCAGCGCCAACGCGCACACCACCGTGGTGATTTCGGGAATATCCACGCCAAAGAGGATCGGGAGCAGAAAGTAGGTCCAGAAAATCAGCATGATGACAGGGATGGCCCGGAAGAAACCGAGAACCGCCGCCAGTATTGCCGACCCTACGCCGCTCGATATAGCCAGCGCAATCCCCAGTAGCGTGCCCAACAGCGCCGAGGCAATCCCCGCCAGCAAACTCATTAACAATGTCAGCGCCGCCCCGCCGAGCGGACCGTCAGGAAAGGCGCCCCACATCAGGTAACCGAGATTATCGCCAATAATAGTAAAATCCATTTCAGTGCCTCTCAACCAGATTACGCTGCTGACGCCACATGCCCCAGCCTTCCATCAATGCGATAATCGCAATATACAGCACGGTAGCAACGCCGAATGCCTGAAAAGTACGCAAGGTTTCGGTTTCCACCTGACGCGAGGCGTAAGAGAGTTCGGCGACGCCAATCGCCATCGCCAGCGAGGAGTTCTTGATCACATTCATGTATTGCCCTAGCAACGGCAACAATGCGATGTTCAATGCTTGCGGCAGCACCACATGGCGCATTGATTGCCAGAGCGTGAGGCCCAGCGCCAGGGCCGCATATTTTTGTCCACGCGCCACGCCGCCAATGCCCGCGCGGATTTCTTCCGCAATAAAGGCGCTGGAATACAGCGTCAGCCCAAATAATCCAGCCAGAAATTCGAAGGACGGCCACGCCAGATTTATCCCCAACAGCGTAATGTCGTGCGGCGTATTCAACCACTGCATCATCTCGGAGGGAAACAGTTGACCTGCGCCGAAGTACCAGAAAAAAAGCTGTATCAACAACGGGGTATTACGAAAAAGGGAGCTATATGCCATCACCGCATAACGAAGCGTCTTTAGCCGGCTATCTCTGGCCGCCGCCAGTAAAACCCCCACAAAGGTGGCAAAAATAATCGTACAGAGGGAAATCCATAACGTGATCAGAAAACCTTGCCACAGCCAACCAAGATAGTGGGGAGCCAGCAACCATTGCTCAATGTATTGCAGCGCCGTGTTTGTCTGTTTCATAAGTCACTCGTGTTTTCCATAACATAAAACAACAACGCCCCCCGCAAGCTGAGGGCTAAAAATTACTTCGTTAGTCTAAAAAATCAGGCTTTTGGCTGCTGCTCCAGCGGGGCGAAGGTGAAATCACCACGCGGCTGCGCCGATTTTGTCGCAGGCCCGAACCAGCGTTCGTAAATCGTTTTCGCCTCACCCTGTTTTTCCAGACTCACTAGGGTTTCGTTGACTTTCTCCGTCAGCCGCGTCTCGCCTTTAGCGATGCCAATACCTTGATATTCTTTGGTAAGGCTAAAAGGTGAGATCTCAAAATCCGCTTTTTGCGCATCCGGCACGTTAGCCAACAACCCGACCAGTTTCGCATCGTCCTGCGTAATCGCCTGAACGTTGCCGTTGCGTAACGCGGCAAACGCCAGCGGGGTATCGTCATAGGAAATGACTTTCGCCGTAGGATAATGCTCACGCAGCGTAATTTCCTGAACCGTGCCTTTATCTGCTCCAATACGCAAGGCTTTAATGTTCTCAGGGGTTTTCAGAACCCCTTTACGGGCAATGAATTTCTGTCCGGTGGCAAAATAGGGAATGCTGAAGTTAACCTGTTTGGCACGTTCATCCGTAATGGTAAAGTTGGCGGCAATCAAATCCACTTTGTTGGAACTGAGGAGCGGAATACGGTTAGCCGGGTTAGTTGCCCGCAATTCAACTTTCACGCCCAACGCTTTGCCAATCGCTTCAGCGATATCAACGTCATAACCCACCAGCTTTTTACTTTGCTGATCGATGTAACCAAACGGCGAATTGCTATCAAAAACCGCAATCCTGACCACACCGGCTTTTTGAATATCGTCCAGCTTATCCGCCTGCGCAATACCTGAAACAGACGCTAATCCTAACGCCAATCCTAATGCCACAATACGTTTTTTCATTCCCTTACCCTCAACGTTTAAATGATTAACTATAGGCTATCAGCAAGATGAAAAGCCGGTAAATAAAATAAATATCTACAATATAACTTCATGTTAGCTTAGCATTTTGGCAGATTACCCTGACAGATAAAAATATCATGATCAGTGCTTGCCGGCTTCAGAATCATTGCCCGTCAGACGTCAGGCAACCATGAAAATTACCGCTGCGGCATATGCGTTTTATTGCATACAGGCAGAGGTTTTTCTTATTTTTATTAACCTGATGTATAAAAATCCGTAGATTAATTATCTGAATTGACGTGATGACAACATCAAGCATCGGCTTATGCCAGTTGGAACCGGATGAAAGACAAAACCCACAACACCTTGCCTGCGGCAGATGACAAAAAATCTTACGAACTGGACCGCTTTGATACGGCGATCCTGCGTATTTTGCAGGCCGACTCTTCCATCTCAAACGTTGCTCTGGCGGAGAAGGTCAATCTCAGTCCGCCAGCCTGTCTGAGACGCGTTGAACGACTCAAACAAATCGGCCTGATAAAGGGGTTTGTGGCGTTACTTAACCCGGAGGCGCTTAATGCCGGTCTGGTGGTGTTGATCGGGGTGGTGCTGGATCGCTCGACGCCAGGCTCATTCGAAGATTTCGAGGCATCCGTCCAGAAGATCAGCGGCTGCATGGAGTGTCATGTAGTGACGGGGGAATTCGATTACATTTTGATGATCAGGACGAAAGACAATCAGAGCTTCAACCGCCTGCACGCGGAACAATTGCTGTTTCTGCCCGGCGTGCGCCAGATCCGTTCTTTTATCGGGCTTAGAGAAGTGCTTTCCACCACGCAACTGACGTTCTGAGCGGGGATGATGCTAACGTGTCAGGCCCGCTATCGGTCGGGCCTGACATTGTGCAACATTAACGTGCAACATCAGCCATTACGGAAAATGTAGCTATAAGCGCTCAGTGCCGGCGCGCCGCCCAGATGGGCATACAGGACTTTTGATCCTTTCGGAAACTCACCGTTGCGGATCATGTCAATCATTCCCTGCATGGATTTACCTTCATACACCGGATCGGTCATCACCCCTTCCATCCGGGCGCACAGACGAATAGCTTCCAGCGTGCCTTCGCTCGGCAGGCCGTATTCCGGGCCGCCATAGCGGGTATCCAGCACCACGTCCTCTTCGGTGATTTCACGGCCCAGTTCGACCAGATTGGCGGTATTCTGCGCAATACGCAGGATCTGCGCCTTGGTTTGTTCCGGTTTTGCCGAGGCATCAATGCCGATGACATTCTGTGAACGACCATCCGCCGCAAAGCCAACCACCATTCCTGCCTGAGTACTGCCGGTGACGGAACACACCACGATGAAGTCAAACTTGAAACCCAGTTCTTTTTCCTGTTGGCGCACTTCTTCAGCGAAGCCAACAAAGCCTAAACCGCCATAGGGATGCTCGGAGCAACCGGCCGGGATCGGGAAAGGTTTGCCGCCATTCTGTGATGCTTCGTCCATGGCGTTTTTCCAGCTTTCACGAATGCCAATATCAAAACCGGCGGCGTCAAGACGAACATCGGCGCCCATAATACGCGACAGTTCGATATTACCGACGCGATCATAAACGGCATCAGCATAATTAACCCAGTTCTCTTGCACCAGAATACATTTCATTCCCAGATGCGCAGCCACGGCAGCAACTTGTCGCGTCTGGTTAGACTGAATACCGCCAATAGAAACCAATGTATCGCAGCCTTGCTCTAATGCTTCGGGAATAAGATATTCCAGTTTACGGGTTTTATTTCCGCCGAACGCCAGACCACTATTACAATCTTCACGTTTAGCATATATTTCTACGTCCCCGCCTAAATATTCACTCAGCCTTTTCATTGGCGTAATCGGAGAGGGGCCGAATGTTAATGGATAACGTGGGAATTTTTCCAGATTCATAAAAGTGCTCCGATAAATAAGGGATAAAATTAGCCGCAGGTTGTGATATTCCTTGGGGAATATACCGTCACGCCATGTTGATAACTTTACCTGAAATCGAATGAATTTAAATTGCTAAATCATCCTGTTTTTATCTTTTAAATTTCACAAAAAACACAAAATAAATGAAATAATTTCTATTTAAAAACAAAAAATGAAATAAAATTAACGACAAAAAATCTACTGCGGCAACAGCATTCCTTCCGCGGGCAACGGCAATGTGGTTTTGTAGCGAACCTGCTTGAGCGCGAAGCTGGAGCGGATATTGGCCACGCCGGGAATTCGCGTCAGATGGTGAAGAATAAAGTGCTCTATCTCATTGATATTTTTAACCAGAACGCGAAGAAGATAATCCGCGTCGCCCGTCATCAGATAGCACTCCATCACTTCAGGACACGCTGAAATAGCCTGCTCGAACTGCTGCAACGCCGCTTCCACCTGCCTGTCCAGACTGACATGGATGAACACATTAACGTGTAACCCCAGGCGCTCAGGTGAAAGCAGGGTGACCTGTTGACGGATAAGCCCGAGTTCTTCGAGCGCTTTCACCCGGTTAAAGCAAGGTGTGGTGGAAAGGTTCACGGCACGCGCCAAATCAGCGTGGGTGATCCTGGCGTTTTCCTGCAATTTATTAAGGATGCTGATATCAGTTTTATCCAGTTTGCGCATATAAAGAAAACCTTTACTGTCAATGAACGGTTGATCGAAAGAATCATTCTGAAAATAAACATATCACAGCAAATAACAGAAAAAATTTCCGTCAGAAAAATAATAAACTGGGTTTATCTAATCTTCTGGTAAACCTTATTGTTTTTCTGTGATGATAAATTACAAAAACAATAAGGTTTACCAGCAGGATACTTTTATGACGACCGGAAATATAAAATGATTTATCCCTCGTTAAGAAATAAGAAAATTATCTGGCAAAAACAATCACTGACTGAAATATTGCCGGCGGAATTATCACTACGTCAGATTGGCGGCCTTTTTTTGCTGCTGCTGGCCATTCTGGTCTGGGGGACTAACTGGCCGGTCATGAAACTTGGGCTGGAACATATCACCCCGCTGTGGTTTTCCGCATTGCGTTTCGCGCTCGGTGGATTGTGTCTGTTCTTTATCCAGATTGTGACCGGCACGCTCCGGTTGCCCAGGCGTCGCGATATCCCCTTGTTATTCAGCGTCGGTTTGCTACAAATGTTGAGCTTTACCGCGCTGGGTGCGATCGCCATGACCGAGATCCCCGCTGGCCGCTCCGCCATTCTTGCCTATACCACCCCGCTGTGGGTATTGCCGGGCGCCATTCTTATCTTCCGGCAAAAAGTAACCCGGCAGGAACTGCTGGGCACGCTGATAGGCATCGCCGGAGTCGCCATTCTGTTCAATCCTCTGACGCTGGACTGGACAGATCATAACGCGCTGTGGGCCAACTTATTGCTGTTGCTCGCTTCGCTATGCTGGGCCATTTGCATTCTGCATCTGCGTTATTACCGAGGCGCCTCCAGCGCTTATCATCTCGCGCCCTGGCAAATGCTGATTGCCACGCTCCCTTTAATCATCATCGCCTGGTATCAGGAAGGTCCTTATACCGGGGATAACTCCACGCGTTTATGGGAGATCTCGCTGTTTGTCGGGCCGCTCGCCACCGCGTTCTGTTTCTGCGCGGTTAACGCGGCAAGCCAGTGGATTTCCAGCACCAGCATGGCCTCCTCTATGCTGTGCGTCCCGCTCGTCGGGCTGTTTATCTCCGTCGCATTTTTCGGAGAATCGTTAACATCAGGATTAGTCATCGGCGTCATCGCTATTATTGCCGGTATGCTGGTCGTTACGCTGAACAAATCACGCTCCGCCGCGCAACAGACCGATGCCATCCCCGCCAAGCCGTAACCCGAATCTGACTGACGCAGCGTGACAATGTGCGGGTTTCGCCGTCGCCTTTCACGTCTGGAGGCGATACGCCTGACGAAACCGCACATCCTGCTGCGTTAGTTCATCGTGTAAGAAGTCAAAAAAGCCTTTCAGTACCGCAGTCACCGGTTTGTTGACTTCCGTCTGAACCTGCAACGTGCGCTGCCCCAGTTGCTCCAGACTGACCGACCTCACCTGTAAACCATCGATCCGGGCGCTGTATAACACGGAAAAATGACTGCATATGGCGATGGCATTCGGGGTATTGAGCAAAAAGGCATACAAGGTAGAAAAGTGATTACAGGTAAAAACGGGATCGATAAAAACACCGCTTATACGGCATGAGAGATCGAACAGTTGGCGGACCGTCGCCGCCTGATCGGGCAGGATGACGGGAAAATCATTGAGGTCGGCCAGTTGAAAATCGCTCGCAGCCAGCGGGTGATCGTCCTTCATCACCACCATAAACGGCGCGGAAAATGACGATATCACCTTGATGCCGTGCTCCGGCGACAGGCTGTACTTCAGCGCCACATCGCATTCGCCGTGGCGGACCAGATCGGGAACCTGTCTGGCGCTGCCGACCGTCAGCACAAAATTGACCGCCGGATGCTGTTGCCGGTATTTCGCCAATAGCGTCGGCAACAGATTGAACGCCAGACCATCGGTACACACGATACGGATCGTCGTTTGCCGGGAGGATTTCAGCCCCTCGATTTCAGCAATCGCCAACTCCATATCGACGATACTGCGCCGGACGTGATTTTCCAGAATATGCCCGGCGTCATTCAGCACCATACCGCGGGCATGTCGCTCAAATAAAGGCACGCCCAGCCGTGCCTCCAGCCGCTGGATCTGGCGGCTGATGGCGGACACCGCCACAAACAACTGCTGGCTGGCCGCGCTTAGCGACCCGGTGCTCGCCACCGCCATAAAATAACGAATTTCGTTGTTATGCATGAGCGCTCCGCCTTGTGTTTAACGATGACTCAACCGCAACAGGCTCATCATAGACAAATGTAAATCAGGAGGATAATACTCATCTGTTCTGGCTGAACTGGCCGGTACAATCGGGATGAGGCGACACCTCATCCCTTTAACTGGCATCGTGCCGATTTATAACGCGGTTACCGACGGCGATGCCTCCCGCTTTGAACGCACTTTGACGATATCTTTCCCTTGTTCCGCCAGATCCCAGAACAAGCCGGTCATGATTTTCAGCGACTCAAGCGTCATCTCCACCAGAATGTGTTCGTTCGGCGCATGCTGGGAGCAGGCGGGATAAGAGTGCGGCACCCACAGCGTCGGCAAACCCAGCGTTTCCGAAAAGCAGGCATTGGGCAGCCCGCCGCCAAAGTTCGGCAACACGGCGGCATTCGCGCCGACCGAACGCTTGATTGACATCACGCCCCAGGCCACCCACGGGTCATTGAGATCCAGCCGGGTCGCTTTGTAATGACTGGCATCGTTGACTATCTCGACATCCTCAAAACCGTTGGCATCAAGATGATGCCGGATATGCCGGGTAAAATTCGCCACGTCGCACCCCATGACATAACGCATATGACAATGCGCTTTCGCCTGCGGCGGAATGGCATGGGCCGGTTTATCCGGGTTGCCGGTAACGAACGCCAGGACATCCAGCGTATTCCAGGCATACACTTTCTCGGCGGCGGTCAGCCCCGGCTCGCCCCATTGAGCATCGATGACCGGGTCAGTCGCGCCGCCGCCCAGTTCAAGATCCGACAGCACCCGGCGCATATTGTCCGACAACGCGGGCGGACGCAGGCCAGGAACCAGGATGCGGCCATGCGCGTCCACCATGCTGGCGATGGCGTGCGCCAGCCGAATCCCCGGATTGCTCAACAGCCCGCCCCAGTTACCGGAATGATGCGCGCCTTCGCGTAAATTCAGTTGCAGTTCGAAGTTGAACACCCCGCGGGAACCGAGAAACAAGGTTGGCCGGGATGCGGAAACGCGCGGGCCATCAGAGGCAATAAACAGATCGGCGGCCAGCCAGTCACGGTATTGCTCACACACTTCATCCAGCCCCGGAGAACCATCCTCTTCGCCCATTTCCAGAATGATTTTCACGTTGTAGCCCAATTGACCGCCACGCGCTTTCAATACCTGCTCCAGCGCCGCCAGATTGATAGTATGCTGGCCTTTGTTGTCCGCCGTGCCGCGCCCGTACCAGCGGCTATCAGCCCTGACCATGTCCCAGGGCGATAACCCGGCGCGCCATTGCTCATCATAACCCCGCACCACATCACCGTGGCCGTAGGTCAACAGCGTCAATTCCGCCTGGGGTTCAATGCGGCGGGCCAATAAAAACGGACATCTTTCGTTAACCGGATTCTCCACCAGCAGGCATTCAAATGACAGGGCATGTAGCGCCGGGATCATCTCTTCCGTCAGATAAGACATCAGCAGCGGCCCGCTGTCGGCGTTCTGGCTTTCTGTACGGAATGCCACGCGGCGCGCCAGCGTCTGCTCGAATTTTCCTGAACCAAAATAGTCAACGGTTGCCTGAATCGTCTCTTCACGCGTCATCTTCAGTCTGTCCTCTTGTCTGGATATTCATGCGTCACGGCAATATTTTCGCGGCCAATACTTTCGGGCGTAATGCCGTATCTGTTTATTCGAATTCGGGCAAGCAAAGCCCCTCCCCGGCGCTCACCCAGGGATGTCATGCTGTTATTGAACGGTCGCTTATCGGTTAATGGCGTTCGATATCGGGGATCCCCAACCCCGGCTCTGGCGTCAACACGGAAGCCAGCAGCGATCGGGTATACGGATGCTGCGGTGAATGAAAAATCTGCTCACGCGTTCCCTGTTCGACAATCGCCCCTTTTTGCATCACCGCCACATGATCAACCAGATGCTCCACCACCGACAGGTTGTGGCTGATAAGCAGGTAAGTGAGGCCAAACTCCTGTTTAAGCTCAAGCAGCAAATTGAGGATCTGCGCCTGCACGGAAACATCCAATGCGGAAGTGGGTTCATCGCAAATGAGGATCTCAGGCCGCATAATCAGCGCTCTGGCAATCGCCACCCGCTGACGCTGACCGCCTGAAAGCTGGCCGGGATACTGACTGTGAGTACGGGCCGGCATGCCCACCACATCCAGCATCTCTTTGACGCGCGTTTTCCTTTCTTCGGGCGTGCCGATCTTGTGAAGATTCAACGCCACTTCCACAATATCGGAAACGGTTCGCCGCGGATTAAGGGACGAATAGGGGTCTTGAAAAATCGGCTGAATGCGAGATGACATGGCTTTGCGCTCGGTGATGTCAATCTCGCGTCCTTCGATCAGCACGTTGCCGGAGGTAGGCTCAAGCAGCCCCAGTAGCATTTTTGCCAGCGTACTCTTCCCGCAGCCTGATTCGCCCACCAGCCCCAGCGTTTCGCCGCGGCGCACACGCAACGAGACGTTATCCACGGCGCGGATTTCGCCCGCGCGGGTAAACAGACCGTGATTCAAACGGAACACCCTGGTGAGCGCGCACAATTCCAGCGCAATATTAACATTGCCCGGAATATGCGTCGGCAACGCGGCGGCCATCTGTTGATCATTACCGCCGGTTTGTTGATTCATTTGATTATTCATGCCACCTCCGCTTTCTTCAATGCCCGGACGCAACGCACTTCATGATCAGACGTCACCTGAACATACGGCGGGTTCTGATGACAGATATCGCTGCAATGCGCACAACGATTGCTGAATGCGCAGCCAGTTTGTACGCCGACCAGACTGGGCACCACACCGGGAATCGCTTTCAGCGGCTGACCCGGCACGGTTTTTCCTGCAACCGGAATACAATCAAGCAACGCGCGAGTATAGGGGTGCTGTGGCTGGTTAAATAGCTCCATCACCGGCGCCGTTTCCACAATCTGTCCGGCGTACATTACCGCCACCCGATCGGCGATACGCGCCACAACGCCCAGATCGTGAGTGATGAAAATTACGGCGGTGCCAAGCTCCTGCTGAAGCTCACGCAGCATACGCAGGATCTGCGCCTGAATCGTCACGTCCAGCGCGGTGGTGGGCTCATCGGCAATAATCAGATCCGGCTCGCACATCAGCGCCATAGCGATCATGATGCGCTGGCGCAAACCGCCGGAAAGCTGGTGAGGATATTGATTAAGCCGGGCGGACGCCATCGGAATGCCTACCCGCTCCATCAGATATACCGCCCGATCTCTGGCTTCGGCCTGCGATACCTTGCGGTGCGCCATCAGGGTTTCACAAAGCTGATTACCCAGGGTGAAAGAAGGGTTGAGGGAGGTCATCGGCTCCTGAAAAATCATTGACATTTGATCGCCGCGCAACGCGGTGATGTCACGTTTTTTCAGCGAAAGCAAATTCATTCCCTTGAAATGCATACTGTCCGCCGTGCGTACCGCTTTGCGCGGCAGCAAGTCCATCAACGCCAGCGAGGTCATGGATTTGCCGCAACCGGACTCTCCCACCAGACACAACATTTCACCCCGGCTTACCGTAAAATCAATGCCGCGCACCGTGTGCAACGTACCGCGCGACGTGGGCAGATCAACCCGCAGGTTTTTTACATCCAGCAGAATGTCATTCTTCATGGCCATTTCCTCAGTTACGTCCGTCCAGTGCGGTGATATCCCGCAGGCCATCGCCCACCAGATTGATCCCCAACACCACGACCGCCAGCACAATGCCGGGAATCAGAATTACCCAGGGTTGAAAGAACATGTAAGCCTTGCCTTCCGCTATCATCAGTCCCCATGACGGCATCGGCGGCTGAACCCCAAGCCCCAGGAAAGAGAGCGTCGCTTCCAGCAGAATGGCGTGCGCGATTTCCAGCGTCGCCACCACCGTCAACGGCCCGATCAGATTAGGCAGAATCTCCCGCAACATAATGAACAGCGACGAGGCGCCCAGCGTTCTGGCCGCCGCAATAAACTCGGCCTCACGTAGTTGACGCGTCACCGATCGCGAAACAATCAGAAAACGGTCCCACAGCAGTAAACCAAGCAGCAGAATAACCACCTTTACCGATCCGCCCACCAACGCCGCCGTCGCCAGCGCCACCAGAATCACCGGCATGGAGAGGCGAACCGTCAGGATATAGCTGACGACGGAATCCACCCGGCCGCCAAAATAGCCCGCCAGAATCCCCAGCGTGACGCCGATAAACCCGGAAACCACCACGGCAACCAACCCGATAATCATTGATACCCGCGCGCCGTATAGCAGGCGGCTCAGGTAGTCGCGTCCCAGTTTGTCGGTTCCCAACACATGCTCCCAGCTTCCTTTTTCATGCCATACCGGAGGGATCAAACGCTGGCTGACATCCTGCGCATAGGGATCGTGCGGGCTGATAAACGGCGCGAAGATCGCCGCCACGATAATCACGCCGATAATAATCAGGCCCAGCGTCATACTGTGATGTCCCAGTATGGTCTTCAGCCAGCGCCGCATTGGGGTTGGCTCAGGGGCCAATCCCGGTTCCGCCACCGGCGCTTTCGCCGCCAGTGTTGAAGAAAGAGATGATGACGATTTCATGGAAGCTCCTTATTGGGTACGTAAGCGCGGATCTAACGCCGCATTAAGGACATCCGCCAAAAATGTCAGCCCGATATAAAACACTGAGATAATCAATACGATGGCCTGAACTACCGGGAAATCATTGCGGGAGATGGAATCCCACGCCAGTTGTCCCAACCCTTGCAGCGCGAAGATGGATTCAATCACCACAGATCCGCCCAACATAAAACCCAGTTCAACCGTCGCCAGCGCCACCACAGGAATAATGGCGTTACGCAGACCGTGCTTCACAATCACGTTGAAGGTGCTCAGCCCCTTTGCCCGCGCGGTACGGATGTAATCCGAGCCCAGCACATCCAACATGCCGGAGCGCGTCAGGCGCATCAGGGACGGCATCGCGTAATAACCCAGCGCAATCGCCGGTAAGACAAAATTCTGCCAACTGCTGTTGCCTGCCACCGGCACCCATTTAAGCCCAACGGCAAAGATGAGGATCAGGATTAGGGCAAACCAGAAGTTCGGCATGGCCTGTCCGATCACCGAAATAAAAATGGATAACCGGTCAATCCAGGTATCGCGGAACACCGCCGCCAACACGCCAAGAGGAATGGCCACCACCAACGCCAGCAACAGGGACACCACGCCCAGCTTCAGCGTCACCGGCATTCTCTGCCCAACCAGTTCCATCACCGTGTTTTCAAAATAGAAGGAGCGCCCGAAATCGAGATGCAACGCCGACCACATCCAGTGCATAAACTGCGTGGTTAACGGCTGATCCAACCCATATTGCACCCGGATGCTTTCCACCACATCAGCCGTGGCGTCAGGCCCGGCAATGGCCGCCGCCAGATCGCCGGAAAGGTTCAAGAGAGAGAAACTGACTACGGCGACGGTAAACAGTACCGCCAGTGCAACCAGAAGCCGATGTAAAATATAGATAATCATGAACAGTTCCTCGTTCTCACCAAATGCTCGTGGGAACTGGGAATCAATGCGTGGATTGATTCCCCGTCAACGTGTTATTTCCAGCTAGCCAAGGCAAAACGCGGCAATTCATCCGGCCAACTGTCAAAGCTCAGGTCGGAGGTATAGGCGTAGTTGGTTGAGTAGGAAAACAGCGGCGCCAAATAAGCCTGGGATGAAATACGGCCCAGTACATCTGCGTATTGCGCGCTACGCGCTTTTGGATCGATGGTCTGATCGGCTTTTTCCAGCATGCTGGTCACTTCGGCGTCTTTCCAGATATCGTCGCCGGCGCCGCCAAAGTAAGGCGTGACGAACGCGGACGCATCATTGATGGAATAAGAGCCCCAGGTACGAATTCCCATCGGCGCTTTGCCGGAAATCAGATCGGCGGACATCACCTGATACTGAACATAGTGCAGACGGGCACGAATACCGACCTTGCGCAAGTCGCCGATGATCGCTTCCGCATAATCACGCTCACGGTAAGCCCAGATATCCGTGTCAAAGCCGTTGGGGTAGCCCGCTTCCGCCAGCAACTGTTTGGCTTTTTCCGGGTTGTAGTCATACTTGATGACCTTGCTGGTGTTACAGGCGGTCTGCGCCTGGAAGCAGGCGGAATACACCGGCTGACTGCCGCCACGCACCAGATTATCGACAATACCCTTACGGTTGATGGCGTAGTTAATCGCCTGGCGCACGCGCAGATCTTTCAGCGGTTCGCCTTCAGGACCATTGGCATTGATGTTTAGCGCCAGGAAACCCACGCGCATGGTTTCGCCGCTGTTCACCGTAATATTCGGCATCGCTTCCAGTGAAGACATCTGATCCGAGGATACCCGCCAGATCCAGTCGACCTGACCGGTCATCAACTGCGCCAACCGGGTTTCCGGATCGCGGATGACCTCAAATTTCAGCTTACCGATTTTGGGCTGTCCGAGTGGACTGTCCTTAAAGTAATCCGGGTTCTTTTCCATCATCACGCCTTGTGCCGGCGTCACGCTGGTGATTTTGTAAGGCCCTGTACCGATAGGCGCTTTGCTGAAACCAGCCAGTTTGACCTTCTCGAAATATTTGGCGGGGAGGATAGGCGTTGGACCGGACAAATATTCCAGCGCTGCCGGGAACGGCTTTTTAAGATGCAGTTTTACCGTATAATCATCCACCTTTTCGGTTTCTTTTATCCAGTTAACGCTCTGCGGCATCACGGAACCGGTATTATCACCGGCAATATTGGTAAACGTATAAACCACATCATCCGCGGTAAAATCGTCGCCATTATGGAATTTGATGCCTTTACGCAAACGCAACACCAGAATTTCCGGCGAATCCCATTCCCAACCGGCCGCCAGTTGAGGTTCATATTCACCCGTTTTGGGATCGCGATAGATCAGACGGTCCCACACCAGGTTGGAAAGAATGACGCCCTCACGCAATGTATTGTGGTAAGGGCTAACATTTTCCACCTCGTTATCCGAGGCATAAACCAACGTATCATCCTGTTTTCCCGCATAGCTGTGTGAGGCGAAACCTATCAATAATGCGGATAAAGTATATTTCTTTATCAGTCTTGCCAGGGAACGAGTCATGCTATTCTCCATACCATCAATGAAAAAATAAAATAGCGATACCCCATCACCCAAAGTGCATTAAGCCAGCCATTGTGCGCCCCGGAACGCCTGGGGAGGCATGATTTAAGCCGCTACGCCTGCAATATGAAAGATGAAGGGTAAATGATGAATCTTCACTTGGTATTCATTGCAAGACTGAAGCCAACCACCGGTTTATATCCTTACTAATTTTAGGTGAGAGCTTTCTAAAAAGTAGAAACCGCAGACGTGGCGTGCTTTATTTTTGAATCCTACGCCGCGATAAATGAAAAATTTCATTTTTTGTTATAAGTTTTTCTTTTTTCCGCGGTACGCTAATAGTGCATTTGGTGTTCATATTGCACTATGGAAAAGCAAGACAGGATAATTGCACGGTAAAATATCGAATCCATTAAATATAAAAATAAATTATATTCAGGTGTGAAAAATGGCGTAGAAAGAGAAGGAAAGGGAATACTATTTTTCATTCACCAGATAAGAGAATGAAAGATAGCATCTATTTATTTTACCTCGGCTTAATTATCTAAAATGAAGCGCTAAAAAAAGGGAAAACGCCCGGCAAGCGGCGCGTTTTCCAGAATAAACAACCGGCGTAGATTACTCTGTGTCTTTCGCATCCTGAGCATCTTGCGCGTCTTTCTCAATCAACAGTTTTTCCAGCGCGTCGCCACCCAGATGGCGGAAATCCTGTCCTTTGACGAAATAGAAGATAAATTCGCAGATATTCTGGCAACGGTCGCCAATACGCTCAATGGACCGGGCGCAGAATAACGCCGTCAGCACGCTTGGAATGGTACGCGAGTCTTCCATCATGTAAGTCATAAGTTGACGAACAATGCCTTCGTACTCTTTATCGACCTTTTTATCTTCGCGATAAATACGCACCGCTTCATCCAGATCCATACGGGCAAACGCGTCCAATACGTCATGCAGCATTTGCACGGTATGGCGTCCCAGCGATTCCAGACTGACCAGCAACGGCTGGTGCTGATGGGAGAATTTCTCTAGCGCGGTGCGGCAGATTTTATCCGCCACATCACCCATACGTTCCAGTTCGGAAATTGTCTTGATGATCGCCATGACCAGACGCAAGTCGCTGGCGGTGGGCTGACGTTTGGCGATAATGCGCACGCAGGCTTCATCAATCGCGACCTCCATCATGTTAACCTTGGCGTCGGCTTCCACCACCCGCTGAGCCAGTTCCTCATCCTGATTATGCATCGCGGTGATGGCATCGGTCAGTTGTTGCTCCACCAGCCCGCCCATCGTTAACACCTGAGTGCGGATATGCTCCAGTTCGGCATTAAACTGACCGGAAATATGTTTGTTCAGATTCAGATTATCCATGATGCTTCCTAATCAACCGTAACGGCCAGTGATGTAATCTTCGGTCTGTTTCTGCCGCGGTGCGGTGAACAGAGTGTCGGTATCGCTGAATTCGATCAGTTCGCCCAGATACATAAACGCAGTATGGTCTGAGCAACGCGCCGCCTGCTGCATATTGTGGGTGACAATAACCACGGTGTAATCTTTCTTCAGTTCGGAAATCAGTTCTTCGATTCTGCCAGTGGAAATCGGATCGAGCGCGGAACAGGGTTCGTCCAGCAACAGCACATCCGGGCGAATCGCGATGCCGCGCGCAATACACAGACGCTGCTGTTGACCGCCGGACAAGCTGTAGCCGCTCTGGTGCAGCTTATCTTTGGTTTCGTGCCACAATGCCGCTTTGGTCAGCGCCCACTGCACCCGTTTATCCATATCGGCGCGGGATAGCTTTTCAAACAACCGCACGCCAAACGCAATATTGTCGTAAATCGACATGGGGAACGGCGTCGGTTTCTGGAAAACCATACCGACCTTGGCACGCAGCAATGCGATATCCTGCTTATCCGTCAGGATGTTATTGCCATCCAGTAAAATATCGCCTTCGGCGCGTTGTTCCGGGTAAAGCTGATACATTTTATTCAACGTACGCAGCAGCGTGGACTTCCCACAGCCGGAAGGACCGATAAACGCCGTAACCTGATTGGCGGCAATATCCAGCGTAATGTCTTTTAACGCGTGGAACTTGCCATAATAGAAGTTCAGATTGCGGACCTGGATTTTGCTGGTGGATGTCTTTGTCGCCATACTCATCAAGACTTCTCTCTTTTACACCGGCGCTGCCTGGCAACGCCTTGAATTTATTTAATGTTTCTTAGCGGAAAAAATAACGCGCGCCAAAATATTCAACAATAGAACACACATCGTGATCAGCAGCACGCCCGCCCAGGCCAACTGTTGCCATTCGATAAACGGACTCATGGCAAATTTGAAGATAGTAACCGGCAAGTTAGCGATTGGGTGCATCAGATCCGTGCTCCAGAACTGATTCGATAGCGAAGTGAACAACAGCGGGGCGGTTTCTCCCGCAATACGCGCTATCGCCAGCAAAATCCCGGTCATGATGCCGGATATCGAGGCTTTTAACGTAATGGCGGAAATCATTTTCCACTTTGGCGTACCCAATGCGTAAGCGGCTTCACGCAGGCTATCGGGTATCAGCTTGAGCATATTTTCCGTGGTGCGGATCACAATCGGCACCTGCAACAACGCCAGCGCGATTACCCCGGCCCAGCCGGAAAAATGCTGCATTTTCGCCACCACCAACGTATAGACGAAAAGCCCGACCACAATTGACGGCGCTGAGAGCAGAATATCGTTAATAAAACGGATAACTTCGGCAACCCAGGATTTACGGCCATATTCCGCCAGATAGATACCCGCCATAATGCCAAGCGGGGTTCCCAACAGCGTTGCCCACAGGATCAGCAGCCCGCTGCCGACAATGGCATTGGCCAATCCGCCGCCGGGGGTATTGGGCGGCGGCGTCATTTCTGTAAATAACGCCAGCGACATCCCATCCACCCCTTTGGTAATGGTTGAGAACAAGATCCACACCAGCCAAAACAGACCAAAAAGCATAGTGATCATGGATAAACATAAAGCGATACGGTTCTTATTACGCCGCCAGGCCTGCATCTTGTGTCTTGAACGCGCCAGCGCCGCTTCTTGTTCCATACTTAACGCCGCCATCAGCTTGCTCCCTCATTCTTTGTCAGACGCATGATCATCAGTTTTGAACACGCCAGGACAATAAAGGTAATCACAAACAGGATCAGTCCCAACTCCATCAGCGCCGCAGTATGCAGGCCGGACTCGGCTTCGGCGAACTCATTAGCCAATGCCGAGGTGATACTGTTGCCAGGCATATACAGCGATACGCTATCCAACTGGTAGGTGTTGCCGATAATGAAGGTCACCGCCATGGTTTCCCCCAAAGCACGCCCCAGCCCCAGCATAATGCCGCCAATCACCCCATTTTTGGTATAAGGCAGAACAATGTGCCAAATCACTTCCCAGGTAGTGCAGCCGATACCGTAGGCGGACTCTTTCATCATCACCGGGGTTTGTTCAAACACATCACGCATTACGGCGGCGATGTACGGAATTATCATGATGGCCAGAATCACGCCGGCCGCCAGAATACCGATACCAAAGGCCGGGCCGGAGAATAACGTGCCCACAATCGGAATGCCCGACAGCACATTACCCACCGGCTGCTGAAAATATTTGGCGAATAATGGCGCGAAAATGAACAAGCCCCACATACCGTAAACAATACTTGGGATCGCGGCCAGCAGTTCAATCGCCACCCCCAGCGGACGCTTCAGCCAGTTGGGTGCCAGTTCGGTTAGAAACAGCGCGATCCCGAAACTGATCGGAATGGCGATAATCAGCGCAATCAGCGAGGTAACAATGGTGCCGTAAATAGGCACCAACGCGCCGAATTGTTCGGCTGGCGCATCCCAGTCCTTAGTCCACAGAAAAGCAAAACCAAACTTTTCGATGCTGGGCCAGGACGCCACAATCAGGGAAACAATAATGCCCCCAAGCAACAACAGCGTAATCAACGCAGCCAGTTTAACCAGCGCGCCAAAAATGATATCGCCATGTTTCCCTGGGGCTTTGATAGTTGGCTTGTACTCAGCCATGCGTCTCTCTTCTCGATATTAACTGCATTTGATAATACAAGAGTTGTTTAAGGCGAAGAGGTGATAATCACCTCTTCGCCTTGATACAACCTTTAACCTTTCTGCGAATGTCTCTGCGGTACAACGCAAGCCATTTCGCAGAAATATTTTAATAGAGCGGCTTACCGCTGCTGTCTTTTATCTGAGTTTTCCATGCGGCGCGAATCTGCTCAACAACTTCATTGGGCAACGTAGCATAATCCAGCGCTGTAGCTTGATCGCCGCCTTTATTGTAAGCCCAATCAAAGAACTTTAGCACTTCAGTACCCTGCTCGGCTTTGGGCTGATCTTTCTGTATCAGAATAAACGTGGTGGAACTAATAGGCCAGGCGTCATCGCCTTTCTGGTTAGTCAGATCCTGAGCGAAAGACTGGCTCCAGTCTGCGCCTTTAGCCGCATTACTGAAACTTTCACCGGTCGGGCTGACGACTTTACCATCAGCAGACATCAGTTTGGTATATGCCAGATTGTTCTGCTTGGCGTAAGCGTACTCAACATAGCCGATAGAACCCGGCAGACGCTGTACGAACGCGGCAATACCGTCATTTCCCTTACCACCCAGACCGGTCGGCCAGTTTACGGTGGAGCCTGAACCGATTTTTTCTTTCCATTCAGGATTCACTTTCGCCAGATAGCTGGTAAACACGAAAGAGGTGCCGGAACCATCCGCACGGCGCACCACGGCAATATCCTGATCCGGCAGTTTGGCATTCGGATTCAATTTGGTGATAGCCGGATCATTCCATTTTTTGATTTTGCCCAGGTAGATATCACCCAGCGTTTTGCCATCCAGCGTCAAATCGCCTGATTTGATACCCGGAATGTTTACCGCCAGCACCACGCCGCCAATAACGGTCGGGAACTGGAACAGACCATCCTGGGCCAATTTTTCGTCAGATAATGGCGCATCAGACGCACCAAAATCAACGGTTTTGGCAATAATTTGTTTTACACCACCTGAAGATCCAATCCCTTGGTAGTTAACTTTATTCCCCGTCTCTTTTTGATAGGAATCAGCCCACTTAGCATAGACTGGCGCAGGAAATGTCGCACCAGCGCCAGTGAGGTTGGTGGCAGCAAAAGCGGAAACCGCTGTCAGAGAAAAACTTGCCGCAACGATACTGGCAATAGTGGTACGCATCAGTTTCATAATCCCTCCCATGGGATACTGGAAATGTAGACCCAGAGTCGTTATTAATCAGAGTGTAGTTTGCAGAAGGAAAAATAGGTCAATTGAGTGACAGTAAAATGTCGATAATGTTACGGTTTTATGACGATAACAACGTGAGAGGAGGAGTTCTGAAAGTACGCTCATCAAAAAGCATGAATGAAGGTAAACGATGATATGCAATATTTACCTTCATTTTTAGTCAACGCTTACTGATTACTCAACCGTCACCGACTTGGCCAGATTACGCGGCTGATCGACGTCCGTACCTTTGATCAGCGCCACATGGTAAGCCAGCAACTGTAGCGGCACGGTGTAGAAAATCGGCGCAATCACCTCTTCAATGTGCGGCAGCGGAATAATCTTCATGTTCTCGCTGCTGGTGAAACCCGCATCTTCGTCGGCAAACACATAGAGCTCGCCGCCGCGTGCCCGGACTTCTTCAATATTGGATTTCAGTTTTTCCAGCAACTCATTGTTGGGCGCCACCACCACCACCGGCATATCCGCATCAATCAACGCCAGCGGACCGTGCTTCAGTTCACCCGCAGCATAGGCCTCCGCATGGATATAGGAGATTTCTTTCAGCTTCAACGCCCCTTCCATTGCGATAGGATACTGATCGCCACGCCCCAGAAACAGCGCATGATGCTTATCAGAGAAACCTTCAGCCAGCGACTCGATGAGCTTATCCTGCGACAGCATTTGCTCGATTCGCGCAGGCAGCGCCTGCAAACCGTGTACGATATCCTGCTCTGTCTTCGCATCCATACCACGCAGACGGCCAATACGCGCCACCAGCATCAGCAGAACGGTGAGTTGCGTCGTGAAGGCTTTGGTGGAGGCCACGCCGATTTCCACCCCGGCCTTGGTCATCAGCGACAGATCGGATTCACGCACCAGCGAGGAGCCGGCAACATTACAAATAGCCAGTGAGCCCAGATATCCCAGTTCCTTGGATAAACGCAGCGCAGCCAACGTATCCGCTGTTTCACCGGACTGAGACAGGGTAATCATCAGGCTGTTTTGTCGTACCGCCGGTTGGCGATAGCGAAATTCGGAGGCGATTTCCACATCACACGGCACGCCCGCCAGCGCTTCAAACCAGTAACGGGCCACCATACCGGAATTGTAAGACGTACCGCAGGCGATAATCTGAACATGCTGCACATTCGCCAATAGTTGATCCGCTTGCGGCCCTAATTCAGAAAGATTGACCTCGCCGTGACTGAAACGCCCTTCAAGGGTGTTTTTGATAGCCATCGGCTGCTCATAGATCTCTTTCTGCATGTAATGCCGGTAAGCCCCTTTGTCACCGGCATCGTAATTGACTTTCGATTCAATTTCTTCGCGCACGGCAAGCTGGCCGGATTTATCAAATACGCGAACGTCACGACGCGTGATTTCCGCCACGTCGCCCTCTTCCAGAAACATAAAACGGCGGGTAACCGGCAACAGCGCCAGTTGGTCGGAAGCAATAAAGTTTTCCCCCATGCCGCGACCGATAACCAGCGGACTACCAGAACGCGCGGCAACCAGTACGCCTGGGTCACGGCTATCCAACACCACCATGCCATACGCGCCGCGCAATTGAGGGATCACGCGTTTAACCACCTCGACCAGCGAACCACCGCTTTGTTTTTGTTCATAATGAACCAGATGGGCAACCACTTCGGTATCCGTTTCTGACACAAAGCGGTAACCCCGTTCAATCATCAGTTCACGCAACGGTTCGTGGTTTTCAATAATCCCGTTATGAACGATGATAATGTTTTCAGAAACATGGGGATGCGCATTGACCTCTGAGGGTTCACCGTGCGTTGCCCATCGGGTATGGGCAATCCCGGTGCCGCCCTTCAGCGCATGCTTTTCGGCGGCCTGAGCCAGAATCTGAACCTTTCCCAAACGCCGCAAGCGAGAAACCTGCCCTTCACCGTCCACCACCGCCAGCCCCGCTGAATCATAACCACGGTATTCAAGGCGGCGTAAACCTTCCAACAAAATTTCTGCGATATCACGTTGCGCGACTGCGCCTACAATTCCACACATCGATTGTATTCCTATAAAAGTGACATATTGTGTCACCAGAGATGTCTTAGACCTGATTGTTCCGGTTTTTCCGGGTTCCCCGAGCCTTGTAGAGAGTTGGGGATTATTATGTTTTGCCGTGCGCTTTTGACCGATCATCAAAACACAGGGCAAAACAGCCTCCGCCGTCGGCGAAGGCGAAGGCGAAGGCGAAGGCGAAGGCGAAGGCGAAGGCGAAAACCGGATTATCTCTTCTTCACTGGCCGCCGCCAGCCCGCTTTTTGGTTCTGCTCTTTACGGTTATAGACGAGCTCCGCGCCGTTTACATCTTTCATCACCGTCGTGCCAGCGGCGATAGTGGCGCCTGCCGCCACCGTAACCGGCGCCACCAATTGCGTATCCGAGCCCACAAACACATCGTCGCCGATGATCGTTTTATGTTTGTTGGCGCCATCATAGTTACAGGTAATGGTTCCCGCGCCGATATTCACGCCAGCCCCAATCTCCGCATCGCCCAGATAGCTGAGGTGGCCCGCTTTTGAACCCTTGCCCAGACGCGCCTTTTTCAGTTCCACGAAATTGCCGACATGCGCGCCTTGCGCCAGTTCAGCCCCCGGACGCAGACGAGCGAACGGTCCCACCGTACACTCAGCCTCCAGCACCGCGTCTTCCAGTACTGAGTATGGGCTGATTTCGCAATCATCACCAATAATCGCGTTCCTGATGACGCAGCCCGAGCCGATTTTTACCCGGTCGCCAAGCTGAACACGGCCTTCCAGCACCACATTGACGTCAATGATAACATCACGGCCATACGTCAATTCACCACGCAGATCAAAACGATGCGGATCAAGCAGCATAACGCCCGCCAACAGCAGTTGCTGTGCCTGTTCAAGTTGATAAACACACTCCAGCGCCGACAACTGCAAGCGGTTATTCACCCCTTCAACTTCACTTAAACGATCGGGATGCACCGTTTCAATCCTGTTGCCTTCCGCTGCGGCCATGGCAATGATATCGGTAATGTAATACTCGCCTTGCGCATTGTCGTTATTCAACCGGCTTAACCAGCGCTTCAAATCTTTGCCGTTGGCGACCAGAATGCCGGTATTGATTTCATTAATCCGGCGCTGCTCTTCGTTGGCGTCTTTATGTTCAACAATCCCCACCACCGCACCGTTCTCACGCACGATACGGCCATAACCGGCGGGATCATCCAGCTTTACCGTCAGTAAGCCAATTCCCCCTTGCGGTTTCGCCTGTAATAAACGGTTCAGCGTTGAGGGAGAAATTAGCGGCACATCGCCGTACAGCATCAGAATATCTTCATCATCGGCAAAATAGGGCGCGGCCTGTTGCATAGCATGCCCCGTCCCCAACTGTTCTGCCTGCAATACCCAGTTCAGTGCCGGATCGCGCAGTTCACGCTTCAACAAATCGCCGCCGTGCCCATAAACCATATGAACATGCTGCGCACCGGTTGTCATCGCGGCGTCAATCACATGCTGCACCATCGGTTTACCCGCTAACGGGTGCAAAACTTTAGGAAGATCGGAATACATGCGAGTTCCTTTACCAGCGGCAAGGATAACCACACTCATAGCGCTATTCGACATAAGCATCCTGACAAATACGGGTTGGCGGACAATCAAAAGAGGTGAGCAAAACAATAATCTGAGTGTACCGAAACTTGTACTGAAAGCAGACAGTTTTTCATGGTTTTTTTCTGAAAGGCAATGTTTAAAAATAGCGGGATAAAACGGCTGGATCCATCCAGCAAACTGAACATAAACATTGTTGACTGGAGAGCTTGCGGGGTTGCTGACGACGCCAATAAAAGCGCATGAATGCAAAAAGGCCAGTGGGTATAAACCCACTGGCCTTTATTTTATAACACGCTTATCTGTTACATCGCTTTTCTGGTCAGTTCGATAACGCGCAGTTTGGCAATCGCTTTGGTCAACTCAGCAGAAGCCTGAGCATAATCCACATCGCCATGCGAACTTCGAATATGCTCTTCTGCCTTACGTTTCGCTTCCAGCGAGCGCGCTTCATCCAGATCCTGCCCACGGATAGCGGTATCTGACAGTACGGTCACCATATTCGGCTGCACTTCAAGAACGCCGCCGGAAAGGTAGATATACTCTTCTTCACCGTGCTGTTTAACGATACGAACCATACCGGGCTTAATGGCAGTGAGCAGAGGGGCATGTCCCGGATAAATACCCAGTTCGCCTTCGCTCCCCGTCACCTGGATTTTCTGCACCAGACCGGAGAACATTTGCTGTTCCGCACTAACGACATCCAGATGGTAAGTCATAGCAGCCATATCACCCTCCTACAAGGCGTTACAGTTTCTTAGCTTTTTCCACTGCTTCTTCAATGGAACCAACCATATAGAACGCCTGCTCTGGCAGATGGTCGTATTCGCCGTCCATGATACCTTTAAAGCCGCGGATGGTATCTTTCAGGGATACGTATTTACCCGGTGAACCGGTAAACACTTCCGCCACGAAGAACGGCTGCGACAGGAAGCGCTGGATCTTACGCGCACGGGATACGACCAGTTTGTCATCCTCAGACAGTTCGTCCATACCCAAAATCGCAATGATATCTTTCAGTTCCTGATAACGTTGCAGAATAGACTGCACGCCACGGGCGACATCATAGTGTTCTTGCCCCACAACCAGCGGATCAAGCTGACGGCTGGTGGAATCCAGCGGGTCAACCGCCGGGTAAATACCCAGAGAGGCGATCTGACGGCTCAGTACCACAGTCGCATCCAGGTGGGCGAAGGTGGTGGCCGGCGATGGGTCGGTCAAGTCATCCGCAGGAACGTAAACGGCCTGAACGGAAGTGATAGAACCGGTTTTGGTGGAAGTGATACGTTCTTGCAGCACGCCCATCTCTTCCGCCAGCGTCGGCTGATAACCTACCGCTGAAGGCATACGACCCAACAGGGCGGAGACTTCCGTACCGGCCAGGGTGTAACGATAGATGTTATCGACGAACAGCAGTACGTCACGGCCTTCATCACGGAATTTTTCCGCCATAGTCAGCCCGGTCAGCGCCACGCGCAGACGGTTACCCGGCGGCTCGTTCATCTGACCATAGACCAGCGATACTTTATCGATAACGTTGGAATCGGTCATTTCGTGGTAGAAGTCGTTACCTTCACGGGTACGCTCGCCCACGCCGGCGAATACGGAGTAACCGGAGTGCTCGATCGCGATGTTACGGATCAACTCCATCATGTTTACCGTTTTACCCACGCCGGCGCCGCCGAACAGACCGACTTTACCGCCTTTGGCGAACGGACACATCAGGTCGATAACCTTGATGCCGGTCTCCAGCAGTTCCTGTGAGCTTGACAGTTCTTCATAGGTCGGCGCCGCGCGGTGAATCGCCCAACGCTCTTCTTCGCCGATATCGCCTTTCATGTCGACCGGTTCGCCCAGTACGTTCATGATGCGACCCAGTGTTGCCTTGCCAACCGGTACTTCAATCGGGTGTCCCAGGTTAGCGACATCCAACCCACGACGCAGACCGTCGGAAGACCCCATTGCGATACAGCGAACAACGCCGCCGCCCAACTGCTGCTCTACTTCCAGCACCAATTTTTCAGCGCCGTTCTTTACCTCAAGCGCATCGTACACTTTCGGTACGGCATCTTGCGGGAACTCGACGTCCACCACGGCGCCGATTACCTGGATAATCTTTCCAGTAGCCATCTTGAATCCTCTACGTAATTCGACAATACGTAATTCGTAAACCTGCTTTAAACCGCGGAGGCTCCCCCGACGATTTCGGTGAGTTCCTGAGTGATACTGGCCTGACGAGCTTTGTTGTAGACCAACTGCAACTCTTTGATCAGGCTACCGCCGTTGTCGGTCGCGGCTTTCATCGCCACCATTCGCGCAGCCTGTTCACTGGCCAGGTTTTCTACGACGCCCTGATAAACCTGAGATTCCACATAACGGCGCAACAGGGTATCCAGCAGCGACTTGGGATCGGGCTCATACAGGTAATCCCAGGCTTTTTTCTTCAACTCACCATCGTCCGCGGGCGGTAACGGTAATAGCTGAACAATAAGCGGTTCCTGAGACATGGTATTGATGAACTTGTTGCTCACGACATACAGTTTGTCCAGACGACCTTCATCGTAGGCTTGCAGCATAACTTTCACCGGACCGATCAATTCCGACACGGAAGGGTTATCCCCCATGCCGGTGACCTGAGCAACAATGTTGCCGCCTACTGAACCGAAAAAGGAAACCGCTTTGGAGCCAATCAGCGCTAAATCGGTTTCAACGCCTTTTTCGCTCCAGGTTTTCATATCAGCCAGCAGCTTTTTAAACAGGTTAATGTTCAAACCACCGCACAGGCCACGGTCAGTAGACACCACCAGATACCCAACGCGCTTAACGTCACGCTCTTCCAGGTACGGGTGTTTATATTCCAGATTTCCCAACGCAAGGTGACCGATCACGTTGCGAATGGTTTCCGCATAAGGACGGCTGGCCGCCATACGATCCTGCGATTTACGCATTTTGGAAGCGGCGACCATTTCCATCGCTTTAGTGATCTTCTGCGTGTTCTGGACGCTTGCGATCTTACTACGTATCTCTTTTGCGCCAGCCATCTTTTGCTTCTCCTCAATGCCTTGCGGCCTGCTTTACAGCAGGCCGCCGGGCCTTACCAGGACTGTGTTGCCTTAAAGGTATCGAGGATGGATTTGAATTTACCCTCGATCTCATCGTTATAAGCGCCAGTCTGGTCGATTTGTTGCAGAAGTTCGCCATGCTCACGGTCTGCATAAGCCAGCAGCGCCGCTTCAAAACCACCGACTTTCGCCAGTTCGACGTCTTCCAGATAACCTCGTTCCGCCGCAAACAGAACCAGAGACTGCCGCGCAACCGACATCGGCGCATACTGTTTCTGTTTCAACAATTCGGTCACTTTCTGACCGTGGCTTAACTGTTTGCGCGTTGCATCATCCAGATCGGATGCAAACTGAGAAAACGCGGCCAGTTCACGATACTGCGCCAATGCGGTACGGATACCGCCGGACAGTTTTTTCATGATCTTGGTCTGTGCCGCGCCGCCTACTCGGGATACGGAGATCCCTGGGTTAACCGCGGGACGGATACCGGCGTTAAACAGGTTGGATTCCAGGAAGATCTGACCATCGGTAATGGAAATAACGTTGGTCGGAACGAACGCGGAAACATCGCCCGCCTGCGTTTCAATGATTGGCAGCGCAGTGAGAGAACCGGTTTTCCCTTTCACTTCACCCTTGGTGAATGCTTCAACGTATTCGACGTTTACACGCGCCGCACGTTCCAGCAAACGGGAGTGAAGATAGAAAACGTCGCCCGGATAAGCTTCACGACCTGGCGGACGACGCAGCAACAGGGAAATCTGACGATATGCGACAGCTTGTTTGGACAGATCATCATAAATGATCAGCGCATCTTCACCACGGTCGCGGAAGTACTCGCCCATCGCGCAACCGGCATACGGCGCCAGATATTGCAGCGCGGCGGATTCAGACGCGGTAGCAACCACCACAATGGTATTTTCCAGCGCGCCATGCTCTTCCAGTTTACGCACCACGTTGGAAATGGTGGAGGCTTTCTGGCCGATAGCAACGTAGACGCACTTAATGCCGGAATCACGCTGATTGATGATGGCATCGATAGCCAATGCGGTTTTACCGGTTTGACGGTCGCCGATGATCAACTCACGCTGACCACGACCGATCGGGATCATGGCATCGACGGACTTGTAACCCGTCTGTACCGGCTGATCGACTGACTGACGCTCGATAACGCCAGGGGCAATCGTTTCAACAGCGGAGAAACCATCGTGCTCCAGCGGGCCTTTACCATCAATTGGCGCGCCCAGCGTATTCACAACGCGCCCCAGCAGACCGCGGCCAACCGGCACTTCAAGAATACGGCCAGTACATTTTACCTTCATGCCTTCGGCCAGGTCGGTATACGGCCCCATGACCACCGCACCCACAGAGTCACGCTCCAGGTTTAGTGCGATCGCATAACGGTTGCCCGGCAGAGAAATCATCTCACCCTGCATCACTTCGGCAAGACCGTGAGCGCGGATGATACCGTCGCTGACGGAAACAATAGTACCTTCATTGTGAGCTTCGCTCACTACATTGAACTGAGCAATGCGCTGCTTGATCAGTTCGCTGATTTCGGTGGAATTCAGTTGCATGCTCCAGTCCCCTTAAGACTGCAAGACGTCTGCCAGACGTTCCAGACGACCGCGAATGCTGCCATCTATCACCATATCGCCCGCGCGGATAACCACGCCGGCCATGACAGACTTATCAATTTTGCAATTCAGCTTCACTTTGCGTGACAGACGTTGTTCCATTGCAGCCGCTATCTTCGATAACTGCTGCTCACTCAACGTGCTGGCGGAAATGACGTCGACATCAACCGTCGATTCCTGTGCCGCCCGCAGTTGAATAAATTGTTCCAGTACTTCGGGAAGCACCAGTAAACGTCCGTTCTCGGCCATCACCTTAATCAGGTTCTGACCGGCTTCATCAAGTTGATCACCACAAACGGCAATGAACGTTTTGGCCAGTTCGAGCGGCGCTACCGCACCGGAAAGCAACTCGGCCATCTGCTCGTTGCGCGTTACTTCAGCCGTAAACGCCAGCATGGTCTGCCAGCGATCAATCGCCTGGTTCTCAACCGCAAAGTCAAAAGCTGCTTTGGCGTAGGGGCGAGCTACCGTGACAAATTCAGACATCAGCCCCTCCCTCCTTACAGTTCAGCGACCAGTTTATCAACGATGTCGCTGTTGGCAGCTTCATCCACGGAACGTTCAATAATTTTCTCGGCACCGGCAATAGCCAACATGGCGACTTGCTTACGCAACTCTTCACGCGCACGTTTACGTTCGGCCTCAATTTCAGCCTGCGCTTGCGCCACAATCTTGTTACGTTCAGCTTCCGCTTCCGCTTTCGCTTCATCCAGGATCTGAGCACGGCGTTTGTTGGCCTGCTCAATGATAACCTGTGCATCCGCTTTGGCTTTTTTCAGTTGGTCTGTCGCATTGGCCTGCGCTAAGTTCAAATCTTTTTTGGCACGTTCGGCAGAAGCCAGACCGTCAGCAATTTCTTTCTGACGCTTCTCGATGGCAGCCATAATTGGCGGCCATACATACTTCATGCAGAACCAGACAAACAGGACGAACGCAATGGCTTGGCCGAGGATTGTTGCATTAATATTCACAGCACAATGCCTCTTTCAAAGTTAAATAAGTTGATGTTTCAACCCCAGCAGAAAACATTTCCGCTTAGGCCACCGCAAACATCACATACAGGCCCAGACCAACAGCAATCATCGGGATGGCGTCAACCAGACCCATGACGATAAAGAACTGTGTACGCAGCAGAGGAATCAGGTCAGGCTGACGAGCAGCGCCTTCCAAGAATTTACCACCCAGAATGCCGATACCGATCGCAGCACCGATTGCCGCCAAACCCATCATCAAAGCGGCAGCCATGTACAGCAGATCCACACTCAGGTTTTCCATGACAGTCTCCAGTTTGTTTCAGTTAAAACGTTATTGTGTTGAAAGAAAATTAATGCTCTTCAGATGCCATCGAGAGATAAACAACCGTCAGAACCATAAAGATAAAAGCCTGAAGCGTAATAATCAGAATGTGGAAAATGGCCCAGGGCACATTCAACAACCATTGCGACCACCACGGCAACAAGCCGGCAATCAGGATGAAGATCAACTCACCCGCATACATGTTGCCAAACAGTCGCAAACCAAGAGAAACCGGTTTGGACAGCAGGCTGACACCTTCAAGAATCAGGTTAATAGGAATAAAGACTGGATGATTGAACGGTTGCATGGTCAGTTCTTTTACAAAACCGCCAACACCTTTCATTTTGATGCTATAGAACAGAACGAGGGCGAAAACGCCAAGCGCCATGGACAGCGTAATGTTCACGTCGGCGGAAGGCACCACGCGCAAAGCAGGCAATCCCAGAACGTGCTCACCGAGATAAGGCAAGAAATCGATGGGCAACAGATCCATCAGGTTCATCAGGAAGACCCAGACGAAAATGGTCAGCGCCAGCGGAGCGATCAGTTTGCTTTTGCCATGGAACATATCGCGCACATTGCTATCGACAAAGCCGACAATCAGTTCAACCGCCGTTTGCAATTTGCCCGGCACACCGCTGGTCGCATTCTTCGCCACCCGACGGAAAATAACCAGAAAGAGGATCCCAAGCGCGACAGAGAAAAACATCGAATCGATGTTGATCGACCAGAATCCCGTTCCCACCTGCAAATGCGTCAGGTGATGACCGATATACTCTTGCGGAGTAGAGATTTCCCCAGCAGCCATGATGTCTCTTACCCTTTTGTTGTTAATTACGTTAACGATTAATTACGATCGGCGCCGCTATCTGCATAACCAGCACCGATAAATAAGTCAGGCCAAGCGGAAAAAAGCCGCTTTGAATACGCCCAGCGCCATCACCAACAAGGCTATGGCGATCAATACCTTGAGCGCCTCACCGATAGCAAATGACCAGGCGACGCGGCCATCAGCAGGTTTATGCGATTGATGACGAAAGGCAAACAGCACAAACAAAACATTCGGCAACCAGGCAGCCAATCCCCCACCTAACGCGGAAGCGCCAGCCTCAATGCTGTTAACGCTAAAAACAACGCTCAACAGAATAAAAGTGGCTAACTGCAACAACAGCAGCTTCAATGCCGTTTTTCCGCTGTAAAGGGACACAGACATGACGTTTGCTCTCTCCGTACCTTCCAGAGGTATGCTGAATGACGTATCAAACTGCCTTTACACCACCGCGTCAAGCAGCAAAAAACGAGCAAATTATACGGGTCATGCCTGCGAATTCAATCGATAAGTAGCCAAAAGGTGAACAATTATTTAAATTTCTTTCTGAAGCCTTATTTTCACTAACTATCTTCTTCGTACCCGTATGGCTATCAGGCCCTGAATATGTGATTTGACTCACATAACAAGATGCCGAACTATTTATAACCCATCACGTTTTTTCTTGTCTTTAGCAAAAAAAGTTATTTATTTTATTTAATTTCAATGAATTATAAAAAAACACAACAAAAACACCTGATAAACCGAGTTTCAACCTTCTATTGACATTAGTAATATTATTTTTTTACTCAGTTAACAAAAAAGTCCGGCTAATTTGGCAATGTAGATTTATTTTCACCCGGTACTATCAGTACGGATAGTAACTCTTTCACCAGAAAAAATCCTGATATGTAAAAATCAGGTAACCGCTAATGATCGATACGCTCATCTCTATTTCGTATATGAATTAATGCCGGTAAGGTTCATTAGTTATAATTTTTTGATAAAAAACAAAATTAGTTTGGTTTAAGTACCACCAAATGGCGCTCGCCTTCCAGTTCCGGCACTGACAAACGGACCACCCGCTCCAACTCGATGCCTGTTGGCAGAACGGACAGTTCATCCTCAGGAAGCATTCCTTTTAGCGCATAAAAACGCCCGTTAGGTCTGGCCGGCAAATGATGGCACCACTCCACCATATCCTGCAAAGAAGCGAAAGCGCGGCTGATCACGCCATCAAAAGGGGGCTCGGCTTCAAACGCCTCTACCCGGTTTTGTACCAGCGTAATATTTTCAAGCTGCAATTCATGCTGCGCCTGACGCAAAAAGCGGATGCGTTTTCCCAGACTGTCGAGCAGCGTAAAGTGCGATGCAGGGCGTATAATCGCCAGAGGAACGCCAGGCAAGCCGGGACCGGTACCCACATCAATAAAGCGCTGCCCCTGCAAATAGGGTTCGACCACGATACTGTCCATGATATGGCGGACAAGCATTTGTTCCGGGTCGCGAACGGAAGTCAGATTGTAGGCCTTGTTCCATTTATTCAGCATTTCAACATACTGTATCAGCAGTTTTTTTTGCTTATCTGAGATGACAATGCCAGCACGGTTCAGCAGATTATCGAGTGTGTTGCGCACAATAAGATCCCGGAAATATTCATCTAATACGGCGATCAGCCGACTTACCGGCTGATCGGAGAGATAAGTGTACGTCAAATCAGGCGCTGCGACGCAGCAACCCTTGTTTTTTCAGCCATACCAGCAGAATAGAGATCGCAGCAGGCGTGATCCCTGAAATACGCGATGCCTGACCGATGGAAGCGGGTTTGTGATCGTTCAGTTTGGCGATCACTTCATTGGACAGGCCGTTTACCTGACGATAATCCAGATCGGCGGGCAGAATCGTATTTTCATTGCGTAGCTGCTTTTCGATTTCGTCCTGCTGACGCGCGATATAACCTTCGTATTTAACCTGGATTTCAACCTGTTCCGCAGCCTGCTCATCCGCCAGTGCCGGTGCAAACAACGGCAGACTGGTCAGCAGGCCGTAATCCACTTCAGGACGACGCAGCAGATCTTCCCCATTTGATTCACGAGACAAGGGCGTTTTCAGCAGGGAATTGACCTGATCCCGTTGTTCCGATTGCGGATGTACCCGGATATCACGTAACCGCTGACGTTCTTTCTCTATGTTTTCAAGCTTCTCATTAAAACGCGCCCAACGATAATCGTCCACCATGCCCAACTCGCGACCCATCTCCGTCAGACGCAGATCGGCGTTATCTTCACGCAGCATCAGGCGATATTCAGCGCGTGAGGTAAACATGCGATAAGGTTCTTTTGTTCCCAGCGTGCAGAGATCGTCGACCAGTACACCCAGATAGGCCTGATCGCGACGAGGCGACCAGCTTTCCTGCCCAAAAGCCAGACGCGCTGCATTAAGCCCCGCCAGCATGCCCTGAGCCGCCGCTTCCTCGTAACCAGTTGTTCCGTTGATCTGACCGGCGAAAAACAGTCCGTGGATAAATTTGTTTTCCAGTGTCGGTTTTAAATCACGCGGATCAAAGAAATCGTACTCAATGGCATAACCGGGACGAACAATCCGCGCATTCTCCATGCCGCTCATCGAACGAACGATCTGCCATTGCACATCGAACGGCAAACTGGTTGAAATGCCGTTTGGATAGATTTCGTTGCTGGTCAGCCCTTCCGGTTCCAGAAAGATCTGATGCGCATTACGATCGGCGAAACGCATCACCTTATCTTCGATCGACGGGCAATAGCGTGGGCCGATCCCTTCAATGATCCCGGCATACATGGGGCTGCGATCCAGGTTATTACGGATAACCTCATGCGTTTTTTCATTGGTGTGCGTGATATAGCACGGCAATTGCGCCGGATGTTGGCTGGCATCGCCCACGAAAGAGAAGACCGGCATGGGGTTATCGCCATGCTGCTGAGTCAATACGCTGAAATTAATGGTTCTGGCGTCAATACGCGGCGGCGTACCGGTTTTAAGCCGATTGACCCGTAAAGGCAATTCACGCAGACGGCGCGCCAGAGGAATGGAGGGCGGATCGCCAGCGCGTCCACCGCTGTAATTATCCAGACCGATATGAATTTTTCCGTCGAGGAAAGTACCGACGGTTAACACGACGGCGCCGGCGCGGAATTTCAATCCCATCTGGGTAACTGCGCCGACAACACGATCGTTTTCGACAATCAGATCGTCCACCGCTTGCTGGAAGATCATCAGGTTGGGTTGGTTCTCCAGCGCGGTTCGGATCGCCTGACGATACAATACGCGATCCGCCTGGGCGCGTGTCGCTCTGACCGCAGGACCTTTGCTGCTGTTTAGTATCCTAAACTGAATGCCTGCCTGATCGACAGCGCTGGCCATCAGCCCTCCCATGGCATCGATCTCTTTAACCAGATGACCTTTCCCTATGCCGCCAACCGCCGGGTTACAAGACATTTGTCCCAGCGTATCAATGCTATGCGTAAGTAAAAGGGTTTTGCGTCCCATTCGGGCTGAAGCCATTGCTGCTTCGGTTCCCGCATGACCGCCACCGATCACGATGACGTCAAATGGATCTGGATAAAACATGGTACTGCTCCTCGCATTGTTGCGAATGATTAGCGGCGAATGATCTTTGCTTGTCAGGGGTGGGGATTCTACTCAACTTTGCTTAAACGACCAAGCGTGTTGGATCGTCGTTAATTAAAGAAAGATCTTTTTATTTAAAGATCTCTTTATTAGATCTTTTATTAGGATCGCCATGATCTGTGGATAAGCAATTATTCCCTTTTTGGATCAATGGATTATCCGGGATCACTAGCTGTGTATGATCGGTGATCCCGCAACGTATAAGCTGGGATCTTAATGGTTGGTTATACACAGGCCAATGAATACTCATGGGTTGTTATTCGGATAACTACTGCTTTCTCACCTGAAAAAAGCCTAGTTATCCACATTCGTTTGCTGATTATTTCGCCTCATTTGAGTAAATTAACCCATGATCCCAACCATGTTTCAGCCGGATCTTCCGGGATCTCATGTTCAGTGACGTCGATCTGTAGCATCTCCCCGATCCTTTTTGCCCCTGATTGGGACAATACTCGATCCAGAGTCAGGATCGCGCCGCAATACGTATCGTATTCCTTGCTGCCGATGCCGACAGCGCCGAAACGAACCTGTGAAAGATCAGGTTTCTGTTGTTCCAACTGTTCAAGCAGCGGTTGCAGGTTGTCGGGCAGTTCGCCTGCGCCATGAGTCGAGGTAACCACCAGCCACAGACCGCCATCCGGCAGTTCATCCAACTCCGGGCCATGCAGCATTTCAGTGGAGAAGCCTTCTTTTTCCAGCAGTTCGGCCAAATGTTCGGCCACGTATTCCGCGCCGCCCAACGTACTGCCGCTGATTAACGTAATGTCCGCCATAACGATCCCATCAGATAAAAGACGGGCCATTGTACGCTGTGATCTGTCTGGGATCTACCTGTGGATAATATGGGTATAGTAAAAACAGCTTATGGCGTGATGGTGCGCATAATGGGGTTTTGCAGGGAGATCAGGGTTTCTGTGGACTGAATTTCATCAATGGTTTGGATCTTGTTGATAAGTACATGTTGCAAGGCATCAATGGAGCGACACATGACTTTAATAAAGATACTGTAATGACCGGTGGTGTAATACGCTTCAACCACTTCTTCCAGATTGTTCAGTTTTTCCAACGCGGAGGGATAATCTTTGGCGCTTTTCAGAATAATGCCGATAAAACAACATACGTCATAGCCCAGTTGTTTTGGATTTACCTCCAGTCGCGTGCCGACAATAATGCCTGCCTGTTTCATCTTTTCCACCCGCACATGGATCGTGCCTGGGCTGACGCTAAACTGTTTTGCCAGTTCAGCGTCAGGGGTTCGTGCATTTGCCATTAATGCCGCAAGAATGCTGCGATCGAGACTATCGATCTGATAAATGTCTGCCATTTTTTTCTCTCCAGGATTATCGAATCATCATTATATATCGCTATAAAATGATGGATTAACCCTGTAAAGGCAATTTATCCATGCGCTGATTTAATGGTTGGCTATTTTTATTCGTAATTATTGATTAATGCGGCGTCTGGTCGCAATCATTGCGGGAATGGGGTTGCTGCGGCTGTAATCAATTCTCCAACCTGTGCTGCCAGCGGCGCATCAGGCGGCTTTTTAACCCGGTATCAAAACGCCAGATGTGGTCGAAAATACGCATAATGCCGGGTTTGCCGTGATCGGACATCGCTACGGCATGAAACCGGTGATGAAGCTGTTGCTGCCGATGACGCACTTGGATAATTACTTTATCCGGTAACCGCTGAGCAATAAAATCTGAAATCACGACGGCGTCGGCATCCTGCCAGAGTGCATCATCCATTTTTTCCAGCAGCGCTGATAAGCAGGCGCTTAGATCGGTGCCTCCACGAAAAGACTGGCAGAGGAAACGTATCGCCTGTTCTATACCGTTGTCCGACGTCAGTTCATAGCTCACCATGCCCGTTGAAAACAGCATGATGTAGCATCGTCGATTATCCGCCAGCGCGATACGCAATAGCGCCAGACAAAAGGCTTTCGCACAACGCTCGTTAAATCCGCCCATTGAACTGACGTATCGACACAGACGATAAACGAGCCGCGTGGCTGCTGTTCATTCTGTTGATGGATAACGGGCCGTTCGATGGTCTTTTCGCGCCAGTTTTCGCCCTGCAAACGGTAGGTCAGCAAACGGTGGTCCAATAGTCGCCGGTAAAACTCATATTCCAGTTCGCCGATGCTCATGGCCGCCAGTTCCACCGGCAATAACCGAAGAATATCATCGCTCTGATAAATCCCGCTTACTTCTTCGGGTACGGTCGCCGGTTCACGCACCATCATCCTGAAGGATTCTTTGGGCGCATCCTGACTGATGATGGATTTGGTTTCGCGGCTGCGTCCGAGGCGTTCAGCCAGGCGTTGCAGGAACGCGCCAAAATCCAGTAGCGGTTGATAGTCTGTGGGAATACGCTTTCCGGCACTGAGATCCCACAGTCGCCCTGCCGCGTTTTCATTTTCGGCCAGAATCGGCTCAAGCTTGCCGCTCAACGTAAAACGCTGTTGCAACTCATTGAGCAGTATTTCACGCTCCTGTTCCATTATCTGATGGTGCAGCGAAAGGGTTTGCAGCGTCAGGCTCAACCGCCAGCGTTGTAAAAACAACGCGTGCAGCCCACTGTTTATTTTTTGTCCGATAGTTTGTTCCGGCGTATTGACTAACAGGTTTGCCTGCGTGAGGAATGGGGAATCAACGGTGTTCAGCATATCCATGATTCTGGGAAGACGCGTTTGAAATCCCTGATCGTCCACCACCTGAGAACGCTGGTAGCAATTGAATTCCGTTTCCAGTTCCTGCGGCGCTTGCGTATTACGCAGGCGCTGTTTCAGGTTATCTTTCCAGTCAGGTAGTTCATTAAGCAGAGCGGATTTAAGTTTCGGATATTTATCAAAGAAAATGGCCAGTTGCGGCGTCGCCAATAGCGTGCCGATCAAATCGTCCAATAGTTCGTTTTCGTCTATCGACAGCAACATTTCCAGTGATTCGAGCGTTATCATCCCGGATTAATCCTGTTCTGATTGCCGAATCTGTTCGGCCACCTGTTGCAGGCTGGCTTCGATTTTGGCCAGCCATTCCCCTGGAACGAACAAACAAGGCTGATGCTGACTGAATAGCCGCCTTTGTTCCCGCAACTGGAGGTGCAGTTTTTCATATTCATCAATGAGTTCAGCCGGCAGCGTGCAATCGTGTTTTTCAGGCAGCGAAAGAAGGGGGGATTGCAGGCTGATGTCCCGGATACTTAGGTGCCGGTGATCGTCCACCATCAGATCCAGGCGTTGGGTAAAACCAATACCGTTGAGTTCCCCCGGATTTCTCCTCCTTTCTGTAGCCAGTTTTGCAAGGCGTTGCGGTCTATGATCAGGTGACTGACTTCAAGCTCATTGAGGATTAATGGGCGTTGCAGAACCAGACTCAGCGAATCCGCCGTGAGGGTGTCGGGCAGGGAATAGTAGTGTTTGCGACCGAGAAAAGCGCCGTGTTTTTCGACGACTAACGCCTGCGATTCGCTTTGCTGCAACTAATACTGTTGGCGCTTGATGTTCAGTTGTTGCAGGCGGAACAACAAACTCCGCTGCTGGTAAGCTTGCTCGGTAAGCAACTGTTCAAGCTGTTGTTCGATCAACAACCGCGTATCGTGATCGTGCCAGAGGCAGTCTTTCAACAGAATGATGTCGAGCGGCGTAATACTTTCCCGGCCGCTGAAAAAAGCGCAGGCCTGAAGTGGCCGTAGGGCTTTCTTCCAACGCCGGTCGGAAACATAAGGCGCTTGTTCCAGCGTATTCAGCTGCTGGCGCAAATGATAAATCAGTTCAAAACTATTTTCCGGCAGGGAAACCCGATCAATCTCGCCTTGCCACTGTTGATATTCTTCATCGCTGACGCTAAGCGAATGACTGACGGGATTATCATCATTGCCGCCGTTATTGACCAGCAATGCATGGAAGTTATGTTTTTCCTGAACCTTATCCAGCCACAGGCGAATGAGCATGCGATCATACAGGGCTTCCAGACTACTGTCGGTTTCGGGTAATTCATTGGAGGCCGTGACCAGCAGGCGCATCGGGATGCGATCTTCATTTTTGCCGTTGCGAAAACGGCGCTCGTTAATCGCGGTAAGCAACGTATTCAGAATCGCAGGACCGGCTTTCCAGATTTCGTCCAGAAAGACTATCTCGTCTTCCGGCAGGTAGCCGGCGGTCAGGCGTTGGTAGCGGCCTTCATCTTTCAATGCCTGAATCGACAACGGGCCGAAAACCTCTTCCGGGGTGGAGAAGCGGGTCATCAGGTATTCAAACGCATTGGCATGACGGAACGCGAATTTGAGACGTCGGGCGATCATACTTTTAGCAATACCCGGCGGACCCAGCAGAAAGACGCTTTCTCCGCTGAGGGCGGCCAACAAGCACAAACGAATGGCATGTTGCCGTTCATACAGGCCATGCTCAAGCGCATTACTGAGACGTGAGATTCTTTCTGCCAGCGCAGCGGATTGAAGCATAATTAATGATCATTCCCATGGTGTTTTCAAAAGACGAACTGTTTTTTTCAGGAAAACCTGAGTTTTATAAAGACAATAGTAATAATAAACGGCAGATCACAGATTTTTATTAGCGTACTGTTGTCGATTATTCCCCCTTCCTGCTTGATTAATCAATACACCACCTTTTACAGAATGTTTCGTAACCAATATAAGAATGGGCTTTTAAATGGTTTGGTTCATACTGGTCGTTTTGGGCGACGATGCAGGTCGCTGACAGAATGAATACATAAAGAAGATAAGGTTGATGAGCACAGAACATAAACGTTCGATTCCGGCAGTCACGCTGGCAGCGATAGGCGTGGTTTATGGCGATATCGGAACCAGTCCGCTTTACACCCTGCGGGAGTGTCTGTCAGGACAATTTGGTTTTGGTGTCGAACCCGATTCCGTATTTGGTTTTCTCTCTCTGATATTTTGGTTATTGATTATCGTCGTTTCGCTTAAGTATCTGACGTATGTCATGAGGGCGGATAATGCGGGCGAGGGCGGGATACTTACCTTGATGTCATTGGCCGGACGTAATATGTCGGATCGAATGACGTCGGTACTGGTGATTTTGGGGTTGATCGGCGGCAGCTTCTTCTATGGCGAGGTGGTGATAACGCCCGCAATATCAGTGATGTCCGCGATGGAAGGGTTGGAAATTGCCGCGCCTTCCATGGAAAACTATATCGTTCCGCTGTCGATTATTGTTCTGACGCTGCTGTTTGTTATTCAAAAGCACGGTACCGGCAGCATGGGGAAATTGTTTGCCCCGGTGATGTTGATTTGGTTTCTTACGCTTGGGGTGCTGGGCGCGCGCAGCATCTTTAACAACCCCGATGTGCTACAGGCGCTGAATCCGATGTATGCGGTTCGTTTCTTCGCCGAATACAAAATGGTCGCTTTCTTTGCGCTGGGCGCCGTGGTACTGGCTATCACCGGCGTCGAGGCGCTCTATGCGGATATGGGACATTTTGGCAAATTCCCCATTCGACTCGCCTGGTTTACCGTGGTGTTGCCGTCTCTGGTGCTGAATTATTTTGGTCAGGGCGCGTTGTTGTTAAAAAACCCGGCAGCGATTAAAAACCCCTTTTTCCTGCTGGCGCCCGACTGGGCGCTGATCCCGCTGATGATCCTGGCGACGCTGGCGACAATCATCGCTTCGCAAGCTGTGATTTCCGGTGTTTTTTCGCTGACGCGTCAGGCCGTTCGGCTGGGGTATCTGCCCCCGATGCGCATCGTGCATACTTCGGATATGGAATCCGGGCAGATCTATATACCGGCGATTAACTGGTTATTGTATATCGCGGTGGTAATTGTGATTGTCAGCTTTGAGCACTCAAGCAATCTGGCGGCGGCCTACGGCATCGCGGTGACGGGAACGATGGTGATAACCAGCATTTTGTTCTGTACGGTAGCGATGAAGAACTGGCGCTGGCCCCGCTATCTGGTGTGGATACTGTTGACCGGTCTGCTGTTGATTGATGTCCCGATGTTCCTGGCCAACGTGGTGAAAATCCTTTCCGGCGGCTGGTTGCCGCTGGTGCTGGGCATGGTGATGTTCATCATCATGACCACCTGGAAGAGCGAGCGTTTCCGTTTGTTGCGCCGCCTGCATGAGCATGGCAATTCGCTGGATGCCATGATTGCGTCACTGGAAAAATCGCCGCCGATAAGGGTGCCTGGCACTGCGGTTTATCTGTCCCGCGCTATTCACGTCATTCCGTTTGCGCTTTTGCATAACCTCAAACATAACAAGATATTGCATGAGCGTGTGGTGTTGTTGACCATGCGAACCGAAGATGCGCCCTATGTGCTGAATGCGCGTCGGGTGACGGTGGAACAGCTTTCGCCAACCTTTTGGCGGGTCATTGCTAACTATGGCTGGCGCGAAACGCCTGATGTGGAAGAGGTGTTTCATCGTTGCTGGCAGGATGGATTAACCTGCCAGATGCTGGAAACCTCATTTTTTATGTCCAATGAGTCACTGACGATGGGCAAACGTCAGTGGTATCTGCGATTACGTGGCAAACTCTTCATGATGCTCAGCCGTAATGCGCTCCGTGCGGCGGATCAGTTTGAAATTCCCCCTAACCGGCTGATTGAATTGGGTATTCAGGTAGAAATCTAAAGCGGGTCAAGAGCCGCTTTATCAATTAACCGCGACCTTCAGCCCCCCTTCAGGCCGGTTGACGAAGGTAACGCGCATCCCATGCAGTTTGGCGATGTTGTTGACGATGGAGATACCCAAACCACTACCGGATTTCTCTTGTCCGGGGGGACGGAAAAAACGTTCTCCGATGCGGGCCAACGCGTCGTCGCCGATGCCCGGCCCTTCATCTGTAACCTGAAAACCGTGAGGCGTGAGTTGCAGATGAATGGCGCCGCCCGCATGACTATAGCGAATGGCATTATCCAACAAATTACGAATCAGCAGCGTCAGCAACAACGGGTGCCCATGACGGCTCACCGGAACGTCCGATAAATCCAACGTCAATTCAATCCCCGCTGCTTTTGCCTGCTGATAATGATCGATAACCACCTGACGCATAAGTTCCTGCAATTGAACGGTTTGCTGGCCGTTCAGTAGCGATTCAGAATCCAGTCGCGACAAGGTAAGTAGCTGATCCACCAATCGGGTCGCCCGATCGATCCCTTTATCCAGGTTAGTCAGCGCATGACGTCTGACGGTTTCATCATCATGGGCCAGCTGAGCGACTTCCGTCTGTACCTTCAGCGCCGCCAGCGGGCTGCGTAGCTCATGGGCCGCATCGGATGTGAATCGGCGTTCGCGCACCAGCATATCGTTGACGCGGGCAAAGAGATGGTTGAGCGCGTTGACCAGCGGACGAACTTCCTGGGGAATATTGTTCGTCTCCAGTGGCGTCGCTTCATCCGGCGGACGCTGGAGCAACTGTGCGGTAATCTGTTTCAAGGAGGAGAGTTCACGGGTGATTAACCAGAACAATAACGCCAGCATAATCGGCAGCGCCGCCAGCCAGGGGGTCAGGTTGGTTTTGACGATATCCCACACCATGTCCTGCCGATATTCCCATTCCTGGCCCACGACAACCACATAGCGGTTATCCCCGGTCTTCAGCCAGACCATCCGCCATCTATCGTTGTCATCGCGCAGCCGACCATCAGTGAAGCCATTTCGGGTGTTATCAAAGATAAAGTCTTTACCATTTTCGCCGTCATTCAGCACCATCTGGCCGGTTCGGGTAAAAATGGCAAAGGCCAGCGCATCATCTTCCTGCTGACCGCGATGATCTCCCGCCAGCTTTTTGGTTTTCGGCAGTGATGGCGAGCCAGCATCGGTGTCGGCAGGATTGATGGTAGCCAGCCGTTTGGCGAATAACATCTGTTGTGTATCAAACAGTTCGTTAATGTTATGGCGGGTTTGATACCACGAAAGCAATCCGGCTATGCCCCAGCAGATCAGCGTCAACAGCATGAAACCGGCAATCAGACGCAACCGCAGGCTGAGATGCATCATGTCGCTTCTCCCAAAATATAGCCGACGCCGTGTACGGTACGGATAAAGTCACTGCCCAGCTTTTTACGTAAATGGTGAATGTGGACTTCCACAGCATTACTGGAAACATCGTCGTCCCAGCCATAAAGTTTTTCTTCCAGTTGGGCGCGCGTCAGTACGCGGTTGGGGTGCAGCAAAAACAGTTCCAGCAGCGCCAGTTCACGGGATTTAAGCATCAGCGGTTGATTGTTGAGCGTCACGGTGCGTGAAGCCGGTTCAAGTGATACCGCGCCGTGGGTAAGCGTGGGCTGTATTTGACCATGTCGTCGACGGATCAGCGCCTGCAAACGGGCAGCCACTTCCTTGAGCGCAAACGGTTTGCACAGATAATCATCCGCGCCCAACTGCAAGCCTTCAACCCGCTGTTCCAGCGCATCCCGCGCGGTAAGGATTAGTATGGGTTCATCGTGTCCGGCCTGACGCCAGCGGCGCAGGATGTCCAGCCCATCCATTTCCGGCAGGCTGAGATCAAGAACAACCGCGTCATAGGGAGCGGCATCTATTGCGGCTAAACCCTCCTTACCTTGCATAAACCAATCAACGCTGAAACCAAGCTTAATTAACCCGGCCTTGAGGCCATCACCAATCAAGCGGTCGTCATCAATTAACAATATTCTCATTACCGTCCACCTTCATTGCTTATAGCGATGTTATACGGTTTAACGCGCAGGAGTGACAACCAGAAAACCGCTAAATGCGGCGCGCTTCGCAGTATTTATATCAATAAGAAAATCTGAACTATCCTTAAGATCTTGTTAAGAACATTTTGTTCTACTTCCTGATGTAAGACAGATATTGCGCAGTTTTACTGCACTGTAAATAGAAAGAAATAAGGAAACCAACCTATGAAAAAAAAAGTAACTGTATTCGCTATCGCCGCATTGTGTGTCGCGCCGGTTTTCGCTGCTCAAACCGGCGGGTTTGTGGACCCGAAAGCGCCGACCGCCAATAGTCAGACTGCTGCTGGCGGATTCGTCGGCTCCCAAGGGAGCGTAACGACTGTTGCGAAAACGAAAGAAATGAAAGACGATAGCTGGGTTATCCTGCGTGGCACCATTGAACAGCGTATCGGGGATGAGGACTATTCGTTCCGTGACGAGTCCGGCACCATTACGGTCGAGATTGATGACAAATACTGGAACGGACAAACCATTACGCCTCAGGACAAGGTCGAGTTGCAGGGAGAACTTGATAAAGGGTTCAATTCAGCCGAGCTGGATGTCAAGCATGTGAAGAAAATCTGAGAGTAATATTGCATCTAAAGGGCGGATAACACGCCGCCCGCTTTCCTGCCGCTGCTGACTCAGGCTGTCGCAGCAAGAAAGACGAAATGAGTTTCTTCCAACACATCTTCCCGTTATCACGCCGTCTCTTGCTAGCTTCATCAACAGTGATGATGCTGTTTTTTTTGTGATAGCGAAACGTTTCGATAGTGATCACATTTTTGCGATATCTTCGTAGCTTTTCAATTTTCTCTTTCTAAAATGTTTATCAGCGAAACGTTTCGCTTGTGAGGTTAAGCGATGAAAAAAGCGGTATTACTGAATTCTGATGTTTCTTCCGTGATTGCCCGGTTGGGACATACAGATCAATTGGTTATTGGTGATGCTGGCCTGCCTATCCCTGAATCCACCACCCGAATCGATCTGGCGTTGACGCATAATGTGCCTACCTTTTTACAGGTTGTTGACGCGGTGACCAGTGAAATGCAAGTTGAAGCCGCTATTCTGGCGGAAGAAATAATCATAAAAAATCCAATGATCCATGACGCATTACTTAAGCAGTTGAAACAACTTGAGCAACACCAGGGAAACTCAATTTCATTGCATTATGTCCGCCATGAAGATTTTAAAAAGCAAAGCGGAAAAAGCAGGGCTATTATTCGCAGCGGAGAGTGTTCCCCGTATGCCAATGTCATCCTTTGTGCTGGCGTAACATTCTGAGGCACCAATGCAACCTTTATTGCAACTGCAAGGAATAACGAAATCCTTCCCCGGCGTGAAGGCGCTATCTAATGCCGCGCTAAATGTTTATCCGGGAAAAGTGATGGCGTTGGTGGGCGAAAATGGTGCGGGCAAATCCACCATGATGAAAATACTGACCGGGATCTACAGTAAAGACGCCGGCAGGATGCATTTCCTTGGTGAAGAAGTGAATTTCAGCGGTCCCAAAGCCTCTCAGGAAGCAGGCATAGGCATTATCCACCAGGAATTGAATCTGATCCCGCAATTGACGATTGCTGAAAATATTTTCCTGGGGCGTGAATTCACCCATCGTTTTGGCCGCATTGACTGGAAGAAGATGTATGCGCAAGCGGACAAACTGCTTAAACGTCTGAATCTGCGTTATGACAGCCGCCGTCTGGTGGGTGAACTGTCGATTGGCGATCAGCAAATGGTGGAGATCGCCAAGGTATTGAGCTTTGAATCGAAAGTCATCGTGATGGATGAACCCACCGATGCGCTGACCGATACCGAAACCGCCTCGCTATTCAGCGTTATCAAAGAACTGCAGTCTCAGGGACGCGGCATTGTTTACATTTCCCATCGGCTGAAAGAAATTTTTGAAATATGCGATGACGTAACGGTATTCCGCGATGGTCAATTCATTGGCGAACGTCCGGTCGGTGAACTGAAGGAAGATACGCTGATTGAAATGATGGTGGGGAGAAAACTGGAAGAGCAGTATCCACGGCTGAATAAGGCGCCAGGTAATGTGCGCCTTAAGGTTGAAAACCTTTCCGGCCCTGGCGTTGATAATGTCAGTTTTACCGTGCGCAGCGGGGAAATTCTGGGTGTCGCAGGGCTGATGGGCGCGGGCCGTACAGAATTGATGAAAATCCTTTACGGCGCGTTGCCTCGTACTAGCGGTTATGTCGCTTTGGATGGCCGTGAAGTGGTAACCCGTCAACCCCAGGACGGTCTGGCCAATGGCATCGTCTACATTTCCGAAGACCGTAAACGTGATGGACTGGTTCTGGGCATGTCCGTAAAAGAGAACATGTCCCTGACGGCTTTACGCTATTTCAGTCATGGCGGCGGTCGGCTTAAGCATGCGCAAGAGCAACTGGCAGTGGGTGATTTCATTCGTCTGTTCAATGTCAAAACGCCGTCGATGGATCAGCCTATCGGTTTATTGTCTGGCGGTAATCAGCAAAAAGTGGCGATAGCCCGCGGCTTGATGACGCGTCCCAATGTCCTGATTCTGGATGAACCGACTCGCGGCGTCGATGTTGGCGCGAAGAAAGAAATTTACCAATTAATCAATCAGTTAAAACAAGAAGGGCTGAGCATCATACTGATTTCATCTGAAATGCCCGAAGTGTTGGGAATGAGTGATCGCATTATCGTGATGCATGAAGGCCGTCTGAGTGGTGATTTCCCGATTGAGCAGGCGACCCAGGAAGCACTGATGGCTGCGGCCGTTGGTAAGCAATACGGCGTAAAGCAGGAGTAAGCCAGACATGAGTTCCCAATCTATCGCGGCAAAACGCTGGTTCAGTAAAGAGTGGCTGTTGGAGCAGAAATCGCTGATTGCCTTGCTGATTCTTATTGCGATTGTTTCCGCAATGAGTCCTAACTTTTTTACCCTTAATAACTTGTTCAACATTCTTCAGCAAACCTCCGTCAATGCAATCATGGCGGTAGGTATGACGTTGGTTATCCTCACATCGGGTATCGATCTGTCGGTGGGTTCTCTGCTGGCGCTGACGGGTGCGGTCGCTGCTTCTATTGTCGGCCTTGAGGTCGATGCGCTGGTGGCGGTGTTCGGCGCGTTGGCATTGGGGGCATTGATCGGCGCCGGTACGGGGATCATTGTCTCCAAAGGCAAAGTTCAGGCGTTTATCGCCACGCTGGTCATGATGCTGCTGCTGCGTGGCGTTACGATGGTCTATACCAACGGCAGCCCGGTTAATACCGGTTTTTCCGATGCGGCAGAGGCGTTTGGCTGGTTTGGCATCGGTCGTCCTTTAGGGGTGCCGACGCCTATCTGGATCATGGCAATCGTCTTTGCCGCGGCCTGGTACATGCTGCATCACACCCGTCTGGGACGTTATATCTATGCGCTGGGCGGCAATGAATCAGCCACCCGCCTTTCAGGTATCAGCGTTGATAAAATCAAGATTATTGTTTATTCCCTGTGTGGATTGTTGTCGGCCTTGGCAGGGATTATTGAAGTGGCTCGTTTGTCTTCCGCGCAACCTACGGCGGGTACCGGCTATGAACTGGACGCTATCGCGGCGGTGGTGTTGGGCGGTACGAGTCTGGCTGGCGGCAAAGGGCGGATCGTCGGGACGCTGATCGGCGCGTTGATCCTCGGTTTTCTTAACAATGGACTGAATCTATTAGGTGTTTCTTCTTACTACCAGATGATCGTCAAAGCGGTTGTTATTTTGCTGGCGGTTTTGGTAGATAACAAAAGCAGTAAATAACCTTCATTTACACAGGAATTGAGTTATGAATATGAAAAAACTGGCTACCTTGGTTTCTGCTGTTGCGCTGAGCGCGACGGTCAGCGCCAATGCATTAGCCAAAGATACGATTGCTCTGGTGGTATCAACGCTGAATAACCCGTTCTTTGTTTCAATGAAAGATGGCGCGCAAAAAGAAGCGGATAAACTGGGCTATAACCTGATCGTGCTGGATTCCCAGAACAACCCGGCTAAAGAACTGGCCAACGTTCAGGATCTGACCGTTCGTGGCACGAAAGTGTTGCTGATTAACCCAACCGATTCCGATGCCGTCGGTAATGCCATCAAGTTGGCGAACCAGTCGAAGATACCGGTCATTACCCTGGATCGCGTCGCCAGCAGTGGTGATGTGGTCAGCCACGTTGCTTCTGATAATGCCTTCGGAGGCAAAGTGGCCGGTGATTTCATCGCTAAAAAACTTGGTGAAGGCGCCAAAATTATCCAACTGGAGGGTATTGCCGGAACATCAGCCGCACGTGAGCGCGGCGCTGGCTTTATGAAATCCGCCGAAAAGAACAAGTTTGCGATTCTGGCCAGCCAACCAGCCGATTTTGATCGTACCAAGGGGTTGAACGTCATGCAGAACCTGTTGACCGCTCACCCGGATGTGCAGGCCGTGTTCGCCCAGAATGATGAAATGGCCCTGGGTGCGTTGCGCGCGTTACAGACCGCTGGCAAGAATGATGTGCTGGTTGTCGGGTTTGACGGCACTGAGGATGGCGTCAGGGCTGTTGAGTCAGGCAAACTGGAGGCAACGGTTGCTCAACGTCCTGAGCAAATTGGGGTGATCGGCGTTGAAACTGCGGATAAAGTTCTGAAAAATGAGAAAACGCAGGCCATCATTCCTGTTGATCTTAAGTTGGTTGCAAAATAATCAAAGAAAAAAGCAGGGCAGGCGCCATCCTTTTGGGGATGGCGCATTGTTAATATATCGGGGTTGAGCATGATGAAAACAGGTAAGCTGGTGGTTCTGGGCAGTATTAATGCTGACCATATTCTCAATCTTGAGCAATTTCCCCGCCCTGGTGAAACGGTGATCGGTAAGCAATATAGCGTCGCTTTCGGTGGAAAAGGGGCGAATCAGGCGGTTGCGGCTGGTCGCAGCGGGGCGGATATCGCTTTCATCGCTTGCGTGGGAGATGATGATATCGGCACCCGGATACGCCAACAGTTATCTGATGACCGGATTGATGTCTCGGCGGTCGAAGCCATCAAAAATGAAACAACGGGTGTTGCCCTCATTTTCGTTAACGGCGACGCGGAAAACGTGATTGCCATTAATGCCGGAGCGAATGCCGCTGTTACACCAGACTATCTTGAACGCTATCAGCAACATATTATCGATGCCTCCGCATTACTGATGCAGCTTGAGTCGCCGTTGGAAACGGTTATTGCCGCCGCTAAACTGGCTCATGACCACCAAACCCAGGTCATCCTGAATCCTGCTCCCGCTTGTACATTGCCTGATGAGTTATTGTCGCTGGTGGATATGATTACACCGAATGAAACGGAAGCGCAGTATCTGACAGGTGTATCCGTTCAGACGGAGGAAGATGCCGCACGCGCCGCTCAGGTTTTACATGGGAAGGGGATCGGTACCGTTCTTATTACGCTGGGTAGCCGCGGAGTATGGTTGAGTGTGAAAGGAAAAGGTCAGCGCATCCCCGGTTATCGGGTAAAAGCCGTCGATACGATTGCTGCTGGCGATACCTTCAACGGTGCTCTGGTGACGGCTTTGCTGGAGAATCAGCCACTGTCTTCCGCCGTCAGGTTCGCTCACGCGGCGGCGGCAATTGCGGTAACGCGTCGTGGGGCTCAGCCTTCTGTTCCATGGCGTGACGAGATTGACGCGTTCTTGTTAGCTCAGGGGTGATCTTTTGGCCACAATGAAGGATGTCGCTCGTCTGGCGGGCGTTTCCACCTCAACCGTTTCTCATGTCATCAATAACAATCGTTTTGTCAGTGAAGTTGTGCGTGAAAAGGTGATGAACGCGATTGAAACGCTTAATTATGCGCCTTCGGCATTGGCCAGAAGTCTGAAGATCAACCAGACGCGAACCATCGGCATGTTGCTGACCGCCAGCAACAACCCGTTTTATGCCGAGTTAGTCCGTGGTGTTGAGCGTTGTTGTTATGAGCGGGGCTATAGCCTGATCTTGTGCAATACCGAAGGAGATCGGGCCAGAATGAGTCGCAATCTGGAAACTTTGCTGCAAAAGCGGGTTGATGGCGTATTATTGATGTGCACGGAAAGTCACCGGCCATCACCTGAAATGGTGAGTCGCTATCCTTATATACCGATGGTCATGATGGATTGGGCGCCATTTGAAGGCGTTATTGATGTCATAAAAGATAATTCGCTGCTGGGCGGAGAGATGGCAACCAACTATCTCATCTCCCGCGGTTATCAAAAAATAGCCTGTATTGCCGGCCCGCTAGATAAAACCACTGCGCACAACCGATTAGAAGGGTATCGACAGGCGATGCAACATGCTGGATTATCCATTCCCAATGAATATGAGATTTTCGGTGATTTTGAATTTGAAACCGGCTATCGGGCGATGCAGCGCTTACTGACGTTGGAAGAAAGGCCTGAAGCGGTGTTTACCTGTAACGACGCCATGGCGGTTGGCGTTTATCGCGCACTATACCAAGCGGGACTTTCGATACCGGAAGATATTGCTGTTATTGGCTACGATGATATTGAACTGGCCCGCTATATGTCCCCTCCTCTTACGACAATTCATCAACCGAAAGATGAACTCGGTGAACTTGCCGTAGATACTTTGCTTTATCGTCTGGAACATCCTGATACGGAACCCAATGTTTTGGTCTTGACGCCCGAATTAATGGTTCGTGAATCTGTTCGGTAATGTTATTTACGCAAGGCGTTCGGGCAATTGACGGCGAAAAAGTCCTCATAACGCCGTCTTTACCAGCGGGTTGCCGAAAAAAAACGCACTCGATCATTTTTTTGCATTTAGCGCTTGTCAGCGGCGGATAAGTGCCTATAATGCGCCACCACTGACCCGGCGACAGCGGCTTGCGCGGTTGTGAGGTGAGTGGGGAGTCGGGGAATAATCACTTGACTCTGAAAGAGGAAAGCGTAATATACGCCACCTCGCGTTAGTGGCTAAGGCCAGTACGCACTGCTCTTTAACAATTGAATCAGACAATCTG